>CABZUW010000001.1 GCA_902529105.1 uncultured Pelagibacteraceae bacterium
AAACCTTCTTTAGTGGTTGTAACTGAAAGTCCAACTTCAGAAGAAATAAAAAAAGAAATATTTTATTTTATAGATAAGCTTTTACAAGAGACAGGTAAAATTGGTGAATACGATCAAAAAATTATCTAGTAAAATTATATTTTACCTGAAAAGGATCAGCTCCTAATTTTAGAGCATTTGTAACATCATTAGCAGCTCCCCAATCAATACTGACTGACTCACTGGTACTAAATAACATTTCGAAAGCTATAACATCCTCATCAATGATTGCTGGAGTATTAAAGTTAATAATATAAGCTATTCTAGTTGAATTATTTCTATCAGTTCCAACTGTTTCTAAATCGTCTTGAATAAGAACCCCAGCATAACGGCCAGATATGAGGCTACTATCTTGATAACCTATATAAGGTCTAAATGTAGTATCACAATCATTTGACGCATCACAGGTCCCATCTATAGAATCGATGATCTCTGTTGTATAATCGTAGTCCGAAGGTGGATTGCTAGCGTCAAAGGAGTCTGTACATATTAGACCTAATTGACCACTTTTTCCAGCGTCAGATGAAATTATAGTTTTTCCATGAATTGTTGCGTTACTTTTCCCTGTAAAAGACGTTGTTTTAGCGTGAGTATAACATGTTTTACCATTTGAAAATGCTGCAGCTCCGTATCCATTTATATCTGCATCATTACCTCCAGTATCTATATAAGTTTCATAGTGTTTAATACCTAATTCATTGTCTACCATTAAAACTGAATATGGGAATGTTCCAATAGGCAATGCAACATTTCCATCAAATAAATCTGATTTTGAGTTAGGCTGAATTATTAATTCTTTACCCGATGTATTAGTAAAAAATTTTATACAAGATGTTAAATCTGGATTAGAACCAGTATCTCCTGAGCCCTCAACATACGGATCACTAGAACAAAACATTGCCTCATAAATTTTTACTTTATAAAATAATGGAACTTCATTACAATAATCCTTATTCCACGTTGTTCCATCATGAGATACCACATCAGATCCATCTGCAGATTCGTCATCCACTACAATTTTACCATCTGCATTTCTATGGCAAGTCTCCGCTTTTGCATTTATGTCTAATGAAAAAAATATAAATGAAAAAGATAAAAGTAGTAAGAATTTTTTTATACCCATTTTTAAAAACCTCCAACTTGAACACCCGAGGAAATTTTAACTAATTTTATTTTATTCTCTCTTTGTACAGGCATATATAATTTTTTTCTCATACTTAATTGTTCTTTATTATTGTTTTTGCTATTGATCTGAGTATTTTCTTTTCCTAAAGGAATAACTAATTTAATACTTCCAAAATACCCATCATTATTTTTGTTATCATTCAAATAACCTGCCTTTAATGAAAAATTTCCTATGACTGATGTTAAACCGAATTTTTCCCCCGTTTCTTTATAAGTGGAGTCGGGATTTTCCCATTCAAACAATTGAGCAAATAAATCGGTATTTTTAATATTGTTTAAATGAAAATTCAATTTAACATCATATCCATCTAATGCTCTTTCTTGTCCTTCATCCGTATCTTTTGTATCAGATATTGCATCATAATAATTTCCAATTAAATCTAACTTACTAGAGACTGCTTCAAATCCTAATCCTTTTCTAAAATGCCCCTCGTCAATTTGGTAATCTAAAAATCCATTATAGCCTGTCATTAAAGTTTCGTTATTAAATAGTTCTCTCCTTCCTATACCTAGATTAATTGTGGTATCTCCATCGTGAGATAAAATGTTTGTTTGATTAAACCACACACTATTAGTTTCCTCTCGTAATTTATTTATACTTTGAATTTCAAAGGTGGGTTTTAGTTTTTCTTGTAGCCCAATGGATATATCTAAATATTTTATTCTTTCATGTGTTCGAAGTTTATTTGCTAAAGCAGAACTTAATTCTTTAGAAAATTTATCCATTTTTGTGTAAAATTCGCTTTGGAATTCTTCTTTTAGATTGTTTTTTAAATCATCAGCAAATGCGTTCAGGCATACAATTAGGGCCGAAAATATTAGAGCAAGTTTCTTCATCAAATAATTTATACTTATAAATTAAAGAAACGATATATAAATATTGTTCCTACTACATAAAGAAAAACTCCAAAAAGCCTTTGTGCTTTTAATTTATCCATTTTATAAACTGTATTTGCGCCTATCCTTGCCATAAAACTTGTAATTGGAACAAATAATATAAATGCAGGAATATTTATAAAACCAATACTGAAAGGTAAATTCACATTGAAATAAAAGCCTGAAACTAAAAAACCTATTGACCCTGTAAAAGATATAAAGAAACCAATTGCAGCTGCACTACCGATACATTTACTAATTGGATAACCAAGATATCTAAGAATTGGAACGTTGATCATTGCACCTGTTATACCCATCGGCGCCGAAACAAAACCAGAAAACAAGCCTAATATTACTCTTGGTGTAATAGAGGAATTAGGCTTAATTTTTTTAACTTTTTCTTGGGCCATCATTAAATATGCGCCAAAGAAATAAACAACAACTGAGAAAAATAAAACCAACGTTTTTGTTTTCATTGTTGATGCAAAAAAAGTTCCTACTAAAACCCCAATAACAACAAAAATACCAAAAGTTTTTACTACACTAAAATCTACGAGTTTATTTTTATTATGTGTCAATACAGATACCGTTGATGTAAAAATTGTAATAGTAAAAGCTGTACCTACTGTTAAATGCATTAAAAAATTTTTATCAAAATTTAATGTTTCAAAAATAAAAAATAAGCAAGGGACTGAAATTAATCCACCGCCAATTCCGAAGAGACCAGCAAAAAAACCTACAGCGCTGGCAGCAAATATGATTAACAAAAAAAAGTGCCAATATTCATTTATTAAAAACGTTAAAGACAGATAAACCTACTTAATTAAGTTATGCTAAAATACTCAATGAAGGATCTAACAGAAACAATGAGTAAAAAACAGCCAAATATTCTACTAAGTAATTTTTTGTTTATTTTATAAACAACTTTAGCTCCTATTCGTGCCATTATCATTGTTATAGGGACAAATACAATAAAACCTAGGAGATTAATATAACCATAAGAGAACGGAGATTTTACATTGTCAATTATATTTCCGCCAATGATCATTGTTGTTGTTCCTGTTAAAGCAATTAAAAAACCAACTGCAGCAGCTGTGCCAATAGATGTACGGATATCATAACCAAATGTTCTTAAAAACGGAACCATCAACGAACCACCACCTATTCCTAATGGCACCGATATAAATCCAATCAATAAACCTGATATATTTTTAACCATTTTTGAAATCTCTTTAGGATTTTCTAATAATTTATCTCTAAAGAATATAAAAAATAGGCCAACGCAAAATGAAAAAAAGGCAAAAAATAAAACCAAAGCTGGGGTTTTCATATTAACAGCTAAAAATGTACCCGCTAGAACCCCAAGCACAATTAACAAACCAAAAGTTTTAACCATTTTAAAATTAACAGCTTTATATTCCATATGTGTTTTTGTAGAGATGATTGAAGTTGGAATAATAATTGCGAGTGATGTTCCAACTGATAAATGCATTCTTGTTAAGATATCAAAATCTAGAACACTAAAAGCATAGTATAAAGCAGGAACCATTATAATTCCTCCACCAACACCCAACAATCCTGCCATAAAACCAGCTACAGTAGCTGCAATAGCTAAAACTGTAAGTAAATTTATAATTGTACTAGTATCTATGCTTTCCATTAAATTGAAGCTTGATTTGCTTTTTCATTATTTTGAGCAATATCCATGATGTGTTTTGCTTTTTGAAAATCAGAATCTCTTGCCATCATATTATCGCTTAAATATCTTTTCCACTCTTTAGAACCGGGTTGTCCATAATATAAACCAACGGTATGTCTCATTATATGATTAACTTTAGTACCATTTTTAACCTCCTCTTCTAAATAACTTAAAAGTTTTTTAACAATATCCTCTCTTGATAAAACATTAGTATTGTTAAAAATTTTTTTTTCTATTTCACTTAAAAAGTAAGGGTTTTGATAAATAGCTCTTCCAATCATTACACCATCACAATTTTGTAAATGATTTTTTATTTGGTGTATGGAGGTAATACCTCCATTTATAATAATTTCTAAATCTGGGTTTGATTTCTTTATTTCATATACCATTTTATAGTTTAGCTTAGGAATATTAAGGTTTTGCTTCGGCGTTAACCCTTTTAAAATAGCCTTTCTAGCGTGTAAAATGATAGTCGATGATCCGGCATCCTTAATTTTATTAATAAACATATTTAGATAATCAAATTCTTCAGTATTATCAAAACCAATTCTTGTTTTTGCAGTAACTGGAATTTTACAAGAATTAGACATTTCATTAATACATTCTGCAACAAGATCTGGTTCTTTCATTAAACAGGCACCAAAAGAATTTTTTTGTACTTTTTTACTTGGACACCCTAGATTAAGATTTATCTCGTCGTAACCTAAATCCTCTGAGATTTTTGCTACCTCAGATAGTTCTTTTTTATCAGAGCCACCTACTTGCAGTGCAACAGGTTTCTCTTCCTCTCTAAACCCTAATATTTTTTTTCTATCCCCATGAATTGCCGACTTTGTTGCAACCATTTCTGAATACAGCATTACATTTTTGCTTATAAGTCTTAAAAAAAATCTATCGTGTCTGTCTGTGCAGTCCATCATAGGTGCAACAGAAATTTTTCTATTGATTTTTTTATTAATATCCAAGTGCTTTACCCATTATTTTATCAGGTAACCAAGTAACGATTTCAGGAAAAATACATAAAATTAGTATAGCTAACGCCATTATTATCATAAATGGTATAGATCCTTTTAAAATTTCTGACAAACTTACGTCAGGGGTAATACCTTTAATTATATAAAGGTTTAATCCAACTGGAGGTGTTATTAATCCTATTTCCATATTGATAGTAAATACTATTGCAAACCAATAAGGATCAAAACCTAAAGTTGTTATAACAGGTAGTAATATTGCTGAAGTCATGACAATAACAGCAACAGGGGGTAGAAAAAATCCTGCTATTAAAAGAAATATGTTTATTAAAATAAACACTACCCATTTATTCGAACTTAACTCTACCATACTTTGTGCAAGCGATTGGGTTACATAAAGTTGAGAAAGGGTAAATGCAAAAAGATATGATGCAGCAATAATGAACATTATCATTACACTCTCTTTCATAGAGACTTTAACAATGTTCCATATTTTTTTTGGTTGGTAAATCTTGTAAACGACTGCAATTAATACAAAAACTAAAAAAGCTCCAACACCAGATGCCTCTGAGGGCGTTGCGACACCTCCATATAATACATATAAAACACCAGCTATGATCGCTAGGAAAGGAAGTATTCTTGGTAAAACTTCTAGTTTTTCTTTTAGAGTTGGAGGTTTCCTATTTTTTAAAGCTTTTGCAGAGTCCTTATCTATAAAATAACTGTGTATTAGTGCCCATATTGCAAACATTCCGGCTAACATAAAACCAGGTATCAAACCACATAAGAACAATCTTCCAATAGATGTACCGGTAGCAATTCCATAAACAATTAAAACGATACTAGGTGGAATTAACACTCCTAATGTGCCTCCTGCTGCTATAGTTCCTGTAGCTATTTGATCTGAATATCCTCTTTTTCTCATCTCAGGAATTCCCATTGTTCCAATAGCAGCACAAGTTGCTGGACTTGATCCACTAAGAGCAGCAAATATTGAACAAGCTCCTATATTTGAAATTACTAACCCGCCTGGTAATCTCCAAAGCCATCTATCTAATCCAGTGTATAAATCCTTTCCAGCAGGAGAGTTAGCAACTGCCATTCCCATCAAAATAAACATTGGTATTGAAAGAAGGACGAAAGAATTTAGACCTGCATAAAATGTTTCAGCAAAAACATCCAACATCTGCAAACCTTCAAAAGCAACTAAAAGAGCTATTGATACAAAGCTTAGACCAAACGCAATCGGGATTCCGGAGAACAAGACTATTAAAGTAAAGACCGCAACTATTATTGCAATTATCAATGGATCCATTAGTTTGTATCCTTCTCATCAGTAAGTTTGATTATTTCAGCAATATACTGCAAAATCATTAAACCTGCGCCAATCATCATTGATGAATATGGAATCCATAAAGGAGGATCCCAAACAGTTCCTGTTGAATAATTTTTTGTAAATGCTTCCTCAACCATTAAAAAACCAAAATAAAATAAAATTAAAAAAAATAACAAGCTTACTAACGAAGTAAATATTTTAAGTCTTAAAATATTTTTTTTAGATAAAAAATCATATATCCATTCCATACTCACATGTGCCTTTTCACTTAATACATATGCGCTTCCAATGAAAGTTGAGGCAACTAAAAGCATTGTTACTAATTCTGTTTGCCAAGTGATTGCTCTTTGAAAAAAATATCTTTCAAATACAAGTTCTACAATTACCAAAATTGATAAAAGCAAAGCTAAAACAGCAAAAGCACCACATGCTTTTGCAACTAAATCACAAAATTTTAGATATTTTTTTTTCATAAAAAAACCCCTATTTAATAAAATTAAACAGGGGTTCTTTATATATTATTTTAATCTACTGCTAAAGCCATTTCCATTAGCTTATCGCCACCTGGAACTTTTTCAGCAAATGCTTTATGAGATGATTGTTTTGCAATTTCAACCCACGCAGCATGATCTTTGGCATCCATATATACTAATTTAACACCAGCAGCTTTATAAGCTTCCTCAAATTTTTTATCTAAGTTTTCTACTTGAGCTGTCATGTATTCCTCAGCAACTTTGCCTGCTTTCATTAAAGCTTTTTGTTGCTTAGCATTTAACTTATCAAAACTCATTTTTGACATTAAAATTGGCTCATACATAAACCATAGACCAAATTTACCTGGAGGTGTTGCACATGTAACTTGTTCATAAATTTTGTAACTTACAAAACTACCAGAACTTGTATTTGCACCAGTTAGTACACCAGTTTGTAAACCTGTATAAATCTCAGATGAAGGCATACTTTGAATTCCAGCACCAGCTTGTTCTAACATTTGATTAAAAGCTTTACCGGCTGCTCTCATTACTTGACCTTTTGCATCACTTGGATTTTTAATACATTTTGTTTTTGATGCAAAACCACCGCCTAACCATGCATCTGACAATACAACAACGCCAGCATCATTAATAATTTTTTTAATTTCAGTCATCATTGGACCTTTATTAAATCTTAATGCGTGATCGTGATTTTTTACTGTTCCTGGCATTAGAGTTGCGTCAAATTCTGGATGAAATTTAGATGCATAAGCTAATGGGAAAGCAGAAATATCCAATTGACCTGTTGTCATTGGTTTCCACTGTTCTTTTGGTTTATATAATGATTTAGCTGGATAGATTCTTATATCTACACCAACATTTGCCTTTTTCATTTCATCAGCAATTATTTGAACCATCTCATGTCTCGGATCGAATGAACCATCAGCTCTAGGCGTACCTGGCCATTGGTGGCTAGCTTTTAAAGTAACCGCATATGCAGATCCTATAGTGGTTAAAAGAAATACTAATGAAGTGAAATATAATGATATTTTTCTAAACATTTTTTTCCTTCTGTAGTTATTAAAAAAAGTGTATTAAAGATAACTTAGGCTCAAGAGTCAAGTTGCCTAAAAGTACAAAAAATTGCATATGAATGGTCCTTTAAAAGATTTATTAGTTGTAGACTTAACAAGAGTATTGGTTGGTCCTTATTGCACAATGATATTGTCCGATTTGGGCGCAAGAGTTATTAAAATAGAGGCTCCAGAAATAGGAGACGATTCAAGAAAGTTTGGACCTTTTGTAAAAGATTACTCTGCATATTTTATGTCTTTAAATAGAGGTAAAGAGAGCATTGCTTTAAATTTAAAAAATGAAGATGATAAAAAAATATTCGAAAAAATTTTAGCCAAAGCTGACATTCTTGTTGAAAATTTTAAGCCAGGAACTTTAGAAAAATGGGGTTTTGGTTGGAAACAAGTTTCAAAAAAATATCCCAAATTAATTTACGCTTCTGCATCAGGTTTTGGACAAACAGGTCCGTTGAAAGAATTACCAGCGTATGACATGGTCGTACAAGGTATGGGTGGATTAATGAGCGTAACAGGCCAACCTAATTCAGAACCAACAAGAGTAGGAACATCAATTGGTGACATTACTGCAGGATTATTTACAGCTATTGGAATAAATGCTGCTTTGTATGATAGACAAAAAACAGGTAAAGGGATGTACATAGACGTATCTATGTTAGATTGTCAAATTGCAATCCTCGAAAACGCGATTGCAAGATATTTATCTAAAAATGAAATTCCTAAACCAATGGGATCTCGTCATCCATCCATAGCTCCATTTGAGGCTTTTAAGACAAAAGATAGTTACATAATAATTGCTGCAGGTAACGATAAATTATTTGAAAATTTGTGTAATGCTTTAGATCTCAAAGATTTGATAATGGATAAAAAATACAAATCAAATTCATCGAGGAGTGAAAATATGAATGAGTTGAAAAAAATTCTAGAACAGAAACTTATTAATAAAACTACAAATGAATGGGTAAAAAATTTAGAAAGTTTGAAAATTCCATGTGGTCCAATTTTTAATATAAAAGAAGCTGTTGAAAATCCTCAGGTAGAGGCAAGAAATATGATCGTTAAAGCTTATCATAAAGTTATTGGAGATTTTAAACTTGCTGGTAATCCAATTAAAATGTCCACATATGAAGATGAAAAAACTCGTGGAGACATCCCGGATTTAGATGAGCACAGGGAAAAAATTATGAAAGAATTTAATTAATTTTTTTTTCAATGACATCTGACATTTTTTTTATCATCATCTTTTTATTTAAAATGTCTGTTCTTATCAAAATTGCATCTTTAGCTTTTTTTAACGGGCTATGCTTTCTTTTTTTATCCATTGAAGTACGTTTTCTTAAAGATTTACTAACTTCTTTTAATGGTATTTTTTTTTTTAAATCAACCCATCTCCTATAACTTGCTTTTTTAAGACTACATTTAAAATAAAATGCAATATCATATTTAGGATTTTTTTTTAATATTGTGGATGCAATGTCCCTACCCTCAACACAAATTCTCTTATTATTTTTAATCAGTTTTTTTTGTGTTTTCTTCATAATCAATCTAACATTTTTAATTTTAGCTAATGGCCCCACATGTTCATCAATTTTTTGTGTATGAAGATTTAGTTTTGATATATTTTTATAATTAATATTTTTAAATTTTTTTTTTAAAAAAATAATTAAATTTTTAGGGTTGTTCTCAATAATCAATTTACTTGCATATCTATAAAGTAATCCAGAATTTATAAGTGATAATTTATATTTTTTTGATATTAATTTTGCTCCAGTGCTTTTTCCACTAGCTGCTTCTCCGTCACATGCGATAATCAATGATTTTTTCATAAACTATGAACTAGTTTATTATAATTTATTAAGAAATTCTTTAAAAGAAATATAAATTAACTATTGATCGTTTGTGTCGGAAGCATCTGATGTGTCGGCAGTCTCTTGATCTTTTAATTCGTCAATTGAAACTTCAGCTTCTTCGTTCTCTTCGCTAGGAATTTCTTGTGAAACTTGATCTGTTGAATTTTGTAATTCATTTAAATCATCTTTAGACACTTGTATTTTTTCTGGTATTTTTCTAGCTCTTTTAGATGGTAGTATTGGAACACCACTTTTTGAAATTTCACCTTTATATAAATTTTCGAAATCATCACCTACCTCTTCATCCTCCACAGAAGTTTCATCAACTTGTTCCACATGTTTCCTTAATTTATAAACCGCGCTATCGGTTAAATCTGAAACCTTAACGTTTTCGTTGGCGATTTCTCTAAGGGCTATTACAGTATTTTTGTCATTATCTCTATCAACAGTTGCTTCTAGACCCGAATTTAGTTGCGTTGCTCTTTCTTTAGCAACAAGCACCAGCTCATAAGGACTTTCAACTTTATCTATACAATCTTCTACTGTAACTCTAGCCATGCAAGGTATTTATACTTGGTAAAGAAATAAATCAAGTTTTAATTAGATAATATAGGATTTAGTTTTCCTCTTATAAAAAATAAAGAAATAAGTGAAATCGATATGTATATCGCTGATATCACGCCAATCTGTTCGATAGAAAAATCCCTATCTATTAAATAACCAAACAAAGCAGTTCCAAATGCGGTTGCAAATACCATCAACGCAGTTGTAAGGGCCTTTATTGATCCAATATATTTTACACCATAAATTTCTGCCCAAGTTGAGGACCCTAGTACGTTTGCAAATCCATTAGATATTCCGATTAATCCTAAAAAAATAAAAGCCGTAAAAGACTGATCAAAATAAATGATTATAAAGACTGATATCAATAAAGGTATGTTCATATAAACAATTAATTTTCTGCTAGTAAATTTATCTATTAAAATTCCAGATATGATTAAAGTTATAACAGACAAAATTGAGTAAGCCATAAAGGATTGTGCAATTATATAAGGGCCCCAATTTTTTGAGCTTAAAATAAATGATTGATAAACAAAAGTTCCAGTTGCTATCCAAGGCATAGCCAACATATTTGCACAAATAATATAAAATCTATAATCTTTTAAAACTTCAATTCTTTTCCAATTTTTAATATTTTTTTCTTTTTGTTTCTCTGTTCCATCGGTTTCTCTAGACTCAAAACTGAGATTCTTTACCAAAAAATAAGAAGCTAAAGGCAAAATTATTAAAACTATTAGAGAAATAGATTTCCATATAATTTTCCAATCATAAATTGATAAAAGATAAATAATTAATACAGGTAAAATAAATTCAGCTGAGGACAAGCCAAACCAACTGGTGCTTAAAGCTTTCCCACGAGATTTTGTAAAATACCTCGATACTGTAGTCGTTGCTGTGTGAGACATCATACCTTGGCCAGAGAATCTCATTAAGAATATAGCTAGGAATAATAATAAAGTAGAGGATATGATTGAAAAGAAAAAACTAGAAAATGATAACAATAAAATTACAAAAAATGCAAATTTTGATATGTTTATATCATCTATTTTTTTTCCAAACCAAATTAAAACAAAACTACTAAGTAAAGTTGCAGACGCATAAATTGAACCAAATTGTCCATGTGTAATTGATAATTCGTCTCTTATACTAGTATTAAATAATCCTAAAAAAAAACTCTGTCCAAAACTTGAAAAAAATGTAAATATAAATCCAAATAAAATTACTTTTAAACTTAAATTTTTAAACATTATAAATGTCTTGTAACGTAGCTTTCATTGGTCTTGGTGTCATGGGATATCCAATGGCTGGTTATATATCAAAAGGTGGACATAATGTAACTGTTTTTAATAGAACAAAATCAAAAGCAGAAAAATGGATTGGTGAATATAAAGGTAAATTGGCTAATACACCCGAAGAGGCAGCAAAAGATGCTGAGTATATATTTACCTGCGTTGGAAATGATAACGATTTAAGAGAAGTTACCTTTGGTGATAAAGGAGTTTTTAAAAGTATTAAAAAAGGATCAATTTATATTGATAATACAACTGCGTCCGCAAAAATAGCAAAAGAAATTTATGACCATGCAAAAAAAAATGGTTTTGGTTCTTTAGATGCTCCTGTTTCAGGTGGACAAGCTGGAGCAGAAAATGGTGCACTTACTGTAATGATAGGAGGGGATCAAGCTGACTTTGACAAAGCTAAAGACAAAATTGAGTGTTACAGTAAGAAAATGAAATTATTGGGTGGACCGGGTAATGGACAATTAGCAAAAATGGTAAATCAAATATGTATTGCTGGTTTAGTACAAGGATTATCAGAAGGTATTAATTTTGGTATGAAAGCTGGATTAAATATGGAAGATGTGATCGAAGTTATTTCTAAAGGTGCAGCTCAATCTTGGCAGATGGAAAACAGATACAAGACTATGATAGATGACAAATTTGATTTTGGTTTTGCAGTAGATTGGATGAGAAAAGATCTTAAAATCGCAATGGACGAAGCTAAGAATAATGGTTCATTGTTGCCTGTAACAGAACTTGTAGATAAATATTACTCAGAATTACAGGATATGGGTGGAAACAGATTAGATACTTCTAGTTTAATCAAGAGATTTAGGAAGTAATATTGTATGCAGCCAGCATACTATGAAAATTTAAAAGAAATTCAGAATAAGTATTGGTCAATGCTTGATGACGCAATAAAAAATAGAAATTCACCCTTTAGAATTCCAGTATTTATTTGTTCCGACCAAAACGAAATTGATGGTAGAATAGTTGTGTTAAGAAAATCAGATAGAAGTAATAGTCTTTTACAATTTCATACTGATTTAAGATCTTCCAAAATAAATATTTTAAAAAAAAACAAAAATGCGTCACTAGTTTTTTATGATAAAGAAGAAAAAATTCAATTGCGAGTAAAAGTAGAATGTATAATTAATAATAAAAATTCTATAACTGAAGATTCTTGGAAAAAAACACAACATATAAGTAGAAGGTGTTATTTAACTGATGACCCACCTGGAACAATTTCAAATTATCCTACCTCAGGAATGATTTCAAAATTAGAAGATTTTGATTACACGATGGAAAAAAGTGAAGAAGGGTATAAAAATTTTACAGTTATTCAGTGTAGGATTAAATCTGTTGAATGGCTTTATTTAGCAGCAAAAGGACATAGAAGAGCTAAGTTTGATTTTGAAAATAATAAGGAAAGTTGGTTGGTACCTTGACGAAAAAATATAAAGCAATGGTTCTCTCATGTATAGATCCAAGATTTCAGAGGAAGGTATATAATTATTTAAAAAATAAAAAGCTTTCTGGGAAATATAGTTCATTTACGATAGCGGGTTCTGCCATTGGCGTAACTAATAAAAAATTTAAAAAATGGCACAAAACATTTTGGGATAATCTAGTCATATCAATTAAATTACATAAAATATCAAAATTAATCGTTATTAACCATGAAGATTGTGGTGCAGCAAAAATTGCTAATAATAAAAAAAAATTTAATTTATTAATAGAAAGAAAAATTCACAACGAGTCTTTTAAAAATATAAAGAAAATTATAACTAAAAGATATCCTTATTTGAAAGTAAGTTGTACAACATTATCTCTAAGGTAAAATGTCATTAGAAAAACAAGCTGTAGAGGAATTTAGAAATAATAATTTTGATGAGTCATTAAAATTATTAAAAAAATTTATCGAATCAAACCCAAATTCATATGAGGCATACAATTTTTTAGGTATCGTTTATTTAAAGTTAAAAAAATATAATTTTGCAAAAAATTCTTGGGAAAAGGCATCTAACATTAACGCAAATTATATTGATCCATTAATAAATATTGCAAATTTATTTATTCAGGGGGAAAAACCTGAGATTGCAATAAGTTATTTAAATAAGGCGCTTTTAATTGAACCAGAGAATTTTAAATTAAGTTTAATGTTAGGCAACACTTATATGGTAATAAATAAATTTGAAAAAGCTATAGAAAATTTAAATTCTGCAATCAAAATTAATCCGAATTATTTTGAGCCTTATTATTTAAAAGGATTGGTCTATAACTATATGAATAAGTTGGAAGATGCGATTAAAAATTTTAATTTATCTTTAAGATTTAATCAATCTCATCAAGATTCGTTGTATTCTCTCGCAGTTTCCTATCGAGAAATTAAAAATTTTATAAAATCAAAAGAAATTTTTTTAAAACTTTATGAGTTAAATAATAATTACAATTACCTCTTAGGATCTATATTTTTTATAAATAATAGGATTTGTAATTGGAATAATTATGAAAAAAATTTTGAATTGATTAAAAGGAAAATTTTAGACAACAAAAAATCTATAACACCATGGGCAGCTTTATCAATTTTTGACTCACCCGAGATACAAATGATTAATACAAAAATCTATACAGATTTTGAAAATACTCGAAAAAAAGAAATAGATATAAAAAAAAATACTAATGAAAAAATTAATATAGGGTACTTTTCTGGTAATTTTTGTAAGCATGCGGTTGCTTTTCAAATAAATAAAATGTTGCAGCAACATAATACAAAAAAATTTAATATTTATTTATTTAATTTCAAAAATTCTCATAATAATTTAATTAAAAATGAATTTAAAAATATTAAAGAAATATTTAATGTTTCGGACTTAAGTGATCATGAAGTAGTTAATGTATCAAAAAAAATCAAGATTGATATTGCAATAGATTTAATGGGTTTTACTAAAGGAAATCGTTTCAATATTTTTAGAGAAAGGTGTGCCCCACTACAACTAAACTTTTTAGGATATGCGGGAACTTCGGCGATTAGAAATATGGATTATTTAATTGCAGATAGCACAGTCGTTAATAGTTCAAATAGGCAATTTTTTACAGAAAATATAATTTATATGCCAAATTCATTTATGGTTAATGACGATGATCTATATATTGATAACGTAAAATTTAAAAGATCAGATTTGAAAATAAATGATAGCAACTTAATTTTTTGCTCTCTTAATAGAAATTATAAAATTAATCCAAAAATTTTTAGTTTATGGATGAAAATTTTAAAAAAAGTAGATAATTCTATTTTATTACTAAATTATACAGATGATATTGCAAAGTATAATATTTTAGAAAATTGTAAAAATTTTAATGTTCCTAAGCAAAGAATAAAATTTTTAGAATATACAAAAAGCTACAATGAATATTTATCAAAAATTAAAAATGTTGATATTTTTTTAGATACATTTCCATATTCTGCTCACTCCACCGGAAGTAGTGCATTATGGTGCGAGATCCCAATTATTACAAAAAGTGGAAATAGTTTTACAAGCAATGTCGCATCAAGCATGCTCAAAGCGTTAGATCTTGAAGAATTGATAACTACAACCGATGAAGAATATGTTAACTTAGCCGTTAGCATGGCTAAAGATAAAGAAATTTTAAAAAAAGTAAAATTAAAGTTAAAAAATAATAAATTATCAAAATTATTATTTAATACAAAAAAATATACTAGTAATATCGAAAGAGCATTTGAAAATATTTACTCTTTGAAATGTAATAATAAAAAGCTTGTTGACCTTGAAGTTGATAAATTAATATAATTAAATATTTTTTGATGTATGTTAAAATACTGACTTT
This sequence comes from uncultured Pelagibacteraceae bacterium, assembly GCA_902529105.1. GTDB lineage: Bacteria > Pseudomonadota > Alphaproteobacteria > Pelagibacterales > Pelagibacteraceae > Pelagibacter. Next base: position 15,211 of record CABZUW010000001.1, read on the forward strand.
AGATATTTTTTCCAATTATTTTGATATCTAATTGCATTTTGCTTCATTGCTTCAACTTCTTCTTCTGTGACCTGTCTTACAATTTTTCCAGGAGATCCCATAACTAATGAATTGTCTGGTATTACTTTATTTTCAGTAATTAATGCTCTTGCGCCTATTAGACAATTCTTTCCAATTTTTGATCCATTAAGTAGAACTGCACCTATTCCAATTAAACTATTATCATCAATTGAACAACCATGAAGCATTACTAAATGACCCACAGTAACATTTTTTCCAACTTTTAAAGGATAGCCGGGGTCAGTATGAAGTACGCAACTGTCTTGGACATTTGAACCCTCGCCTATGTGGATATTTTCTATATCTCCCCTTAAAGTAGCATTAAACCAAACACTGGTATTTTTTTCTAATGTAACATCACCTATTACAACGGCATTAGGTGCGACCCAATTTTCACCAGAGTTTTTTGGTTTTTTATTTTCCAAATCGTAAAACATAAATTATAAATAATCATAACATGTCACTTACAAAAACACCAATATGCGATTTTGGAAAACAAGCTGACAATTTTAAATTAAAATCAACAGGTGGTAAATTTTTATCGTTAGAGGATTTAAAAGGTAAAAATGGAACATTAATAATGTTCATCTGCAATCATTGTCCATATGTTAAAGCTATTATATCTGATGTTGTAAAAGATTGTAATGTACTCTCGAAATTAGGAGTGAATTCTGTAGCAATCTGCTCTAATGATGTTATTAATTATCCAGAGGATTCATTTGAAAATATGAGTATATTTTCAAAAAAAAATAATTTTAATTTTTCATATTTACATGATGAAACTCAAGAAGTTGCAAAAAAAAATATGGAGCTGTATGTACACCTGATTTTTTTGGGTATAATGGAAACTTGGAGCTTCAATATAGGGGAAGAGTAAGAGAGCTAAAAAACTTAAAGCCAATAAGGGATGGAGATAGTGATCTTTTATTAGCAATGACACAAATATCAAAAACAGGTAATGGGCCTAAAGAGCAAATTCCAAGTATGGGCTGTAATATTAAGTGGAAATAATATAATGAACTTGATTGTAACAAGAACTTTTCCGCCAACTATTGGTGGGATGCAAAATCTTATGTGGGGTTTGGCTAATGCAGTCTCTAAAATTGATTTAGTAAAAGTTTATGCTGATTATGAATTAAATCATGACTCTTTTGATGAAAAGGTGTCATTTTCGATAGAGAGAATTAAAGGTTTTAAATTATTTCAAAAATACAGAAAAGCTTATTTAGTTAATGAATATTTGAAATCAAATAAAAACGTAAAAAATATAATTGCTGATCACTGGAAAAGTTTAGAACATATAAAAACTAATAAAAATAAAATCTGCCTAATACATTCTAAGGAAATAAATCATGACAATGGTAGTAATCTTAATAAAAGAGTATTGAAAGTCCTTAACAATGTTAACATAATTATAGCAAATTCAGAGTTTACAAAAAATTTAGCCATAGAAAGAGGTATTAATTCAAATCTTATAAAAGTTATAAACCCTGGTGTAGATGATATTAAAGAAATCAGTAAACAAAATTTAAAAAAAGCTGATGATTTGTTAATAAACAAATCGCCTAAACTAATTACAGTCTCACGTTTTGATAAAAGAAAAAATCATGCAAAAGTAATGATGTCTATAAGAAATTTGAAAACAAAATATCCGAATATAATCTATACTTGTATAGGGTATGGTGAAGAAGAAGAAAAACTTAAAAGACTTTGTAGAGAACTTATTATAGAGGATCAGGTTTTATTTTTAAAAGGTATTTCTGAGGAGTTAAAAAATGCGCTTATTTCAAAATCTGATATTTTTATTATGCCATCGATTATACACGAAAAATCTGTAGAGGGTTTTGGTATTTCTTTTATAGAAGCGGCACAATATGGTATCCCATCAATAGGTGGAAAAGATGGTGGAGCATCAGATGCAATAATTCACGAAAAGACTGGTTTAATATGTGATGGCAATAATCTAGATGAAATTTATAATGCAATAAATAAATTGTTAGAAAACAAAACTTATATTGAATATGGTGAAGCAGCAAAAGAAAACTCTAAGAAGTTTCATTGGAGTAAAATAATTGAAAACTACAAAAGAATCTTATAATTTAAAAGTATGATCGAAAAATTTAATAATGTCTGGTATTTAATAATTTTTTTAATACATTTTTTAGGAATTGGCGTTTATGCATTTCAAACAATTTTTCAAACAAGAAAATTTTGTACTAAATTTGAAATAGATGACAGTGCCTTTACAATGATCAGATTTGTTGGAGCATTTATGCTCGCTAATTTTTTAATGGCAGTTTATATTTTATTTATAAGAAGAAATGGAATAGTGGCAGCTGGATCTTTTTTTAATTTAGTATTTTTATCAAATTTATGTATCTTTTTAGTAAATTGTTATTCAATACTTATAGATAAAACTGGAATAACAACTCCAGAAAAATCAAAAGAGGGTATAATTGCACCTTTAATATTTACTGCCTTGAGTGCTGCTCTATGTTATGGTTTAGCAGATAAAATATATCTCTACTAATTTAGATTTTCGTTCATTCTTTGAAAAACTTTTTCAGCAGACAACTTATTTAAATCATTAACTTGTATAGCTTTGAAATTTTCTCTCTCTATACTTACTTTTTGAGCTGTTGTATGTTGACCAAATAAAGTTAAACCCTTTACACCCAGATGAGCTGCCATATGTGCTGGTCCAGTATCATTTGCAACTACGAAACTGCTTGATTTAATTAAAGATCCTAATTCAGAAATATTTAAAGCTTTATTATTATTTAATATTATATTTGCATTAAAATTCTTTGCGTCTGCTATTTCATTTGGTCCTGGCGCGGTTACAATTTGATATTTATTACCGAACTTGTTGAAGATAAGTTTAATTAGATTATTATAATAGGGCCATTTTTTTAAAACTAAATGTGGTGAACAAAAAGGAAATAACAAAATATATTTTTCTAGATTAAAATTTTTTTTTATCTTACTTATATCTACACATGCCCAATCAAAATTAGGATATAAAGTGTGCTTGGTTATTAAACCAGTGTTTTTTAATTGATGCTCAAAACGTTTTAATACAGATATTTTATCAAATTCCTCTTTTTTAGTATTTTTTGGCAAAGATGTAATTGAACTAGACCAAATATTATTTTCGGCTTTTGGAAATAAAATTTTTCTATAAAAATTTGTTCTTGATGAATTTTGTAAGTCATAAACTTTTGAAAGATTTAATTTTTTTATATGTTTCATTAAAATATATAAATAGAAAATATTAAATCTGGATAATCGTTTATCTAAAATCACATCTTTAATGTTGGGAAATTTTTTCAATAAATCTAAGTAAGGTTTTGTTGTTAAAATATAGATATTGTCATCTAAATGGTTTTCACAAATATCTTGAATTGCCCCACTAGCTTGGGCTATATCCCCTAATGAACCATGTTTTATAATTAAAATATTAGACATATTTTTAACATGTTATAACAGTAATTAAATTTATGGACAAAATCTTAGTCGAAGTTTCAATTGGCGAATTACTAGATAAAATTTCTATTTTAGACATTAAAAAAGACAAAATCAAAGATGAAACTAAGCTCGAGCATATTTTGAACGAATACAAAATTTTAAAAGAAGAATATGACAACAAAGTGAAAAATGATGATGAATTATTAAGACTTTATACATCACTTAAAGAAATTAATTCAAAATTATGGGTAATAGAAGATGATAAAAGGTTATGTGAAAAAAATGCAGATTTTGGCGATGAATTTATAAAATTGTCAAGAGAGGTTCATTTTCTTAATGATGAGAGAGCAAAAATCAAACTTAAAATAAATATTCATACAGGGTCTAAAATTAAAGAAATTAAGGAATACACAAAATATTAAAAACTATATTTCTTTTCTAAAAATTTAATTACATTATGAATAATAAAAGTGAAAAATAAATAAATACTTCCTGCAATAATAAAAACTTCTATAGGCTTGAAGGTAGTTGAAATTATATATTTAGCTACTCCAGTTAGATCCATTAAAGTTACAGTACTTGCTAAAGAAGTTCCTTTTAACATCAAAATTATTTCATTACCATAAGCAGGAAGAGACTGCCGTATTGCTATAGGAATTTGAATTTTATAAAAAATAAGTTTATTAGGTGCTCCTAAACTTTTTCCAGCCTCAATAAAACCAGGTTTAATTGTTTGAAATGCTGATCTCAAAATCTCAGAAGTGTATGCACCAGTGTTAAGAGCAAAAGCTATTACTGCACACCAGTATGGTTCTTTTAAAATTGACCACAAAAAACTTTCTCTTATTAATTCTACCTGGCCAAAACCATAATATATTATAAATATTTGAACCAATAATGGTGTTCCCCTGAAAGTATATGAGTAACCATAAGCAATTTTACCTAATATAATATTATTTTTTATTCTTAAAATTGCAAAAAATAATCCTATAAATAAACCTATAAATAATGATACAGAAAGTAATTTTAAAGTAGTAATACTTGCAAATAATAATTTTGGAAAGCTATTTATAATTAAATCAAAATCCATCAATATCCCTTGTTATATTTTATTTCCAATCGATTAATAATTTTCATACTTAAAAAAGTTAAGATTAAATACAAAATCGCCGCTACAGTATAAAATAATAATGGATCTCTAGTAGACCCTGCTGCGATATATGATTGTCTCATTATTTCTACTAAACCAGTTACTGAAATAAGAGATGTATCTTTAAGGGTTATTTGCCAAACGTTACTTAAATTTGGTATCGATAGTCTTAGCATTTGAGGAAGAATAATTTTATAAAATCTTAATACTTTATTAAAACCTAAAACATTTGAAGCTTCAAATTGACCTTTGTCTATAGACTGTATTGCTCCACGAAATACTTCTGTTGAATATGCGCCAGATATAATTCCTATTGAAAAAGCTCCGGTTAAAAAAGCGTTAATTTCTATATAATCATTATATCCAAATATTGAAGCAACAAACATGATTGCGCTACTTCCTCCAAAAAAGAAAAGGTAAATTACTAATAATTCAGGCACGCCTCTTATGATAGTTGTATAAAAATTTGCAATAAGGTTAAAAAATTTATTTCTGGATAGTTTTAAAGGAGTGAATATTAAAGCAAATATAAAACCAATTAGCATAGCGGCAACAGACACCGCTAATGTCATAATTGTTGCAACGATTAATTCATCGCCCCAACCTGTTTTACCAAATGCAAGAAGTTCCATATCGAAAAGGCGGTTAATTAATTAACCGCCAATTCAAATATTTATTACATTGATGCGTCAAAACCAAAGTGTTTAATAGCTAATCTACTAATTACACCGTCTTTTCTTGCTTGATCTATAGCTTTATTAAAGGCTTTTAAAAGAGCAGCATCTCTTTTTCCTTGAGCGGAGTCTTCACCCATCTGAGAAGCTTGTCTTAGTCCAACGCCAACTCCATTTCCAAATGCACCACCTGAAAATGTTGGTCCAACAAGAACAACTGGTTTACCAGATTTTTCCGCATAATCTGTAAACGCTACTGCAGCTGCCAACGCAACGTCACATCTTCCAGATGCTAAGTCTAAGTTGACATCGTCTTGCGTTTTATAAGTTCTGACATTTACTTTACCAACATCACCTGATTCTAAAAAGTTTTGGTGAATAGTGCCTGTCTGAGTACAAACTGTCTTACCTGCTAAAGCTCCAGTAATTGTTTTAAGAGCTTTGTTTACTCCAGAACCACCTAAAGAAAGATTAATTCCCTCTGGTGCTTCCATACCTTCTAAATCTGAACCTTTCATTACAGCAAGAGAGGCTACCTCATCTGCATAACCTTGAGAAAAAGTAATTACTTTCTTTCTCTCGTCAGTTATGGACATTCCGGCCATAATTGCATCAAACTTTCTCATTTGAAGTGCTGGTATCATTCCATCCCAGTCCTGCTCGACTATTACACATTGTTGTCCAATGTATCTACATAAAGCCCACGCAAGCTCAACTTCAAATCCAATTAACTTACCTGAAGCGTCTTTTGAATTCCAAGGGGGATAAGCACCTTCTGTACCTATTCTAATCTTATCGGCATTAGCTGAAATTGTTAGGAATAAACTAATCAATAACCCTAAGCCAAATTTTTTAAATATATTCATTTTTCCTCCAAAAATAAAAAAATGATTATTCCATAAAATTTCAGATTTAAAAAGATAAATTAATTATTAATTGATGATGCAAAATTCCAAGAACAATCAAAACTTGGTATATAAACTCTATCTAGGGTAGCATTACCAAAGTTTTTATTAAATACATTTAGCCAATTTTTAACCTGTTTAGGTTTTTTGTCTTGGCTTCCGACCTGAGCAGTAATAGTACCATTTATTTTTAAAATTCTTTTAAGAGATTTCATGTTTTTTGCGGCAAGATCAATACAATACTGATCATCATTGAGATCAACAAATATTTTATCGTATTTATCGTTCTCGATATTTTTTATACTCTCAAATGCATCACCCCAAAAACACTTAACTGAATTTTTTTTTGTAGCTCTATCTCCTACTTTTGCAAGATGTTTTTCGCAAACCTTAACAACCTGTGGGTCTAACTCAAACCAATCAATAAATCCAAAATTTTTAGAAACACATTCTCTTGCAACACCTCCGTCACCACCTCCTATAATGGCAGCATTGTCTCTGCTTTTATTTAGATTTAATCCTGATTTAACAAAAGTCGAACTGTATATATGCTCATCTTTTTCAGCTACTTGTATTTCATTATCTATAAAGAGAGCTTTGCCAAATTGCTCTAAATTTAAAATTTCTATATGTTGGCCTACTTTCGAGGTGAAGTTTTCTAAAACATCTTTCACAATATAATATTTTTTTAATCCTGGAGAGCTATAAATATCATCATATTGACTTAAAGTACTTCTATCAAAATTATTTATTGATACTCTTTTTGATTTTATTTCTTTTTTTAAGACATCTAGAGCTATCTTTGGATGTACTTTACCACAAGTGAAGAAATCGAAACTAACAATTCCTTTCTCAGGAAAAGTATGAAAGCTCATATGACTTTCAGCAAGTAATGCAATAGTTGTAAAACCCTGTGGTTTAAACTTATGACTGTTAATTCCTAAGATTTCAACTTTTGCAAGTTTAGCAATTTTATAAATTATTTTTTCGTAAAATTTTTGTGAATAATCTTTTTTAACTCCGATAAAATCTAAAGTTATATGCTCACCTACTTTAGTCATAAAATTACTCTTTTTTATAATTTTTAATCTGTTCTAAAATTTTAATCATTTCGTCGTCAGATAGAATCTTAGGTTTTCCTATTTTTAATGCATTTATATATTGTTGACAAATATTTTCTATTTCCTGAGCAAGTTCAAAAGCTTTATTTAAATTTTTTTCAAAAGCAACCTGACCGTGATTAGACATCAAGCATGCTTTTCTATTTTCAAGCGCTTTAATTATATTTTGTGAGAGTTCTTCAGTGCCAAAAGTTGCATAATCAGCACATTTAATATCATTACCACCTGCAAGAGCAACCATGTAATGAAATGCTGGTATTGATTTCCCATGAGTTGAAACTGCTGTAGCATGTGTTGAATGTGCATGAACAATTGCATTCGCTTCTATCTTATTTAAATATATGTCTTTATGAAATCTCCATTCTGAAGAGGGTTTCATTTTTTTTTCTTCAAATTTTCCGTCTAAAGAAACAAAAACTATGTCTTCATAATTTAAAGATGAATATTTTACTCCAGAAGGGGTTATTAAAAAGCCGTCATCATGTCTTATGGATATATTTCCCGATCTTAAAGCTGAAAGATTTTCAGTATTGAGCATGTTCGCATATTTAATTACTTCTTCAGCTGGGCTCATTATTTTGATTCTCTTTTAATTTTTTTGAAAAAACATATCCAAAAATTAATCCAACTAAAATAATTATGTATTGATAAAGTTTAAGTAAAATAAATACTATAGGTAATTCTTTTTCAGATGGATTTTTATTAAAATAATTTTTAGAACCATCTTCATATAAATCGATTGGACCAAAAATTAAATAAATACCGTAAATAACAAGATAAATGCATGGAATAGTTGAAATATATAACAAAGTTTTATTTTCTTTAATTAAACTTAAAAAATTTGCTGAAACAGCAACTAAAATTAAACTTATTAATGAAAAAATTAATGGGTTCATTTAAATAATTTATTTAACCCTTCTTCCGATGCACTGCAAATTCCTTTTTCTGTAATTAATCCTGTAATAAATTTTGAAGGTGTTACATCAAACGCTAAATTTAAGGATTTACTATTTTCAGGGTAAATTTGTATTTTTTTAATATCCCCGTTCTCATCTAAACCTTCGATAGTCGATAGTTCATTTGAATTTCTCTCCTCAATTGGAATATTTTTAAAGTCTTTTAAATCCCAATCAATCGTAGAACTTGGCAAAGCCACATAAAATGGAACATTATTATCTTTAGCAGCAATCGCTTTTAAATAAGTTCCTACTTTGTTACAAACGTCACCATTAGATAATGTGCGGTCAGTGCCAACAATGCACATATCTACCTCGCCTCTTTGCATTAAAATACCACCTGTATTATCTGCTATAATTGTGTTTTTAATATTTTCCTCATTTAATTCAAAGGAGGTTAGGTTTGCTCCTTGATTTCTTGGTCTTGTTTCATCTACCCAAACGTGAATTGGAATATTTTTTTGATGAGCATGATAAATAGGTGATGTTGCTGTGCCCCAGTTTATTGTTGCAAGCCAACCGGCATTACAATGGGTTAAAATATTTACAGTGTCTTTTTTTTTTTTATAAATATCCTCTATAATTTTCAGTCCATTTATACCAATATTTTTACAAAAATTTATATCCTCTTCACAAATCTCATTAGCTTCATTAACAGCGATATTTAATATTTCATCACTATTAACACCTTTTAATTTTTTATACATTCTATCCACTGCCCACTTTAAATTTATAGCAGTCGGTCTGGATTTAATTAAGTTTTTACAAGAATTATCTAAAAAAGATTGTTCATTATTTTCCATTAAAGCTAATACTATGCCATATGCTGCGGTTGCTCCAATTAGTGGTGCCCCTCTGACCTCCATAACCTTTATTGCATTAATAGCATCATCTAATGACTTTAGTTCTTTAATCTGAAATTTATGTGGTAATTTTGTTTGATCAATAATTTTTACAATATTATTCTCAAACCAAATTGTTTTATATTCTTGGCCTTTAATTCTCATTTAATTCTATCCAGACTGTCCTTTGGCCAAGTTTTTTCTCTATCATACATTTCATTATAGCAAATTTTCTTGTCATTAATTTCAATCCAAGGATCTTTACTTTTAATAAAAATATGTGCTTGTGGTTCGATTGGTTTCTCTAATGTCTGAGTTCTTACTGCTATTCTTCCTTTAGAAATATTATATCTACAAAAAACATATACACCACATATAATACAAAAATACGCATTGTAACCTTTTCCACTTCCAGTGGGTAAATCTATTGAGGCTACATCTCCACTCATTTTAAAATCTTCCTCCATGACCATTGTATGAATTACAAATGAGGAACCTGTTGATAATTTACAATTTTTACAATGACATGCTTGTGTAAATAAAGGATTTCCTTCAATTTTATATTTAACGTTACCACAAGCACAATTACCTTTAATTTCGTTTTTTTTACTCATCTTTTTAAATTTCAACAAATAAACACTAAGATATTTTTCATTTATTAAGCACCCTACCTGCAATTGTATTTAATTTATCTAGAGTTTTTTTAGTTCTTTTTTCTGGAGCTGTTATTATTGCTACATCTAAGCAATTATTAGTTGGGTCATTAGGATCAATATGATTTTCAAAGTTTTCAATTAAATTTTTTATCATATTTTTTGCTTTTGAAGCATTATCTAATAGTACTTTTATAACTTTTTGAACATCAACATTCTCATGTTCAGGATGCCAACAATCATAATCCGTTACCATAGAAACCGAGGCGTATCTTATTTCTGCTTCTCTTGCCAATTTAGACTCTGGCATATTGGTCATTCCGATTACATCTGCATTCCAAGACCGATATAATTTAGATTCTGCTAATGTAGAAAATTGTGGACCCTCCATAACGACATATGTTCCTCCTCTTTTATAAACTATATTAGACTGATTAATTGCTTCTTCACATGCATTCATTAAACCATTTGAGGTTGGGCTAGCCATTGAAACATGAGCTACTATTTCATCATCAAAAAATGTTTTATTTCTTGCAAATGTTCTATCAATAAATTGATCAACGATTACAAATTTTCCAGGTTCCAGATCTTCTTTAAGAGATCCAACAGCTGAAACTGAAACTAAATCTGTGACGCCTAATTGTTTTAATGCATCAATATTTGCTCTAAAGTTTATTTTTGAAGGAGATATAAAGTGACCTCTGCCATGTCTTGGAATAAAATATACCTCTTTGTTATTATATTTTATTTTAAGAATTTTATCTGATGGTTTTCCCCAAGGAGTGTTTATCTCTAATTCCTCTTTATCCTTAAATTCCTCTATATCGTAAAGTCCACTCCCTCCTATTATTCCCAATTTATTTGTCATATTATTTAAAATGAATTATTTATATCTTAAAAAATTATGGAATTAAAAGATTATATTAGGTCAATCCCAGATTATCCAAAAAAGGGTATACTGTTTAGAGATATTACAACTTTAATAAAAAATGAAAAAGCTTTTTCTGAAACAATAAATTTAATGATTGATAAACTTAAAAAATATGAATTTGAAAAGATTACAGCTATTGAGTCTCGAGGATTTATCTTTGCATCTGCAATATCTTATATTTTAAAAAAACCGTTCATATTGCTAAGAAAAAAAAATAAACTTCCAGCTGAAAGATTCTCAGTAGATTTTGAGTTAGAGTACGGAACAGCCACAATTGAGATGCATAAGGACTCAATAAATAAAAATGAAAAAGTTGTGATTATTGATGATTTAATCGCAACAGGAGGTACAGCCGAAGCTGCAGCTAAGATAATTGAAATGTCAGGAGGAAAAGTATCTAATTTTTTATTTGTTATAAATTTATTTGATTTAGGCGGAAATAAAAATTTAATTAAAAAAGGATATAAGACCGAAAGTTTAATCGAGTTTCCTGGTCATTAATCAATTCTATAAAAAGATTTTTTGCCGATAAATGCATTAATTATTCCTAGTAATCTCATTTGATAAATTGTTTTTTTATGTTTTTTAAAAAGTAGTAAATAAAAAATATATTTAATAATAGAGGATATAAAAGTTGGAAATATTTTTAATGTTGAAACTAAAAAACCTGAATGTTTTTTATTAAAATAAAATTTCGACCACATCCAATGCCAGTTCCTCAAGTAATCAAATTCATTAGTATCTTTTATGTTTGATGATGATGCTCCCAAATGATCAATTAGAGAATTCTTAATAATATAAATTTTTTGATTATTTTTTCTAGCCCTCAGACAAAAATCATCATTTTCAAGATATAAAAAAAAATTTTCGTCAAAAAAAGAATTATTAAATTTATTTTTATTTATTAACATTGAATAACCATCTATTGTATCAACTTCGGTTATTTGATTATTAAAATCATTTTTTTTTTCAAAAATTTTATAGTTAGGAAAATTGTTATTACTACTCAAAGGAGATAGAATAGCGAAATCATCTATTTTATCTGCGGCTTCAATTAATTTATCTAATGTTAATTCATTTAACTTGGTATCTGGATTAAGAATATATACAAATTGTGTATTTGATTTTAAGATTCCTATATTATTTGATGCACCCATACCTAAATTCTGGTTCATCAGAACCTCAATATTCTCATATTTTGATACTAATTCATCTTTTAATTTAGTATTTTTTGAGTTTTCTATTATAATTTTTTTTGCATTTTGCGGTAATGATTTTAAACAAGTATGAATTACTTTTTCGCTTTTAAAACAAACTATTATAAAAGTTATATTGCTAAGATTTAATTTCATTAAGACAATTAAGTATACTAAATCTATCTATTAATGTAAAAAAAACTATGCAAAAAATTTTGGTAACAGGTGGCCTCGGTTTTATTGGAAGCAATCTTGTGAGGATGCTCCTAAATAGAAATTATTATGTTATTAACATAGATAAAGTTACTTATGCATCAAATTTTTACAATTTAAAAGATATTTCGAATTTTAAAAATTATAAGTTCATTAAAACTGACATAGGAAATAAAAGAAAATTAAAAAAAATTCTAAATGATTTTAAGCCTATCTGTATTTTTAATCTTGCAGCAGAAACACATGTTGATAGGTCTATAGATGGTCCAAAAAATTTTATAGAGACAAATATTATAGGTACATTTAATCTATTAGAATGTTTTAAAGAATTTTCTTTAAAATTTAAAAACTCAAAATTAATACATATATCGACTGACGAAGTTTTTGGAGATGTTTTGAAAGGAAGATCTAAAGAGACAGATCCATACATCCCTAGTTCACCATATGCAGCATCTAAAGCCTCATCGGACCACTTAGTTTATTCTTATGTAAGAACTTATAAGTTAAAAGCTATAATTACTAATTGTTCAAATAATTATGGCCCAAGGCAACACCCTGAAAAGTTAATTCCTAAATTAATTTATAATGCTATAAACAATAAATCATTACCCATTTATGGCAAAGGTAAGAATTCTAGGGAATGGATTTATGTAGATGACCATTGTGATGCTCTGATTAAAATTTTTAAAAAAGGAAAAATTGGTCATTTTTATAATATCGGATCAAATTTTAATATTAATAACATAAAAGTGATAAAAATACTTCTTTCTATAATTAAAAAAAAAATAAAAATAGGTAAAAAAGTTAAAGTAAAATTTGTTAAAGATAGGCCTGGACATGATTTGAGGTATGCAATTAATAGTGAAAAAATTAGAAAAGATTTAGGATGGAAACCTAAAACAAGTTTTATTAAAGGAATTGAGAATACATTTGATTGGTATTTTAAAAATAAATCATATTATTCTCTTTTAAAAAAAAAAGATATAATCAATAGGGTTGGTTTAAAAAGTGATTAAAAAAGGAATTATACTATCTGGGGGTAAAGGGACAAGAATGAGTCCTCTAACAAAGGCTGTCAACAAACAGCTTTTGCCCATATATGATAAACCTTTAATTTATTATCCACTATCAGTTTTGATGTTGGCTAAAATACGAGATGTTTTAATTGTAGTAAACAAAGGACAATTAGATCAATATAAAAAAATATTACCAGATGGAAAAAATTTGGGCATAAAAATTTCTTATGTTGAACAAGATAAACCAAGGGGTTTGCCAGACGCTTTTATTTTAGGTGAAAACTTTATAGGTAAAAGTAGTGTTTCTCTCATATTAGGTGACAACTTTTTTTATGGTCAATATTTGACAGAAAAGTTAAAATCTTCAGTAAAGATTAAAAATGGTGCAAAAGTATTTTTGCACCGGGTTAGGAAACCAGAGAGATATGGAGTTGCCAAAGTTAAAAATAACAAAATTATTTCTATAAAGGAAAAGCCAAAAAAGTTTTTTTCTGACTATGCTATAACAGGTCTTTACTTCTTTGATAATAAAGTAGTAGATTATTCAAAAAAATTAAAACCCTCAAAAAGAGGGGAATTAGAAATAACTGACCTTTTAAAAAAATACAAAGCAAAAGGTAAATTATCAGCAGATTTTATCGGTAGAGGTGGTGCTTGGCTAGATACAGGCTCTATAAGCGATTATTATAAAACAAGTAATTTTGTTTCAGCAGTTGAGAACCGTCAAGGATTTAAAGTTGCTTGTTTAGAAGAAATTGCATTTTTAAATAATTGGATAACAAAAAAAAATATAAAAGATGCAGTGAAATTTTATGGTAATTGTGAATACTCAATATATTTAAAAAGACTTATTAAATAATGATTAAAAAAACAAAATTTAAAGGTTTAATTATTATTAAAAATAAAACTTTTAAGGATAGAAGAGGTTATTTTAAAGAACTTTTCAGAGAAAAGGAAATTAATAAAAAATTTCCTTTTATTGTTATGTCTCAATCAAAAAAAAATGTGATTAGAGGGCTACATATTCAAACGAGTGCTAAGCAGGGAAAATTTATTTCAGTCATAAAAGGCAAAATTTTTGACGTAGCTTTAGATTTAAGAAAAGGCTCAAAAACTTTTGGTAAATATTTTTCAATTTATCTTAGCGAAAAAAATTCTTTGTCAATATACATACCACCGGGGTTTGCCCATGGCTTCTGTGGAATTGAAAAAGAGAATTATATGCTTTACAGTTGCACAAATTACAGACATAAAAATTCAGAAATTGGTATTCGATTCAATGACGAGACTCTTAAAATAAAATGGCCAACAAAAAATCCAATACTATCCAAAAAAGATAAATATAATATATCTTTTAAAGAATTTAAAAAAAATTTTATATGATAAAATTAGAAAGAATTTATATTTTAATAATTAAATATAGTTGTTAGCTATATATTTGGTAGCGGGAAGTGGGATCGAACCACTGACCTCGGGCTTATGAGTCCCGCGCTCTAACCAACTGAGCTACCCCGCCATTAAATTGTCATTGATTTATACTACTTATTTTTTTTCATTCAAACAAGAAATTAAGAAATTGCGTTTGATAAGGGTTTCTCTGTGGACCACCAGTGGACCAAAATTGGACCAAAAAATTTGTTCCAGTGGAAGCCCGCGCGTTATTTATTTTTTTATTGTCCAACCGTTTTTTTCTAATGCTTTAATTAAATTTATAAGCATCTCATCTCTTGGTGTTTTTTTATCACCTATCTTTTCAAAAAATACAGGTTCTAATCCTCTGTCCTTCTTTGATTTAAAATAGTTTTTTATTGATTGTATTATTATTTTCATTTGCCTCCTTTAGCGTTGTGTTTAAAGTCCCAGCAAGTAGAGTTATTTTCTAAATCAGGACAATTTATTTATACCAAAAAAAATTATTTTGAAAGTTTTTGGTAAAAAGTCTACGTTACAATTCAGTATTATCTGAAATTTTTGGTCTGTATATATTTCCTTTATGAGCTACCAAAACTAAATATTCATAAAAAAAAGTATTTTTAGCAAATTTTTTTTCTTTTTGTGGTAACTTATTAATGTTTTGTAATTCTTTTTGAGCATCTTCAGATGTCATATTAAATTATACACTAAATTACAGAATATTTGCAATGATAATTAAAGATACAATTATTATTATGTAAATAACGGTATCACCTGTAATTTCTAAGATTTTTCCTCCAGTTTTTTCTACTGCATCTGCTGCATCATCTTCTTTTAAATATCTAAGATATAAAACCACTGCACCCAGTATTAATATTAAGATTGCGACTGCTTTTAAAATTAAAAATATTGATAAGCCGAATATAATCATAAACCTAGAACCAAGATCGCTAAAATTTTATTATTAAGTTATTTTTCATTATAATAACATATTATCAGTGGACCACTAGTGGACCAATATTTATGTTTGCTTAAATTAATTAGGAAATATAGGGGATCGAACCACTGACCTCGGGCTTATGAGTCCCGCGCTCTAACCAACTGAGCTACCCTGCCATTAAATTAAAATTGATATATACTACTTTGGTCTTTATGAAGAAATATGCTTTATAAGATAATATAATATGCCAGTAATAATTGTTGCAATTATAAAACCCTCTGCAAATAAAATTAAAATTTTTTTTTTGTCATTATAATTTGTTCTTAAATAAACATGCACTAGCGTATAAATGCCTACAATCGCAATACTTAATAGAATATCTGTTGATAACATAATTTTATTTACCACCCACAGTAATACCATTAACTAACATTGTGGGCGAATTTGTAGAATATTTAAACTCCAAATCATCTGCCAAGATAATGTTTTTAAACATTTCATTAAAGTTCCCTGCTATAGTTATCTCACTCACTGGGAATGTAAATTTTCCATTTTCAATCATTATACCTGAGGCCCCGACAGAATAATCTCCTGTAATAATATTTGCACCTCTTCCAATTGTTTCCTTTATATATAGTAATTTTTTATCTAAATTTATTAATTGGTCAAATGATTGATCTCCATTTTCAAAGTATAAATTTGTTGTACCGCTAGAACGGCCATTAGATTTTCTGTTAATTTTTTTTCCGCTGTAAGTCTCAACAAGATAATCACTTAAAATTCCATTTTTAACAAGTTGTAAGTCTTCAATCCTAACCCCCTCACTGTCAAAATATCTTGATCCATTCGCTTTTTTAATATTAGCTTTATCAATTATATTAATTTGATCATTAAAGACTTTTTTATTTAAACAGTCTTTCAAAAAAGTTGTTCCTTTAGAAATGGTATTAGATGATATTGCGCTCGCAAATGTTGATAGTAAATTTTGTGCTATCCTTTTATCAAATACAATTCCCATTTTATTGCTCTCAATTTTTTTTGGATTTAGTTTGCTTATTGCCAATTTTGCAGCACTCTCTCCTATTTGTTTAGGAGTAAGAAGATCTTTATAATGCCTTTTACTACTATACTCATAGTCCCTTTCCATGCTGCCATTACTTTTAGATACGACTTCACAATAGGCTGTAAATTGAGAAGTTTTATAGCCATCTGAAAAACCATTTGAGTTTGCAAGTATAAAATTGGATTTAGTTTCACTGAAGCCCGATCCATTTGTATTAACTATTTTATCATGGGAAAATGCAACTTCTTCTGCTTCTTTTATAAAATTTATTTTTTCGTCATTACTTAAGTGCGTATTGTCATATAACTCCAAATTTTTTTCACCTTTAAAATGTAATTCTTGATCTGGTAAAGAATTATATTCATCTTCTGGGGTGACTTTTGTGGAGTCTATACATCTTGTTACAAGTTCAATTAGATTATTTTCAGACAAGTTAGTCGAAGATATTGATGCTTTTTTTTTACCAATGTAGGTCGTCAAAGTAACACCAAGATTTTCTGATCTCTCTGAGCCATCTAATTTTTTGTTCCGAATATTCACATTTTCGGAAATTGTATTCATCACCAAAACGTTTGAACTTGTTGATCCAAGATCTTTTGATTTAGAAATACAAAAATCCGCAATTTTTTCTAAAAATCTATCTTCTTTGATCATTTAAATTATATTTGAGTGCCACCAACTGTCATTTTGTCAATTAGTAGTGATGGTTGACCAACACCGACTGGCACACCTTGACCAGCTTTACCACAGGTTCCGATCCCGGGATCTAACATCATATCGTTACCTACCATAAGAACTTCTTTAAGAGATGAAGGACCGTCCCCAATTAATGTTGCACCTTTGATGGGCGATCCAATTTTTCCATTTATAATCTCGTAGGCCTCTGTGCAACTGAACACAAATTTTCCTGAAGTTATATCTACCTGCCCACCTCCAAAACTTACAGCAAAAATACCTTTGTCTACAGATTTTATCATTTCGTCTTGAGTGTTGTTGCCATTTAACATTATAGTATTTCTCATTCTTGGCATTACTATATGTTTGTAGCTTTCTCTTCTTCCATTTCCTGTGGATTTAGTATTCATTAATCTTGCATTTAACCTATCCTGCATGAAATTTTTTAATATACCATTTTCTATCAAAACTGTTTTTTCTGTTGGTGTTCCCTCGTCATCAATGTTCAAACTTCCTCTTCTTTTATCAATTGTTCCGTCATCAATAATTGTAACACCATCACTTGCAACTTTCTTTCCTACCAAATCGTGAAATACCGAAGTTTTTTTTCTATTAAAATCACCTTCTAGTCCATGTCCAACAGCTTCATGAATTAAAATTGCAGGCCATCCTGGTCCTAAAACTACCTTCATTTCACCTGCTGGTGAGGCCTTACTTTCTAAATTTGTTGTAGCAATTCTATAGGCTTCGTCACAAATTTTTTTCCAATCATCATTTTTTAGAAACTCATCGTAAGATTGTCTGCCTCCTACACCGTAAACACCAGTTTCTTTTCTTCCATTCTTCTCCACCATCACTGAAACATTAATCCTCACTAAAGGCCTCGAGTCTTTAAGTAATTCCCCACCACACCTTAAAATTTCTATATTTTTTCTCTCTCCTAAAAAATTAGCAGTTACTTGTTTTACAGATCCGCTTATTGATCTAGAATATTCGTTAATTTCGTTCAAAATTTTAATTTTATCAGCTAAATTTTTTTCATCCACAGGGTCTAAATCATTATAAAATTTTTGATTTGTTTTTTTAATTTCTGAATTATATATGCCTTCGCTATTTTTTAGTGTAGATTTAAGACTTCTGCTTGAATTTTTTAAAGATTTTTCAGAAATTTCGTTAGAATGAGAATAAGCAACTACGTCACCATTGATTGCTCTAAACCCATAACCAGAGTCCTTGGTATAGTTTGAACTTTTAATTTTATTGTCATCTAATACTATTGATTCAGACTTTGTATCTTCTAAATATAATTCCCCATCGTCACACTTTGAGAGTGTTTCAGATACAATTTTTTCAGCTTTATTAAGATCCAAATCAGTATTTTTAAAAAATGATGACATCAAAATAATTTAATAATGATTTATAATATATCAACTGAAAATTTAACACATGTATGAAGGCACGTATTATTAAATCATATATATAAATGGTTGAAATAACTTACTAAAATCTTATAAAATTAGTTTTAATGGATAACGTTGTTAAGAACCAAAAAATTAAAGAGGCAATTGAACTAATAAACAAAAAGTCATATAAAAAAGCTTTAGAGTGTCTAAAAATTATCATTAACGAAAAAAATGATAATCCAAAAATATTGAATTTGTACGGGATAGTCCAATTACAATTAAATCAATTGACAGAGGCTATTAATTCTTTTGAAAGAACTATCCTATTAGATAAAAAATTTATTCAAGGATATAATAATTTAGGGAATGTTTATGTAAAATCAGGAAAGTTTCAGAAAGCTGTTGAAATGTATAACAAGGTCTTGACTTTAAAACCTGATTATCCCGCTGGATTTAATAATCTAGCAAGTGCTCAAAGTGATTTGGGCGAACTTGAAGACTCGATTAAAAATTATGAAAACGCACTTAAACATGATCCAAATTATGTTTCAGCAAAAAATAACATAATTCAAGTACTAACTTTTTACAGCCCAAAAAACGCAAGCAAAAATATTTTCACAAAGTCAAATGCTGAACTTCAGCAAATTGAAATTCCTTATAGAGAAAGTAACGAAATATCAGATGAAGACGTAATATTTTTTTACAAAAAATGTAAGGAAATAGTTGATAGAAATTTTAAAGATTTTGATTTTCATTTATCTCAGATATGGAGAAGTAATACAATTAATTTGGGATGTAATAGACATTTTGAAATATTTAATAAGTTCAAAGTCATTCCTGAGTATTGTTTTGGATGCTTTAAAGTTCAAATAGAACTTGAAACTATAATCGACCTAATTAAACTTTATTTTATATTCGATAAATTAAATTTGAAAAAAAATAATTCGAGAAAATGCATGATAGAACTTAGAGAAATTGCAACCGGTACTTATAAAGGATTAATATATTGTTCCGGCATCGATGAAGCAAATCTAATTTGTGAACAGTTATCAAGAATACTTGACGAAAAAATTAAAAGACAAATTAAAGTTGATGTTAAAAGAGGATGTACAGAATTCGGAATTGAGCATCCAGAATATAAAATAATTGATAAAGATTCTAAAGATTTTATGATTTATAATAAAGATTGGAAAGAAAAAGAAAATATTATTGATAGCAATACTCTAAAATATGCAAGAGAAAACAGCGTTAATAGAAAACCTACTATTAATGGTGTTACATTAAATGATATTTTAATTATAAAGAATTGGATTTACTACGCAAAAAAAATTGGAGACTTGGATTACAAAAAATTGGATGAAAATATTTTTGCTTCAAGTCATATAGAAAATCAAACATCTAAAAAATTAAAATATGTTAAAAAAGGAATCTCTTATAATTTGTCTTAACTAAAGGGACACTATAAGACCTGTTGCTAAAACGCTTAAAGAAACTAAAGATATTATTACGAAAGTTTCAAATTTTTCTTTTTTTTTATCTGCTCGAACTCTATTAAGCAAAATATTAATATTAACTCTATTTTTTTTATAAAACTTTTTATCTTGAGAAGTGCTTAGTTCTGAATTTTGCATTACTTGGTTTCTGTTTAGCATTTTTTATATCTATAATTTAACTATAGATTCAGAATATTTACAAACATTATCAGGCTCAATTTAGAATGAATATAAACTATAAAATTTCACTTAAACTTTTTTATAATTGTTTTTGTTTAAAGGGCTATCTAATAACTCAGCCACATATTTAGACTTTTCTACCTCAATATAAATATTTTTACCTTTTAAAGCCTCTTTAGTATTACCAGAATTTACATAACCAAATGCTAAGTTTGTTTTAAAATTAAACGAATAATTGCCAGATGTTGTTCTTCCGATTATTTTTTTATCTAAATAGATAGGTTCGTCATGTAACAGAAGTGGCTCGCCCGGCTTTGTATCTTTTAACCTAAACATCATTAATCTTTTATTAATTTTGCTGTCCTTTATTTTCAGTAAAGAGTCTTTTCCAATGAAATCTACATTTTTTTTAAAACTAATAGCAAATTCTAACCCTGCCTGATATTGATTTTCCTCTGGTGAAATATCATGCCCCCAATGTAAAAAACCATTTTCCATTCTCATAATGTCAAGAGAATGCATCCCACAGTTACTAATATTATATTTTTTTCCTTCATTAATAAGTAAGCTATATATTTCTACTGCCTTATCAAATTCTACATATATCTCATAACCAAGTTCTCCTACGTATGACAATCTTTGCACCCATGTTTCTACATTATTGATTTTGATTTTTTTTCCAGTTGCAAATTTAAAATTTTTATTTGAAAAATCCTCTTTACTTATGCTGCTAATTAATTCTCTACTTTTAGGTCCAAACAGACCAAATACACAATATTTATCTGTTACATCTGTTAATTTTATGTTTGTAGTTAAATTTTTATTTATATGAAATTTATCTCTCTCTCTTGTTGCCGCAGAGCTAATTATTCTAAAATAATTTCTTTCTAGGCAAACTATAGTCACATCAGCTTCTATACCACCATCATTGTTAAGCATTTGTGTATAAACACATTTTCCAGGGTCATTTTTTATATTTGCAGTACAAATTCTTTGCAATTCCTCAAAAGCTTTATCGCCTTTTAGCTCAAATTTTGAAAAAGGCGTAAGATCGAATAATCCAACATTTTTTCTACAGTTTTTTGTTTCAAATTCTACCGATGGATACCAATTTTGATATCTGTAACTGTAATTATATTTCGGCTCTTGATTATCCATCGAAAACCACATTGGTCTTTCATATCCACCGGACACACCAAAACATGCACCACTTTTTTTTAATATTTCGTGGTGAGGGAAAATTTTTATATTTCTTGCGGTCTGATGTTGTTTAAATGGCCAATGCATTCCATATAAGTCACCAAGAGTTTCTGTAACTCTTTCCTTAATAAACTTTATTTCTGAATGAAATTTTTGAAATCTTTTAATATCATAACTAAAAATATCTTCATTAATATGTCCATTCATCATCCACTCAGCAGTAACTTTTCCAACTCCACCAGCACTGGCTATTCCGATACTATTTAAACCACAACAAACAAAAAAATTTTTAACTTCTGGGACTTCACCTAATAAAGTATTTGTATCTGGTGTAAAAGACTCAGGACCTGCAAAAAATTTTCTAATCCCTGTTTGCGCTAATATAGGAAACCTTTTCATGCATGCGTTTAAATATGGTTCAAAATGCTCTAGATTTTCTGGAAATTCACCAAATGAAAAATCTTCTGGAACTTCATTAGTTTTGTCAAATGCAGGAATGGATTTTCCCTCAAATATACCAAGTAACAATTTTCCAGCGTCCTCTTTAAAATAAGTTCTACTGTCAAAATCTCTAACAACAGGTAAATCTTTTGGTAAATTATTAATTGGTTCCGTTATTACATAAAAATGCTCAGCAGGATATAATGGTATACTTACATTTAATTTTTCACCAATTTGTCTTGACCACATACCTGTCGCCAAAACTATGTATTCGCATTCAATTTTTTGGCCATTAACAATAACACCTTCAATTTTTTTATTTTTAACTAAAATTTTTTCTACAGGTAAGTCTTCAAAGATTTTTGCACCTTCGGCTCTAGCACCTTTTGCAAGAAGTTGTGTAATTCCAGAGGGATCTCCTGATCCGTCACCTGGCATTAGAATACCGCCAAACAAATCCTCATTTTTAATAAGTGGAATTTTTTCTTTAATATCCTCTTTATTTAAAATTTGGACATCAAAATTGTAAAGTTGTGCTGTAGTTGCTTGTCTTTTTAATTCCTGCCACCTACCTTCCTCTTGTGCAATAGATAATGCTCCATTTAATCTCAACCCAGCTGAATGATCAATTTTTTTTTCAAGTTCTTTATATAAATCTAAAGAATATTTCCTTATTTTAGTTATAGTTGCAGATGGACCAATTTGACTTACTAAACCTGCGGCGTGCCAAGTTGTACCTGAGGTTAGTTTATCTCTCTCTAAAAGAATAACATCTTTCCATCCAAACTTCGCTAAATGATATGCACAAGAACATCCTACAACACCTCCACCAACAACTATTGCTTTTGCTGAACTTGGTATCTTTTTCATACTTTAGATTAAAGCTTCTGCAGGAGACAGAAATTTATGTCCAAAAGTATCTGCAACAGCCTTGTATGTTACATTGCCTTTACAAATATTTAATCCAGCTAAAAAGTTAGGGTCATCTTTTAATGCTTTTTGATATCCATCTTTAGCTAATTTATTTAAAAATGGTAATGTTACTTTATTTAAAGCTAAAGTTGATGTCCTAGGAACACCTCCGGGCATATTAGATACACAATAATGAACTATATCATCTACTATATAAGTTGGATTAGCATGAGTAGTTGGTTTACTCGTTTCCACACATCCACCTTGGTCTATAGCGACATCAACAATAACGGACCCTCTTTTCATTAATTTTAACATATCTTTTGTGACCAACTTTGGTGCTTCAGCACCAGGAATTAATACTCCACCAACCAAAAGATCCGCATCTGATATTAGTTTTTTTAAATCAATATTATCTGTTTGTTGAGGAATTATTTTATCTCCAAATTTTTTAGTTAGTTCTTTCAGTCTTTCTTCAGATTTATCAACAATATGAACTTTTGCTTGCATACCAGTTGCAATATCAGCCGCATTTTCTCCTACAACCCCTCCTCCTAAAATTACTACTGTGCCACCTTCTACACCTGGTGCTCCTCCAAGCAAAACACCTCTACCTTTTTGATTTTTTTCTAAACAATGAGCGCCTGCTTGCACCGACATTCTTCCAGCAACAGCACTCATAGGAGCCAAAAGTGGCAATCTTCCATTTTGGTCTGTTACCGTTTCGTATGCTATGCAAACACCTTTAGATTTAATTAATCCTTGTGTTAATTCTTTTGCAGCTGCCAAATGAAGATAGGTAAAAACAATTTGATTTTCTCTAATCATTTGCACCTCATTTGAAATAGGTTCTTTTACTTTAACAATAATTTCTGAGTCATTAAATATGTCTTCAGCTTTATCAATTATTTTTGCACCTGCAGAGGTATAATGTGAGTTATCAAATCCAGCTTCTGATCCCCCATTATTTTCGATCAAAACCTGATGTCCATTAGATACTAAATCTTTAACACTATCAGGGGTCAATCCTATTCGAGTTTCTTGGGGCTTTATCTCTTTTGGAACACCAATTTTCATATATGAAAATTAATTTTTTTTACTTTTGCTATAATTAGTAATCCCTGTTCTTAACTTTTCAATAATTTCATCAATATGTTTTTTTTCACAAATAAACATTGGAGCAATAATAAGTGCATCACCTGTTGCTTTAAAGTTAACACCAGCTTCGTAACAATGTTTAAAAGTTGCAAGTCCTGCTTTACCAGGTCTACCATCCATTTTAATATCAATTCCACCCATCATTCCATATCCTCTAATATTTTCTACTACATCAATATCTTTTAGTGAAAATAAGCCTTCTTGGAAATATGGACTCAATTCTTTAGCTCTATTAAATATATCTTCTTTTTCAAATATATCTTGTACTGCCAATGCTGCTGCAACGGAAATTGGAATTCCAGAATATGTATAGCCATGGAAAAGTTCGATTACCCCTTTAGGCGAGTTGTCCATTACTGCATCATAAATTTCTTCTTTACACGCAACAACACCGAAAGGAACAATTCCGTTCGTTGTTGCTTTCGCCATTGTCATAATATCTGGTGTTACTCCAAATTCCTGTGCACCAAATGCTGATCCTGTTCTCCCCCATCCTGTTATTACTTCATCAAAAATTAACAAAATATTATGCTTATCACAAAGCTCTCTTAATCTTTGTAAATATCCAACGGGTGGTACTAATGTTCCAGTTGATCCTGCGATTGGCTCAACAATGCAAGCTGCGATATTTTCAGCTCCAAAGTTTGTACAAATTCTCTCTAAATCATTTGCAATTTCTGCTCCAGTTTCGGGTTGACCAGAAACAAATTTATGTTCGTCTAAATGAGTATGTCTCATGTGAACTACGCCTGGCATTAAAACACTTGCGTAAGCTTTTACATTATTGATCATTCCGCCAACAGATGTAGCACCGATATTCATTCCATGGTAAGCTCTTTCACGACCTACAAATCTGAATCTTTGACCTTCTCCTCTAGCTTTATGATATGCAACACTGATTTTAATTGCTGTCTCTACTGCTGTGGATCCACAAATTGTGTAAAAAATTCTGTTTAAATTTCCTGGCGTGTGTTTTGCTATTTTTGTTGCTAATTCAAATGAACCCCCAAAACCTTGTTGAAATGGTTGGGCATAATCTAAAGTTTTTAATTGATTTGTAATAGCATCTATAATTTCAGTTCTTCCATGTCCTAAAGGATTGCAAAATAATCCTGAACTTGCATCAATTTGAGTTTGTCCCTCATGGTTTTTTAAGTAAACGCCTTTTGCACTTGTTATAAGTCTTGGTCTTTCTTTAAAATCTTTATTGGATGTAAATGGCATCCAATGTTCATTTAAAGAATTTGGTATTGGGTTTTTTTCTGAACTCATATTTTTATTTTAAGTATAATTAAATTTTTAGACTAAAATTTTTGTTAAGACTACACAATTTTAATTTATAAAGTGTGTAATAGTAACACAACTTAGACGTGTAATCTTTAATAGGCATATCTGGTCTTACTAATTCATCATTTACATGGATCGATTTATGAATTTAAATGCTGCTATTAAATTTAATTAATGGAGACAAAATGAAAAAAATAATAAGTTTCATTTTAGGAAGTTTAGTTGCTCTAACTATGTCTATAACAGTTGCAAATGCAGCTGCTAAAGAGGTAAGAGTTGCTTACTTTTTAGAATGGCCAAGTCCAAATTTGGAAGACATGCAAAAAAAAGCGTTTGCTAAAGCTCTTGGAGTACCTGTCAAATGGACTAACTTCACAAATGGTGGAGCAATGACAGATGCAATGTTAGCAGGAGATATTGATATTTCTTATTCTCAAGGATTAGTACCTTTTATTAATGCTGTTAAATCAAAAGCGCCAATTAAGTTAGTTGATATTGCTATGGAATATGGAATGGGAGGAACAACATGTGTTACTTCTAATGCTTCAGGAATAACAAAAGCAAATGCAACTGAATTAGAGGGTAAGAAAGTTGCTGTACCATTAGGAACAATGGCGGAGTATGTTTTTGATGAAAGTATGAAAGTTGTAGGCGCTGACAGAGGTAAAATGGATATTATTCAAATGGACCCTGAAGAAGGAGCTGCTGCGTTAGTTAGTGGTGATGTTGTAATGGCATGTTTATTTGGTGGTAATTCAATTAAAGCTGCAACAGCTGTTGGAACGAGATTGTTAACAGTTGATGAAGCAAGAGCAGCTGGAATACTTGGTATAGATATTACTTCAGTAACTGACAAATTTATGAAGGAAAATCCAGGTATGCTTAGAACTTTTATTGAAGTAACTCACGAAGCAAATGATAGATACAGAGCTGGTAAAAGCGATATGAATTCAATGTCAAAAGCTTCTGAAATGAAAGTGGCTGATATGAAAGAAACGCTAAGTGGCTTCAAGTTTCTAACCCCTGAAGAGACAAAAAAATCTATGGAGAGTGGAAACTTAGATGCGTTCCTAAAAGGAATG
The DNA here is from genome assembly GCA_902529105.1 of uncultured Pelagibacteraceae bacterium. Taxonomy (GTDB): domain Bacteria; phylum Pseudomonadota; class Alphaproteobacteria; order Pelagibacterales; family Pelagibacteraceae; genus Pelagibacter. The sequence goes on from CABZUW010000001.1 coordinate 41,643, forward strand.
GGAACACCATCTGGTAATGTAGATACAAGTTTCCTACCTTTGTAAAAGGAAAAAATAGATAGGCGCCAATTACAATTTAATTGGTGCCTATTTTTTTACAAAAATTTCTAATATAGTAAAGTTATATGAGTGATTTAGTTTCTCAAAATCTTAATATGATTTTTAAATCTCCAAGGGGAGAAACAGTCCACGCTTTAAAAGACTTAAACTTTACAATAAAGAAGGGTGAACTTTTAACTGTTTTAGGACCATCAGGTTGTGGAAAAACAACCTTACTGAATATTGCTGCAGGGTTTATAAGGCCCACTTCAGGAACAATAACTTTGGGCAATAATGAAATAAATGGTCCTGGAGTTGACCGTGGAATGGTATTTCAGCAGGGTGCATTATTTGAATGGTTGACTGTTTCTGAAAATGTAAATTTTGGATTAAGGATGAAAAAACAAGACCCAATGTCCACACAAGAAAGAGTAGATGAATGGTTGGATATTGTTGGTCTAAAAGGCTTTGGTAATACTCCAACTTATCAATTGTCAGGTGGTATGCAGCAAAGAGTTGCCCTTGCTAGATGTTTAATAAACAACCCTGATTTAATTCTTATGGATGAGCCTCTAGGTGCTTTAGATGCATTAACAAGAGAAAAAATGCAGTCTTTAGTATTAAAGATTTGGAAAGAGACCGGTAAAACAATTATTTTAATTACTCACTCTGTTGAGGAGGCATTATTATTAGGTGAAAGATTATACGTAATGGCTCCAAGGCCAGGAAGAATACACAAAGAGTATAATCTTCCCTTTGCTGAAATGGGATTAAAAGAAGATTTAAGGGAAATTAAAAAAAATAAAGAATTTTCTTCAAAGAGAGAAGAAATTCTTTCTATGATTTGGAATATGGAAGAGGAAATCATGGGGAAGGACAATTAGATGTTTACGCAGATCGTTACAATTCTAATTCTTGTATCCATTGTGGGATGTATTCTTTATGGCAGAAAACTTATAAAGACTGAAAAAGTTGATGCTGTTTTTGGAAATCCTGAAAGAGCTAAAGGAGGTACTCATTGGATAATTGTGGGTAGTAGTGCAATTTTATTAATTTGGTTATATTATTCTTGGGATATTGCCAAAGGGTTTTATCCAAAATCTGCGAATGAATTATGTCAAGTAGCCAAAATAAACGAGTCATTATTAGGATTAAAATATCAATTTCCTATAGAAGAAAGAGAATTCAAAAGCACATCTATTATAAAGATTGAAAATGAAAATCTAAAAAAAATCAATCTTGAAATAACTAATTCACAAGATATCAGCGATCAACAAAAAATAGTACTTTCTAGTTTTATAAAAAAAACATCTCAGCTTATTCCTTTGCTTACAAATGATGAATTAATGGAGATGGAAACAAAAATACAGATAAAAGAAATGACTGAGGATTTAAAATTACTGAGTTCAAATTTTCAGAAACAAGATTATCCATTTGAAACTGAGTCAGAACGAAATGAACGTCAAAAAGCCATTTTAAAAGAAGGTGGATGGGGAATCACAACTGTGCAATCAGGAACAGGTTCTATCGAAAATACTTTAGAAGTTCCGTTAATACCCGCAACAAATAGAGGTTTAAAGTTTCATGCAGCTGCTCAAGAACTAAAAATTATTGATGATAAATTTTTTAAATTAAAAAATCACAACCCACAATTTAAGAATTCGATTAAAAATTTAAAAGATGAAATAAAAACCTACAGAAAAAATTTAGATGATAATGAGGAGATAGCTTCCACTTATGCAAAAAATATTGTTAAAATTGCGAGAAGAATTGAATTTGCAAGTATTTACCCCCCAGGTGCTCTAAATGAAATGCAAAATGCGATTGTAGAATTTGATAACTTACAAAAAAAGGAGCAAGGTGGATTAAGATTAATAGATATACTTCTATTCCCCGCTGGAACAATTGTTGCAAGTGGTCCTAGTTGTTCCGAGCAAGGATCAGGTAGATGGCTACCTAAACCATCTGATACTTTTAATAAATTTATTTTAATGTCTAAGCCAAGTGTTGGTTATAAAAATATACCACTTCTTTGGATTGATATGATGGATGTAAGTAAAATAATTGGATTTATCCTTCCAGACTGGATTGCAGATATATTGCCTGGAGATTATCCTGTTCATAATAAAAACGGTATAGTTGAACAAAATTTTAAAGGTCAAGTATTAAAAATTGTAACTGGCGACTTTAAATTGTTTAGAATTCCTGTTCCATACGGGCATATTTGGGATTCGTTCATGAGAGTATTTTTAGGTTTAATATTTGGAATATTAATTGGTGTTCCCTTAGGACTATTTATGGGTCTTAATAGATTTGCAAAAGGTTTTTTTGATCCCTTGATTGAACTTTATAGACCTGTGCCTCCTTTAGCCTGGGCACCACTTATAATTTCTGTACTAGGAATTGATAATACAGGTAAAGTATTTTTACTTTTTATGGTCTCTTTATCAATAATGATTATTTCTGCACGAGCTGGGGCTTCAGGAACACAACTTTCAAAAATTCATGCTGCTCATTCACTAGGCGCATCAAAAAAACAAATATTAAGATATGTTATTTTTCCAAATTCACTTCCTGAAATACTAACAGGTATTAGGGTTGCTGTAGGAATGTGTTGGGGTACTTTGGTTGCTGCTGAATTTTTAGCTGGTACAACTGGCATAGGATTTGTTGAGAACGTTGCAAAAAAATATTTCCAATACGAGGTTATTTGGATAACAATTTTTATAATGGGTATGCTCGGATTATTATTTGATGTTACGTTAAGAAAAATCATTGATAAAACAATACCTTGGAGAGGTAAAGGATAGTTAAATTTTTGATATCTAATGATTAATTGGGGTATTTTAGGATATGGTAGAATGGGTTTATCCTTTTCTAAAGTGATTAAAGAAACTTCGAATTCAAAGCTAATTTATATAGGAAGTAAAACTGCGAACAATAAATCAGAAAATATATTGAAAGGTTACGATGATGTGATAAAGGATAAAAATATTGATGCAATATACATAGCAACTTTAAATAACACCCACAAAGATTTAATATTACAAATTTTAAAATCTGACAAACATATTTTATGCGAAAAGCCGTTTGTAATTGATTTAGAGCAAGCATTAAAAATAAATCAAAATGTTATTTCATCTAGTAAAAAATTCTTTGAAGCAATTGCATATTATTCTCATCCTCAAACTTTAAAATTACTAGAAATTATTAATAACAACGAAATAGGAGATATTATACAAATCGATAGCAGTTTTGGATATAAATCAAAAGAAAATATTAAAAAAAGAATTTACAACAAAGAATTTGGAGGAGGAGCAATATTAGACTTAGCTTGTTATCCTATTAGTTTTGCAATGTTGTTTTGTAAAGAATTTAATAATTATAAGTTTTTATCAAAAAAAATTGAAATGGCAAAGACAGGTGTCGACAAACATGCTGAGGCTAAAATTTTATATGACAATAAAATTCAATTAAATATATCTGTAAGTATTAGTTCTCACTTAGATAACAAATGCATTGTTTACGGTACAAAAGGTAAAATCACAATTTTGAATCCTTGGATGCCAAGTAATAAGTCTGCTTTAGAGATTGAAAATGAAAAAAGATATTATAAAAAATTTATTGAATCCCCAATGTCAACTTATGCAAATCAAATACAAAACGTTTCAGATTATTTTTTAGGAAAAACAAAAAATGATTTCAATTTATTTGATATTAATAAATCTGTAATGTGTATGAAAATAATTGATAAATGGATAGAAAAATAAAATGATTATATGGTTAGCGTCTTATCCAAAGAGCGGGAACACATGGGTAAGATCATTCATTTCAACTTTAATGGAAACAGAAGATGGAAATTCTGATTTAAGGAATTTAAAATCAATTCCGCAATACCCTACAAGATCTTTTTTTAGTGGAATTTTAAAAAACTATGAGGATATGCATGAAATTAAGAAAAAATGGATACCGTCGCAAGATATTATAAATATAGATAATAAAGTAAAATTTTTTAAAACCCATCACCTAAATTGTAAAGTCGATGAGTATGAATTTACAAATTTACAAAATACGCAAGGCGTTATCCACATCGTAAGAGATCCAAGAAATGTTATTACATCAATTAAAAATCACTATCACATTAATGATTTTGATGATGCGTTGAAATTTATACTTAATGAAAAAAATTGTATAGGTTTTGCAAAAAATAACAAAATAACGGAAAATGTTTTCCCAACAATAATTAGCTCTTGGAAAAGTCATTATAATTCTTGGAAGAAAGTTAACAAGAATTATCTATTAATCAAATATGAAAATTTGTTAAACAATCCTGAGACTGAATTTAAAAAAATATCAAGTTATGTATCGAAATTTTTAGATTTAAGTTTTGATGAAAATAAAATTTTAAACAGCATAAAAACTAATTCCTTTGAAAATTTAAAAATACAGGAAGAAGAAGGTAAATTTAATGAGAAAGTTGCAGATGACACGTCAAAAAAGGATTTTTTTTATTTAGGTAAAAGGAATAATTGGAGAGAGTTATTAAATAAAAACTATATTGATGAAATAAATAGCGAATTTAATACTGAAATGAAGGAACTTGGTTATATTTAAATTTTTGATGAAAAAAAACGAACTAAAAAAAATAATATTTAAAATTTTTAAAAAACATAAATTGGTTCACAAACATTCAAATATATGTGCTGATGCAATAATTAACGCAGAAATAGTCGGTGCACATTCTCATGGATTATCAAGATTAAAAATGTACTGTGATAGAATTAAAAAAAATTTAATCAATCCTAAACCTAAATTTAAAATAAAAAAATATTCTAATTCAATTTTGCATTTAGATGCTAATGACTCTATAGGTTTTGTGGCTGCTGACTTTGCCATAAAACAAGCAATTAAACTTGCAAAAAGGACCGGCATAGGAATTGTTGGAGTTAAAAATAGCGGACACTACGGGCTTTCTGGATATTATATAGAGCAAGCTGTTAAGAAAAACCTTTTAGCCTTGTGTTTTACAAATGCTCCTCCAGCTATAGCGCCTTATGGAGCAAAAAAAAGTTTATTTGGAACAAATCCAATTTCTTTTGGAACCCCATCTGGATCCACAGCTCCATTTATATTTGACTCCTCAATGTCTAAAATCAATAGGGGTAAAATAAGAGTTGCAGCAAAAATGAATAAAAAAATTCCTTTTGATGTAGCATTAGATAAAAATGGAAATATTACAAGTGATCCAAAAAAAGCTTTGGAGGGTGTGCAATTGCCTATTGCCGATTTTAGAGGTTCGGGTTTAGCCTGGATGGTAGATATTTTAAGCGGAGTGTTGACAGGATCTGCCCACTCAGGAAAAGTAAAAGATCCTTTTGACGATTTTACTGGTCCTCAAAACGTTGGTCATTTTTTTTTGGTTTTAAAACATAATATATTTATAAATAACTACTTAAATAGAATTAAGGAAAATATTAAAAATGTTAAAAAACTCCCTAAAATAAAAGGTGTTCAAGAGATTTTTTATCCAGGACAAAGAAAATTTAAAAAATATAAAATAAATTTAAATAAAGATATACTAATTTCTAATAAGATTAAAAATGAATTATTTGAACTATTAAATGATTAAATTTCTGTTTTTTTTATTTAACTTTTTTATTTTAACAAATTATTCAACCGCTTATGAATTTTCTTTAAAAAAAATAGCAGATTTCAACGCTCCATGGGGTTCAGCTTTTATAAACAAAGATGAATTGATTTTAACTGAAAAAAAAGGTGAAATAAAAGTTATAAATTTAATTTCTAAGAAAATAACTAAAATAAAACATAATCTTGATATTTTGGTTTATGGACAAGGTGGTTTATTAGATATCATTTACAATGACAATCATGTTTGGGTTTCCTATAGTGAAAACAGAGGAAACTGGGAAACAAGTACATCAATAGCAAAAGGTAAATTTGATAAAAAACAAATTAATTTTGAAAATATTTTTCAAGCAGAGCCCCCTATAGACTCAGGCTACCATTTTGGATCTAGATTAGTAATAAAAAACGATCATTTATATGCATCTGTTGGAGAAAGGGGAATGGGGATGATTGCCCAGGATCCAAGTAAACACCCTGGAAGCATTATTAGAATAAATCTTGATGGTACAGTTCCAAGAGACAATCCACATTTTGAAGATCAAAAAGATTGGTTGCCTGAAATTTATCAAATTGGAATTAGAAATCCGCAAGGTATGGCGCTTTCAGATTTTGATAACAAAGTTTATATGAGTAACCATGGAGCAAAAGGCGGCGACTGGTTTGGGGAAGTTAAAAAATCTGAAAATTATGGATGGAAAATTTTAGGTTGGGGCGGGACAAATTATAGTGGCTCTGAGATTGGACCTAAATGGAAACCAGGATACACAAAAGCAATTAAATATTGGGTACCATCTATAGCTACAAGCGCAATCGCTATTTATAATGGAGAAGAATTCTCTGCCTGGAATGGACATGCATTGATCACATCATTAAAAGATATGTCATTAAGAAAACTAGATTTTAAAGATAAAAAAGAAAACAAAGTTTTAGAAGAAATCATATTCCAAAATGAAATCGGGAGGATTAGAGATATTCAAATCCAACCTATAACAGGTAAAATATTTATTTTAACAACTAAAGCTCTTTGGAAAATGGAAAGAAGTTATTAAGCTGAAATTATAAAACCTATAACGCAAATAAAACTAAAAAAAGTAAATATAGCTATTCTTCCAACCATCTTCTCTTTTTTTTGTTGCTCATAAATTTTACGTTTAAGAACATCTATATTTACCTTTTTTGGGGTCTTCTTTGATATATAGTTTTCAGCTATAGATGTTTTATTAAGGCTTTCTGTACTCATGCTTAATTAAATCACACTCAAATTTTTTAACCATGAGACAAATGTTCAAATTGGGTTGATTTTATTTTGAATTGTGTTCAATTTGGGTTTTATATAATGGAAAAAATACCAAGTATAAGTTCTGAAATTAACAAAGTAGAGGTAAACAAATTTATTTTTAATAATTTCAATTCAATAAGCCCATATTTTTACAAATTAATTTCGGAGTGGATGTCTGATGCGTATAAAATTTTTAAAGATTTAGACAAATTTTTAATATTAATTTATTTAATAAATACTGACTTCGAGTTTTTTAGAAGAAATAATTTAAATATAACTTACGAAAGTTTTTATAAAGATAAAACATTAGAAATTAATAAAATTAATCTTATACAAATTTCAAAAGATTTAAATATACCTAAAGAAAGCGTTAGAAGAAAAATTTCTGAACTTGAAAAAAAGGGCGTTATTAAAAAAAAAGGAAAAAAAATTTTTTTAGATAGATCAGCTTATGAGTCTCAAGAGCCTATTAATACTTTAAAAAATGTATCTGTATTACTAAGTAAATTTTCAGAAATATCAAAAAAAAAAAATTTAACAATAAAATCATTGGATAGAACTGAAGTATCGAAATTAATTAAAAACAATTTTTCTTTTTGTTGGTATCAATTTTTTAAATTTATATTTTCATATTGTTACAGATGGCGAAAATACTTTGGAGATTTAGAAATAATGTTAATAGGTATTACCATAGCCTTTAACTCAGTTACAACAGCATCTATAAAGCTTAAGGGTATAGAATCATATATTGACAAATGGAGGGAAGATATTCTTCAAAATAATATTCGTGGTATCAATGCAATGTCTATATCTGAAATTACAGGTATACCAAGACCAACAGTTATAAGAAAGATTAATTCTTTAATTAAATTAAACATGATTGAAATGGACAAAAATAAACTTCTTAATGTTAAGTTTAATAATAAATCTTATAAAGAGACTTCTGAATTACAAAATGAAACGATTAATGATTTGGGTATATTCATTACTAGAACTTTCAATCAGATCAATATTAATTAGAATTTCTTAACAAGTACATAAATATAAATGCAGTTATATACATTATTAATGCATATGCTGCGGTAGGTATTACATAAATAATGTCATTAAAAATTTGTGTTGCAACAAAGACTGCCAATGTACCATTTTGTAAACCACATTCAATTGCTATACATCTTCTTTGTTCTATATTGGATGAAAAAACCTTAGCCAAATAATATGCAAATATCATCATGACTATATTAAGAGTTAATACAATAACGCCCGCTTGAGATAAATAAGACAAAATATTATTTCTCTCTTCTATCCAAATCGCTGCAAATACAATTAAAAATAAAAATCCGGTTGTTCTTTCTATAAATTTTATATTGTTTGAAATAAAATTTTCAGAAAATTTTCTAATTACCATTCCAATAAAAACTGGTAAAGTGACTACACCTGCCATTTTTAAAGCTATTCCGGTCATAGTGATTTCTTCAGATATGTTTGAAACTCCAATAAGTTTTGCGGATGAAAAGACAATTAATGGAACAGATATTATGCTAATTAAACTACAAACAGCAGTTAATGAAATAGATAACGCTACATCCCCTTTAGCAAATTTTGTCATTACATTTGAGGTTACTCCCCCGGGTGCTGCAGCAATAATCATTACTCCTAATGCTATAGCCGTTGGTACTTTAATTGCTAAAATTAAAATATAAGCAATGATTGGTAAAAGAACTATTTGGGAAAAAATTCCAACAAAGAAAATTTTCGGGTTTTGTAAAACTCTTTTGAAATCGTTTACACCAAGGCCTAACCCCAAGCCAAGCATTATTAATGCAAGTGCTAAAGGAGCTATTTTAGTAACTATGTCCATACAATACCTTAAAGGTCTAAGATATTTTAGGCAAGTTTACTAAGGTAAATTATTTGTGAGACGAAGCGCAAATATCCTTAATAACTGGTGTATTAGCACAATCTCCACATTTCGTTACTTGAACTATACAGCCATCATCTAGTTTTTTTACATCCACAACTCTATGACATTTTGAACAAGTCGACGAAATTGTTAATCCACATTTTCTGCAATTATAAGTTTCGAGTTCCATGGTAAAATATTTAATTAGAAAAAATTTTATTTCAATTACTTTTGTTAAAAATGATAATCATTATCAAAAAAAATTCAGTAAAAAAAAAAATATTTTTAAATTTTACTGAGAATGATTTTCATTACTACGAATTAATGAATTTATTTTTTTCTTTTAGATATTCCAAGTTTTTCGCTATGCCTTAGTCTTAAAACAACTATTGCTGCAGCAATTAATAAAATAGCACCTGCCTCATATAATAATGCTGATGGATCCATTGATTTACCTTGAAGTATAATAAATCGGCTAAGTGCAGTAATTGCAATTAATAGAGGCAACGAAATAGATATAGATTGCTGTTCCCAAAATACTCGAACCATAGCCATCACCTCTAAATACAGAAACATTAAGAGTAGATCCGCTAATGTAACACTTTGGTTCAAGAACATGACTCTTATTTCAATCCCAACAGCAATTACTGTACTTACTAAAATTACGCCAAGTAAAACCAGTTGTAAAGTTTTAGTAATGTTATCCATATAGGTTTAGAGTTATCATTTTTAAATTATAATTCAATTTATTAATTTATTTCCAAATTACCCAATATCTTAAGTTTTTTGTCTGTTATAACCATCTCACCAGAGGAAGTGCCCTTATTAAGCAATTCTGAAATTACCACAAAATGGGTAACAATTATTAAATTAGAATCACTGTCCCAACTATTAATAAAATTTTTTAAATCCTCAATTTGTTGAGACTTATTTTTAGAAAACCTAGCCTCATAAAAAGAGTTTAAAGCATTAAACGTTTGAAAATTTTCAAAAGCTATCTCTGCAGTTTCTTTACATCTGCACCATTCACTTGATAAAACTTTATCAATTTTAATTTTATTTATTTTAAAAAAATCTCCAATCATTTTTGATTGCTGTCTTCCTTTTGAACTTAAATTTCTTTGGGTTTTGCAGTCATTTATATCAAAATTATATGGGTCACCATTACCTGGAGCTAAAGCATGTCTTAAAAAAACTATTTTTTTTCCTAGTTTTAAATCTTGTACTAATGAGTTTTCGGAATGTGATAAATTTGTATTTAATACCAGTAAGAATATAAAAAATATTTTATAAAATTTATATTTCAATTTATTTCATCTTTCTTTACTTTTGAATGTCTTTATTTTTTAACTATTCTTTTTTTTAATTATTAGTTTCTTTTCATATTTTTTTTTATTTTCTTCTTTTTCTAGATCTAAATACATAGACTCTAAGCTATACCAATCCCATTCATTCGTATTAATATGTTCCATTCTGTTCCAATTTTTTCGGTAATCACTATCTTCCTCATAATCCTCTATATATTCATCATAAAATTTAGGATTATCATATTTCTCATTTTTAAATGCTACTCTCGCTTTTCTAAATTCAGGAAAATTCACCGATTTCCAGAAGATATCTATATTCTTAATCACTTTTAGATTAACTAACTCATCAAAATTTATTGACTTAAATGGAATGTATAATGACTCTCCAGATTGTTGGATATTAAGATTTTCAAGTTTCTTTAATTTAGCAATTTTCTTAAAATCTAAAATTTGCGTATCAAGTTTTTGGGTATACCCTTTTTCATAATCAAAATATTCACGTCTAGCAGCAATACTAAAACTTAAATCAAGTTTCTCTAACGATAAAAATCTATTGGTAATATTATTTATTATATCTTGAATAGTAGTTTGATTTTTTATATCAACATTTACAATCAAACTTAGTTTTTTGATTTTATGATTTATAAAATTTATAAATTCACCACTTCCTTTATAACTAGATGATATATTTCCATGATGATCACCTTCTGAATTTAGATCTCCTAATCTTAAATTAATATCTTCAATTTTTTTGCAATTTTTAAAAAAAGATAAGTCTTGATCACATATTTCTTTATGGGGCTCATAAGCAGTTAAATGATCATCCTTATTAAAATGCATAACCCCAAGATTAATCTTTTTTAAATTTTCAATAGATTTTAGTTCTTTTAAATCAGAGGCTATTATGTCAGGGATATTTATCTCCTCTAACTTTTTTAAATGATGAAGTTTTGAAAGGTCTACATTTATATAAGACCAAGTATCTGTGTAATATAAATTGGTCGAATATCCTGTATAACCTAAAGTGTATTTGAATAATCCTTTATTATAAAAATTACCCAAATTTCTAATTTCAATTTTTTGAAGATTGGGGCAGTTCTCAAATTTTGATAAAGTTACCTTATCCAAAGATTTTCTATGATGATTTTGAAAAAAATTCATTTTTAGAATTTTTAACTTCGGAAAATGAGGTAAGTCTAAATTCTCACTTTGTAAACAATCACTCAATTTTAAATACTCTAAATTTTCAGTCGGTATAAATTTATCAAATTCATTTAATTTGATATATTTTTCTTGCCATGGATTTACGCCCTCAATCCAACAATGGGTAAGGTTTTTAATTTTTTCATCTTTAATTTCTATGTTATCTACTATCTGAGTGAAATCTGTAGGTTTTAAAAAATCTTCTTTAGATAAATTACTATCTTTAAAATCATTTGATAAAACAAATTTTTCACTGATATTTGTTGCAACAGAAAATAACTTATCTTTAATCTTATTTATCCCCTCTTCATTATTATTAACTAACACTCCTACAATTTTTTTGGCATTCCAATCTTTTTCTGTATAAGACATTTGATGAGAAACATGATGCAAAGAAGCACCAAAATAAATATATATCTTTTTAAAATTTATATTTGGAATTTTGTCTATTGCGGTTTTCTTGATTACTAAGATTAAGCTATCTTTATCTGGCTTAAAGTCACTATCTGAAAAGCCAATAATTCTAATTATCTCTTCATATACATGTTTAAACAAATGGTTTAATTTTGACCATTTTTTTTCATCATCATTAATGTATTTTGGGTAATGACTTTTTAGATCATCTAGTTGATCACTATTAATAAATGTTTGATCTGGAAAGTAGTTGGATCCATTATAAAAAATATCATCCACAACAACTACCTGACTAACATTTTCATTTATAAATTTATCGGTCAGTAAATCTAATTTTTTATCACTTGCGCCTAATATTGTGAGGTTATCTTTTAGGTTATTAATCTTAATTGAATTATAAAGGTAAATTAAATGAATTTTGAAATTATCTTTACTATCTTTACCATTTATTAACTTTTTAATTTCAGGGTGATAAATGAATATTTGAGTATCTTTATTATTTAATCTGAGTTCGTATATAAATTTTACTAAAAAACTTATTTGATCTGCACTCCAATCTTCATTGCTGTCATATTTATCATTTTTGGATAAATCAAAAATAATTGTTTCTAATTTATTTTGATTTTTAAAAAGATGTTCCATTACATCCAATTTTTTTCCTCTATCAGATCCATAATTATTAATATTTAAAAATCTAAAACACGATTTAAAAATGAAACAAGTTGGATTTGATTTAATTACTTCTTCATAACTTTTGTTTTTTTTGATTATAAAAGGTCTGCTATATTTATAAGTGTTATTGTAATAATCAAATTCACTGATATTATAAACATTCTTGTCTATTATAATATTATTCTCTTTTAATATAATTAAAAATTCATTATCTAACTGTTGACAAACATTAGTTTTCTCACCTTTAAATCCACAAAAAAAATTTACAGTTTTAAATTCAAGATTTAATTTTGATACGTTGTTAATATTATTAATAGTGAAATTAGTCTTTTGTTTTTCTAAAATTTTTACGAAATGATCTAATCCATTTATATATAAATCACTCAGATTACCGTTATCAATGATAATATTTTTTAACTTTTTAAAGCGCTTAAGATCATCTATTTTTGTATTCCAATAAATTTCTTTAAATATTTTTTTATTATATTTATCATCTTCGATTATTCTTTGTTTATAAGTTTGATAATTTATCAATTTAATAACTTCTAAGTTTGGAAATACGATGTGACTATCGGGAACATCAGTTATTGAATTGTGCTTATTTTTGTAACTTTTTTGAAAATAAGTATTTATTTCAAAATTTGGCTCATCTGGATTTGGAAATTCTAGACAAAATTCTTTTAAAGAAGAAAGTTTCAAGTTTTTTTCAAATTTATCGTTCTTTTGCTTATTAAAATAACAATAATGATTTAGTTTTAATTTATTTAATTTTTTAAGTGAAAAAATTGCATTATAAAATTTCTTAAAATCTAAATAACTGTCTTTTAATATTAATGTTTCTAAATGTTTAAGTTTAGATAATTTTGATAAATCATCATCTAAACTTATGCCCTCTAATTCTAGTATTTTAAAATTATTTTTAATGTCTAATATGTCTAAATTTGATATTTTGTTTGTATCTTCAATATTCATCGGTTAATTTATATCAGAAGATTATTATTATTTTGATATAATTAAAAATATAAAATGAGTAAAATTATTGGTATAGACTTAGGAACTACTTATAGTGCAATAGCACAATTAGATGATTTGGGAACACCTGAGGTATTAGCATCTACAGATAATAATAAAAAAATCACAGCAAGTTCTGTTTATATTAAAGATCAAAATGTTATTGTTGGTGACAAGGCTCTTGATGCTCTAGAAACAGCTCCAAAACAAGTTATTACTGAGACCAAAAGACAAATGGAAAATGATGTAGTGTACTCTGTTGATGAAGGAAAATGGATAGATAAAGATGAAAAAAATAAAGATTATTATTCTCCAGCTCAAATATCTTCTTTTATATTGTCTAAACTTAAAGGTTATGCATCTGATGTTAAGAAAGCAGTAATAACTGTTCCAGCATTATTTGCTGAAAAAGCAAGGGTAGCTACATTAGATGCTGCAAAAATGGCAGGGATAGAGGTTATAAGTTTAATCAATGAGCCGACTGCAGCTGCTTGTTATTATGCGAGTCTGCCAAATGTAAAAAAAATTACAGGAAAAATTTTGGTGTTTGATTTGGGGGGTGGAACATTTGATGTAACTGTTTGTGAAGTAAGAGGTGAAGAGGTTGAGGTTATAACTAGTAGAGGTGATAAATGGCTTGGTGGTAAAGATTTCGACAAAGAATTAATAAATTTAATAAATGAAAAATATAAAAAAATAAGTGGAAAAGAGTTAGATATCGAAAATCATTATTCTAAGTATATGGAAGTAGCTGAACAAATAAAAAGAGTTTTATCAGTTAGAGATAAACAAACAGAAAAAATTGATGGACCAGATGGTGTAAAGGAAATAGAAATTACAAGAGCAGAATTTGAACAATCAATTCAAACTCACATAGAAAAACTCAAAATGCTAATGGAAGAGGCTCTTGATGGCAGTGGATTAAAAGCTGAAAACGTTAGTCATACATTACTTGTTGGTGGGTCAACTAGAATTCCAATAATAACGAAGACTATTGAACAAGTGATGAAAAAACCTCCATTAAAAGGTGTAAACGTTGATGAGGCTGTGGCTGCTGGAGCTGCAATTTACGCAGGTTTAAAATCTAAGAAAAATTTAAATGACGCACAAAAAAAAGCAATTTCTAATGTTAAACTACAAGATGTTTGTAATTTTTATCTAGGAACATTAGTCCAAGAAGATGACCCGGTTTTAAATAGAAAAGTTACGAGTAATTTAATTTTAATTGATCGAGATACTCCTTTACCAGCTACAAAAAGTTCAAGATTAGTAACAATTTATGATGATCAAGAAGCTATCTCAATTGATATTACTCAAAGTGAAGGAAGAGAAAAAAATAGAGAATTTGTAAATATTATCCACCAAGGCGAATTAAAATTTCCTGACAAAAAACCAAAAGGTAGACCTATCGATGTAACCTACACCTATGACACTTCTGGCAAACTTCATTGCATTTTTGAGGATGAAGCAACTAAAGAAAAATACGAAGTATCAATAAGACCAGAGTCTGCAGAAGATTTAAGAAAAAACTATGAAGCTATTGAACACATAATGATTGAATAATTTTTGTGATTAAAAAACAAAATATTAAAAGAAACCCTCAAAGACTAAAACATAAAGTTAGACTTGATATAGAATTCTATGAAGATCCAAAAAATAAAAAAATCGAATTATTGATAGTTTTCATACAAAAAGGAGGTGTCTCTGATGGAAAATTATTACTCGGTGACATTATCAAATCTATAAATGGTATTGCGGTAAACAATAAAGAGATTCAATTCGATAATGAAATAAACAAAATAAACTGGGGGGATGAAATTATATTGGAAGTAGAAAGAAAAAATAAAATTCAAAATATAAAAATCAAAACATTATCTTTTGAAAATTATAAAAAAACGCATGCTGTTTGGGGAATCGATATAAAAGAGGAAAAAAAACAAATGGTCATTAAAAGTTATGGTATTGAGTATAACTACAGTAATTATATTGAACCAGGAGACATTTTATTAGAAATCAATTCTGTAAAGATTAATTCTCTTAATGATTTAAACAAAGAAAAATCTAAGTATAAAGTTGGAGATACTATTGAATTTAAAATAGAAAGAAAAAAAATTTCTCAGATAAAAAAATTTAAAATCAAATTAATAAATTTTCAAAAAGCGATATTATTAAACAAAAAGTCGTGTGATAACTATTGGATAAAAAAAGCAGGTACACTAATGTTTAAAGAGTGGGTGGACTCAGACTATGGTTACAACCATAAAGATTGGCTAGGAAGACGTGAGGAAATTTTAAAGTTAGAAACTATTGCAGAACGTTTTTCTGATGCAAGACATACTGAAAATTCTGATTATATAAAAGATTGGAAAAACAAGGATGCTAAACTTCTTACTAAATTATTAAAGCCCGAATATAGAGATATTAATTTTAAACTAAATTTTTTTAGTTTGGTTTTTAATTCAAAAATTATTACAAAATTAAAAAGTCTTAATTTAAAAAAAGAGTGTTGCTACTCGTATATTTTAACAGGAAAAGTTATTGGTGGAGATTGGGATAAAGATGTTCCTGCAAATATAAAAAACTTTGAAAAGTTAATTTCCGTCAAAGATAAAAAAAAAGAAATATTTGTTGATGAAATTTCAGATGTATCCTTGAACTTTTTTTTTAATGAAATGGTAGATAAAAAAAAAGATATTTTTATCAAATATAAATCAGATAATAAGTTTTGGAAATTTTCAAATAAAAAACAAACAAAACTGTCTACTATTCAATCCCTTGGATTTGAAGATATTGCGACAAATTTAGGATATTGGTTTGAATCAAAATATAAATTTAATAAAGCAAAAATAAAATTAGCAGTAGATGATTTTTGTAGAAGCTTTTTTTTAGAATATCCTGATTTTGATCTTGAGAGAATAAAGGAAATTGAAAAAATGGATCTTCAAGATGAGCCAGAATATGATGAAAATGATTATAGTTCCGATCATCAAAATAAAATTTATATTTCAACAAGTGTTAGTAAAAAAAAAGTAGCCGGAAAAGAATCATTTTTGGTTAAATTAAATAATTTACCTACTGATGAAGAAATAGAAGATTATAATATTGGAAAAAAAATTTATCTAAAAATTTATATTTATGATATCACAGATTTAGATGAAGATAGTTTCTTCAAGATTCAAGAAAATGGTGAGGATACAAGGCAGTATTTTCTCAACAATTGTCATGTAATTAAAACAGAAGATTTATCTTGGTCCGAAGGTAATGGAATATTAGTTCAAACTGTTGAATTAAACCTTTATGAATATAAACCTACAGAGTTAGCTTTTCCTTACTCAAAATTACAATTACCAAAATATGGAAAAAGAAAACTATCTTTTAGAACTTTTATCTGCACCGAAGATCAAAAATTTGATGAAAACGATGGAAGATTTATTACTAATGATAGTCCAACATTCAGGTCAGAAGAGTATCTTTTAGAAAGTTATTCAGAAGGATTTGATGAATATGGTGATTACACAGATATTTTATCTTACTCATCCTCTGAAATAGAAGTTGAATATAAACAGCCTGGTTATCTAGAAATTAATAGACGAAAATATAATGATCTTAAAATTGCTTTGAGTTTAGCTTTAAACCAGGATGATAAGAATGATCAGAAAGCTAATTTAGAAAAAATTAAAGACTCAGTGAGATACGGTGATTTTACCGTTGAGGGAAATATCCATAAAATTCTTAGTTTGAAAAAAAATTATGAAAAATCTCTAAATAGAAAATTAAATTTAGATAATATTCTTAAAGACTTAAAGAAAAATTCTGTAATACACGAAAGATATGAAATAATAGATTTTTTACTTAATCTCGCAACAAAAGATGAAACTTTTAATAGTAAAGAAAATAAGTTCATCGACAAAGTTTCTCATGAACTAGAACTAAATAAGGAGAAATATCAAGAAATTAAAAAACAAAAAACTTCGTCTGTAAAATTTGTAGATTTTGGTGAAGAGGTTGAGGAAAGTGTTTTTGGGATTAACAAAGATATGACTAAAGATGAAAAGCTTAAAATTTTAAGAAAAGAATATAGTAGATGGAATGCTTTAACAAATAATACCGACAAAATGATTAGGGAAAGAGCTAAAGAAATGAGAGATTTAGCAGCGAATTTGAGAACTCAATACAGCAAATAATTTGTCACTATTTTATCTTATCAATTAATTTTTTTAAAACAGAACCTGCATCTTTATTATGGTTATCAGATTCTGCAAATATTTCTTTTAAAGTCGATATTATCTTTTGTTTATCGGATTTCATTAAAATTTTTGCCTCATTAAATGCATTTTCGATTCTTTTTTCTACTACAGACATTTTTGATATGTTCAAAAGACTCTTAATGCTTATTGCTGCTTTTTCTCCAAATCTTTTTTTGAATTTTTCTTGTTCATCTTTAGAAAACTTTTTATCTGCGAGATAGATACTTAATGATCCCCATAGTAAAGCTTTATTAATTATTTCCTTGTTAGAGTTATCTAATTCGTTTCCCGTTACTTTTTTTATACTTTCATTAATCTTCCTATCAACCACTTTTAGGTCATAGACACCTTTTTTATCTGTTTTGAAAAATTCGTTATATTCATGGCTCATTGAAAACCATATCAAGGCCTGCATTCTATTAAGGAATGTCGGATGAGTATCATACAGTAGATTATTGTTTCCTTGTAACTTTTTTAATTCTCTCAGTTGATCTAAATAAGAACTAAAATTAAAAGATATATGTTCATCACTAAGACCAGTAGATATTTTTAACATTGCTCTTAAAGAGTTCTCGATACTTCCTGACCCTAATAAACCAGCGCGATCAGCCGAAATTTCTGCAGCTCTACTTAAATTAAGAAAATTGAGATATTCGTTTCTTGTCCTTGCTTTTTCAATAGGTGGATAAAGACTATGCTGATAATAAAAATGGGAAATCTCGTGGGCAATAACACTCTCTAACTCGCCAGGATTTAATAATTCAACCATCTTTGATGTAATAATTATTTCAGCATTCAAACTTTGAGGCATCATGGCACAAGCTGCTTGAGTTTGAATATGATTTGCAGTTACAAAAAAATTAAAGTTATTTTTAACACCAAGTCTTTTAAAAACTTTATCTATGGAACTAGCAATTTTTGGAAATAAGTTTTCGCTTACTTTAACTGAACTTGATAATAAATTTCTTAAGTTTTGATTATTATAATTTTTTGTATCATTTTTATTGTCTTGAACGATTCCTAATTCATTCAAATCGTCGTATGTATATCTAAATCTATCCAAAAAATTCATTTATTTTTTATCTTATTAATAATTTTTTTAATTTCCTTTATACTATCTTCATGTGGTGGAAATGAATTGTTAAAGTTGCCATAATTTTCACTTGTTTTAAATCTTATTGTTTTACTCCCTCTAGAAGTTTCTTCTATACTTAAATAAATTCCTTGCTCCCTCAGATTAAAAACCTTTTCAAGAAATCTATTTGACAATTTAACATCATAATCCTTGAATTTAGATACTTGATTATCTATTGTTTGTCCCTTTAGATTATTTTTATTAAATTTAGGATCATTTAACCGACTATAAATAAGTGTAGTACTAACTTTTCCTTTTGGTTTTTCAGTAATGTTTTTTGGAAGATTTTCGTTAATAATTTTTTTTGCACCCTCAACGCTTATGAAGCTATTTTTAGGTTGTTTGCTAAAATATTTTAAAATTTCTTGGTCCTTTATTTTTTGAACTGAACCAAATTTAAATTTTTTTTCATAGATTTTTAATATTTTAATATTATTTCCATTAACCTTTTCACCTGCGGCTTTAATTAATTGACTTTTGTTATCCCATACTATCTCTTTATTATTAATTTTATTCTCTAAAAATTCTTTTAATCTCATTTCGATTTATTCCTATAATAATATTCTCTATCTCTTTTTCTTTTTTTAATTAATTGTTCCTCAGTGAGATTCCGATGTCTTTCTTTATAATGCTTCTTTTTTTTATTTAACGGCATTAAATCTCTGTATCTTTTTGATTTGTATCTTTTTCTTAAAGTTTTTTCAGAAATATTTTTTGTTTTAAAATCATCGATTGATTGATCCGATGAGTGGTTAAAAATTTTAGATAATGGCAGTTTGTTGCCATGATGACCAAAAATTAAACCCGGTCTTTCAGTTTCTTTTCTTGTTAATATTTTTTTATTTCTAAAAGTTTTTTTTGTCCAAAAACTGGGTTTTAAATTAATTATTTTTTGAATTTCCTCATTGCTTCGTAATATCCACTGATTATGACCTTCTGGGTTCCTGTTAAAAATTTTTTTCAAATTATTCTATTAAATCTTTCCAACTTTTTTCAGTTTCAGATTTAGGGCTGCTATTGTTTTTATTATTGTCTTTTTCTTTTTTCATTTCTTTGTAAAGATTAATAAAATCTTGTCTGGAACCTTTTTTCTTTCCCATTTCCCTAAATTTATTTGTCCACTTGTTTCTGTTCTTTTTATCCATTTTTATTTCAACTTCATGTCCCTGTGTTTGTCTAAAAATGCTGAAAGCCCTATTTTTTCTATTTCAGAATAAAGTTCCTCTAAATTAATGTCCATAGAATCTAATTTTGTTATTGCATCTTCAATGTTTTTTTTTGCAGATTTTAATTTTTTTCTTGTGTCAGATTTATCCTCTATTGATTTAAAAGTTGCGTTTTTAACTTTTGGATTTTCCCAAAACTTTAATGCAGAAAGTTCATTTTCTTTACCCGATTTTCTTTCTTTTGAGAGTTGAGTAAGTAAATATCTTTGCGTTTGTGCCAATGTCTTTAAAACGTCATAGTCATATTTACATAAAAAAATATTACCTTTGTGATCAAATTGTACATCTTTAGGAAAATCTTTAGGTAGCGTTCTAGAAAATATTATTCCAATATCAGATCCTGACTCCTTCATATCTTCTTGCAACTTACCTATCCATTTATTACTCCAGGCCTTAGTTTTTTTTCTTTCATAAAGAATTTTGCTAATTACTGATCCTTGTTCAATAACTTCTTGTATCCAATCTCCACCTGACTCGCCTTTTTCATATTCTTGAATTTTATCATTCTTATCTTTGAATATTTTTTTTAAATATTCCCCTAGTGAAATTTCTGCACCAGATCCTTGATCTACAGTAGTTCCTTGATTTGCAGTTTGACTTAAGGTCTGTATTTGTTTTTTTAATCTAGTCTTATCTAAATCCCATTGATTTTTTTCCTCATTATGTTTATTAAGTTGATCTTCTCGATCTTTTTTGATCGCATTTTCTATTAGTGCTTCGTAGTGCTCTTTATTCGAAGCTCTGTCAGCTTCAATAGCTTTTTTAATCTCAGCTTTTTTATCTGCATCAATTTTTTTATTTTTTTCTTCAAGTTCTTGGATTTTGTCGAGATTAGCTTTATTTTTTTTTTCTTCTTCATCTCTTATTGTTTGTTTAAATTTTTCAAGATTATCTTTATTTTTTTGTCTTTCTTCGTCTCCAATTTTTTTTTTATGTTTTTCAAGATTTTGCTTAATAGCATCCTCCATTGGAAACTCTGCTTTACATACTGGACACGTTACTTTTTCAATCATTTGGATCCTCTAGTTTTTAGCTTTATCAATTTATTTTCATTTTTTTCATTTTTTTTATAAGCTCTTCAAATTCTTTTGAATAAAGCTCTAAAGAATTTTTTGCATTTATTCTCATTTCTAATATTTCTACTAAAGAAGGTAGAACTTTATTAATCAGTTCAATGATTTTAATATTTTCCTTAATATCCCCCTTTTTCAAAATAAGTTTTTCATTATACCATCGACAATTATCACAATCACTACCTGAATTTGGCATTTTTTCAGATTCTAAGCAATTTTTTAAACCAACTAAAGTATCTTCAATATAATCTGTTTTTAATTTGTAAGGTAATAGTGTTGTTTTAAAATTGACTGTTTTGTTAAATGTTTTTTGACTTTCGTCTTGAGCATTACAAATCAACCAATAACCAGTATCATGAACTTTAAAGTCATTTATCTTTAAAAGATAAGCATAAAAATCAAGCTGTCTTAAATAAGATTTATGATAATGTTTATCTGATGAAGTAAAGTCTACTAATTTTTTATTAGACGTAGCTTTATAATCTAAAACAACTATTTCATCGGTATCTTTGTTTAACCACAAATCGTCTAAAGCACCAAATATTTCTATACCTGTTTTTTTTGATTTGGCTCTAACACCACTTCTATTAAATCTATATTTTTTTAAAGTTTCTGGATCAAGACCATTATAAGGAACAAAGTTTAAATTATAATCTTTGAATATTGGATGAGGTTCACCTTTTGCTCGTAATTCATCAAATTCTTCTTTTAATAAGGCGTCTACTCTAGAATTAATTGGATGACCTGGAGTTCCTGGAGGTTTGATTTGATGTTTTTCTAAAAGATAAAAACACAAAGGACATTTTATAAAATTATCCCACTTAGTTCTACTTATTTCCATAAGTTCTCCAATTTTTATTCTCTTTTAATTTTTTTGATAAAACTACTTCTTTTAACTTTTCTGATAAAACTAACATCTCTATCTCATTTTTTTTATACTCATGTCTTATCCTCAAGTACCTAGCTAATCTCAATAGATTATATGGTAAAAAATATATGTTTAAAACAAGTTTTAATACAGGCCTTGTTTTATAAAATTCTTTATTAGCTTGTTTTCTAATTTCCCTGCTAGCTAAATACATGTCAATATCATGTTTCCAGCTTTTACAGTAAGTTAGACGATCCTTAAGTTTATTTTTAAAATAGTTATTCATTTTACGTACCTCGCAATTTGTCTGTAACATTGTGGTTTTACTGAGGATTTACCTATGATTTTTACTTCTTCATTTTTTAAATAGTAAATCCAATAATAATGTTGATCGTTTTCTAAATCAAAAGTTTCTTCGATTCTAATTTCTGTGATTTTATCCATCAATTTAAACACCTTTCATCTTGAAGTTGCTCATATTTAAACTTTGATACTACAAGTCTTAAATCGTCCACTATTTTAGACCATTTATCATTGACATTTTCAGTTGAGTTTAACCAAGGTAAATCTTCTTCTGAAAGACCTAATAAATTAATTATTTTGTTATCAATATCTCTCAAAATTTCTTGTCTCTTGTGAGGGCTATATTCAGAAAATAAACTCACAATTATTTGATTTGCATCTTTATAAGATGGGGTTTTTTGATTGACCAAAGTTCTAACTACTTGAGCTTTTGATAAGGTATATCCTGGAGTTAAAGTTGTTGATAGGTCGATTATTTTTCTATAGCAATTAATATCAATTGCTATTGATTTATACTTTTTCTTGTTCATTATCTATTCCTTTCTGAACCAAAGAAATAGGTTAAGGAAATGATTTTATAAGACCTACATTCCAATAACGAACCCTTTGGTTCATATATTAGTTTATTTTTTAGAAAGGATTATTTTATAACTCTGTACTCTGCTTCGTTTCCAAGCAACAACCGTAAATGGAAGGCCAATATACACTAATGTAGGTCTTTAAAAAATAGTTGTATATAGGGCTTCCATTTCAGCTAGTTATCTTAAATAACCTTTCGAGAATTTTTATAAACTATAATATTTATTTTACAATAAAAAAATAAAGTTTATTTTTTATTGTTTATTTTAAATCCATTGGCTTCTAATAGTTTAATTAGGTTCTTTTTTAATTCTTCCCTAGAAGAATTTTGATCTCCAATTTTATAAAAAAATAGAGGTTTTAAACCTTTTTCTTTTTTAGATTTAAAATAGTTTTTTATTGATTGTATTTTTATTTTCACATGTCTCCTTTAGCGTTGTTTTTAAAGTCCCAGCAAGTAGAGTTTATTTCTAAATCAGGACTATTTTTCTTTTATATTGTAAGGTTTATAAAAAGTACACCATTCTTTTGCATAATTCATACTTGGTGTAATTCCTAAATAATTATCATTATATGGTTTTGGATTATTTAAACTAAAAATTCTTATAGTTTGATAGTCTATATTGGTGCCACCATTGAACCAATATTCCAAATTATGAGCAAAATATATATTATTTTCGGGTATTCTTTCACAACTTTGAGCTAAATCTATAAAATTCCAAATATCTGCAATTCTCTCTAATTTTGAGGATTGTTTATTAACTTGCCAAATTGTATTTCCTCTTGGCCTACTTTCAACAACTATAGTTCTACCATCGTCAATTTTATAGATTCGCTTAACTTCAAAATCTTCATACGGAAATTGAAAACTATGAGAGAGGTTTGGTATAAAAACAAGCCAAAAAATCATAATTAAACGCATATTTAAACTTAATATGAAATTTTGTTCAAAAAAGGGTGATATTATTTTAATTAATAATCACTATTCCATGTAAATAAATCTGATTCATATTTTATATTCATAGATCTAAGTAAATTTTTATACCCCTCTAATCTTTTATCCTTATCTAAATTAATCAAAAAGTTATAAATTTTGTCATAATTTAATTGTTTTTGATCTGATTTTTTAATATCTATATACTCCTCATAATCCATTCCACATATAGAAAATTTTTCTTTTGGGTCAATGTGTTCTGAATAACTTATAGAATTCTCATTCTCAGATAATATGTCATAGTAATGTGCAATTTCATTATTCTTCTCAAATAAATAGTCTTTTCTGTAATCAAACAGTTTTAATTGATGCATATTTAAAAGGTTATCAAAGTTAGAAAAAACTTTAACAATAATTAACTTAATTATCAAAAGTGGCAAAAATTTGAAAAGTTGATCAAAATATTTTTGGATTTACAACTTCAATAAAAGTTTTTCCAAATTTTTTTTTAATTTTAGATTTTCTAATATCTGATACTAAATTCTCAATTGGTCTGATAAAAATTTCCTTATGAGTATTCTCAAGTTTTTTGGAATTACTATCTAAAAGTTTTAAAGTGGATTTTGGCATGTATATTGCAATAAAGCCTCTATAGAGATAATTCTTTAACCTCTCAAGTTTAAACTCGGTAGGATCATCAAATAAACCCCAGCCAATTGTTGGCACAAGTAAACTACCGGATCCACTCACTAGCAACCTTTCTTTGGCTTTATAACTTTTAACAGATATGACAACATTAAACGGAGCTCCTAACATGATATAGTCACCTAACCATTTATCCTCATTAGAGGTATTTCTAAAATACCCATCTGGTAATGCCGCATCCAAAGCCCAACCACATATTCTTTCAGAAATTGTGCCAGTAGTTGAAACAGAGAATAATTCCTCTTTATTAAAACTATCTAAAACAGGCATTAACTTATAAATGTTATTAAATTTCTCTTCACTAGACTCTTTGTCAATTTTGAGTTGTCGTAGGGCTCTTTGCAATAATTTATCAGCTTTGGAAGACATTTTAAAAGATTATAAAAATTATTTAATAAAATATAGTATATTCTCAACTTATTGTATTGATTCGATAAAAATGAAACTTAAAATTATTGATTTATTTGCTGGTATTGGTGGAGTCAGGCTTGGTTTTGAAAAAGCTGCTAAGAAAAAACTTATTGAGACAAATTGTGTTTTTTCTAGCGAAATTGATAAATATTGTATTCAAACCTATATAACAAACTTCGGAAAAACAAATTTTTATGGAGATATCACAAAAATTGGTTCTACAGAAAATATAATAAAAACAATACCAAACTTTGATTTACTTTTTGCAGGATTCCCTTGTCAACCATTTTCGCAAGCTGGATTAAAAAAAGGATTTAATGATACAAGAGGAACATTGTTTTTTTGGATAGAAAAAATATTGAATGTAAAAAAACCCAGTGCATTTTTACTTGAAAATGTAAAACACTTAAAAGGACATGATAAAGGAAATACTCTAAAAGTTATTCTAAAATCTTTGAGAAAGAATTATTATGTTCCAGATCCTGAAATTTTAAATGCAAAAGACTTTGGTTTGCCTCAAAATAGAGAAAGAATTTACATAGTAGGTTTTAGAAAAAAAATAAATGATTTTAAATTTCCAAATTTAAAAAAGATAAAAACTAAGCTAGGCGATATATTAGAAACAAATCCGGTTAAAAAGTATACAATTTCTTCGAGACTTTGGTCAGGTCATAAAAGAAGAAAGATTAAACATCGAAAAAAAGGTAATGGATTTGGATATGGTCTTTTTGACAAAAATAGTCAGCATACAAACACTATTTCAGCTAGATATTATAAAGATGGAAGTGAGGTTTTAATATCAAGAGGTAAAAACAAAAATCCAAGAAAACTCACTGAAAGAGAGTGTGCAAGACTTCAAGGCTTTCCAGATTCATTTAAAATTCCTGTAAGCACAGTACAAGCATATAAACAGTTTGGGAATAGTGTTCCTGTTAATGTTGTTGAAGCAATAAGCTGTGAAATGATAAACTATTTAGAGGCACAAAACAAAAAATCAAAGGTTGCTTAACTATTTAAGCATATTTTTAAATATAAAGAGTTTAATTATTAATAATAAAGAAAATTAATTAGATAATTTCTGCTTCCTCAGCTTTATCAATAATTTTAAGAGCACTTTTTGCCTGTTTAGGAGACGGTTGTCTTTTCCAATTATTTAACGATTGCATCCAAAGACTTGTTGCTATTTGCAGTTGAATATAGTGAAAATCATCAGACTCACTTGCCCAAGCAATCATTTTTTCCCAATCCTTAGTGCTTAGACTTTTGCATTTTTTTATATTGTCCATATCTTCTGGAGAAAATATTTCTTTTGCAACTTTTACAGGTTTGCCAGCTACTTTTTTAAGATTTGTAAACTCTGGTGGTGTGACAGTAAAAGTAAAATTTCTATCAGTAAGCTCTTCCCAGCATTCTTCTTTTTTACACCATTCTGAAACATTTCTTCCTTCTGCTGTTTTTTGAATAATTTCGTAAATTTTTGTGCTCCATTTATTAATCAAATCCTCAAATTGGTGAGAAATACTTTGATCAGCCCAAATTAAATCAAAATTTATTTTTCTACTAGTGTGATAGGATATTAAAGAAACAGTATAATTTAAAACTTGTGATCTATACCCAGCTATTTCTTGATTATCTCTAATAATTTTAGCAGTTCTATTAAATAAAATTGATATTGAGCAATATTTTTGAAAAAATTCATCATCTATTTTTTCATGAAATTTCTTATCATTCAGTAAATTCATAAAGGTCACAAAACTTTTTTGAGCACCAGTACAAGCAACATGAGGGTCTAAGTAATGCCAACAATTAATGAATTTTGCCAAATCTTCTTTAGTAAATTTCATATTCGATGGTGAGATTTCTAAAAATTTTGACTTTTTATTTTTACCTAAATCTTTTTGCTTCATTTTTTGAACTTGATATTCCCCTCTCATACGTTCATAAAACCATTGTTGACCTTCAGAAGTTCTTATCTTTTGTGATAATTTTTTAATAGTTATATGGAATTGATGATTTGATGAAAAATCTGCTTTTTTAACAATGTTTTGAGTATTTGCGTATTCTGAAATTTTTGGCACAACATCATCTAAATATTCCTTTTTGACTAAAGTAATTTTTGCTGGAACAACCACTTTTGAAAAATTTGCTCCATCTTGTTTTTTTGTTCGATAAAGAGTTGCTGCAGTTTGCCCCCCATTAACAATTTGAAAACCAGTTGCTGATTTTATAAAATTTCCATCCTTATCATTTCCTAATTCAATATCATCTACAACTACAACGATACCATTATTGTAAGAAAAAAAACGATCAGGTTCTTCAATTAATGTTTGCCTGATAC
Source organism: uncultured Pelagibacteraceae bacterium (assembly GCA_902529105.1). Lineage (GTDB taxonomy): Bacteria > Pseudomonadota > Alphaproteobacteria > Pelagibacterales > Pelagibacteraceae > Pelagibacter. Next base: position 68,936 of record CABZUW010000001.1, read on the forward strand.
CTTTATTTATTTTGGTACCAAGTTGAAGAAAAGATCTAACATTTAAACTTAATAATCTTTGTCCAAAAATTCTATAAATATTAAATAAGACATCTCCAGGAATAAAAGCCATGTAGCTGCTAATCTTATCCGAAGATTTATGAGCTAACATACATCTAACTTTTTCTCTAAATTTTGTAAAATCAACTCTAATATTTGTAGAATTAGCACCACCAAGACTTGAACTAAATATTCTTTTATTATCAAATAAAAAGTTTTGAAATTCAATTTTTGCTTCTCTTTGCATTAAAGGGGTTTTTTCGCACTCACAGTTTGTTAAAACAATAATTCTAACAGTTGATATGTCTTTTTGATTTTTAAATATGGTTTTTGAAATATCGTAGGCATCTTCTTTTTTATTAATTTTTTCATATAATTTTTTTGTAGATTGAAAATAAAAATTTTTAGCAGTTTCAATTAATTCTTGTACTTTATTTAATTTGATTTCTTGTATTTTTTCAGATGGGTCATAATGAGTAATAAATAAATCAAGTCTTAAATCTTCTTCACTAAAAGAGTATCCATTAATTTTAATCTTAGATTTTGAAATTTCTCTTTCAAAAAAAACTAATTCGTAGTCAGAGATTGTTCCATTATCGTAGAGTATATCTGTATAAATTTTGGTTAAAACTTCTTGAGGTTGATCATTACTATCTTCAATTTCGTTTTTAACTCTTAAAAAAAATTCTTTTAAGTAAGCATTTTTTAATGTTTGCTTAAATTCAGACTTCATAAGTTAGAAATTAATTCCTCCTCATTAATTCTGAAATCCTCACATTTTTCAAGATTAATTTTATAAGTTAAAGACAAATCAAATATAGGCTCTGGTTCTTTTATGTCCTTTATATGAGGAAAGGTTTTAGAGATAAAATAGAAATTACAATCCTTAAGCACATATTTATCTTTATAAAAATCTTTGTGAAAATCGTAATAACCATAATGTCTTAATTTAATATAAAAATCATTTATTAAGACATTTGATTTTTTTTCAAATTTTTTTGTGATTTCATCTATTAACATTTTTAATGTTTTACCTAAAGGATCATTTTCAATCTGAACAAAAGATAAATAAAGTGGTTTTTCAAATATTGGTGAAATTTGATCATTACTTGAAGTGTGAATAATTTTTTTACCATCATTTTTTGTTGTTTTTGTTTCTAATAATATATTTTCTGTCGTAAAATCATGTTTTTGAGATGGACCAGTCCAGTAATTTAAAGTCTCTTCATCTGAATATTTTTTATTTATATATTCACTCAATATTATGAGTTCTCCAAAAAGACCTGTTTCCTTTTCAACAGATAGATGTTTTGGTAAAGCATCACTATCAAAAAAATTTTTTGCTGATAAAAGGTTCTTAAAAAAAAAATCAACACTTTTTTCTTGATTAATTTTTTCTTGATTAATTTTCGTTAATATTAAATTAACAATATCTCTAAAAAAATCATTATATTCATTATTTTTTAAGGACATAAGAATAGTTTTATCAAGAACTTCTATATTCCACCCTTTGCAAATAGGAATATTATTTTTATCAATTTTTTTCATATCATTAATGGTTATCAACAAACCTGATAAACCTTTTATGTCTAATGTAAAAAAAAACTCTTCAGAAATTTGTATTTTTGCTTTTCCTGCTTTTTGAAAATCTTCGTCATCTTGAATCCGTTGTTCAAGTTGTTTCCATTGATTGTCTAGAAATTTTTGATATTGAACAAAGTCCATTATTTAATCTTTTATTTAAGCTGCGTCTTCTTCTTTTTCTATATCTAAAAAATCTTTTAAATTCTGTTTTCTATGTTCTAAAGCGACTCTATTTAATGCAACATTATAAACCAACTCATCATTATCACCTTCCTCCTTAGTCGGAGGTATAATAATCTCCCAACCTAAATGTAAATCTTCAGCTATACGTAATTGTGAATCCTTGTCCGTCATAATGTTTGCTCCATCAGGTTTGATTAACCAAGGTGTTAAAATAATAAGTCCTTCTTTTCTTTTTTGTCTAATTTTACTTTTAAAACCATATGGTAATTTGTTATCTTTTTTTTCTTCAGTCTTTCCAGTTTTTTTGTACATGTTAATCCAGTTTTCTAGCCCTTCATCAAAAGTAGCTTTATCTAAGTCCATAAATTCTGCGCTAGGATCTGACTGTACTCCAATTGAAAATTCATTTTTTTGAAGATATGTTTTCTTACTAGATCTGCTTAAGCCACGTTCAACAAGATTTATATCAATTTTGTTTTTCTTACCGATAGTAAAATCAAGTTTATTTTTTTTCGCAACAGACCAAATTGCCAAATTCCATTTTACTCTAGGCCTATGATCTTTCAGTTGTCTTATTCTAAATGCGATGTCATGTGGATGACTGTCCGTGAAAGCACGTCTTGGCATTTTATATTTTAACAAAAACTTTACGATTTCATCCGGACTCACATCTTTCCATAAGTGACCTTTAGAAATGCTTTTTCTAAAATCTTTTGGAATTCCTTCAAGAATTTGTTCTTTTTCTAAATTATTATCAATTTTTTCTTTTAATTTATTAGGCAACCAAAAATTTGCATCTTTAAATCTTTTATTAATTTCTTTTTCAGTTTCGCTAGGCTTTCCCAATTTATCAATTAAATTATGAAATAAATTTAAATTGCTTTCTCTGAATTCTTTATTTTTATGAAATACTATGTTTTGATGGTGTCTTGAAGTATATGAATAAAGTGGCTCAGGTAACTCTACGAGATCTTTTGATTTTGAAGATGCAATTAAATTCCATCCATCAAAGGTCGGTATTTCCATTGAAAACTCGATAGGAGTTTTAGGAGGTTCAGAGGTTTGCATTTCTCTGAACTTTTCTCTTGCAAATTCCATTGCATAAGTAAATTGTCTAAATAAAATGTGTAATATCTTCGGTACATAAATTCTATATAAATCCTCATAACCATGTCGATAACCAAACCAACGTCCCATTTGAGTTAATGTGTCTGACACAGGTGTTTTAGCTATTCTTAAAAAATAACTAACACTCAAACCCTCTAAAGTAATTCCTCTTGATATAGCAGCTCCACCAATTACAATAACATTCCACCCTTTCTTTTTGCTTTCATAATCTAAAATGTCAGTTGAATTACTGTTAATTTGAATTACGTCAAATTTTTCTTCATCGGTAATTTCTTTTGTTAAATTTTTCCATATTTCCTCGAAATTAAGCTCTTTTGATCCTTTATTTTTTGTATTATCCAGATTTTTTGATATGTCTTCATTCCATATCTTAAAAAATTTATTTTTTAAGGTTTCTAGCTTTTTTTTATCAATTTCATTTGAGATAAGATTGTTAAGATTTTTTATATAATCTTTTATTTGTTTAATAACTGTTTTTTGAACACTAACAAATCTTGAAACATGTATTAGCATTGAATTATGCTGTATTTCATCACTTCTTAAAGATTTGATTCCAATATTAATCAAGAATGTAATAATTGCATCTTCAAGACTTGGAGGAATTCTATCTTCGTCTTTAAATAAACATGGATGATGTTGTTTATGATATAAAGGAACCCATCCCTTAGGCTCATCATATCCTCGTTTACCTTCATTTCTGTAAACTTCATCTCTTTTTTCTTCATCTATCTCACCAGTTTCAGAATTTATGAATTCATCAAAATCATCTCGATAATCATATATCCAATTTATTTGAGGGTATTCACTTTGATCTATATCCTCAGATAAACTTACAATTTCATTATCATCATCAAAGTTTCGTTCTGCTTTTCCAAAAATTTTTCTGGGACTCTGATAACTATCATACCTTTTTAAAAGTTTTACAAAATCTCTAGGAAATAAATCTCGTCCCTCTTGTTTTTTAATTGATGTATAATCAATAAAAATATTTGCTAAAGGAGTAGCAGTATATCCTATATAAGCATTTCTCTTAAAGCATGCCATAATCCTTCTTATAAGTAAATTTGTTTTGGATGGATCAGCCAATCTAAAGGCTTCTAATTCATCAGTGTCGTCAATATTTGATAAAGCTGTTTTACGTTTACTAATATCTATTGATGCACTATCACACTCATCATCAATTATTAGTAAAGGTAAATCACATTCAATTTTATTTTTAGGCAAATTATCAGAAACATATTCGTTAAAACCATTCCAAGTCCATGGCTCTTTTGGATCATATTTAATACCAGGCTGACTATTAAGCCATACTAAAATATTTGAAAGTACAGGTACATTTTTTTTAATCACAAATATCGCAGGATCTAAATTTGGAAGTAGTGCAACTGTTTTTGCTGTTTTTGCGTTAAAATCACCATTAATTTCCATTGTTTTTATTCCATTTTGATATTTGTACTTTGGTTTTTGTGTCATAAAATTTACAGCATATACATCCTCACCTTTTCTTGGATCAGATGTTGAGATTAAATTATCCATCAATCTAGTTTGTGTTTGAGCTCTAAGACTGTTGTAAATCCCACTCATAACAATTATCATTTTGTATCCACAATCTATTGCTTTGGCGATTAAAGCATTATAATTTGAAGTCTTTCCAGATTGAACGTCTCCTACTACCATTCCTTTTGTTTCCCAATTTCCTGGCCTAGATGGTTTTTCTAAATCCTCCAATATTTCATTTGTGGAAATATCAATATCATTAGAAACTATTTTTCCTAATTTGTTCTCAAGATTTTTTCTATAATAAGCATATTGTGAGCTAGTATAAATTTTATTTTCCCATAATTTTTTTGTATCATCATTAAACCATGGTTCATGATTTCTATCTTTTACATTTGCTCTCAAAGTCATGTCATTTTCCATGGTTGTGGCATAATTTTTTTGAATAAAAACAATAATTTCTGATCCTACTTTTTTTGCTTCAGGATAAGTTTTGAATAAGTCTTCTAAGAATTCATCAATATCTTGTTTATTTTTAGGATACCATGATTTATTTTTTTTCTTTTTAATTCCAAAATAATCTATATGACCATTTATTACAGGTATAAAAGCATCTAATTCACTCATTTAATTCCTTAATTGATTTTTCAATCTTAACTAATTCATCATCATTAAGAACTGAATTTCTAAGCATTCTAATTAATTCATTTTTCTTTTTCAATGTTTCATTAATCGGTTCTTTATTTTCACCATTCATTAAATTCACTTTTTCCAAATAATCTTTTCTAATTTGTATCAAACTTTTACGTATTTTATTTCTTGCATAATCTGGGATGTTTACTTGGTTTTTAGAATCTGTGATCCAATCTCGACTAGTTTCAATAGGAATTTCAATTTCAATTCTTAGTCTATTAAATCTCTCACTTATTCCCCAAAATTTATCAGAATTTTTTTCACCCAATCCAAACCAACCTCCATAATCAATAACTCTATTTTTTCTTAAAAAATAAAGACCTTGTAAATCATTTCTAGTTTTTCCTAAATTTTCATTCGTTACATCAATAGGTATTATATAGGGATTTATTTTAGTAGTTCCTCCTTTTAAGAAACTAATTTCTGTTCCAGGTATTTTTATTGTATCAGGATTTTCTTTATAAAATGGATCAAATTTTTTGGTTTTATGTATCTCCTCGGTTCCGTTAAAAAATAAGTTAATCTTATTATCTAATAAATACTTATGGTAAATTAACTTAAAATGTTTTTTTGTTTTATCACAATCCTCGTAAAAATTAGGACCCCTTTCTATTGCTCGAAATCTTGTAATTCTATCTAAATCTGACCAAAGAATGATGGTTCCACTTTTTTTTGATTGTAGCTGGTCTAAATGTTTTTTTACAAATTTATGATCTATACAGCTTGGCATGTTATCAGTTACACCATCTTTAAAATTTAAAGTTTTCTTCAACAATTTATCTTTTTTAGTAATTACCGTTATTGAAGAACAATGATTGAATGATCCTGCTTTTAAACCTAATCCAAATACAGAGTGATCATTTTCACCTTTGTCTATATGTTCATCTTGGGGTAGATTTAACGCTTTATTTAAAAGCTCTTTTTCATTCATTCCATCACCATCATCTATAACCATAATAAAAGAATTTTTGCCTGAATCATCACTCCAATACATATATGTCCAAATATTTTTTGCATTATGAGTAATGCTGTTATCAGTTAACTCAGCTATTGAATGTTCTAATGAATATCCTCTAGATCTAAATTTTTTAAATATATAACCAAGATTCATTAATTAATCATTCTCCCGATACATATTCCATTCCTCTGCAATAATTTGATAAGCAAAAAGTTCTTTTTGATGAACAATTTTATCTGATGCAATCATTTCAGATAATAACTTTATAGTTTTTTCTCTATCTGATTTATCTGTGATTAAATTTGATGTTTCTCGACAAAGCTTTGTATAATCACTACTATTGTCTATTTCATTAATTATAAAATCTACTTTTTTGGTTGATAAATTTAATTGTTTAGAGATATCATTGATTAATTCTTTTTCTTCATCCATGTATTTCTTGTCAGCAAAAGCCATCAACAATAGTAACTTTAAAATAATTTCTTCCTTATTCATAAAACTCCCATTTAATATATATTAGAAACATATCTTGCTAAGATAGGTTTTATTTTACTTTCTCCCATTATTTTTATTTTTCCACTTTTATAATAAAAGTAAATTCTATAAAAATGCTTGCCATCTTCATGATCATGTACTTCCTCAACTCTTATTTCACTAATATTTTGTTGATTTTTTTTCATCATTTATTGTAACATTTAATTTAAAATTCATAATATGAAAAATAAAAATAAAAAAAAACCAACTCTAAAGTCGATGATTTTGTTATATAAAAAAAAGAGGCATTAAAAATCCCGTTACATCTGCAAAAATGTATATGAAAGGGTATAACGACTCTAAAAAATTGAGGTAATACGCATTATATATCAAGAAAAAAGAAAAAGCTAAATTAACAAATATATTAAGCCAATCATTTGCAGAAAATTAATTAAAACAGATAATCCATGCGCATATTTGAATTTTTTTTCTTGGTTATTATCTTTGAGTTTATTTATCAAGGGCATCAAGATAAACTGTGCGAATATAAAAGACATAACTAATAATAAAATTATATATAAATCTTTATTTAAAGACGAAACCAAAAAAAATAATATAGCCGCTATTGACAAAAAAATTAAATTAACAAAATAATAATATGGAAAAATTTTTCTAACAAATTTTCCAGCATTTTGAGCATCTAAAATTTTAAAAATCATTGGCGCTAACACGAACGAGAAAAATATCATCATACCTAAGGATATAGCTATAATATTTTGAATAAAATTTTCCATTTTAATGACAGCTGATGTTATATTTTTTTAATTTATAATAGTTATATGGAAGTGGTGTTAAAAAACCAACAATTAACATTATAGGTATTACGTACCAATTCAAAACTGCTCCGCCAGTAATAAGATAATCTGTAAGGTTCATGGCTATCTCCATACTGATCATGGAAATAAAGCTCATCCCGAATGCTGTCTTAATAGCATTTTTAAAACTAAATTTTTGTTTAATTAATATTAAAGTCTCTAGAGCAATACTTGTTATCAATCCGTTAATAATGGCTAGAATCATTATTCCCAATACCGGAAAGGGAATTTCAGATAATTGAAAAAACAAAATTGTTCCAAAATCTCCTATGGAACAGCCTAGTAAACACCAAGCAGTATTTTTGTAACTTTTTCTCCATGTATGTCTACAATTCCAATTTATTTTAATTGTTTCTGAACTCATATTTACTATCTAAATAATTATTTTGATGTTCCAATGCATCAAAGTGACCAATTTTAACTGTTATTTCTATTTTATGCCATATTAACTTAATATATAAAGACCAATTAAATGCTATCAGATAAAGAAATCGTATGTCCGAATAATCTTTTGGATGTTGCTCATCAAAAAAAAGGAATCTCAGCTGGTATTGTAAATGCTGGAAAATCTATAACTATGATGTCTGTTATGGATGCAGTAAATGAAAATTTAATCACTCCAACATTTATTGGAAACAAGGAAGAAATTGAAAAATGTGCTTTGGAATTAAATTTTGACATATCTGATTTTAAAATCTTAGATGAAAAAAATGAAAATAAGACAGCGGTAATAGCAGCAGAATTAGCTTCTAAAGAAAAAATTAAAATTATTGTAAAAGGCCATATTCATACTGATGTATTGATGAAAGAAGTAATCAAAAAAAAATATAATTTAATTGGTAAAACAAGACTAAGTCACATTTGGCATATGACACTAGATAAGGAGGATAAACCTTTAATAATTACAGATGGAGCGTTAAATGTAAGCCCAAATGTAAAAACAAAAATGCATATCCTAAAAAATGTAATTAATTTTTGTAATAGAATTGGAAATGAAAGACCTAAAGTATCGATTTTATCTGCTACAGAGGAAGTTCTTGATAGTGTTCAAAGTTCATTAGATGCAAAAGAGATCACTGAACTTGCGAAAAAAGAAAATTTAAAAGCTGATGTTTTTGGACCTTTAGCGTTTGACAACAGTATTTCAAAAAAATCTGCAGAAATTAAAGGTATAAAAAATGTTGTTGCAGGAGATGCGGATGTTTTACTAGTGCCAAATGTAGAGGCAGGTAATGCATTAGTAAAAATTATGGTCTATTTTATGGGAGCATGCGCAGCTGGTGTGGTTGTTGGTGGTAAAGTTCCTATTGTTATTACATCAAGATCAGATGTAGCAACTGCAAGATTAGCATCCATTGCATCAGCTGTTGTTGCTTTAGATTAATTAATGAAATAGAATTTTGTATGGGAATAAAGTATTTAAAAAAATCACCGAAACAACCCTCTACTGACGATGTAAAGACAAGAGAAATAGTTCAAAAGCTTCTAAGTGAACTTGAAAAATCAAGAGAAGAAGGGTGCAAGGAGTTAACAAAAAAATTTGATAAATACGATGGAGATATAATAGTTTCAAAAGAAAAAATTAATGAAATAAGCGATACCTTAGATCAAAAAACAAAAGATGATATAAAATTTTCTTATGACAGAGTTAAAAAATTTGCTGAAGCACAACTTAAAAACTACGGTCAAGATTTTGAAGTTGAACTTTCAAAAGGTTTATATGCTGGTCAAAAATTAATTCCTGTAAATACCGCAGGATGCTATATCCCCGGAGGTAGATACGCACATATAGCTTCAGCTGTAATGAGTGTTACAACTGCAAAAGTTGCAGGTGTTAAAAATATTATTGCATGTAGCCCACCAAAAGAGGGGGTCGGTGCGAATCCCTCTGTAATCTATACAGCTAATTTATGTGGAGCAGACAAAATTTTAAACTTGGGTGGTGTTCCAGCAATCGCTGCAATGACATATGGCATGTTTGGAAATGAACCGGCTGATATGTTGGTCGGTCCTGGAAATCAGTTTGTAGCAGAGGCAAAAAGAATTTTATTTGGAAAAGTTGGCATAGATTTATTTGCTGGGCCTACTGAAATCGCAATAATAGCTGATGAAACAGCAGATCCAGAAATCGTTGCTGTTGATTTAGTTGGACAAGCTGAACACGGGTATAATTCTCCAGCTTGGCTTTATACCACAAGTCAGAAACTTGCAGATGAGGTAATGAAAAGAGTACCAGAATTAATTTCGGAATTACCTGAATTACCAAGAACTAGTGCTGAAGCTGCATGGAGAGATTACGGAGAAGTAATACTATGTGAAAACGATGAGGACATGGCCAAAATAAGTGATGAATACGCTCCAGAACATTTAGAAGTACAAACTAAAAATGACAAATGGTTTCACGAAAAATTAAAAAATTATGGATCTTTGTTTATTGGAGAAGAAACAACTGTAGCTTATGGAGATAAATGCTCAGGAACAAATCATATTTTACCTACAAAAGGTGCAGGAAAATATACAGGAGGTTTGTTTGTTGGAAAATTTATTAAAACTCTAAGTTTTCAAAGAATGACTAAAGAGTCTACTAAAGAGGTTGGTTCTGCTGCGGCAAGAATTTCAAGATACGAAGGTATGGAAGCCCATGCCCGAACAGGTGATGTAAGGCTAAGAAAATACGGTTTTTCAAATTAAATCGATTATATCCATAAATACATAACTAGACAAAACCGTCATAAATATAATTATAAAAAAATTAATTGTTTTCCATGTATTTGAATTAACTATGTTGCTAGAAAAATATTTTGCAAGATATCCCAACGTAAAAAAAAATAGAAAAGATGCAATAGAGGCACCAAAACCAAATATATATTTATTGGCAATTAAAAAGTTTTTTGAAAAATTTCCTAAAAAAAAAACTGTATCGGAATAAACATGAGGATTTAAAAAGGTAAATCCAAGAGTTTTGGTTACTACAGATTTAAAATTTAAATTTTCATCCTCAAAGTTAATATTATTTTTTTTATAAAAAGAAATTACTTTGTTATAAATAAAGTAAATCAGAAAAATGAATAATAAAATATTAAAGGTAAGCTCTACATTTTTTGTAAAATATATTTTTAAATATTCAAATAAAAAAATGCCTAAAAAAATTAAAATAAAATCTGATAAAGAACAAATTAAACAAACAATAAATACATATTTTTTTTTAAGTCCCTGCTCTATTACAAATATATTTTGTGCACCAATGGCTAAAATTAAACTTATACCAGTAAAAAATCCAAGTAATAAAAAACTCATTTTTTGGTTAACAGATCTGCTCTTAATGTGATTAATATAATTACAATAATTAAAGGTATACAAATTAAATTCATTATTTTCCAATTTGTAAGAACTATTAAAACACCCGCAGATAAACTTCCTAAAGCATGAACAGAATAGACTACAAAATCATTAAAACCTTGAGCTCTATATTTTTCTTCCTCTTTGTATGTCAGAACTAACAAACTTGTTCCAGATATAAACAAGAAGTTCCACCCAAAACCTAGAAAGATAAGCGCAAGCATATAATTTAAAAAAGACTGATCAAATAAACTTATAACTACCGTTATACAGTACAAGCTTACTCCGACATACATCATCTTTGAATGACCAATTTTTTTAACTAAATTACCTGCAATTAAAGAAGGTAAAAACATACAAGCAACATGAATTTGTATAACTATACTTGTTTTGTTCAAACTAATTCCCTCTATTACATGCATACTTAAAGGAGTTCCTGTCATCAAAAATGTCATTATTGCATAACCAAACGCTGAAGATATGACGGCTTGCAAAAACCTTGGTTGAGAAACAAGTTCTAAATAACTTCTACCAGAATATTTAAAAGATAACTCTATTTTTGAGGTATTTTTATAAAAGAGAAAGAAAATTGTTGGTAAGAAAGTTAACGCTGCAAGTGATAAATAAGATCCTATGTACATATGATTGCTAAACAAATCCTTAGAAAAATTCGCAACACTTGGGCCTATAAATGCTGAAACAATTCCTCCAAGTAAAATTATTGAAATAGCGCGAGGTACTTTATCTTTACTCACGCTTTCAGCAGCAGCAAAACGATATTGATGTGTAAAAGCCATGCCCATACCTAAAAAAAAATTAGCAACACAATAAATAGAAAAGCTTTGAATAAAAATAGAATACGCAGCTAAAATAGATACTAATGTATTTCCAATTGATGCAACAATAAAACCAATCTTTCGGCCTGTTATGCTCATCAATTTAGATGCAAAGATTGCTCCAATTGCAATTCCAACAACAGAAATAGACATTGGTAAAGTCGATAAAGATTTTAATGGACTAATCTGTGAACCAATTATCCCACTCAAAAAAACAGTAACAGGTGCAGCAGTGAAACTAAAAATTTGACTTAAGGTTAGAACAATTAGATTTCCATTCATAAATTACATTAGTACTTTTGGACGATATAATCATTGATTTTCTTTTCAATTAATTAGATAACAATCTCAAATATACTTAGAGGAAAATGATTGGAATTTTAGGAGGAATGGGAACCAGAGCAGGTTTAGACTTTTGCAATAAATTAGCAAAATTAAACGTAGGTAAAACAGATCAGAACTATCCTCTCTTTATATTATACAACAAATCAAATATTCCAAAAAGGCCTGAAAATTTAAATAGATATAATTATGTGTTAAAAAGTCTTATTAAGGGATGTAATTTACTAAAGAAAAATAAATGTAAATTTATTGTAATGCCATGCAATACAGCACATCACTGGCATGAAGATTTACAAAAAAAAATTAAGATTCCAATCATAAGCATGCCGAGAGAAGTATATTTGCATACAAAAAAAACTTGTAAAAAAAACTCAAAGATTGGGATTCTTTGTACAGAGGCAACTCTAAAAACAAAAGTTTACAGTAAATATTTTAATAAATATTTTAATTTAGTCAGTCCAAGCAAATCTTTACAAATCAGCTCAGTTAATAAAGCGATTAGACTTGTAAAAACGGGTAAGGTAAAAGAGGCTGAAAAAGCAATTAAACCAGCAGTAAATCATTTAATAAAGATTAAATGTAAAAAAATAATTTTAGGTTGCACTGAACTTCCCATTGCAATATTTGCATACAAATCGTTTAAAAAAATTAAAAAATCAAAAACTTTTATTGATCCTAATTTATTATTAGCGAGTGTTTCAATGAAAAAATATAAATAAACTAATTAAATTTTTTTGTTTACCACAAAATAGAGTTTTCTTGGAAATGTCCCCTCTTCAAAACTTTCTATTTTTATATTTTTAAAGCCATCAGTTAATTGATTTATTTTTGTTTTGTTAAAAAAGTGTACTATAAATCCATCATTTTCGTACATATCCTCTCCTCTATGAATTCCATTTTTATAATCACCATCATGTTCATTCCTTACAGTATAAATATTTAATCCGTCAGGTTTTAATATTCTCCAGATTTCTTTATTGAGGTTGAGTAAATTTTGATTACTTAATGCCATACAATATAGCATGTGTGAGAAACACCCATCAACTGAGTTGTCCTCAAATGGTAGTTTTTGTCTAATATCAAATACTTTAGTTTTAATATTTTTGAGTCTATCTTTATTAATTTTTTTATTAATTATATTTATGCCTGACTGGCTATAATCTAATGAAGTAACAGAAAGATTATTTATAGAGAAATAAATACTATCTCTTCCAAGTCCGGCCCCCAATTCAATTATTGTATTAATATTATTTTCTTGAAATATTTTTAAAGATTTTTTAGCTGGTTCACTTGCTTCTAAACCAAACATCTCAGGCTTATTCGAGAAATTTTTTTCCCAATGCTGAGATTGTTGGTTTAATAATTTAGTATCTAACTTACTTTTGTGGGTCAGGTACTTTTCTTAAATACGGCTTAATTGTTTCCCAGCCATCAGGATATATTTTTTTGGCTTCCTCATTTGTTACTTTGGGAACAATAATTACGTCCTCACCTGGTTTCCAATCTGCGGGGGTTGCTATTTTATGTTTAGCTGTTCTCTGCATTGAGTCAATTGCTCTTAGAATTTCAGCAAAGTTTCTTCCAGTTGTCATAGGATACGTAAGAAATAAACCAATTCTTTTATCTGGTCTAACAATATAAACTGTTCTTACAGTTTCATTATCTACTGCGGTTCTTCCCATAGATGTAGTTCCAGCATCACCTTCTAGCATATTATATAACTTTGCTACTTCTAATTTTTCATCTGCAACAATTGGATATTCTGGTTTCATCCCACATACATCTGTAATATCTTCTAACCATTTTTCATGATCAGATACAGGATCTACAGACAGTCCCATCACTTTTACATTTCTTGCGTCGAAATCTGGTTTCATTCTTGCTAAAGCACCTAATTCAGTAGTACAGACAGGAGTAAAATCTTTTGGATGTGAAAATAACACACCCCAGCTATCCCCTAACCATTCATGAAATTTTATCTCTCCCATTTGGGTTTGTGCTGTAAAATCTGGTGCAACACTATTAATTTTTAAAGTCATTTTTGTCTCCTTTTTATATTTAAATTATATGCAAGATTGATTTGCGTTGCAATTTTTTATAATATGAACAAATATATGATATTTCAGCAATTATTTGATGAAAAATCTTCAACCTACACTTACGTTATTTCTAGTGGAGAGGGACGTGAAGCTTTAATAATAGATCCAGTAATAGAACACACAGAAAAATATATTAAAATATTAGAAAATTTAAAACTTAAACTGGTTAAAGTAATTGATACGCATATTCATGCTGATCATATAACTGCACTTAATGAATTAAATAAAAGAACTAGTTGCGCAAGAGTTATGGGTGAAAATTCTAAATCCGAAGTTATAGATTTAAAAATCAAGGATGATGAAAAGGTTAAAATTGAAAACATAGAATTAAAAGCAATGTATACACCAGGTCATACTGATTGTTCATATAGCTATTTAATGAATGACAGGGTATTTACTGGGGATACATTATTAATTAATGGAACAGGTAGAACAGATTTTCAAAATGGCAGTTCTTATGATGCGTATGAATCTTTATTTAATAAATTGTTAAAATTACCAGAAAAAACACTAGTTTACCCTGCGCATGATTATAATGGTAAAAAATTCTCAACAATAGAGAATGAAAAAAATAATAATCCAAGGCTACAAGTTAAATCTAAAGAAGAATACGCGAATATTATGAAAAACCTGAATCTAGCAAATCCAAAAATGATGGATATTGCTGTTCCTGCTAATGTTAAAGGTCTAACCTTAGATCAAATTTAGAAGTTGTATTTAAAAATATTATAATTATATATTTAATATGGCTTGTGATAATCAAAAATGTACATGCAAAAATTGTACTAATGACAAATGTTCTTGCAGAGATTATAAAGACTGCGATTGCAAACCAGAGTCAAAATGTTGTTGTTGTAACGACTAAATTAATTTTAATTTAATCACTAAGAAAATTATGAATGAATTTTTAGAATCTATAATAAAAAGAGACCCAGCAGCTAAATCAAAAATATCTGTTGTTTTAACATATCCTGGAGTTAAAGCAGTGTTTTTACATAGAATTGCTAATTTTTTTGCAGTAGCTAAATTTGATTTGATAGCAAGAATGATATCTCAATTCTCCAGGTTTATGACTGGAATAGAAATACATCCAAAAGCAAAAATTGGAAAAAATCTTTTTATTGATCACGGTATGGGCGTTGTAATCGGAGAAACATCTGATATTGGTGATAATGTAACAATTTACCATATGGCAACACTTGGAGGAATTTCTCCAAGTATTAATTCAGATGATCAAAGAGAAACAAAAAGACACCCTACTCTTCAAGACAACGTCGTTGTAGGATCGGGTGCCCAAGTTTTAGGACCAATAACAATTGGAAAAAACGCAAAGATAGGTGCTAATGCAGTTGTAACAAAAGATGTTCCTGAAAATGGAGTTATGGTAGGTATACCTGCTAAAAATGTGGGTACAGCTACTGAAGAATTTAAACCTTATGGTATAAGTGACGAGGAAAAAAATGAAGAATTTTCAGAATAATTTTATTTCAGGAATTGGAAATACACCTTTAGTTAAATTAAGAGCTGCATCTGAAGTAACGGGATGTAATATTTATGGTAAAGCTGAATATCTTAATCCAGGGGGATCAGTAAAAGATAGGGCAGCGTTAGCTTTAATAAAAGATGCCGAAGAGAAAAAATTAATTTCTAAGGGTGGTACTATTGTTGAGGGCACAGCTGGCAATACTGGAATTGGACTTTGTCTTATCGGAAATTCAGTAGGTTATAAAACAGTAATTGTTATGAATGATAATCAAACACAAGAAAAAAAGGATATGCTAAAAAATATGGGCGCTGAGTTAAAATTAGTTCCTCCTAAACCATATAAAGATGATGGTAATTATGTAAAGGTTGCAGGTAGACTTGCTGATGAACTTAAATCATCAAATAATCATGGAGTAGTTTGGGCTAATCAATTTGATAATACTGCTAATTTAAAAGGTCACTATGAAAGTACAGGTCCTGAAATCTGGGACCAAACAGAGGGGAAAGTTGATGGGTTTGTTTGTGCATCTGGAACTGGTGGAACAATAGCTGGTGTGAGCTCATATTTAAAAGAAAAAAATAAAGATGTTAAAATTTATTTATCTGATCCAACAGGTTCTTCTCTCTATAACTATATAGAAAATGGCGAACTTAAAAGTGAGGGAGGATCAATTACAGAAGGAATTGGTTCAAGTAGAGTTACGGCAAATTTCGCTGAAGCTAAAATTGATGGTGCTTTTTCAATAAGTGATAATGAGTCTTTGCCTGTTTTATTTGATTTAATTGAAAACGAGGGATTAAGTCTTGGAACAAGTTGTGGAGTAAATATTGCTGGTGCAATTAGATTAGGTAAAATATTAGGACCAGGCAAAACAATTGTAACAATCCTTTGCGATAAATCAGACAAATACAACTCTAAGATGTTTAACAAAGAATTTTTATTGGAAAAAGGGCTTCCCGTACCTAGTTGGATATAAAACCACATACCAGTATTGTCATAAAACGTTTACTTTTCTAAGATATATTTAAATAAACTAAATTTTGAAAGGATTGGTATGAAAGACTATTTAGCAACTCACGTTTTTAAATCTGAGGAAATGAAAAAAAAATTTCACGAAGTTATAGGTTCAACATCTGCAGAGGATCTTAAAAAAGGTGTAAATGGGGAAAAGGCTGTGTGTCACATGACAATGATGTGTGCAGGCGACTCTATGAATATGTATTGTAAGTGGCAAGCAGAGAGCCCGCAAGCTATTATAGATCAATTGGGAGACATGAATAACTTTTTTGATACTACTTCAGAAGAGTGTTCTCAGGTGATGGACTTTTCTAAAATGTAAATTAAAAATAAAGTAAACTAAAGGAGCAAAAATGGACGTAAAAGAGCAAACAAGAAAAGCATATGAGCTTTTTACTAAAGGTGATATGGAAACTTTTTTCAATGAAATGATTGATGATAATATTGTATGGACATTTCCAGGCAAAGAAGGTGTTCACCCATTATCTGGAGTACATAAAGGTAAACAAGCCATGATGGCTACAATGTCAAAAATTCCATCTTTATGGCCAAATTTTCATTTGAAAATTTTAGATATGATTAGTGAAGGTAACAAAGTATTTGTTAGAGTGCATGCAACTGCTGACAATATGGATACGATATTTGGTCATTATTTTGAGTCAACTGATGAAGGAAAAACTAAAATTATGATGACTTTTGATGACACTCTAAGCATGTTTAATGCGATGAAAAAATAAATAATCTTTTATAAGGAGAAAAGAATGGAAAAAGAAATGTTAGCTTTAGTTAATCTTAAAGAAGGTAAGCTAGAAACTTTTATGGGATGGATGCAGTCTGATGAAGGTATGGAAGTAAGAAAAAGTGTTGCTTATCCAGAAAAAACTATTGGAGGAATGAAACCTGATAAAAGCGGTATTCTGTTTAAGGTTTCAGTTCATAATGAGGCAGGAATGAAAGAATTTGTTGCCGGAAACAACCCAAAAGCTAAAGCGATTTATGCGGAATGTGTAGATAATGTGCAATTATGGGAATTATCAAAAGTTGAGGTTTAATTATGAAAAAATTAATATTAATTTTAACAAGTTTTATAATTATAAACACAGCGAATGCTGGAAGTTTAAGTAAAAAAGATACAGATAAAGCCTGGGATTGTGTTGGCATATATATGGCTAATTATTTTTTGCCATCAGGTGAAACATTCGAATATAGCATGAAGGAAAAATCTATGGCTTCTGTTAAAGTGTGGAAAACCTATGCTTTAGAGATTGGTATTAAAGAAAAAGACTGGGACGAAGGAACTAATAAAGCAGTTGATAAACATTATGGCTCTAAATACAATAAAGAATTAACTGATAATTGTCATACTTTTTTAGAGGAAACTATTCCAAATGGTAAAGACCGTGTCGAAAAAGTTGTTCAAACCTTATATTAAAAGTGAAGAAGATATTTTTAAGTTTGATAATCATTTTTTGCACTACTATTTCTTTCGCAGGAGGTCATATAACTAAAGAGGACAAGGAAAAAGCTATAAAATGCTTGGGTCACTATACCTCAATATCATTTATACCTGCTAATGAAATTGAGGCTATCAGACTCGAATACGCTTTAGCCTCTTACAAAATTGTAAGAGAATATCTATTAAATGAAAAAGTTAAAGGTGAAGAAATTAATAAAGGGACAAATGAAGAATTGGACAAATTAATTGGTAAACCATTTAACGAAGAAAGGAATGATAAATGTAATTTATTTATTTATGATTTGATACCAGGTTCTAAAGATCAAATCGAAAAACTAAGAGGAACATTAGAATAATAGGAGAATATATGGCAAAATTTTATTTAATAGGTAAAATAAGTGGAGAATTAATGAAGAGAATGCAGAATGAACCAACAGCAGACAGATTTGCCTCTACAAAAAAGGCGACAGAAGCAGCTGGTTTAAAGCTTGTTTCTTACGAGTGGGTAAGAGGCAGATTTGATGTAATTTCTTGCGTTGAAGGAGAATACGAGCAAGCTGTTGCATTGAAAATAGCCTTTAAAAATTCAGGCCTTATGGATGATTTAATGGTTCATGAGGTAATTGATTATAATAAAGCTTTTAGTAACGCAGCAAATGCAGCTAACAGTGTGATTAAACCAGGAAAATAATATTGAAAGGAGATTAAGATGGGAAAAGCATATGTTATAGCTCATCCAAAGGTAATAAATATGGATAAGTTCAAAACCGATTATGCATCAAAAGTTGATTCAACAATTGCTGCATTTGGAGGAAAGTTCTTAGTTAGAACACCAGATAAACTAGCAACTGAAGGTGAGCAAGGAACTCTTACAGTAGTTATCGAATTTGAGAGTAAAGAAAAAGCAATGGGATGGTACAATTCAGATGCTCATCAACAAATAGTTGGACACAGAAGGTCAAATACAGATGAAAAGAGTACTTTTGTAATAGCTGAAGAGTCTAGTACAATGAAATAAAACAATAGGAGAATAAATAATGTCAATAATAGAAAAATATAGTGGTGCGATTAAAAATAAAGATGAGTCAACTATGAATGATCTTTTGCACGATGATTTTAAATTTACAATGCATAAATCGGGTAATACTTTAGGAAAAAGTGACATAATTAAATGGGCTATGAGTGGTGACATAAAACAAGATAAATCAAGAGTGGTTTATGAAAATGATGAAGTCGGTGTTCACCATGCATTTGTAACTTTTGATGACGGTAATGTTGAAGCAGTGATGGCAGTTTATAGATATAAAGATGGAAAGATTATAAGTCTTGAGACTGGTGCCACTCCTATGCCAAAATAAGTGAAAAAAATATTACTAACTATTACGTTCTTTTCTTTATCGTTTTTTTCGTATGCAAATGATCAATACGATGCACAATTAAATAATTTATTTAATCAATTAAAGAGCACGGGCAGCTCAATTGCTGCAAAGGAAATAGAAACTAAAATTTGGAAAATGTGGACCACGCATCCCTCTGAAGAAAGTCTTACAAACTTATTAGCTAAAGGTTCATACTATATGTCTCAAAACCAATTGACCTCAGCACATAATGTGTTTTCAAAAGCTATAGAATTAGATCCTAAATGGGCAGAGGCTTGGAATAAAAGAGCGACAGTACTTTACTTGATGGGTAATTATGAGCTTTCTCAAAATGATATAGATGAAGTTTTAAAATTAGAGAAAAGACACTTTGGTGCTTTATCTGGACAAGGAATGGTTCAAACAGCTCTAAAGAATTATCAAAAAGCGATAGACAGTTATGTTGAAGCTCATAAAGTTTATCCTGCTATGAAAACACCTTTAATCATGATAGAGAAATTGCAAGTTTTAATACAACAAGAAAGTATATGACATATAATGAACCAATTACTTTTTTTTTGCATTATTTTAACTGCGTTTGATTTATTTCTAATTGTATACGCACTAACAATTCCTCTTTATCCACAAAAATGGAGAGACAAAGTCAACAAAAAATACCAAAATGAAACAGCAACTGGTATAACAATAATATTTGTAACTTTAGCTACTTGTTTTTCATGGATAATTTATTTTTATTTTAAAATTTTTATTTAAAGTTAAACTGATTTAATGATCCCTAAAAAATTTTCAAATCTCGTATTTACACTAATTATGGGTTTTGGAATGAGTCTGCTAATGACTTTAATTATTACATATATCAATACTGGAATGGATAGTGAATTTATTGATAGATTCTTAAAAGCCTGGTCAATAAGCTTTCCAATAGCAATAACGGCTATTTTAATTGTTGCTCCTGTTACAAGAAAATTTGTAGATAAAATTACTAAATCATCTTAGAATGATTTTAAACTGATTTAAAAAAATGTTTAAAATAATAATATTATACGAAGTGGTCTTTATAATATTTTGGAATGTTCTCTATTTTGCTAATGGAGATTTCAATTCCTGGGTTGGCGATCAGTTTTTAGCAGCTTTATATACTTTCTTATCAACTATGGCTCTTGGACTTACAGTTGTCTATATAATTTATGTAACTGCAAAATTATCAGGCTTTTTAGATAAAATTAGAAGTACAAAAGACCCTAGAAGAGATATTGGTCACCAATAATTTCTTTGCTGTCTATAACATTTTCTATTTGTAATTTTGAATATAAATGAGGAAACTTTTCATCGTTAGTTGATTTTTCCCAAATAAGATTATTTAAAGTATCCGTTTTTAAAATTAATAAAACTAAATCTTTTTGATTTGAAAAGTATTTTTTTAAAGTTTGATTTACTTGTTCTCTATCTGATAAATGAATAAAGCCATCCTCGATATCTTTATTTGATCCATGCCAAGTTTTTTTTTCTTTAAAAAAATTCCATTCTTTTTTCGTGCAAATCTTATAAACATAGTCAATTCTCATTATTTAAATTTATTGTCTAATTCTACCTGATATCCTTCCACCAATCTATTTGCTTCATTTGCCATTCCTGTTACTGCTATCATTTCACTTAACATTTCTTTAGTAGCGCCCTTTTTCATAGCCGCAGCACTGTGAGATCTTATGCAGTATTCACATCCATTAGTCACAGATACAGCAACATAAATTAACTCCTTAGTCATTTCATCTAAGGCACCTTTCTTCATCACTTGTTTCATAGAACTCCAAGTTCTTTCAAGGGTGTCTGGATCATTGGCAATGTATTTCCAAAAGTTTGGAACATCTTCAATTTTCCTTGTAGTTTTAATGTCATCGAAAACTTCTTTTACTTTTCCCATTACTTCGTTTTCATTTATAGGTTTAAAGATTGTCATATTCCTCCTTTTAAGACACTGTTTTAAGTAATTTAATCATTTGATTTTTATTTTTTTCGTTATTGGCAACAATAATTTTGCCACCATTTATTGGTTCATCACCTTTCCATGTTGAAACTTTTCCACCAGCAGCTCTGATAATGGGAATTAGTGGATGTATGTCCCAAATTTTATTACCACACTGAATAACTATATCTAATTTTCCCTCAGCCATATGTGAATAACTTAAAGCATCAAAGCATGGAAACTGTAATAATTTTAATACTTTTGGTATTTTCATTTGTTTTTTTAAAGACAATACTCCATGAAATGCACCAGCTATTCTCGCTTTTTTGAATATAACTTTGTTATTTACTTTTATTTTTTTTCTTTTTCCATTTTCAAATTTATAAGCAATTTTATGATTAAAATTTATGTAATATTTTTTTAATAATGGAAAATTTGCTAACCCAATAATTGGTATTCCTTTATAATTAAGTGATATTAGATTACTCCAAGATGGGTTTCCAATAACATATGATCTAGTTCCATCAATTGGATCAATTACCCAAGAATATTCGCTTTTAGATATTTTTTTTCCAAATTCTTCTCCTATAATTTGATGTTCAGGAAATTTTTTTGTAATTTTTGATCTTATAAACCTTTCAAATGCCTTGTCTGATGATGTGACTGGATCGTAACCTCTCCCTTTAAGTTTGTTAGTAACTTGAAAAGACTTGCTCAATTTTTTGTTGTAAAATCTAGTTAATTCTTTAGCTAAATTATTGAGAAACTTGAAATAAGTTTTATAATTGAATTTTTTTATCTGTGGCATGATAATCTTTTCTTACTATTTTATTTATCTTGATAAAAGTTAAATTTTAAATAATCCTATAATAATGAAGATAGAATTAAATGAAAATAGGGTCCTCTTTAAAAACGGATCTTCTTCTCAGGAGATACATCCATTCTGGTTAAGAGAAAGAGTTACAAATGAGGAGTATTTCGATAACAACACACAACAAAGAAAATTTGATCCAACTTTTTTAAAAACAGATGTTGAAATAAAAAATGCTAAAATAAATAATGATTTTCTAGAAATAAATTTTAACGATGGAGTAAATTTTAAGCTAGAAATTAATAAAATTATACAGGAATTTTCAAAAGATGATCTCTTAATTCAATCAATTAAAAAAGAAAAATGGGACTCAAATTTTAACAATATAGAAAAGTACAATTACTCTCAAAGCATGTTTGAAAGTAAAGAAATGTATGAACTTTTAATTAATTTTTATAAATATGGTTTTGTAATAATAAAGGATGTGCCAATAAATGATAATTTTATTGTTAAATTTGCAAATTCTATTGGAAGTATAAGGAGAACAAACTTTGGAGAGTTTTTTAATGTAAAGTCGGTTCCAAATCCTAATGATCTTGCTTACACATCTTTGCCTTTAGCACCTCATACTGATAACCCTTATAGAAATCCAGTTCCATGTATTCAGCTTTTACACTGTATAACAAATGAAGTGAGTGGTGGTTTTTCAACATTAGTGGATGGATATACTGTTACTGAAGATTTAAAAAAAGAATTTAAAGATTATTACGATATTTTAACGAAAGTTAAAGTTAAGTTTAAATTTATAGATAAAGATGTCGTATTAGAGGGGTGGTCTGAATTAATTAAATTAGATGAAAATAAAGAGTTTAAACAAGTTAAATTTAGTCCAAGATTAGACTTTGTTCCAATATTAGAAAAGAGTGAGTTAGATTTATATTATAAAGCAAGAAATAAAATTTCCTCAATGTATAATTCTAATAAATATAGAATTGAATTTAAATTAATCCCTGGAGACATATTGATGATGGATAATTATAGACTATTACATGGTAGAACTGAATTCGATACAAATGAAGGAAGTAGGTTTCTTCAAGGTGCCTACATTGATTTTGACAGCACTGAGGGAAAACTAAGACATCTTAAGAGAAAATTTAATTTTTGACAATTAAAGACTCACTTATTGCATCTTTAGTCCCAATATTTTTAGGTTTTGGTTTCGTCATTGCAAAACCTGCTATGGATGACTTTCCTCCAATTCTCTTGATGGGATTAAGATTTACTTTTGCAGCATCAATTTTAATTTGGTGGTTTCCAATACCTAAAGGATATCTTTTAAAAATTTTTATAGCATCACTAGTAGCAAATACTATTCAGTACAGTGTCACTTATAGTGGATTAAATTTAATTGATGCGTCTGCTGCTGTTCTCTTGGTTCAAACAGAAGTTCCATTTGGAGTTTTATTTGCTTATTTCATGCTTAAAGAAAAACCAACTATTAGAAGTTTAATTGGAATATTTGTAGCTTTTATTGGAGTATATATTTTGATCGGCTCACCAAATTTGGATGGTAAATACTTAGGGATTTTTCTAACAATTTTAGGATCAGGTATATGGGCTTTTGGTCAAGTTTTAGTTAAACCACTTAGCAAAGATTTAAATCCATTAACTTTGGTTGCTTGGTTAGCATTATTTTCTGGTCCAATTCTAATTTTATTATCTAATTTTTTTGATGGGAATTCATTAAATTATATTAAATCTGCTAGCACAAATTCATGGATAATCGCAATTTATTTAGGTTTTTTTATGCAGCCAATTACATATGGATGCTTTTATTACGTTTTAAAAAATAATCCAATTTATAAAGTATTACCCATAGTTACTATGGGTATCCCGTTAACAGGTTTATTAGCTGCAATTTTACTTCTTAAAGAAAATCCAACGACTGAGTTATACTTCGGAGGTTTAATAATTTTATTTGGTGTAATTTTAATTATTTATACAAAAAAAGAAAAAAATAATTAGCCGAATTTTTGTAAAAATGGCAATATTTCTAAAAGGTAATAGCCTATAACTTGTAGTTGGTTCGTTATAATTAACAAACCTGTAATTAATAATAAACTTCCACCCACTCTATTTATTAAAACCATTTTTTGTTTTAAATTTTTTGAAACAAGCATAAATTTTTGAATTAAATATCCAGAGAATATAAATGGTAAAGCTAAGCCTATAGAATAAAAACTCAAAAGCATAACACCTTTTGGAAGGCTGTCCGTTGTAGATGCATATATCAAAATCGAACCAAGAATAGGTCCTATACAAGGTGTCCATCCAAAAGCAAAGGCCATACCAATTAGAATAGGAGCAAAAAAGCCCTTGTTACCTGTTGATTGAATTCTTTTTTCGTAATTTAAAAACTTAATATTAATAATTCCAATAATATGTAACGAAAAAATTATAATAATTATCCCAGCAAAAATTCTTAATTCGAATGAATTTTTTAGAAGTAATTGACCTATAAATGATGCAGCTGCTCCAAAAATAATAAATACTAATGAAAACCCTAATGTGAATAATATGATAGGTAATAAGTTTATATTCTTTTTTTCTAGTATTTCATCCAAAGTACTACCTGATATATAGGCTATATAACCAGGAATAAGAGGTAAGACACATGGGGATAAAAAGCTAATTACACCAGCGCCTAAAGCAAAGAAAATTTCAAACATATTAACCAGTATTTTTAATAGCTGCAGAGATTCCGGCAATACTAGTCATTAACGCATCATTAAGTTCATTTTTTGCTTGTTTTTTAAGTTTTTTTTTGGATAACTTATTCATTACAACAGCTTGTAGAACATTTAAAACTTCAGAGTAGACATTTCTTACAATCGCAGGTCCTCTAAAAATCTTTCTTTGTTTTAATATTTCAATTGGTGTTATATCGTGATTAAGTTTTTTAACTGCATCAAATTGAAATCTAAGTTTTTTTCCTACACGTTTCAAAGATGCATCAGCTAAATTATCCTCATAAACTTTTGATATTTCTGGATCAACTTTAGATAAAACCATATCTAATAAATCCATTGTTGAATTAAAGTAAGGCCAATTTTTTTCCATGTCTGTTAATGTTTTTTTGAAAGTTTTTATAGAAGAATATCTTAAAGCTTCTGCAGTACCCAGCCAAGCTGGTAGCATTAATCTAATTTGTGTCCAAGCAAATACCCATGGAATTGCCCTTAGGCCTTTAATACTGTCAACATTTTTTCTTTTTGAAGGTCTTGATCCAATTGATAATTTACCTAATGCCATGTGAGGTGTAACAGTTTTAAAGTATCTTATAAATTCAGAATTTGGTGTAATATTTTTACGATAAGAACTGGTTGAAATTTCTGACATTTTTTGGATCAGATTTCTCCACTGATTTTTTGGCAATGGTGGTGGGTTTAATGTTGCTTCCATTACAGATCCTATATAGCTACACAAATTATATTTTGCTAACGGCTCATATCCATATTTTTGCTGAATTACTTCACCTTGATCTGTAATTCTAATCTTACCATTAACGGATCCTGGTGGTTGCGATCTTAGAGTTGCCTGAATTGGTCCTCCACCTCTTCCTGCTGACCCTCCTCTTCCATGAAAGAAGGTTACTTCAATTTTATATTTTTTAGATAACTTCAAAATTTCCTCTTGTAATTTATATTGATGCCAGCTGGCTGACAGTTTTCCAGCGTCTTTACTAGAGTCTGAATAACCAATCATTATTTCCTGATTACTATTTACTAATTTTTTATACCAACCTAATTTAAATAAACTATTCATTATAGGTTTAGCATTTATTAAATCATCTAATGTTTCAAATAAAGGAACGACTCTTAATCTATCTTTTATGTTTGCTTCTTTTTGTAACAACATAACTGATAGTATATCTGATGCACTTGAAGTCATTGATATAACATAAGCACCTAAACATTCTTTAGGTTGACTTGAAAGAACCTTAAAAGTAGACCAAACTTCCTTATTTTCTCTATTTTTAAATTTAAAGTTGTTTATAAAATTTTTACCTTTCAATTTTTGTGAGAGAAATTTTATTTTTTTTTCTTCATTCCAAGAATTATAATCTTGGCCATATTTATTTTTTATTATTTCAGTTATTAGTTGAGAGTGTCTAGACGCTTCTTGCCTTATATCTAATCTTGCTAAATTAATTCCAAAACATTTTGCCCTTCTCATTAAATCTAAAAGTTCTCCACTAGCTATATTCTCGCTTTGATTTTTTTCTAAAGACTCTCTAACGTCTCTCAATGGTTTTAAAATTTCTTCTCTACTTGAAATTAGTATTTTTTCATTTAGCGGTGTATTATTAACCAAATGCTCTTCGATAGATCTATGCGTCTTTCTAATTTTATCTCTTAAAGGTCTCAAATAAACTCTATAAGGTTCGTAAGATTTGCCTGCAAATTTACGAATTTTTTTAGAACATTTTTGCATAGAATAAGATCGTATTAACTTAGTTAAAGACTTTTCATAAAGTTTTGCTGCCTCCCATCTTGACAAAAGAATAACCTCTTTTGTAACATTTGAGGTAACAAATGGGTTTCCATCTCTGTCTCCACCCATCCAAGATCCAAATTCAATTGGATTGAAGTTTTTAGGCAATCCTCTCCCCATATTTTTAACAAAGATTTGATTTAATCTTCTATAAACTTTTGGAATAGTCTCCCATAAACTATCTTCAATTATTGCTAGACCCCAACGAGCTTCTTCTGAAGGTGTTGGTTTAGACCTTTTTAGTTCATCTGTATTCCAGATAATAGTTATCTCATCAAACATTCTTTTATCTAAAATTTTTATTTTAGATGGATAATTTTTTAACAAATTTCTTTGCTCCAAAATTTCTGTCAAGGTATGATATTTTTGTATCAAAGTTCTTCTTTTTACTTCTGTAGGATGTGCCGTAAGTACAATACCGATATGTAATTGTTTTGCAACATTATAAATTTTACTATTTGATATTTTTTTATTTTTAAAAAAATTTTCAAATATCTCCTCAATAAATATATTTTTTAATTTTTTATCTTTCTTTGTATTTTCGTATATATCTAAAGTCCTTGAGGCATCTATCGATTCTGCTAAATTATATAAATTCATAAAATGGTTATATGCTCTAGTAAGTTTAAATAAATTTTTTGGATTTACTTTTTTTATTTCTTTAGAGAGTTTATTAAAAGGATTTTTCTGTCTTCTATTTGCGATATTTGCTTTTGATAATAATCTTGTTTTTTCCACAAGATCAAAAAATTTTTTTCCTTCTTGGTCCTTAATAACTTTTCCTAAAATGTTACCTAGGTACCTAACATCATCTCTTAATGACTTTGTTGAAATACGTTCATAATATAAATCTCTTTTGAGCATCAATATTATACATATTATCTTTTTTAAAAATCTTCTATAGGCGTTTTGTGTTAAATTTTTCTGACTTTATGTGTTTGTGTCCCTAATTTATCTATGCCTAATTCTATTGTTTCTCCACCTTTTAAAAATCGAGGTGGTTTCATATTTTCACCTACTCCGGGTGGTGTGCCTGTACAACAAATATCTCCAGGGTATAGGGTCATACAATGACTCATATATGATACTAGCTCCTCTATTTTAAAAATCATTTGATTAGTATTACCTTTTTGCATTCTTTCATTATTTACATCTAAGTACATATTAAGATTTTGAAAATCACTTACTTCATCTTTGGTGAGTATATAAGGTCCAATTGGTCCAAAAGTATCAAATCCCTTTCCTTTATCCCAAGTGAGACCTCTTTTTTTTTGAAAATTTCTTTCACTTACATCATTTACCAAAAAAAATCCTAATACATATTTTAAAGCCTCATTTTCTGAAATGTATTTTGCTTTTTTACCAATAACGAATCCTAATTCTACCTCCCAATCAGTATGTTCTGATCCTTTGGGAATTTCGATATCGTCATTAGGACCACAGACACAATTTGTAAATTTTGAAAAAATTATTGGTTCATCTGGAATTGGTAAATTTTGTTCTAATGCATGATCTTTAAAATTTAATCCTATACCTAAAAATTTTGAGGGATTTCCAACACATGGACCCATTCTTAAATCTGGATTTATTTCTGTTAAATCGTTTAAATCTATTGCATTAATTTTATCTATTGTCTCAAAATTTAATGTTTTTGGATTTAAATCAGATATTATTGTGGATAGATCTCTTATTGTATTATCTTTATCAATGATTGCGGGTTTTTCTAAACCAGGCTCTCCAACTCGGCATAATTTCATAATTAATAATACACTCTATCTGATAAATTTGCAGCCCCTCTGACACCGCTAGCATCTCCATATTTTGGTTTTAGAAATCTTGTATTTAACCTCTTTACTTTTAAAAATTTTATTAACAAATTCTTAATTTTGTTAAGAAATTTTATTTCATTAGATAATCCGCCACCAAAAACTATTGCATCAGGATCCAAAATATAAATTATATTAACTAAAGATCTAGCTAATCTTATTTGAAAATCGGAAATTAATTTTTTCATATTTTTATTTTTTTTATTAAATATCTGTTTGGCTGTTAGTTTATTATTGATTAATTTTTCAATACCTTTCCCTGATATAAATTTTTCAATTTTCATATTTTTAATATTGTTTTTAACTAAATTTTTATCATTTAGATTTCCAAATATAGGTAATGGCATATGCCCCCATTCGCCTGTTAAGTTATTTGATCCTTTTATAATTTTCTTATTAATTACTATTCCACCTCCAGTTCCTGAGCCAAGAATTATTCCAAAAACGATTTTAAAGTTTCTTGCAGATCCATTTATAGCTTCTGAATATGTAAAACAATTAGCATCGTTTTCGCAAGGCACCTTTCTTTTTAGGCTTTTTATTAAATCTTTATTTAATCTTTTATTGTTTAACCATGTTGCATTTGTAGAGTTTTTTAATAAACCTGTATTGGCATCTATAGAACCTGGATGGCAAACTCCAACTTTTAGTTTTTTTTTAAATTTTTTATCAAGACTGCGAATGTTTAGTTTTATGTCCGAGATAACTTTTTTATAACTTTTGGGTGTTGATATTCTTTTTTTAAATATATCTTTATTTTTTTTATCAAGAACAACAAATTCAATTTTAGTAGCTCCTATATCAACTCCAACACGCATTTATTTCAATATTTTTTTTATTTCTTTTAAAGAAAATAGTTTAGGTGATTTACAAGTTGTATTTATTTTTTTAGGTTTGTTTGTTCTAGCAGAATACATTGTTGATTGAATAAGGTCTAAAACATGGACTGAAACTTCTCCATTACATCTGTGTCTTTTTTTATTTTCTATACAATATGCCATTTCAGCAAGTCCAACACCTCTATAATTGGCATTTGTAGGCGACTCGTTTGCCCTTGAGCTTTGAGATCTTATGTTAATTTTTCCTAAAGGCATTTTGTGAGTTCTAAATTCTTGCCAGGGACTTCCAAGTTTTTTACAAACGTAAACTGAGCCACCAAACATATTTGGATCAGGTACAATCATTGATCCTTCAGTTCCGTACAATTCAATATGATTTCTTTGATGAGCGATTACATCAAATGATAATGTTAATCTAATTATACTGTTATTCTCAAAAACAATTGTCGAAAAATAGGTAGTTGGACTTTCAACCTTAATTTTTTTTCCTTTTTTTGGTCCTATTCCAATAGTTCTAAATTTTGAACCTTTTATCAAACTTGCTGCTTTAACTTCCTTAGCTGGCCCAAGCAAGTTTACTAATGCTGTCAAATAATACGGCCCCATATCTATTACTGGACCACCTTCTTTTTTAGCAAACCAAGGCTCAGGATTTGGATGATATGACTGAACACCAGGGAAGGCAAATATCGCATTACCTAAATTCACTTTTCCAATAATATTTTTTTCTATTAATTCTTTAGACTTTTGATTGCCTCCACCTAAAAAAGTATCTGGCGCATTACCAATATAAAGTCTTTTTCTATTAGCAATTTTGAGCAATTCTTTTCCATCTTTTAAATTTATTGCCATTGGTTTTTCTGAATAAACATGTTTTCCATGCAATAGTGATTTTTTTGAAATTATATAATGAGCTTTAGGTGGAGTTAGGTTTAAAATTATTTCTACCTCTTTATCTTTAAAAAGCTGATTAACTGTTTTAGACTCTATATTATATATTTTAGCACATTTTTTTGAAACTTCTTCTTTAATATCCGCACATTTTATAATTTTAAAATTATTAAAGTATTTATGTGCTCTAAAATAAGTCTCTGCTATGTGTCCACATCCAATTAAACCAACCTTGAAAACTTTCGACATTAAACACCTTGTCTTTGTTTTGATTTACCCTCTTTATGAAGTTTTAGAGCTTCTTTATTTTCTTTAGTTTTTGGTAATTCTAAAGTAGGACTTTCCCAATATGCTGACCCCTCTAACCATTGATAGGAATGAGTTTTAATTGAAATTAAGTATGTAACTTTAGATTTTTTTGCTCTTTTAAAAGCTTCCTCTAATTCTTCTATTGATGAAACTTCCTCAGACTTAGCCCCCATACTTTCTGCGTGTTTAGCAAAATTTACTCCAACTAATTTTTTGGTATTTGAGCTTTCAAATAAACAATTAAATTCTTTACCACCTTTGAATAATTGTAACCTATTTATTACCGCGTGACCCCCATTGTCACAAACTATAATTATAAGTTTATTGTCTGTAATAACCGAGGAGTATATGTCCGAGTTATAAAGTAAGTACGACCCATCACCTATGAATGCAATAACCTCTTTATCTGGATTTGCCATTTTGATACCCAAAGCCCCTGAAATTTCATAACTCATGCAACTAAATCCCCACTCAGTTTCATGTGTGTTCAGTTCTCTAGGCCTCCATATTTGTACAACTTCTCCAACTAGACCTCCAGCTGCAGTTACAGCAATATCTGATGGATCGGAATTTCTATAAATTGCTCCTACAGCGTGAGCATAACTCGGTAATTTTTGATTGGTTGGTCCGCTTTCTTTATCTACGTATTCGTTCCATGACTTAAGTTCATTGACTGATTTTTTATGCCATGCATCTGGTGCTTTCCAATTACCTAGTGCTTGGGATAACTCGTTTAAAGAAACTTTAGCATCACCTATTATGGATGAAGCCATGTGTTTATTTGCATCAAATCTTGAAACATTTATTGAAATTAATTTGAATTCTGGATTCTCAAAATTAGCCCATGAACCAGTTGTAAAATCTGCAAGTTTAGTACCAATCGCTATTGCAAGATCAGTTTGTTTTGCAAGATTATTTGCAGCTTTACCACCCAGACCTCCAATTGGGCCAAGAAAATGAGAGTGGTCTCTTTTCATAGAAGAGTATCCCATTACAGTTTGAGTTACTGGTATATTATGTTTAATAGCGAAAGATGATAACTCTTCCATAGCATTAGAATAGAAAACGCCACCTCCAGAAATAATTATTGGATTTTTTGAATTTTTAATTTTTTCTACAGCTTGTTTTACTTGGAAATCATCTGGCTTTGGTCTTCTAATATTATGGACTCTTTCTATGAAAAACTCTTCTGGGTATTCATAGGTTTCACCCTGTATATCTTGAGATAAAGATATACAAGCTGGTCCGCAATCAGCTGGGTCTAATAAAACTTGTATCGCTTGAGGTAAAGTTTGTAAAATTTGTTCTGGTCTAGTTATTCTATCAAAGTATCTTGTGACAGATTTAAAAGCATCATTTTGTGTTATCCCTGGATTGTTAAAATGTTCAACTTGTTGCAAAACTGGATCTGGCATTCTATTTGCATACGTATCTCCAGGTAAAAATAAAATTGGGAGTCTATTACTCATTGCAACAGCAGCTGCTGTTATCATATTTGTAGATCCCGGTCCAACTGAACTAGTGGCAACAAAAATTTGTTTTCTCCTTTTTGCTCTAGCGTAAGCTATTCCTGTTAATGCCATATTTTGTTCGTGATGGCCACGCCAGGTTGGAAGTTTATCTTTATTTTCCTCTAACGCTTGGCCCAAGCAAGCTACATTTCCGTGTCCAAAGATTCCGAAGGCTCCAGCGAATAAAGGTTCTTTTTTACCATCAATAAGAATTTTTTGAGAAATTAAATGTTTAACTATTGCATGTGCACATGATATCTTTATTTTTTTCATAATTATCGCTATATTCTCTTTAATAAATTCACGTAATTAAGCATAAAATAAAAATTATGTATAGCAAATTTGGTCAGTTCATAGATGGTAAATGGCAACAAGCAGAAAAGGGTGAAACTTATGAAGTTGTTAACCCTGCGACAGAGGAAATTATTGGCAAGGCATCAAAAGCCTCATCACTAGATGTGCAGAAAGCTCTAAAGTCAGCTGAAAAAGGTTTAGAGATTTGGAAAAATACAGCTCCGTGGCAAAGATCATACACAATTAGAAAAATTGCAGACTTACTTAGAGAAAAAAAGAAAGTGATGGCAAAATGGCTGACGTTAGAGGTTGGTAAACCATTGTTAGAGGGTGAGGGAGAAACAAATGGAGCTGCAGACATTTTTGAATGGAATGCAGAAGAAACTAAAAGAATTTATGGTCAAACTGTAGAAAGTCGATCGCCAGACACAAGGGTTCACGTATATTATCAGCCAGTCGGGGTTGTTGCAGCGTTAGTTCCCTGGAACTTTCCCTTAATTTTAGCAGCAAGAAAAATTTCTACTGCTTTAGCTGCCGGTTGTTCAGTAATTTGTAAACCAGATGTGATTACACCAGGAACAGTAATGGAGCTAGTGGATATTTGTAAAGAAGCTGGCGTTCCTCCTGGAGTAGTGAATCTTCTTTCAGGAGATCCTCCAAGTATATCTAATGAGTTACTCGAATCTGATATTATTAAGAAGGTTTCAATTACGGGCTCTACTAGAGTAGGTAAATTAATTTTAAAAAAAGCAGCTGATAAAGTTCAAAGAGTTACTATGGAATTAAGTGGTCATTCACCTTTTATAGTTTTTGATGATGTTGACATAAATAAAGTTGCAGATATGGCTATTACAGCAAAATTTAGAAACAATGGACAAGTTTGTATTTCACCAAATAGATTTTATATTCAAGAAAAAAGGAAAGAAGAATTTATAAATGCATTCATAGAGAGAACAAAAAAATTAAAAATAGGCAATGGTATGGAAGATGGAGTGCAATTAGGACCATTAGCAACAGCTAAAAGACTCTCAGAAGTTGAGGAATTAGTAGATATAACAAAAAAAGAAGGTGCGAAAGTTTTATTAGGTGGAAAAAGGCCATCAGGATTTAATAAAGGCTATTTTTATGAACCAACTGTATTCGATGAAGTTAAAGATAATTATACAATTATGAAACAAGAACCTTTTGGTCCATTAGTGCCCATGTTGTCATTTAAAACTTTTGATGAGGTTATTGAAAGAGCGAATAATAATGATTTAGGTCTTTGTAGTTATATTTACACAGATTCAATGAAGCAAGCTCATAAAGCATCTGAATTAATGGAAACAGGAACAGTTGCTGTTAACACGCCAGTAGTAGCTATTGCAGAAGCACCTTTTGGTGGAATTAAACAAACTGGCTATGGTCGTGAGGGTGGATCAATGGCAATTAAGGACTACTTAAACATAAAATATACACACTTAGGACTCAAAACTTGATGAAAAAAAATAAAATAAAAAAAATGATGGCAGAGGGTAAACCAATCATTAATGGGTGGCTTCAAATACCTAGTTCATTCTCAGCAGAAGTAATGGCAAATCAAGGATGGGATTCTCTAACTATCGACATGCAACACGGTGTAATTGATTATCCTAATGCATTGCAGATGCTCCAATCAATTTCAACAACTGAAACAATACCTTTAGCTAGAGTAAATTGGAATGAACCAGGTCAAATTATGAAAATTTTAGATGCAGGGTGTTATGGTGTAATCTGCCCCATGGTTAGTAATAGAAAAGAAGCAGAGAATTTTGTCCAAGCTTGTTTATATCCACCTGACGGTTATAGAAGCTATGGTCCAATTAGAGGGCTTATATATGGTGGCGGAGACTACGGTGATCATGCAAATACTGAGATTTTAAAATTAGCAATGATAGAGACAAAAGAAGCTTTAGATAATTTAGATGAAATAATGAGTACTGATGGATTAGATGGAATTTACATTGGTCCTGCTGACTTAAGTTTGGCTATCGGCCAAAAACCAGCTTTTGATAATCCCGAGGGATCAGCAACTTATGAAAAAATAAAAACAATTTTGGATCACGCAAAAAAAAATAATATTTTTGCAGGAATTCATAATGCAACACCCGAATACGCAAAAAAAATGATAGATCTTGGTTTTAATCTAGTCACTGTTGGATCAGATCAGAGATATATGAGTAGTGGTGCGAAAGAAGCTATTTCGAAACTAAAACTAACAAAATCCTCTGAAGAGTCGAAGTCATATTAACTTAAGTGAAAAATATATTAATAATTCAACCAATAGATAAATCGGGAATTGAAATTTTAGAAAATCACTCAGATTATAATTTTGAAATAATCGACGGAACTGATTTAGAAGAAATAAAAAAAAAGATTATTGAATGTGACGGTATATCAATAAGAACTGCCAAATTACCTGCCGAAGTAATTAGAGGAGCAAAAAATCTTAAGATTATTTCAAGACATGGTGTTGGATATGACAATATAGATTTAGAGTCTGCAAAAGAAAAAAATATTACAATTTCTATAACTGCCACTGCTAATGCAGTTGCGGTTGCGGAACACGTAATGTTTATGCTTTTAAATATCTCAAAACGAAAAGATATGTATGACAAAACAGTCAAATCAGGAAGATTTAATGATAGAAATAAACTTCCAAAAACAATAGAGCTTTGGAATAAAAATATTTTAATTATGGGTTTTGGGAGAATAGGTAAAAGCTTGATAAAACGATGTATTGGTTTTGAGATGAATGTTTATGTTTATGACCCATTCGTTTCAAAAGAGGAAATTGAGAGTCTTGGTGGTAAAAAAATAGAAGATTTAAAAGAAGGAGTAAAAAAAATGGATGCCTTAACTCTACATATGCCTTTTAATGAAAAAACAAAAAATATAATTAACTACGACGTTTTAAAAAATATGAAAAAAAATTGTATAATTATTAATGCATCAAGAGGCGGAATAATAAATGAGAGTGATTTAAATAAATCATTAAATGAAAATAAAATATTTGGAGCTGGTCTTGATGTATTTGATACTGAGCCGCCTGATAATGACAACCCTTTGCTAAAAAATGATAAAACTTTTTTAAGTCCACATACTGCAGCTTTTACTGAAGAATGTATGATTAGAATGGGAAAAGAAACTATTCAAAATATAATTGATTTTTTTGATAAAAAATTGGAAAAATCAAAAATAGTGAAGCTTTGATGAAAATAAATTTAAAAAATTTTGGTTTACTTGAGGTAATAGTAATAATGTCTCTGATTTATGTTGTGGGAATGCTAATTTGGACAGCAAGCACAAGACCTGCTGTTGAAGCAAAAGCCAACATAGTTAAAGAAAATCATAAAAAAGTTGTTGATTTTATTAACGGAGAAATAAACAAATGTGACAACGACTCTGAGGGAGTTACTATTTGGGGAGACCAATGTAGCGATGAATGGATTGCAGACAAAGTTGTAAGTTATATAAATTTAAATTTAAATATTCAAAATCCATTTTCCGATGACGCTAAAGTAAAAACAGATCCTGACCCAAGAATTAAAGCTGAAGGTAAGGCAGGACAAGCTACAGAAATGGGAGTTATATTTTTAATGTCGTCTAATTTTCTTTCTGAACCTGGATCTGAGTGGGTTATAGGAACCTGTTTTAAATCGCCATGTGTTGCTGCTGGTAACAATGAATTGACTTCTATTTATAGATAATTATTTTTTAAATATTTCCAAATCTACAGAGTTTAAAGTTTTATGAAGGTATTTATATCCTTTAATAGCATACTCTAACGGATTAGCTTTTTTTGGATCCTGCTCAGCTTCAACAACTAACCATCCCGTGTAATTTTTTTCTTTGAGTGTTAGAAAAATTGGCCTGTAGTCTATGCAACCATCTCCTGGAACTGTAAACGCTCCCTCAAGAAATGCATCTCTAAAACTTAAATCGTTTTTTAATGATTTTTCTAAAATATTTTTTCTGATGTCTTTACAATGAATATGGTGAATTCTTTCGTAATAACTCTCCAATATTTTTTGAGAATTGCCTTGGGCAAATAGCATATGTCCAGTATCTAAAGTAAGTTTAACACTGTCGTTAGTGTTATCTAATAACCTCATAGTATCGGCCTCAGTTTCTATTACTGTGCCCATATGATGGTGGTATGCTAAAGGCATTCCTTCATCTTCTAAATATTTACCTATTTCTGAGATTTTATAACTAAATGATTTCCATTCATCATTATCCATTTTAGGTCTTGTTGAAAGTTTTCTTTTCTGATCGCCTTGTATAGATCCTGATACTTCAGCAAAAACAATACAAGGCGAATTACAGTCTTTGAATAAGTTTAATTGAGATCTTAAATATTCCCTTTCTTCATTTACAGTATTTTTTCTGAGATTAGCTCCATACCAGCCGCCGCATAAATCTATTTTATATTTATCTAATTTAGGAATTAGTTCTTCAGAATTTTTTGGAAACTTACCACCAAATTCTACTCCAATGAAACCTGCCTGATTTGCCTCTGATAAACATTGATCTAAAGTAGTTTCACCACCTAGCTCCGGCATATCATCATTGCTCCATGCAATTGGTGCTACTCCTAATTTTACTGACATAAGAATTTTTTTAGTTAAAGTGTCTTTTATTATAATATTATAAAATTTTAATGATTGATATAGCTTTATTTGGACTCGGTAGAATTGGTGTTATGCATGGTAAGAATTTGATGCGTAATAGGGAATTTAATCTTAAATACATATATGACATTGATAAGAATTTGTCTAAGAAATATTCAAAAATACTCAAGTCAATTGCTGTAAATAGTCCTTCAGAGATTTTTAAAGATAAAGATATTAAAGCTATATTTATTGCATCAACAACGTCTACACATATCAAATTAATACTAGAGGGTGTAAAAAATAAAAAAAAAATTTTTTGTGAAAAACCCTTAGACCTGAGTATTAAAAAAATCAATGAATGCAAAAAGATTATTAAAAAGTTTAACCCTAAAATACAGCTAGGATTTAATAGAAGATATGATCCAGGTCATTTTAGACTTAAACAAGAGCTTACCAAGGGGAAAATTGGAAAATTAGAAAAAATTATAATTACAAGTCGAGACCCTGCCCCACCATCGATTAAATATTTAAAAGAATCTGGAGGTATTTTTAGAGATATGATGATACATGATTTTGATTTAGTTAGATTTTATCTTGAAAAAGATGAGCCTCTAAAATTAATTGCATCAGGAAGTAATATTTCAGATAAAAGATTTATTAAAATTAAAGATTATGAATTGGCATCTTGTATAATTAATTCAAAAAGTGGTGTCCAAGTTATTATTACTAATTCAAGACATTGCAGTTTTGGATATGATCAACGAGTTGAGTTATTTGGGTCTAAAGGTATGATTATATCTGAAAATAAAAGAGAAAACGAAACATCCTTATATTCATCAAACTCTACCTCTAGCAAATCTCCATTGCTAGATTTTTTTATCGAAAGATATAAAGATGCCTATAAAAACCAATTATATGATTTTTCAAAATTCATAAAAAAAAATATTCGACCACTCGCAGAATTTGAGGAAGGTAGGCGTGCTCTAATAATGGCAAACGCTGCAAAAAAATCTATTAGTTCAAAAAAGTTCGAAAAGCTTACTTTCTAATTGAATCAACTGTTACTAGAACACAACCTATCATCTTTACAACTAAACTATATTTTGATTAGATTTTGATTTTAAAAGTTAACTTTAAAATGAGGAGACTAATGAAAACGTTAAAAAACTTTATATTAGCATTTGCAACATGGGCAATGATGTCGGTGTCTGCATTAGCTACAGATATTATTGTTGTTTCTCACGGACAAGCAAATGATCCTTTCTGGTCAGTTGCAAAAAATGGTGTTGATGCAGCATGTAAAGACATGGGAGTATCATGTAAATACACTGCACCAGGAACATTTGACATGGTGGAGATGGCAAAATTAATTGATAACGCTGTTTCACAAAAGCCAAAAGGTATTGTGATAACTTTACCAGATGCTGCTGCTTTAGGAAAATCAGTTAAAGCTGCAATAGCCGCAGGTATACCAGTTATATCAATGAACTCTGGATCAGACGACTATGCTTCTTTAGGTATCAGTGCTCACGTTGGACAAACTGAGTTTGAAGCTGGAGTAGGTGGTGGACAAAAAATGAAAGCTGCCGGAGGAAAAAAAGCATTATGTGTTAACCATGAGGTAGGAAACGTTGCGCTCGACAGAAGATGTGCAGGTTTCAAAAAAGGTTTTGGTGGAAGTGTTGATATATTAGGTACTTCTAATGACCCAACTGAAATACAAAAAGCAGTTGCTGCTAAACTAGGTGGTGGATATGATACTATACTTACTTTAGGAGCAGGTCTTTCTGGAGAGGCAGCTCTTAAAGCTTTAGAGGCTGCTGGAAAAGTTGGTGATGTAAGATTAGGAACATTTGACATGTCACCTAATATGTTAAAGGCTGCTGCTGCAGGAAAAGTAGAGTTTTTAATTGATCAACAACAATACCTACAAGGTTACTTACCAATAGCAATTTTTGGTCAGTATATGAGATGGGGAACAATGCCAGCTGGTGTAGTAATGACTGGTCCTGGATTTGTAACTCCTGACAATGCTAGCAAAGTAATTAAGTGGGCAGCACAAGGTTACAGATAGAATAAATAAAAAGGCCTGGCTAAACTTAGCTGGGCCTTTTTTTTAATCAAAAATAATGTCTGATAAATCTAAAAGTATAGCTAACAAAAATAATATTAATCAAGACGAAAGATTAAAAAAAGTTTCACCACTAAGAGTTTTATTAAATAGACCTGAGCTTGGAGCTTTAGGTGGTTCTATTTTAGTTTTCATATTTTTTGGAATAGTTGCTGGAGATACAGGAATGTTTAGTGCTTATGGCACACTAAATTTTTTAGATGTATCAGCAAACTTAGGCATTATAGCAATTGCTGCAGCAATGCTAATGATTGGGGGTGAGTTTGATCTTTCTATAGGATCAATGATTGGATTTGCAGGAATATGTATTGCTATTCCTGCTATTTATTGGGGTTGGCCTCTTTGGATGAGTATAATTTTTGCATTTAGTATGGCTGTGTTGGTAGGTTATTTTAATGGAATTTTAGTTGTTAGAACTGGATTACCTTCGTTTATTGTTACTTTGGCAATGTTGTTTATACTTAGAGGTTTAACTTTAGCTATAACGAGATTAATAACAGGAAGAACACAGGTTCCAGGTTTGAGAGTTTTAATAGAAGATGATCCAATAGCTTGGATATTTGCAACAGATACTTTTAAAGGATTATTTAACTGGTTAGGTTCAATGAATTTAATTGCACTGAGAACTGATGGTACACCACTTGCGACTGGAATTCCACCTTCGGTATTGTGGTTTGTAGGACTTACAATACTTGCTACTTACATTTTAATGAAAACAAGATATGGAAACTGGATTTTTGCAGCTGGCGGTGATAAAAATGGTGCAACGAATGTTGGAGTGCCAGTTGGAAGGGTTAAGATAAGTCTTTTTATTGGTACTGCAGTAGCATCTACAATATTTGCAACTATCCAAGTTTTAGACGCAGGATCAGCTGATACAATGAGAGGAACTTTAAAAGAACTAGAAGCAATAGCAGCAGCAGTTGTAGGAGGATGTTTATTAACTGGAGGATATGGTTCAGCAATAGGCGCTGCTTTTGGAGCACTGATATTTGGAACTGTATCAATGGGAATTTTTTATACTGATGTTGATACAGACTGGTTTAAAGTTTTTTTAGGAGCAATGATGTTAATAGCTGTAATATTTAACAATTATATAAGAAGAAAAGTTACAGAAAGTAAATAATGTCTGAATATTTAATTGAATTTAACAATATTAGTAAATTTTTTGGAAAAGTAATAGCTCTAAAAGATGTAACAATGAAGGTTAAAAAAGGTGAAATAATGTGCTTACTTGGAGATAATGGAGCAGGAAAATCAACTTTGATAAAAACACTTTCAGGAGTTCATAGGCCAGACGAAGGTGAGATAATAGTGGAAGGAAACAAAACTATATTCGACTCACCTAAAGATGCTTTAGACATGGGAATTGCAACTGTTTATCAAGATTTAGCATTAGTTCCTTTAATGAGTGTTACTAGAAATTTTTTTATGGGTCGTGAACCACAAAAAGGGATACCTTTTTTAAAAACTTTTGATATTGAAAAAGCAAATAAAGTTGCTGCAGAAAGAATGGGTCAAATTGGTATAGATGTCAGAGATCCATCTCAAGCTGTAGGAACTATGTCAGGAGGTGAGAGACAATGCCTTGCAATTTCTCGTGCAATTTATTTCGGAGCTAAAGTGCTAATTTTAGACGAACCAACTTCAGCATTAGGAGTTCACCAGGCTTCAGTGGTTCTAAAATATATTGTCAAAGCAGCTGCTGATGGATTAGCAGTTATTTTAATCACTCATAATGTCCATCATGCTTATCCTGTTGGAAATAGTTTTACAGTTTTAAATAGGGGAAAAAGTTTAGGAACTTACGAAAAAAAAGACTTATCTAGAGAAAAATTATTAGGAATGATGGCGGGAGGAGAAGAATTAGATAAATTAGAAATTGAATTAAAAGAGATGAATAGAATAAATAATTAGTGTCTCAATTTTTTCCTTTAATATTTGTTTTACTTTGGTCCTCAGCCTTTATCACAACACTGCCGATAGTTTTAAATAGCGATCCCTTTTCAGCATTGGCATTTAGGTTTTTTTTTGTTGCAGTTTGTTTTTTTATTTATTCAATTGTTAAAAAAATTAAAATTAAAGTAAATTTTAGCAATCTTTTCAATTCATTTTCAACAGGGATATTGTTTCATGGATTTTATTTAGGAGGAGTTTTTTATGCCATATTCGTTGGCTTGCCTACAAGTATTGTTGCGTTAATAGTTACATTGCAACCAATCTTAACAAACATTTTAGCAGGTTATTTCTTAAATGAAGAAGTAAATATTTATCAGTGGATCGGTGTTGTGCTTGGATTTACAGGTGCTGTTATGGTTATAGGTTTTGATATAGGATCTACATTGCCCATGAAAGGCTTGATAGCTGCCGTGATTGCTTTAATAGCAATTACTACTTCAACTATTTGGCAAAAAAAAATAAGTAATGATATTCCTCTACCTGTTAATAATATGTACCAGGCAATTGGTGCAGTGATTTTTCATTTGATAATAATTATTTTAATTTTTGAAGATGCTTTTATCATAATTAATTTAGAATTTTTATTAGCTATGAGTCATCAAGTGTTTCTTGTTTCTTTAGGAGCTTTTTCAATTCTAATGTATTTAATAAAAAATAACTCAGCTAGTAAAACAGTTTCACTATTTTTTTTAATTCCTGCAGTAACGGCAACTATGGCTTGGGTATTTTTGGATGAAAATTTAAGTTTGGTCGATGTAATTGGCTTTATAGTAACATCAATTGGAGTATTTATTTCAACTAGAAAAAAAGTCAGTAAATATTAATATGGGACAATTTAATTAGAAAAATTGTATAAAAAAATGCTAAATTTAATTAAAAAAAAGGAGTTAAAATGAAAGCATACGTAATGGGTAATTATACCGATAAAGCTTTTCAGGGTTTTATGAAAGATCCTACAAGTGATAGAAAAGCAGTTGTAGAGCAATTAACAAAGGCTGTAGGTGGAACAATACACAGTATGGATATTGTTAGAGGTTCTTATGACTTTGTAGTAGTAATAGACCTAGGAGCATTTGAGGACTTTGCTGCTATTAAATTAGTTGTAGAATCTTCAGGGGCAGTAAAAAATTTAACAATTTTGGAAGCTATCGACTTTACAAAAGCAACTACTAAAGCCAGTAAGATTGGTTACAAAGCGCCAGGGCAGTAAAAAATTATTTTTTTTCGTCGTTATCTACGACTAAGCAGATTTCTGATTTTGTCAGAAATCTGCGACCTGTTCCGTTATCTAAAGAGAACATTCCACCTATTCCTTTGACAGCATCTATTGTCAAATCAGTATGTTTCCATTTTTCGTATTGGTCACCATTCATATAAAAAGGTACACCACCAATTTCACCTAATTTTACATCGTTATCCCCAAGAGGAAACTCTCCTTCTTGAAAACACATTGGAGCACTACCATCACAGCAACCACCTGATTGATGAAACATTAATTTTTCACCATATTTACCTTGAAGTTCGGATAGCAAATCGAGTGCTGAATTTGTTGCAGATACTTTCATTTTTAAAGTACGGCCCATGATATAGAATCATGGGCCAGTATATATTATTGATTAAAAGAAGCCTAATTTCTTTTCAGCATAAGAGACATGAAGGTTCTTATTCTGTCTATAATGATTAAGCATCATTTTATGTGTTTCTCTTCCAACACCTGATTGTTTATAACCACCAAATGGTGAGTGAGCTGGATAAGCATGATAACAATTAGTCCACACTATTCCTGCTTGTATTGCCCTTCCCATTCTGTAAGCAATGTTACCATTTCTAGTCCAAACACCTGCTCCTAAACCATAAAGTGTATCATTTGCGATTCTTAACGCATCCGCTTCATCTTTAAATTTAATTACAGATACAACCGGTCCAAAGATTTCTTCCTGTGAGATTCGCATGTCATTTTTCGCTTCAAAAACAGTTGGTTGAATATAATTACCTTTTTCAAGACCACTGTTAAGTTTTCCAATGCTACCTCCACAAAGAACTTTCGCACCTTCTTTTTTCCCTAGATCAAGATAAGATTTAATTTTCTCCATTTGTTCTACGGAAGCTTGTGCTCCAATCATTGTTTCCATTTTTAATGGGTTATCTTGAACAACAGCTTTGGTTCTTTCAATACATTTTTCCATGAATTTATCGTAAATAGATTCTTGGACTAATGCTCTACTTGGACATGTACATACTTCACCTTGGTTAAGATTAAACATTACAAAACCTTCTACACATTTGTCTAAGAAGTCATCGTCTTTATCCATTATATCTTCAAAGAAAATGTTAGGAGATTTTCCACCTAGTTCCAATGTTATTGGAATTATGTTTTGTGCAGCGTACTGCATAATTAATCTTCCAGTAGTTGTTTCACCAGTAAATGCAACTTTTGCAACTCTCTTAGATGATGCTAAGGGTTTACCGGCTTCTAATCCAAAACCACTAACGATGTTTACAACTCCTGGAGGTAATAAATCTCCAATAAGTTCCATCATTACCATTATTGATGCTGGTGTTTGCTCGGCAGGTTTTAGTACTGAACAATTACCTGCAGCAAGAGCTGGTGCTAATTTCCATGTTGCCATTAATAGTGGGAAGTTCCACGGAACTATCTGACCAACAACTCCTAAAGGCTCAGGAATATTGTAAGAATATTGCGAATTGCTTATCTCAGCTACCGAACCTTCTTCTGCTCTTATTACTCCTGCAAAATATCTCCAATGATCTATTACTAGTGGTAGGTCAGCTGCCATACATTCTCTAATTGGTTTACCATTATCTAAACATTCAGCTGTTGCTAATAAGTTAAGATTTTTTTCAAGGACGTCAGCTATTTTGTACAAGATATTGGATCTTGTAGTAATATCTGTTTTGCCCCATTCTTTAAAAGCTGCATGAGCCGCATCTAATGCTGCTTCTACATCTTTTTCATTTGATCGTGCTACCGAACAGATAGTCTCATTTGAGATCGGGCTTGGATTATCAAAATACTTGCCAGATAGAGGCTCTACAAATTTTCCATTTATGTAGTTTCCATATTTTGCTTTAAATGGAAATTTAACCTTAAGATGAGATGTATCTAGAACTGAGGACACTTTCATTGCTTCTGCACTCATTTTCTCTCCTTAGTTTATTTTTATATTATCCTTATTAAAAACCCTTTTTAATTTAATGTAAATGAGACAATTTTAAAACTCAACTTGAGCTTGTAAAATGAAATACTATAATCAGTTGTTTATGATGTATAAAAATTTTTTTGAGAAACTGAGAATTTTAGATGGTGGCATGGGACAGGAATTACATGCAAGGGGTTTAATATCAAAAGGAACACTTTGGTCAACTAGTGCAA
Source organism: uncultured Pelagibacteraceae bacterium (assembly GCA_902529105.1). Taxonomy (GTDB): domain Bacteria; phylum Pseudomonadota; class Alphaproteobacteria; order Pelagibacterales; family Pelagibacteraceae; genus Pelagibacter. The sequence continues at coordinate 113,437 of CABZUW010000001.1, forward strand.
TATTAGATGAAAAATATCACAATATAGTTATTGATACTCATATGGCGTACATTAATGCTGGAGCAGAGATTATAATTACTAACAATTTTTCCAGCAGAAGAATAAGAATGGAACAAAATAAAGTAAATCATCTTTTTGAATTTGCTAACAAAAAAGCTTGTCAGTTAGCAATTCAAGCAAAAAAGAATTCTAATAAAGAAATTCTTATCGCAGGAAGTATACCTGCACAATTTGATACATATAAGGAAGATACACGTGAGGAAAAAATTATTTACAATTCATTTAATGACCAAATTAATTGTATAAAAGAATATGTTGATTTATTTTATTTAGATGTAATTTCAAGCGGTAGAGAAATAAAAATAGCCTCTGAAATATTAGAAAAACTACAGAAACCAATTTTGATTGGATTACACTTAACAAAAAATGGAAAGCTTCCATCGGGGGAGACTATATCTGAAGTTATAAATCGATATAAAAATGAAAGATGGGTTGGTGTATTAGCATCTTGCGTTTCAATGGAAATCGCTGAAAAATCTATTTTTGAATTTAAAAAACAAGATTTGCCTTATGGCTATAAAGTAAATTTATGGGGAAATGAAGAGCCGTCACCAGTTAGGGAAATTAATACAGCTAAATACGATGAGGACGCAGTAAATTTAAATACAGTTATGGGAAAACGAAATGTAACCAAAGATGAATTTAAAAATTTAGGTAAAAAATTTATTGATAATGGGGCAACGTTATTGGGTGGATGTTGCGAAACTAATCCAGATCATATTAAAATTTTATCTAGCCTGAAGTAAGATTTTGGTTTATCGATTTTTTAACAAAATAAAAACCTAAAACTACCGCAAATAATGCAATTAAAACTTTAAAAGTTACAACTTCTTTTAAAAATATATAACCTAAAATAACTCCAAAAATTGGTATTAAATAAGCTACTTGCGAATGAAAGACTAAACCATTTTTTTTTAAAATATGAAATCTAATTAACCAAGCAATTCCTGTGGGAAAAACCCCTAAATAAATCAAAGAGATTGTAGAGTCTAATCTGGGCACTAAATTCCATGGCTGCTCAAAATAAATCATAATTGGAAATATTATTAATGACCCCCATATCAAAATCGAACTCGTAAGATTTTCATTTTTTTTTGAACTTATTTTTAGCGTTAAAATTCCCCCTATTACATAAAATGTCGAACCTAATAAAATCATTAAGGCGTAGAAAAAGTTTTCATTGTTTATTAAAAGATTATCGGAAAATAGAATGACTATACCGGCGAAACCTACTATGACTCCTATTATTTTTGTAAAATTAATCTTTTCGGTTTTTGTAAAAAAATGCGCTAAGATTGCTGAACTTAACGGCGTTGTTGACATTAAAATTGCTGCTAAATTACTTTGAATTTTTTGAACACCATAAGCTATTAAAAAAAAAGGTATTACAAGGTTCACAAGTCCTATTATGGCAAACCAATACCAATCTTTGGAAAATGCCTCAATTTTAATGTTTTTTAAAAAACATATAATTACTATTAAGATTGCACCCAAAAATATTCTTAAAAAAGCAACTGTAAGTGGGCCATATGAATAAGTGGCTATTTTAATATTAAAAAATGCTGAGGCCCAAATGAGAGACAGTATCGAAAGTAATATATAATCAATAGTCTTTGGTGATGTCATTCAGTTATATCCATAATTTTTCCAAAAGTTATTTTTTCTAAGTTGGTAAAAGTAATTTTAAAAACTGCATTAGGATGTCCCGCAGCTCCATATAGGTAATTAAATCTTCCTAAATTTTCATCTATCATAGTCTCTAACTTGTTTTTTGACCCTATTGGTGAAACCCCACCAATGGTAAAACCTGTAACTTCTTTAACTTTTTTTGCATCAGCCATACTTAGATCTTTGACATTAGTAATTTTTTTTAATTTATTTAAAGAACATCTCTTATCTCCTGATATTAAGCACAGGAAATACAAACCATTTTTTCTTAAAACGAGACTTTTAATAATAGCTCCAACCTCACAATTTAATGCTTTTGAAGCATCTTGTGCAGTTCTAGCCGTATTTTTTAAGATTTGAAGTTTTATATTTTTATTAAATTTATTTATTTCACTTTGTACTCTTTTTACTGGCTCATTATTTAATATATCATTCATACAACTATTAATTGATTGCTTACACTTTAATTTTAAGCTTAAATGGTATGCGTTAAATGCATATTAGTTATCAATTTAATAGGCGATATTAATATACTTTTTTTTGTTAATAAGCCACTTTTAAAGAGGAGATTTATGAGCGTTAAAAATATTCAAAAAATTATTAAAGATAAAGAAATTGACTACGTTGATTTAAGATTTACAGATCCAAGAGGAAAACTTCAACATGTTACTATGGATGCTAAAGTTGTTGACGACGACATGTTAGAAGAGGGAATATTCTTCGATGGATCATCGATAGCTGGATGGAAAGCTATTAATGAGTCAGACATGATCTTAAAGCCTGATTTATCGAGGCCTGTTGTAGATCCATTTACATCTCATAATACTTTAAATATTTTTTGTGATGTTTTAGACGCTATAAAAAAAGATTCTTATGAAAGAGACCCTAGAGGCACAGCGAAAAAAGCTGAGGATTATTTAAAAAAATCCAAGATAGGTGATAAAGCTTTTTTTGGACCAGAACCAGAATTTTTTGTATTCGATGACGTTAGATACAAAAATGATATGAATGAGACTGGATTTTCAATTGATAGTACTGAGGGACCATATAACACCGGAAAAAAATATGAAAATGGAAACATGGGACATAGACCAGGAGTAAAGGGTGGATATTTTCCAGTGCCCCCAGTAGATAGTGCACAAGATATGAGAAGTGAATATTTAAAAGCTATGAAAGATATGGGTATTAAAGTTGAAAAGCATCACCATGAGGTTGCTCCAAGTCAACACGAGCTCGGTATGTATTTTGGTACTTTAGTGAATCAAGCAGACAATATTCAACTTTATAAATATGCAGTTCATATGGTTACGCACTCTTTTGGAAAAACTGCAACGTTTATGCCTAAGCCCGTTAAAGGTGATAACGGATCAGGAATGCACGTTCACCAATCAATATGGAATGGCAATACTCCTTTATTTATGGGAAATGAATATGCAGGTTTATCAAAAACTGCACTTCATTATATCGGTGGAATATTAAAACATGCAAGAGCAATAAACGCATTTGCAAATGCAACAACGAATAGTTACAAAAGATTAATACCAGGTTTCGAAGCTCCAGTTCTACTAGCTTACTCAGCGAGAAATAGATCTGCATCCTGCAGAATTCCAATAACATTAAGTAAAAAAGCTGCAAGATGTGAAATCCGATTTCCAGACGCTTCAGGAAATCCGTATTTAACTTTCGCCTCTATGTTAATGGCAGGTTTAGATGGAATTAAAAATAAAATTGATCCGGGTAAATCTTTTGACAAAGATTTATATGCTTTGAGTGAAGCAGAGATTAAAAAAATTCCAACTGTGTGCGGATCTTTAAGAGAAGCAATGGAAAGTTTGGATAAAGATAGAAAGTTTTTAACTCAAGGAAATGTATTTACTGACGATCAAATAGACGCATACATAGACTTAAAAATGGAAGAAATTCATAACTTCGAGCATACACCTCATCCAATTGAGTTTGATATGTACTATAGTTGTTAATTTTTACTAAACTTTAAAAGACTCTCCACAACCACATCTCTCGGTTTCGTTTGGATTATTAAAAACAAATGAAGATGAAAATTCATCTTTTTTATAATCCATCTCTGTACCTAGTAAATAAATTATTGCGCTTGGATCAATAAAAACTTTAACACCTTTGTCCTCGATCATCTCATCGTTCGGATTTATGTTTTTAGCATACTCAAGCACATATTCCATACCAGCGCAGCCACCAGATTTAACACCAACTCTTACACCTAAAGTTTCTTTTTCAGCATTAGAGATGATTTCTTTAATTCTATTTGCTGCTTTATCGCTTAATTTAATTACTTGTTGACTCATAAATTTAGCTCCAATTTCGCAGCCTCAGACATCATGGATTTATTCCAAGGTGGATCCCAAACCAAATCAAGATCTACTTTATCTATACCTTCAACCTGCATAACACTATCCTTAACCTCTTTTGGTAAACTTTCGGCAACAGGACAATTGGGTGTTGTTAATGTCATTTTTATTTTAACATGGTTCTTTTCTACAATTACATCATATATTAAACCAAGTTCATATATATTTACTGGGATTTCTGGGTCATAGATTTTTTTTATTTCATTTATAACTTGATCTTTTAATTCCATAATTACTCTGTTGTTACATCTTTCTGAAAATCATCCAATGCTGAAGATAGAGCATGCCAAGAAAGCGTAGCACATTTTACTCTCATTGGGTAATTTTTAACTCCACCTAAACTCATTAATTTTGTTTTTTCATCCTCTTTAAGCAAGTTAGTATTTATATCATCCTTTTCCTTAATCATGTCTAAAAATCTATCAATTATCTCTTTTGCCTCTTTCTCACTTTTGCCTTTCATAAGATCGGTCATTATTGAGGCTGATGCCATTGAAATTGCGCAACCCTCGCCTTCAAATGAGATGTCATTAACATTTTTATTTTCATCTAATTTTAGGAATAAATGTACCTTGTCTCCACAAAGAGGATTATGGCCTTTTGCATCTTTATTGAAATTTTCGAATTTACCAAGGTTTCTTGGATTTTTACCGTGATCTAAAATTATCTCTTGATATAACTCTTTTAAATTCATTATTTATTAAAAATTTTTTTACAGTTGTTTATTGATTCATTTAACTTATCAAGATCATCTCTAGTATTATAAACCCCTAGCGAAGCTCTAGCAGAAGCTGTTAAACCCAACTTATCATGTAATATTTGACAACAGTGATGACCAGCTCTAATTGCTACACCGTCTTCATCTAATATAGTTGCTATATCATGAGGATGTATTCCATCTATCGTAAATGACAAAACCGCACCTTTTTTTTTGGGATTTCCAATCAATTTCACAGAATTATTTTTTCTTAGAACCTCTTCTCCATAATTTAATAAGTCATTTTCATGATTTATCAAATTGTCAATTCCAATTTTATTTAAAAAATTTATAGACTCATTAAAAGCAATTACCTGTGCGGTTGCCATTGTTCCAGCCTCAAACTTATTAGGTAGTTCTCCGTATGATATATCATTTTTTTTGACTTCATTAATCATTCCTCCACCTCCCTGATATGGAGGTAGATCGTCTAACCATTTTTTTTTAGCATATAAAATACCTAGACCTGTTGGTCCATACATTTTATGACACGAGATAGCATAAAAATCACAGTTTAAATCTTGCATATCCATTTTCATATGAGGAGCGCTTTGACAACCATCAACTAAAACAGGAATCCCTTTCGAATGTGCTAATTCAGTTATTTCCTTTATAGGCAATATTGCGCCTGTGACGTTGGATAAGTGTGTTAAAGCAATCATTTTAGTTTTGCTAGTTATTTGTTTCTCTACACTTTCTAAAGAAATATCTCCATGTTCATCAATTTCTGCAAAATTTATTTTTATACCTTTATTTTTTCTTAAATAGTGCCATGGCACATAGTTTGAATGATGTTCTAATTCAGTGATAATTATCTCATCACCCTCCTTTAAATATTTCTGACCGAAAGTACTGGCAACTAAATTAATTGCTTCTGTAGCACCTTTGGTAAAGACGATTTCATTTTTATCTTTTGCATTAATGTATTTCTGAACTGCAGTTCTAGTATTTTCGTATAAATTTGTGGCTGCAACTGCCAAATAATGTACGCTTCTTCCAATATTTGAAAATTCTTTTGTGTAAAAATCGTAAATTCTATCTACAACTACCAGAGGTTTTTGTGATGAATTAGCACTGTCCAAGTATACTAAATCATTGTTCTCTATTTTGTTGTTAAAGATCGGAAATTCTTTTTTTATGTTTTCTATCTTCATCTTATTTTCATTAATTCTTTAATTAAATCTTTAACTTTAGTATCAGTAATTTTTTCAATAACCTCTAAAAAGAAACCGTCTAGAAGAATTTTTTTTGCCTCATTTTTAGAAAGTCCTCTAGTCATCAGATAGAATATTTTATTTTCATCTAAGTTGCCTGATGAAGAGCCATGTGAGCACTTTACGTCATCAGCATAGATTTCTAACTCAGGTTTTCCATTAAACTCTGTTCCTTCATTAAGAAGGATTGCTTTGCTAAGTTGATATCCATCTGTTTTTTGAGCAATACTATCAACAAATATTTTACCTTGGTAAACGGCCTTTGATTTATCCTTTAATGCACACTTAATAAGCTGATAACTCTTAGTATTTTCTGATAAATGATTAATTTTTGATCTTATCTCGTGTAGCTTGGAGACGTCTAAATTAATAATTCCATTTACAAAAGCTGAAGTAAATTTTTCTTTAAGATCACATTCTATCTCATTTTTGTAACAGTCTGAACCTGATGAGATAATAAAATTTTCTGAAATACTATTTTTATAAAGTTCGATCTTGGTTTTTGAATAAAATATATTTGAATTATTATTCAAATCAATTTTGTAATTTTTTAATATAGAATTCTCATTTAGTTGAAAATTATTATTAATATTATAAAAATTATTTTCTGAAAAATTCCAATTAAGATCTAAAATACTCATACATGAATTTTTTTCCATTACCAAGTCAAATCTTTGATTTAAAACAGTATTTTGAATTTCTGGTGACGAATAATTTATTACCAAAACTGGCTTTTTAAATCTGTAATTTTCTTTTATGACTATCTTCAAATAATCTAAATAAAATGCTTTATTTAAAGAACTAAGAGATGAATATTGATCCTCTTTAATATTTGCTGGTATTTTTGTGATACTAAATTTATTTTTATCTTCATGATCTAGCACAACATCTGTAATTAAACCATTTTTAGAAATAATATAATTATTTTCTAATAAATTTTTACTAATATCTTTAAAAACCTCTTTATTTTCTATTTTTTTTGAAATCAAATTATTAAAAAATTTTATTTTGGGTATCTTCGAAGATATTATTCTATTTAAATCAATAAACTTCCAATCCTCGTCTTTTTTTGAGGGGAAGCCATTTTTGCTAAAATCTAACAGTGAAAGTTTCCTATCTTCAATTTGTTCCTTGCTAAGATTCAAAATATCTTTTATTTCGTTTAAATTCGTCTCTAAATTATCCATTAATTAATTCCCTCATAACCTTTTTTTTCTAGTTCGATAGCTAATTCAAAATTTCCTGATTTTATTATTTTTCCGTTTTTAAGCACATGCACAAAATCAGGCTTAATGTAATTTAATAATCTTTGGTAATGTGTAATAATTAAAAAAGAATTTTTATTATTTCTCAATGAATTGACACCGTCAGAAACGACTTTTAAAGCATCTATATCTAACCCCGAGTCGGTCTCATCTAGAATAGAAAGTTTTGGCTCAAGTATAGACATTTGTAGAATTTCATTTTTCTTTTTCTCACCTCCAGAAAAACCAACATTAAGTTGCCTATTTAAGTTTTTTTCCTCAAATTTTAAATCCTTAGCTTTTTGTTTTACCAGCTTTAGAAATTCTAATGCATCATATTCCTTTTGTCCTTTGGCCTTTCTTATTGCATTAACTGAGGTTTTTAAAAAATTGTTATTGTTGACACCGGGTATTTCTAATGGATATTGGAAAGCTAAAAAAAGTCCTTTATGAGCTCTTTCCTCAATCTCTAAATCTAATAAATTATCTTTTTCGTAAAATACTTCACCAGTTGTCTCGTATCCTTTCTTGCCTGATAAAATATTTGATAATGTGCTTTTTCCTGATCCGTTCGGACCCATTAAAGCATGCACTTCACCAGGATTTATAATCAAGCTTAATCCATTAAGAATATTCTTATCCTCGACTTTTGCAGTTAAATTTCTTATTTCAAGCATTATCCAACACTTCCCTCTAGGCTAATACCGACAAGTTTTTGAGCCTCCACTGCAAATTCCATTGGCAATTGTTGTAGAACTTCTTTACAAAAACCATTAACAATTAAACTTACAGCTTCCTCGGAATTTAGACCTCTTTGTTGACAATAAAATAATTGCTCCTCGCTTATTTTTGAGGTGGTAGCTTCATGAGCTATATTTGAGTCAGAGTTTTTATTTTTTATATATGGAATTGTGTGCGCACCACATCTGTTACCCATCAGCAATGAATCACATTGTGTAAAATTTTGTGCATTGTTTGCTTTCGGAAAAATATCTACTAATCCTCGATAAGTATTATCAGCAAAACCAGCTGATATTCCCTTTGAAATAATTTTACTCTTTGTATTTTTTCCTAGATGTATCATTTTAGTTCCAGTATCAGCTTTCTGATGATTGTTCGTAATTGCTATGGAATAAAATTCTCCTACTGAATTATCTCCTTGAAGAATACAGCTAGGGTATTTCCAAGTTATAGCTGATCCAGTTTCAACTTGTGTCCAAGATATTTTTGAATTTTTTTCTTTACACAAACCTCTTTTTGTAACAAAGTTATATATTCCTCCATTTCCATTCTCATCACCAGGGTACCAATTTTGGACTGTTGAATACTTTATTTCAGCTCCCTCTAAAGCGACCAACTCTACATTTGCAGCGTGCAATTGATTTTCATCTCTCATAGGAGCGGTGCAACCTTCTAAGTAACTAACATAGCTATTTTTATCAGCAATAATTAATGTTCTCTCGAATTGACCTGTTTGTGATGCATTTATCCTAAAATAAGTAGATAGTTCCATTGGACACTTCACTCCTTCAGGTATGTAAACAAATGAACCGTCTGTAAAAACAGCTGAGTTCAAAGTTGCAAAATAATGATCATTTATTGGAATAACTGATCCAAGATATTTTTTAACCAATTCAGGATGTTTCTGTATCGCTTCTGATATAGAACAGAAAATTACACCAACTTCATTCAGTTTATCTTTAAATGTTGTTGCAACAGAAACCGAGTCGAAAACTGCATCAACTGCTATACCATTTAATTTTTTTTGCTCATCTAGTGGTATACCTAATTTTTTATAAGTTTCGATTAGTTTAGGATCAACTTCATCTAAACTTTTCGGTTTATTTTTTGCAGTTTTAGGCGCAGAATAATAATACAAATCTTGATAATTAATTTTAGGATATTTAGGTTTTTGCCAATTTGGCTCTTTTATTTTTTGCAATCTTTCAAAAGCTTTCATTCTCCATTTCAACATCCAATCTGGTTCATTTTTTATTTTTGAAATAAATTCAATTGTTTCTTTATATAGACCTTTTGGTGATCTGATGTTTTCAATGTCAGTTGTAAAGCCGTATTTATATTCTTTTAATTTATCTATTTCTTTTTCTCTCATTATAATCTTTTTTCTAAATCATTTTTGTGGGCTAAGTCACTTAAAAGTTTTTTTTCAAAAAATGAGTTAATATGACCATCTAATTCATCCCAGAGTTTGTGAGTATTACATTTAATTGATTTACCATTGCATCCTTTTTTTAGATGTTTTATACATCTAACTGTTTTTATATTTTCATCTACTGCTGAAAGTATTTCTGACAATTTTATCTCTGTTGCTTTTCTATTGAGTTTGTATCCACCTTTTGTACCTCTTATACTTTTGACTATTTGATATTTCTTTAGTTTTAAAAAAATTTGCTCTAGATAAAGCAGAGAAATATTTTGTCTTAGCGATATATCTCTCAAGGATATAGGCCCATTATTGTAATATAAAGCAAGATCTGTAAGAGCCATTACAGCATATCTTCCCTTAGTAGATAGTTTCATAAATTCAAATAAATTGCGGTTAATATATACATTCCCGACTGATTTAGTCAACTTTCGGTATTTTTAAACTTGCATTTTGTCACTCTGTTTTGATAGAAAAATATAATTTTTTTTTGAGAGTGATAATCAGTTTCATTTATGGATAGTAAAATTTCAGAAATTTTCATACCAGGTCCAGCAGGAAGACTTGAAGCAAAATATTTTAAAAGCAAAAAAAATACATCTCCAATCGCATTAATTTTACACCCTCACCCACAGTATGGTGGTACTATGAATAATAGTGTTGTTGTAAACACTTTTAATATTTTTATGGAAAATAATTTTTCTGTTTGTAGAGTTAATTTTAGAGGAGTAGGTAAAAGTGATGGGGAATTTGACAATGGTCAAGGTGAACTTGCAGATGCAGCAGCTGCGCTTGATTGGGTTGAAAGAGAAAACTTTGACAATTCTCAATGTTGGATAGCAGGTTTTTCATTTGGCTCATTAATTGCAATGCAATTATTGATGCGAAGGCCGGAGATTAACAGATTTATAGCAATTTCACCCCAACCAAATGTATATGACTTTTCATTTTTATCACCATGTCCTACCTCGGGTTTAATTGTCTATGGGAAAAAAGATGAATTAGTTCCCTATGAAAATGTAAATGATTTAAATAAGAGACTAAATTCCCAAAAAGGAATTAAAATAGATTTTAATACATTAAATGATGCAAATCATTTTTTTAAAAATTCAGATAAAGATTTTTACCAAGCAATTAATAAATACATACAAAAAGAAATTGCTTTATATTAATAATTTGAAACTAAAGTACCCCCAGTACAAGGTAGTATACACCTTGTTGTTTTTGGAAAAGATAAAGGTAAATTTAAATATGATCTAATTGCAAGATAAGCGAATGCTTGAGACTCAATATAATCGCCATCAATACCAAATTTTTCTACTGGAAAAAATTTCAAATTATTGTATTTAGACAATTTTCTGTTAATTGTTTCCATTAAGTAAACATTTTTTCTACCACCGCCACAAACTATACATAAACTACTTAGAGAATTGCTAAAATAGATTATTGCATCAGAAATTATCTCTGCAGTCAAATCTGATAATGTTGATGCACCATTTTCTAAATTTAAACCTCTAACAAAAGATACATCAAAATCATTTATATCTAGTGATTTATTATATGGTGGTAAAATATATAGATTTTCTAAGGCTTGATTTAATATAAGGCTATTTGTTTTTCCATAACTCGCTAACTTTCCCTTATTATCAAACATGCTATTGGAGTTATTTCTTATCCAGCTATCAATCATACAATTGCCAGGCCCGATATCGGATGCTTGAAGCTTATCTGAGGATTCATAAAATTTTTCCCATTTAGCCGTTTTTGTAATATTTGCAATTCCCCCTATGTTTAAAATATTTATTGTATCGAATTTATTTAATTCATTATTTAAATTTTTATTAACTATTGCGTTATGAAAAATAGGTGTGAGAGGGGCCCCTTCTCCACCATTATCAATATCATTTTTTCTGAAATCAAATATTACATCTTTTTTACACAATTGAGATAAAAGCTTTCCATCTCCAATTTGTTTAGAAATTTTTTTTCTACTATCATGGAACAAGGTGTGTCCATGGAAACCAATAAAATCAATATTTAAGTCATTTTTTTTTATTAAATCATTAGCTGCATAGGCATGCAGTAGAGTTAACTCCCTCTCTATTTTTGCTATTTCAGTCTCATAAGATACTAAATCATCATTTGTCAAAACTTTTGATCTAATACGAACTAATTCTTCACGAAATTTTTCCTCATATTTATAGTATTTATCTGTAATTATTGAATATTTCTTATCTCCATCTGAAGAAATAATTGATGCATCTATACCATCCATCGAAGTGCCGCTCATTAGACCAAGGGCTGTATAAATTTTACCCATTATTATTTTTTTTTATTAAAATTTGTATATTGTAGAACTATAAACATATGAATAAATTTTTAAATGAATTTATAGATAGAGGTTTTTTTTATCAATGCACCAATAAAGAAGAATTATCAAATATTTTAGATAAAAAAAAAATTAATGCGTATATTGGGTTTGATAGTACCGCTCCAAGTTTACATGTCGGTAGTTTACTACAGATAATGTGTTTAAGGCTATTACAGAAACAAGGACATAGGCCTATTGTTTTGCTAGGAGGAGGTACTACAAGAATTGGAGACCCTTCTGGTAAAGAGAAAACTAGAAAAATATTATCTGAGGAAGAAATTGAAAGAAATATAAAAAATATCAAAAAAGTATTTAATATATTTTTAAAAACAAGTAACCCAAGTTTAAAACCAATTTTTGTAAATAATTTTGAATGGCTTGGTAAACTCAATTACATAAAATTTTTGAGAGAGGTGGGAAGACATTTTACTATAAATAAAATGTTAAGCTTTGATAGCGTCAAACTGAGGTTAGAAAGAGAACAATCTTTAAGCTATATGGAATTTAATTATATGATTTTACAAGCTTATGATTTTTTAGAATTAAATAAAAAAAAAAATTGCTTGTTACAAATTGGAGGTTCAGATCAGTGGGGTAATATTGTTAATGGAGTTGAATTAATTAAAAGGCACACAGGTAAACAAGTCTTTGGCCTCACAACTCCTTTAATAACATTAGCATCTGGAACTAAAATGGGTAAAACAGAGGAAGGCGCTGTGTGGTTAGATCCAAAGCTACTATCAGCATATGACTATTGGCAATTTTGGAGGAATACAGACGATAATGACGTGATAAGATTTATTAAAATGTATACAGACAAAAGTATTGCTGAAATAGAGAATATAAAAAATCAAGATATTAATAAATTAAAAATAATTTTAGCAAATGAAGCTACTGCTATGCTTCATGGAAAAACCGCTTCTTTAAACGCTGAAAAAACTGCAAAAGAAACATTTATCCATGGGATGACAGGAAAAGATTTACCTGTTATAAATTTAAAAAAAAAACAAGGTAACACAATTAATATTTTAGACCTAGTTTTAGCTTCAAAACTCCTAACATCTAAGGGTGAAGTTAGAAGAGCAATTAAAAATAATGGTATCAAAATTAATGATGCTACAATTGTGGATGATAAATTAATTATTGATTTTAATCAATTTGAAAAAAATTCTTGTAAACTTTCTTTTGGTAAGAAAAAACACATTGTTGTTAAACTAATCTAATTTTTAATTTTTTCTAAAGTTCGTGTTATAAACCTAGGAGTTAAAGTTTTAATTGGATTTACTGTAGTTTTCAATTTTTTAGGTGGCCCTTTAATTTTAAAACTTACACCAAACACACCTTCTCCAATTTTTTTTCCCACTAATATTTCACCTAAAAGAGGTATAGATGATATTGTACGATTTATTGTAGTAGCGGGAACTAAAGTTCCGCGCAAACTAACTAATTTATTTTTTTCGATATAACCGCTCATCAAAATTGAAATTGCAGGTCCTATTGCATAAAGTTCTTCAATTTCAATAATGTTATTTTGACTGGTGTAATTCATTTCAAAATCTGTAAATCTTATTCCTTCGCCAGTAAGCAGGTCAGCAATACCTTGTAGAGAAGCTAGTGTAAGGATTTTGGCTAAAGCAGGTACTTCTTTTACTTTAAAATTATCTATAATTAATAGAGATTTGAACTTATTATTTCTTTTAATAGATTGAAAATTTAATGAACCCTCTTCAAAACCTTTGATAAATTTATATCTATCAATTATTGGTTTTGGATAATTTGTAAAAATATTGGTAATTAACTCATCATTTCTCTTAAAAGTTTTGATTGATAACGCCTCTCCGTTTTCAAATGACCCATCCAAATTTAATTTGATAATTTTATTATTTTTGTATTTTATTTCCCCAGTTACATTTTCTAAGTAATTATTATTATCAATAAATAGCTTTTTTAGATCTATTTTAATATTTTTATTTAAATTTTCAAAAATTGATTTATTTTCGTATTCTAAAATCTTATTTATTATTTTCTTTCCATTAAAATTTTTAGACTTTATAGATATATTTTCTTTACTATTATATATAGACATATCAAATTTATCTGTTTCAATATTTGAGTACTTTAGTATTAATTTTTCGAAATCTTTTATTTTCTTTTTGTTTGATATGTCTAAATTATTTATTTTAATAAAGTTATCGTTACTTATTAGCTCTAAATTATTGAATTTTATGTTTTGTTTTTTTTTAATATCAAAATCAACTATTAATGAACTAGGAGTTTGCTTATTTTTTTTGAAATTGATTAAATCAAAATAAAATGGGATATTATCTAAATTCACGGAAGCTTTAACTCTATTGTTATTTTCATCAAAATAATGTTCATACTTGAATTTATCTATATTTCCGTTTAAATCAAAATTTCCCTCACTACTTAATAATATTTTTTCATTTCCATCTTCGGCTAAGTTTGTATAGGTTAAATCTATGTTTTGATTTTTTATCAAAATATAATCTGTTTTCCCAAAAATTTTAAAAAAGTATTCCTCATCTACATTATATTTCAATTTATCAAGACTAATTTTTGACTTTATCGACAAATCTCTTAATTTAAGTTTTTTGTCGATATTAAATGAAAATTCTGAAGAAGATTTAAATTTTGTATCCAAATTTGAAAAATTCTTTAAATTAATTTTAGCAAGTTCTTCAAATACTTTTAAATTAATACTTGATAGTGGATTATATACATCTCCTTGTACATAAAAAATATTTTTATTTTTATTGATATCAATTCTATCTGAATTAAACTCAATCTTGTCGTAAGTAAAATTTAAATTATTAACAGAAAAGTGATTTTTTTTTATTAAATATATTAAGTCACTATCTATTGTTTTTTTATTAAGTAATTTAATTTTAAAATTATTTAATTTTCCGCTTACATAATAATCATCTTTAATTTTACCATCTTTATTAAAATTTAAATTAAATTGAAATTTTGTGATACCTTCATAAATTAATTTATCTAACAACATAGTTTGAAAACTATTTTGATATGATCTGTAAATTTTGACTAAATCTTTGATCTCATTCTTATCAGTGTTGATGATTAAATTTTTAATTACCGGTTTTTTCGAAAAAAATGTTAATACAGAAATATTTGATTCTATTTCGTTAATATTTAGTGTAATATTTTTTACTTTAATTTTAGGATTGTTAGTTATTAATTTTAAAGATAAATTTAAGAAATCTAATTTAATATAAAGATAATCAATATCTGCTTTTATATTCTCTTGTTTCTCAGCTAATTTTTTTAAAATAATTGGATTAAATCTATCTGTTTTAATTCCAAAAAATGATAGGTAAAATATAAAAAGAGACAAAAAGATAAAAAATATTATTAATAATTTGTAAATTCTAGACATTAGGACCGTATAAAGAGCTCTCTAGAAAAGAATCAATTTCCCCATTTAAAACTTTTTCAGGATCTGTTCTCTCATGATTTGTTCTGTTATCTTTTACTAGCTGATATGGCTGAAGTACATAGGATCTAATTTGATGGCCCCATCCAATATCAGATTTTGATTTTTGCTGATTTTCGTTTTCCATTTCTTTTTTTTGTAACTCAAATTCATACAATCTTGCTCTTAGCATGTTCATGCAAGTTTCTTTATTTTTATGTTGAGATCTCTCATTTTGGCATTGCACTACGATTTTACTTGGTAAATGAGTAATTCTAACAGCACTGTCAGTTGTATTAACGTGTTGGCCGCCTGCTCCACTAGATCTATATGTATCAACTCTTAAATCTTTATCGAGTATTTCAATATTTATTTTATCGTCAACCACTGGATAAACCCATACACTTGCAAAACTAGTATGCCTTCTTGCCCCAGAGTCAAATGGTGAAATTCTTACTAATCTATGTATTCCTGATTCTGATTTTAAAAAACCATAAATATAATCCCCTTTAATTTTTAATGTTGAGGATTTTATGCCTGCTTCATCACCTTTGTGCTCGCTAATAATTTCAACATTATATTTTTTATCATTTGCCCATTTCATATACATTCTTCTTAACATTTGTGCCCAATCTTGACTCTCAGTTCCACCAGCCCCCGCATGTATTTCTAGATATGCCTCTAAAGAATCTGTTTCATTTGATAAAAAACATTTTATTTGATTTTTAAAAGCTTTTGTTTCAATATTTGTTAAGCTCTTTAGAGTCTCATTAATCACTATTTGATTGTTTTCCTCTTGAGCAATTTGATAAAGATCAGCTAATTCTTGAGTTTCCTTTATTGTATAATTAAAAGTATTGATTAGTTCGTCAAGTTTTCTTTTAGATTTAATTTTTTTTTCTGCATTAAGCTTATCGCTCCAAAAATGCGGATTTTCTATTTCTAAATTTATTTCCTCTAATTTTTGAATTATTTTTTTTTCGTCAAAGATACTCCTTAACTTTATTGTTAATTTTTTTTATGTTATTCAGTTTATTTACGAAGTTGTCGTCCATTAATAAAAATTAAATATATTGTTATTATCTAGCTTATAATTTAAATTTTCATTTTGTTCAAAAGAGTTTTTATCAAAATTTTTGGTCTTAAAAGCTTCTATAATGTTGTTGTCAGAGCCATATTCAGCTTTTTTTCCAGTTTTAGAATCAACTACCATCATTTTTATATCTTTAGAAACTTTAAATGGTCTTGCATCGCTCTTACTTATTGCTTGTTTAATAAACTTTTTAAAAACTGGCATTGCTGTTTTAGCGCCTGTTTCATATCTACCTAAACTTTTTGGTTCGTCGTGACCAATATATACACCTACTACAAGATTAGAGGTGAAGCCAATGAACCAAGTATCTGTATTCTTGTTAGTAGTTCCCGTTTTCCCAGCTAAATCAAGTTTTAATTCTCTTAAACCCTTGCCAGTTCCTCTTTGGATTGCTCCCTCCAGCATAGATGTTATTTGATATGCGGTTTGTGATGAAAAAACTTGTTCAAAACTGTCTTCTATTACCGGCAAATTTTTGCTTAAGTATGATATTTTTTTACAATTTTTGCAATATCTTGACTCAGAATTAAAAATTGTATTACCCTGACTATCTTGAATTCTATCTATCATTATTGGATTAATTAATTTTCCACCATTTACAAATGAACAATATGCTGATGTCAATTTTAAAAGCGTTGTTTCAGCTGAGCCTAAAGAAATTGATAGAAGTTTATCAGGATCTTTATAAATATTTAATTGTTTCGTTAAATTTACAATTTTTTCAAGACCAAGCTGTTGAGCAATTCTAACAGTCATTAGATTTCTAGATTTTTCTATACCAGTTCTTAATGTTGATAAACCATAAAACTTTTTTCCATAATTTTCGGGTTTCCATAATTTTAAGTCTTCGCCTTGATCAAATACAATTGGTGCATCTAAAACTAATGAAGACGGAGTAAAATTATTTTCTAAAGCTAAAGCGTATACGAAAGGTTTAAAAGCTGATCCAGGTTGTCTTTTTGCTTGTGAAGCCCTATTAAACTCACTTTTTCTAAAACTAAAACCACCAGAAATAGCTTTTACTCTTCCGGTAAAAGGATCTATGACTACTATTGCTCCATTTGCTAAAGGCAATTGTCTCAATCTGTAATTTTGATCATCTATTTTTTCTACATAAATTATATCTCCTATTTTTAAAATTTCTTCAAATTCTTTTTTTGTCCATGTAATATCATTATAATCTATTTTCCCATCAGAATTATTTTCTGTTTCTATTGATACTTTAAATTTTTGAATTTTTTTAACTATGGCAAGTTCCCATTGTAAAGAATTTTCCAATTTAAATTCTTTTAAATTATTTGACCAATTTTTCGAGTAAATAATATTTTTTAACGGTCCTCGCCAACCTTTTCTTTGATCATATTCAATCAATCCGTCTCTTAATGATTTTGTTGCGATAGTTTGTAATTTTAAATTTAATGGGGTTTTTATGTTAAAGCCTTGTTTATACACTTTATTAAAACCATATTTTTCAACAATATTTTTTCTTACATCCTCAACATAATATCTAGCATCTTCTAAATAGATTTTTTTTCTTTTTTTTAATTTTATCTCTGAACTTAATAATTCTTTCTTTTTTTTTAAGTTTATATAAGAATTTTCAAATAAGTTATTAATGACTAAATCTCTTCTAAATTTTGCTAATTCGGGATTTCTATATGGATTATATTTACTTGGAGCTTTAGGTAACGCTGCTAAGAGAGATGTCTCATGATATTCTAGTTCACTAATGGGTTTATCGAAATAATTCAAACTAGCAGAGGCAACTCCGTAACTTCCCTCTCCCAAATATATTTGATTTAAATATAATTCTAATATTCTTTCTTTGCTTAATGCCCTTTCAATTCTAAAAGCTAAAATAGCCTCTTTAATTTTTCTATCTATGCTTACTTCATTAGAGAGTAAAAAGTTTTTAGCAACCTGTTGGGTAATAGTAGATGCACCCTCTAGTCTCTTCGATAAAATTATATTAAAAATATTATTATAAACTGCCCTTATGATTCCTTTTGCATCTACCCCTGGATGGCTAAAAAAATTTTTATCTTCTGCAGACAAAAAAGAATTAATCATCTTATTTGGAATGGAATTATATGGAACAAATATTCTCTTTTGCGTTGAAAAATCTATAACCAATTCACCATCATCAGAATACAACTTGCTGGATACAGGAGGTTTATAATTTTTTAAAAATTTATAATCGGGAAGTTTATTAGAATAATACCACAACAAGCTTATTAGAAATATAAATGATAAAATAAGCAAAAGTAAGGAGCCTGATAGAAATTTAATAATAAAAAGACGCATTTTAGTTTAAATTAGTTTGTGAATTTGTTAATGTTGTGGCACAGAATTTTATAATGAAAAAAAATAATCTAAAATTATGGCAAAAAATTTATTTATTGATGCATCGCATCCAAATGAAACTAGAGTTGTACTTAAATCAGAAGATAATATTGAAGATTACGAATACGAAAGTTTAAATAATACTTTAATTAAAAATAATATTTATCTAGGTAAAGTAAGTAGAATAGAGCCATCTCTTCAAGCTGCATTCGTGGACTTTGGTCGCGATAGACACGGTTTCTTATCTTTTAATGATATTCAAAGTGATTATTATCAGTTACCCAAAGATGATCTAGAAAAGATAAAAAAGGAAGAGGAAAAAGCAAGAGAAATACTTTCAAAAGAAAGTGAAATAAAAGAAATTTCACAAAGTGATAGACTCGATGAAAATAGTGTCACAGAAAATGACATTAAAGGTCCTGAGTATGAGCTAGAGGAAAAAAAAAAAGAAAAAAGATATCCTTCTAAACGATATAAAATCCAAGAAGTGATTAAACCAAATCAAGTAATACTCGTTCAAGTACTTAAAGATGAAAGGGGTCTTAAAGGTGCTGCCCTAAGTACATTTATTTCAATAGCGGGTAAATTTATTGTTTTGATGCCAAATACTCCTAAAGGTGGAGGTATATCTAGAAAAATATTTAATCCAGTTGAAAGAAAAAAAATAAGATTAATACTAAATGAAATAGTCATTCCAAAAGAAATGGGAATAATTGTTAGAACAGCTGGGTCAAATAAAACAAAAAATGAAATAAATAATGATCTGAAATCTTTAATAAATACATGGGAGAAAATTAAAGGTAATGCATTAAACTCTATCGCACCTTCTTTAATTCACCAAGAAAGTGACATAATTAGAAGAAGTCTAAGAGACATGTTTGATGATGAGACTCAAAGTATAATTGTTGAGGGTAATGAGGGATATCAAAAAACAAAGGGTTATGTAAAAGAAATGTTGCCAAAACATTTGAAAAAAGTCAAAAAATACAGAGACAAAATTCCATTATTTTATAAAGAAAAAATTGAAACAAAATTATATGAGATATTTAAAACCGAGGTTAAACTTTCATCTGGTGGTTATCTTGTGATTAATCCCACTGAAGCACTAGTATCCATAGATGTAAATTCTGGAAAATCAATAAAGCAAAAAAATGTAGAAAATACCGCCTTAGATACCAATTTAGAAGCAGCAGAAGAAATTTCTAGGCAAATTAAAATTAGAGATCTTTCAGGATTAATTATAATAGACTTTATTGACATGATAAGTTTTAATAACAAGCGAGCAGTTGAAAGAAAGCTTAAAGAAAGATGTAGAAAAGATAGAGCTAGGATACAAATTGGAAGAATTAGTAATTTTGGTTTACTTGAGATGTCTAGACAAAGATTAAGAGAGAGTAATGTTAAATGGCACATAAAATTAACAAAAGAGTCTTACGCATTAAAAATATTAAAATTGTTAGAATTAAAAACTATTGAAAATAAAGCAAAATTTATAGATATGAAGATAAATGAAAGTATAAAAAATTTCATAGAGGATGAATTAATAGAAAATTTAAAATACTTTAAAAATAAAAATAAATTAAAAATATCTTTAGAAAAGGATAATAATTTTGATATTTCAGAATATATTTTAGAATTTAAGTCAAAAAACAATAAATTATTAGAAAAAATTGAGAATATTTCGTTATTAAAAAATAATTTAGTTAATGAACAGTCAGATAATAAAAAAATATTAAAATTTAAAAAAAAAAACTTTTATAAAAAAAAGTTTTTTAAAAAAAAAGCTAAATAATACCCCTTTTAGGCGATGAAGCTGATCCGTATATGTTTTTTTTTATTCTTCCTGATAAATAAGATTTCCTACCAGAAATAACCGCATATTTCATAGCTTCAGCCATCAAATATGGTTTATCTGCTTTTGCAATAGCTGTATTTACTAATACTCCATCACTACCTAATTGCATTGCCTCAGCTGCATCCTTTGCATCACCTAAACCAGCATCTACAATTAATGGTAATTTTGTTTGTTCTCTAATAATCTTTAAATTAACTTTATTTAAAATTCCTAAACCTGATCCGATAGGTGAGGCTAGAGGCATTATTGCTGATGCACCAACATTTTCTAACCTTTTGGCCATTAGCGGATCATCATTGCAATAGACCATCACTTTAAAACCCTCTTTAACTAAAATCTCAGTTGATTTTAGAGTTTCTATCATATCCGGAAATAGATTTTTTTTATCACCTAAAACTTCTAATTTTACTAATTTCCAACCACCTATTTCTCTAGCCAGTCTAAGCGTCCTTAAAGCTTCATCTGATGTAAAACATCCTGCAGTATTAGGGAGATATGTGATTTTTTTTGGATCAATATAATCCATTAAGATTGGTTTTGACTTATCAAATATATTTACTCTTCTTACAGCAACAGTAACTATCTCCGCACCCGAAAGTTTCACTGATTTAGAGCATTCTAAAAAATTTTTATATTTACCAGTTCCAACTATAAGGCGAGATTTATATCCTTTGTTAGCAATTATAAGTTTGTCTTTACTCATATTTCAACCACCACCAATAAAGTGTACTATTTCAAGACAATCTTTTTGTTTAAGTATTATTTTTTTTAGCTTTTTTTTGTCTACAATTTTTTTATTTAATTCTATTGCAACCATTTTCTTAGGAATATCTAGCTTATTAATAAGTGTATTTAGAGAGTAATTATTATTTACGATATAATTTTTACCATTTACTTTAATTTTTATTTTATTTTTTTTTATCATATAATATAAGTCACCCGTGAATAAAAAAATTTTAATTATAAATGGTCCCAATCTTAATCTATTAGGAGAGAGAGAACAATCCCAATATGGCAAAAATACTCTTAACGATATTAAAAATGAATGTACTAAATTATCTGAAGAATTTAATGACGAATTAGAGTTTTTTCAGTCGAATATCGAGGGTGAAATTGTAAATAAAATTCAACAAGTAAGAAATGAATTTAATGGTGTTATTATTAATGCTGCAGGATTTACTCACACATCTGTTTCAATTAGGGATGCATTGGAAATATTAAAAATACCTAAAATAGAGGTACATATATCAAATATTTACAAGAGAGAGGAATTTAGACAAAAATCTTTACTAAGTGGAGTAGTAACTGGTGGAATTTTTGGTTTAGGAACAGAATGTTATATTTTGGCCATAAAGGCATTGCAATCTTTAATGAAAAATGGAAATTGACAAAAAAATAATACTAAAACTAATACAAACTCTAGAGGAGTTAAAGAAATCAATTAAAGGACAAAATTTAAATGTTTCAGATGAGACTCAAGAAATTTTAGAAGATGTTGTACCTTCAGATAATGTGGTGGTTAAAAGTCCAATAGTTGGCACTGCTTATTTAGCACCAGAACCAGGGGCTAAAACTTTTGTTACGGAAGGAAAAAAAATTAAAAAGGGTGAAACAATCATGATAGTAGAGGCAATGAAAACTATGAATCACATACCTTCTCCATCGGAAGGAGTTGTAAAAAAAATTTGCGTTGAGGATGGAGCGCCAGTAGAATTTGGACAAAAGTTAGTAATTCTTGAATAATGTTTAAAAAAATTTTAATTGCTAATAGAGGTGAAATAGCCGTTAGAGTAATAAGAGCCTGTAAAGAGTGGGGTATCTCAACTGTAGCGATCCATTCTGATGTAGACAAAGATAGTATGCACGTCAAGCTTGCTGATGAAAGTATATGTATAGGATCACATAAACCTGTAAATAGTTATTTAAATATCCCAGCTATATTGTCTGCAGTAGAACTTACTAATTCTGATGCAGTACACCCTGGTTACGGTTTTTTATCTGAAAATTATAAATTTGTAAAAATACTTGAAGATTATGAAATCAAGTTCGTAGGACCATCATCAAAATTAATAAAAATGATGGGTGATAAAATTGAGGCAAAAAAAATTGCCAAACAACATGGTTTACCAATTATTGAAGGATCAGATGGTGGAATTTCAGATGTTAATGAGGCAAAGAAACTATGTAAAAATATTGGTTTTCCGGTACTAATAAAAGCTGCTGGTGGTGGAGGTGGTAGAGGAATGAAGATAGTTAATAGTGAAAATGACTTTGAGCCGCAATTCAAAAATGCAAAATTAGAGGCGAAGAAATACTTTGCTAATGACGAAGTTTATATCGAAAAATTCTTTCAAAACCCTAGACATATTGAAGTTCAAATACTATCAGGTAAAAATAGAACTGTTCATCTTTACGAAAGAGACTGCTCTGTTCAAAGAAGACATCAAAAATTAATTGAAGAAACACCCAGTCCAGTATTAACTGACAAAGTTAGACAAGACTTATTAGAAAAAACAGTAAAAATGGTAGAAAAAATAGGTTATGAGGGAGCTGGGACTGTTGAATTTATTTATGAAGATGGAAAATACTTTTTTCTAGAAATGAATACAAGGGTTCAAGTTGAACACCCTGTAACGGAGGTTGTGACTGGAATAGATATCATCAAAGAGCAAATTAGAATAGCTTTTTATGGAAAAACTTCATTAAAACAAAGTGATATAAAACCTAGAGGACATGCAATTGAATGCAGGATAAATGCAGAGGATGCGAGTAAAAACTTTCAACCATCTCCAGGTATCATAACTATGTGTCATCAACCATCAGGATTTAGAACTCGGGTAGATAGTTCAATATATCAAGGTTATAAGGTAACTCCATACTATGATAGCATGATTTGTAAACTAATCTGTCATGGTAGAGACAGATATGAAGCTATACAAAGGACCAAAAGGTCTTTAGATGAATTTGTTATCGATGGTATTACTACCACTATAGACTTACATAAAAAATTATTAAACCATAAAAAGTTTATAGACTCCGATTTTAATGTGAATTGGCTAGACAACGAAAAAATTATTTAATTAAAACATTTTTTTAACCAAATATCATATATTGGATGATCAAATGGATTTAAACTTGGACTAGATGCAAACGTCCACCCATTAAAAGTAAAAACTTTATCTTTATTCTTAATATTATTGTCTTTAACTTGTAAATATGCTGTTATTTCTGGATTATCATCAAATTCTGAATTTTTACATTTTAAAGCCTTAATACTGAGATTTTTAAATTTTTGTTCTTCACCAATTTTCAGTACTAAAGTAGAGTTTTTTGAATTTACCTTATCCAAAATTTTTATCTCTACAAATTTTCCAAATAAAGTTTGGTTAGTATACGAACTTGTGTGAAGAAAAAAAAACAAAAAAAAATAAAATAAAAAAAATTTAGTTTTTCCAAGTATTATATTTTTTTTTGGTTGCATTTTCGTTATTTTTTGGATGATATGCTTTATCAGTTCCTGTCGCATTTGGCTTATGTTCTTTTTGCCAATCATATTTGTTAAATTTATTTACTTTCTCTATTTGATTTTTTGTAAAATGTATCCAAGAATACCACTCTTGTGGGATGTTTGAAGCGTCTGTTTCATTTTTATAAATTACCCACCTTCTCCCATTTTTATCTGTGTAGTATTTGTTTCCTAGTTGATCTGTTCCAACTAGTTTACCAAAAATTAAAGTGTTAATTCTCGTTCCGAGAGTTTGGCGATTCCACCAAACAAAAATTTCTTTAAAGATAGTCAACATTTTTTTTTTCAATTTTAAATTGTATAAATACAATTAGACTAAATATCATTTTTGTATATATATATTTTACTCGACTCAAAATACAATTTTAAAAAGGAAATAAAATGGCAAAATATTTAGTTGAAAGTTACTATACCTGCAGCTTCAAAGTTAAGCATTATATTGATAATTTAAGTGAAAAACAGTTAAACAATCTTGACCAAAGAGAAGATGGAAAATTTGAAGTGTTGGATATTAAATTAGATAATAGAAAGACAAAAAATCTTGAAAATATTGATAAAAATAACGAAGTAGTCCAAAAAAAAATGGAAATAAACAACACTTCTAACACTCAATCGAACATTAAACAGAATTTTAATAAACAAAATCTTATTAGCAAAGTGTCAGATGGAATAAGTAAAAGGTTTAGCATGCCTGATAGACGAAAAGGATATATACAAAAAGCAAGTATTGATAATCATAAGGTATATTTACATACTGGTGAGTATGAAGATGGTAAGATTGGCGAAATATTTATTGATACTAGTAAAGAGGGCGAACTTGTTAAAGCTTTAATGAACAATTTTGCAATCGCTATATCTTTAGGTTTACAGTATGGAGTACCACTTGACGAGTATGTTAACGCTTATGTTGATACAAAATTCGAGCCTTCTGGTAAAGTTTATGGTAATGACAGGATTTTAAGCGCTAGTTCAATATTAGATTATATTTTCAGGGAATTAGCAATTTCATATTTAAATCGTGAGGATTTAGCTCATACACCTTCAATTGCTGTCTCAAATGTTGATAAAAATACTGAAAAAAATAATTCAGATGAGAATGAGGATCAGCAACAAATATTAAAAATAGTAAAAGATATTACCAGCAAAGGTTTTGTAAGAAATAATTACAAAAAAAAACTTGTAGATTTATCTGATATAAAATTAAATTTAAAAGGTAAAAAATAAAATAAATTACTTTTTAAGTATTTTTAATCTCAATTCGTCCAGCTGCGACTCTGATATGTCTGATGGTGCGTTCATCATTAAATCTTGTGCATTTTGGTTCATAGGAAACATTGTTACTTCTCTAATATTTTTCTCGTTAGCTAATAGCATTATAATTCTATCAATACCTGGTGCTATTCCACCATGTGGAGGAGCACCAAAGCTTAAGGCATTTATCATACCACTAAATTTTTCATCTACATCCGATTTATTGTAACCTGCGATAGAAAAAAGCTTATACATTAAACTTGGAACATGATTCCTAATTGCTCCAGATGAAAGCTCTATACCATTACAAAC
>CABZUW010000002.1 GCA_902529105.1 uncultured Pelagibacteraceae bacterium
TATATTACTTTTAAAGTATTGTATTTGTTATATATTTTAAATATATTTAAATTAAGATAATATTTTAATAATCAAAGATAAAAAATTAATTTCTTAATAATTGTTTAAATATGCTTATATTTACTAAAAAATTAAATTAGTAACTAAAATATAGTGTTTTAGACCTTTAAAATTATAGAATTTATCAAAAAATAGGGTAGTAAAAAAGCGTTGAAACTGTTGGTTAGTAGAGCAATGCATTAATTGAATATAGCGTTTAAACGATCATAGAGGGGTCTATTTTAAGTGTTTGCCTAATAAAGGTACAACTAAAGGGCGAAGTACGATATTTTAAAAAAAAAAATATAAAAATAGCCAAAAGCATTGATTTTATTGATTTTTTCAGCTCAAAAAGCTCTAAAAATCCATCTAGATTTTAACTTTTTCCGATCTCAATAATCGGAGTTTCTCCTTAATTCCACCTCTACCTGAATAGCCTCCAAGAGCTCCATCAGATCTAATCACTCTGTGACAGGGTATTTTTGGGGCATATGGGTTTCTAGCACATGCATTAGCAACTGCACGTGATGATTTAGGGCTTTTTATGCCCAAAGCAACTTGTTTATATGTTTTAACCTTACCTTTAGGAATAGTTTTCAGATATTTCCAAACTTTAATTTGAAATTTAGTTCCTTTAAGTATCATGTGTTGGGAAAACCCTGTTTCCTTGTACCTTTTCAGGCACAAAGAACAGTAGTTTTGGCACGTCGTTTTAGGCGCTACCGCCATGCCTTGCCACTCCGCTATTTTAGCGCTACTCCGCAGAGCTTTCTGCCCCCTGGGCTTGAACCTCTCGGTTTTTCCCCAGTCGGTCAGTTAAGAGTTGCCTCTTAAGTTAAATTCACTTTATAAGATTATGTTAAATGATGTTATCACTTAATAATTGATTATTTAAGTTACTCACATTGTTAATAAAAATACGTTAATTCATCAATAAAAAGAGTAAAACAAAAATACTTAAGAAAAAAACCCCAAAAATAAGCATTAATACTCTATTTTTTCCTTGATTAGATAATTTTCCCCAGTAATGCATAGAAACAAACAATACCGCCATTACACCAAGCCCAATTAATAAATATTTTGGCATTTTTAACTTTAACTTATTAGGTTGACATTTAAAATGTGATATATTATAGTTTCCGATAATTAATGGTTATCGGAAAAATATATGAATGAGTTAATAACTGACGTTAAAAACCTAGAAATTGAAACTTTAAAGAATTTAAAAAATTCTAAGGCTCATAACACATTAAGGGCTTATCAAGCTGATTTTAGAGATTTCTCAGCTTTTTGTGCCAAGAATGGACTAAACTCATTACCAAGTGAGCCAAAAATTATAGCAATTTACCTCACTCATCTTAGCTCATTTTCAAAGTATAGCACTTTAAAAAGGAGATTAGCCTCAATAAAGGTTATTCATAAATTAAAAGGTCATTATATAGATACAAAACATCCAATAATTACTGAAAATTTAATGGGTATAAAAAGGAAAATGGGTGTTAAACAAACAGCTAAAAAACCGTTATTAATCAATGATTTAAAATCTATAGTTAAAGTAATTAATGAGGAAAAAAATAACTTTAAGAGATTACAAAATAAAGCATTATTGCTAATTGGATTTTCCGGTGGATTTAGACGATCGGAACTTGTTTCGATAGAGTATGATGATTTAGATTTTGTTACAGAAGGTGTTAAAATAATTGTTAGGCGCTCAAAAACTGATCAAACTGGCCTAGGAATGACAAAAGCTATCCCCTACTTTGATAATAAAAACTATTGTCCAGTTACGTCTCTTAAAACCTGGATCAATTTTTCAAAAATAAATAATGGGAAAATATTTAATATATCTGACAAAACTGTAGCTTTAACAATTAAAAAGTACGCTTTATTAGCTGGATTAGACCATAATAGATATGCAGGACACAGTTTAAGATCTGGTTTCGCGACATCAACAGCAGAAACTGGAGCTGATGAAAGAAGTATAATGGCAATGACAGGTCATAAAACAACACAAATGGTTAGAAGATATATCCAAGAATCAAATTTATTTAAAAATAACGCCTTAAATAAAATATCAAATGAGTAGAACTACAAGATATTTAGAGACTAAGAATTGTAATAGATGCAAATCAAATAAAAATTTTAACGATTTTAGAATGGTAAAGCCTTTAATGTCAGGTCCAAATAAAGGAAAAAAAATTGGATGGACTGATGTAAAGGGAAAAACTAGGTTTTCAATATGTAAGATTTGCGAAAATTCTGGGTTCATGAAAAGATACCGGCTTAATCCATATAATCAACTGTTCCATAACTTTAAAAAAAGAGCTTCTTTTGCAAAAGTACCATTTGAGCTTACAAAAGATGAAATGAAAATTAAATTTGAGAAAAGTGGAGATAGATGTCCAGTTTTTGGTTTTAAGTTTATCAAAAATGCAACAAAAGATAATCGTGATTACGCTCCTTCATTAGATAGAATTAATCCAAAAGAAGGCTATACAAAAGAAAATACCATTGTTGTAAGTATGCTTGCAAACAGAATAAAAACTGATGCGAAAATCGAAGATATTGGAAAAGTTTATAAATTTTATAAATCATTAATAAAAAAAAATTAATATTTATGTTAAAGAGAAATAAAGAAGTTTCTATTGTTATCATATCTCATAAAAGTAAAAAAAAAGTTTTAAATTTGTTAAAAAATATATCTAATGATTTCAAAATAATTATAATTGAGAATTCTTCAGATAAATCAATAGAAAGTGAATTATCTAAACATAAGAAAAACTTACAAATAATATTTTCTGAAAATAATGGTTATGGAAGTGCAATAAATTTAGCAAGGACATATGTTGCTACAAAATACTTTTTTGTTTTAAATCCTGATATGCAAAAAATTGATGATAAATTAATCAGTTTTTTTTATGAATCAGCAAAAGAATTAAATGATAATTTTGGAGCTTTGGGACCTAGATTTGAAAATGTAAGTGAGAAATCACATAGACAATCGGATATAAATGAAAAATATGGACAGATAGAATCGATAAGTGGATCTGCTATGTTCTTTTGCACTACAGTATTTGACAAAAATGGAGGATTTGATGAAAATTTCTTCCTTTATTTTGAAGAAACTGATTATTGTTTTAGATCAAATAAAAATAACTTTAAGATTTACCAAGTAAACTCTCAAAAAGTATATCATGCAATTGGTACATCGGTTGAAATAACAAGTGAAGAGGATTTAAATAAGCTTAAAAATTTATATGCATGGCATTTTATTTGGTCAAAATTTTATTATTTTAAAAAACATTATGGTTTTTTAATTTCGATGCTATATTTTTTGCCGATATTATTTAGGACCAATATAAAGATTATTTATTTTAGAATTTTATCCGAACACAAAAAGATGAAAAAATACAAGATAAGAAATGATGCATTATTGAGTTCCATAAAAGGTGAAAAATCTTATAAAAGAATAAATAATTTTTAAGAAATAGTTTTTTTTTTAAATTTACCCATTAATTTTTTTTTAAAAAAGAAAATATTTTGTCTTAAATTTTCACCAATAATGATCGTATATATATATGTTAAAATTTTTCTTAATTTCTTTCTTTTAAACAAAATTTCTAGTTTTTGTGGTATATTATTCAAAATATCACTTTTTTGTTCAAAACCTCTAATTCCTACAAAATAAAGATCATAACTATTGACATTATAAAAGAAAAAATGATTAGAAAAAATTTTTTTTAAATCAAAATTTTTAATAAAATCTCTTTTAGTCAAATTTAAATAATAATCATCTTTGTTACCTGGTGATTGCCAATTTCCAGATCTTTTAGTCCCATGCTCTACTCGTCCGGTAGAGGCTACAGAGATTACTATAAAAGAGTTTGCTTTAGATATTTGACACATTTTCTCAAATATAACTTTCCAATCTTTAGCATGCTCAAAACACTCACATGAGATTATGATGTCGAAACTTTTGTTGAGTTTATCAATATTTACACCATTAAGGACTAAATCAACATTAGGACCTTTTTCTAGGTCAATTCCAACATATTCCTTACTAAAATTAAATAAATTCCTTATATTTCCATTTACATCAAGACTACCAATTTCGAGAACATCTATGTCTTTATTAAAACTATTTTTTATATAAAATTCTTTAAATTCTTTGATAAAATTTATTTGATCAATATGAGACATGAAATAAGATTAGTTTATAACAATTTAATTTAATTTAATATGAAATTTTTAAACAAAAATTTTAAGGAATTAGAAACTTTTGCTAAATCTAAAAATAAAGAATATATAAATAGTTCTCCATTCCCTCACATAGTTATTGATAATTTTTTTAATGAAAACATGCTTAATGATATATTAAGCGAATTTCCAAAAAATTTAGATAATATTGGATATCAATATAAAACTAAAGTTGAGCAAAAAAAATTTACTTTAAATGATAGTAAGCTATTATCTGAAAATACTAGTAACTTTATAAATTTTTTAAATTCACAAATTTTTTTAGATTTTTTGCAAACCCTTACAGGTATTAATGAAAAACTTCAATCTGATCCATATTTACAGGGTGGTGGTTTACATGAACTTAGAAATGATGGTTATTTAAATGTTCACGCTGATTTCAATATACATCCAACTTTAAAATTGGATCGAAGATTAAATATTTTAATTTATTTAAATAAAAATTGGGAAGATGAATTTGGCGGTAATTTACAGCTTTGGAATCAGGACATGACAAAGTGTGAAAAAAAAATTATTCCTATTTTTAATAGAATGGTTATTTTTTCTACTACAGATTTTTCTTATCATGGTAATCCTGACAAGATTAATTGCCCCAAGGATCAGAGTAGAAAATCAATTGCGATGTATTACTATTCAAATGGAAGACCTGCACATGAAAGAAAACTTGGTGCTCATTCAACTATTTTTAGAAAAAGGCCCGAATCTGATGATCCAGACGGCAATATTGAGTTTAAGAAATTATTTGGAAAAATTTATTATCGAAGTAAAAAAAAAATAAATTAAGTATCATCTATTTACTTATACAATTTTGAATTAAATATTTTTAGGTAAATAAAATTTAATTTACATATTATTAACTCTAAATAGAATTGAATATTTTTTTTAGGATTTGATAGTTCTCCATCATATATACTATCAGACCTTAAATAATGTTTTTTAAAGAATTTAAATGTTATACCCCATTTCAATAAAAAAATTTTTCCACCTTTACTACCAGACTCTGTTTTAATTGTAGGGTGATTTTTATATTTTCGTGTAACTACAGATCCAAAATGATAAACTTTACATTTACTAAGACCTTTAAATATTCTAACCCCTTCTCTCCAAAGTTTCATATTTAAATCAGGGTCTGAGCCAGTTCCTGGATAAAATTCTTCACTAAAACCTCCTACTTTATTCCATATTTCTTTATGTATAAGGTGTGGAGCCCAGGTTGATCCTTGAAAATCGTAATGGTTAATTTTTTCATAATTTTCTAATAATTTTTTTTCATCAAACGTTTCAAAATCAGATCCAGCATCAAACTTTAATGGACCATTGTTCATCATTATACCTGATAGATAAAATCTATTATGTCCAATTTTATTTATTTCTTCATTTAAAATTTGATCCCAATTCGGGCAAAAATAGAAATCATCATGAGAGTAAAGAATGAAATCAAAGTTGGCTTTTTTCGTTGCTTTATTCATTCCTTCACAAATTCCAGCGTTATAATTAGTAAACGTATATTCTATATTTTCTTTATCTAAATATTCTTTTGTACCATCTTCGCCTAAATTAACATGGGCTATAATTTCATGGTTAAAAATTGAATTCTTTTTAATACTCTCAATACATAGTTTTAGGTAATTAATGTTATTAAATGTCGGAATAATGATAGAGAACATTTATATTATTCCCAAAGATACTTATTTTTGTATTTTAAATTAAATGTTTTTTGAATTATAAAATTTGCTACATTCTTTGAGTTAAAGTATTTTAAATATTTATTTTTACCATTTTTAGCAATTTTTATTCTAAGTTTATCATTTTCATTATACTTATTAATTTTCTTACTTAAATCTTTTATAGAATTGTAAAATACCACTTCATTTTTGTTAAAAAATTTGTTTAGCATTGTTTTTTTATCAATAAATGTCATTAGCCCGTTCCCAATCAGTTGTGTTATTCTATCACTTGAATAATATTTTGTAGATGGTCCTTGACTTAAATTAATTCCCATTTTTGAGTTTAGCAAAGCGTTTTTAAAATTATCAGCCCACACAGGTTGCTTATTTTTATATCCATAAAAATCATATTTAATATTAGGGGTAATCTTAATTAATTTATCTAAAAAGTGTTCTCTTTTGTCTACTTTACCTTTTTTAAGTATACCTCGATGAACTCCATGCGACATAGCAAAAAAAACATCACTTTTTGGATTTTTGTTGTTATAAACTTCAAGATTTTCAAATGATTGATCAGCGGGATTAGGAATATAAAAAATTTTATTATTTTTAGGGAATTTTAGAATATCTGGAGAAGTTGTACAGAAACTACAATCAACAAAGTCAATTTTATCCAAAAATCTCTTTTTATTACTTTTCCAATCATTATCCATTCTGTCCAAAAACCATTGAGCAATTTTTATATGTGGATATGTTTCTCTTATGAATTTTAAGGTTTCTTTTTTAATTAAATCAGCATGTCCTAAAACTATAAGATCAGGTAAATAATTAGATATTACCTCTAACAATTTTTTATTTAACGTTTTTGATCCATCAAAGTCTCTAATTGATCTATAATAGCTTACAATATCTCTGTCACTTAGTGTTAATACACTATGATTTAATCTCACAAAACCATTATTTATTCTTCTTCCAGTGTTATAGAAAAGTCTACCATTATGTCTTTCATTAAAATTTGTAATATGAAGAATTTTAAATTTTGTTTTTTTTGTTTTTACACTCTCAATTTTTTTTTGAATTATCAAAGACCTATATAAGTCAATCTGTCTACATACAAATTTATTCGTTAAATAAAAGTTTTCTAAAGAACTTTTTTGTAATTTTAATCTTTTTTTATTGTTTTCAATTAAATTGGATAATTCTTTGTAAAGAGCATTTTGATTAAGTTTTTTAAGTATAATTGCATTTGTTACTGTCTCGGGTAAGCCTCCACGATTACTAATTATCACTGCACATCCCCTACTTGATGCCTCTAAACTCGTACGTCCGAAAGGTTCCTGCCATCTCGAACATACGACAGTAACACTTGATTTCTTGAAATTATTTAAAACAACTTCATGTGGCTTAAATCCCATTAATTTTAAATTTTTATGTTTATAAAAAAGTTTCTCTCTAGGCTCATCTCCAAAAACATTTGATTTCCAGTCTGGGTATTTATCTAGTATTTTTACTATTGCTTCACCAAATATATCGTATCCTTTTGCTCTATTTAGCTTACCCACGAATGTTATTAATTTATCTTTTTTTTTTAAATTTATTTTTACTTTGTTGGTTGATTGATAAATAACTAATAATTTTTTTGATTTAAAATATATTTTATTCATTCCAGTTAAAAATCTTTTTTTTGACCATTCACTATTGAAAATAATTCTTTCAACTTTAGATAATATATTTAATCTATCCATTATTTTTTTTGATCCATTCATTTCAAGTGGATCATTATGAAAGTAAAGTACTAATTTGGATTTAACATTATTAAAAATAGTATTAATATATGAGGGTCTATTATGTATTTCAATTATATCTGAATTTCTTTTTCTTTCCTCTCTTAGGAAATTATCAACGTATATTTTACTAGAACTTTGAAATAACTCTTTATTAAATGGTAAATTAATATAATTTTTTAATAATTTTCTTTTATAATTTGTGCTTCCGTAAATAAAAATTTTATTTTTAAATTTGCTTGCTTTTGTTGTATCTTTTACGTAAATCGAAACTGCACCTGGATAATCAGGTGAAAAATTTTCTTTATATGGTAAAAGTATTGCAATTTTCAATTTAGTCCTTTTTTAAAATATTTCTTAATTTGCTATTTTTTTTTAGTTTATATTCTTCTCTCATAGCATCCTTTTTTGAATTGTAAGATTTGAAATATTTTAATTTCCAAATCCTTCCTTTTGTAAATTTAGCACCTTTTGAGCTATTATGTAATCTTATCCTTTTTTTAACATCATTAGTGTAACCTACGTATGAAATTGTTCTTTTTTTGTCTTTAGAGGAAATTAAGTATACATAAAATGTCATTGTGGCGGTCCCTAGGGGAATCGAACCCCTCTTTCATGGATGAAAACCATGTGTCCTAACCGATAGACGAAGGGACCAAAAATGCATCTTTTATTGTATAAATTATTAATAATCAAGAGCAAGGTAATTTATTTATTATAATATTATTTGATAAATTCTTATGCGTCACTAAAGTTTCTGTGTAGTATGTATTATCTTTAATTTTTACACCTTTAACTAAGTCACCGTCCGTTATACCTGTAGCACAAAAAATACTATCTCCTTTAATGATTTCATTTATTTCGTATTTTTTGTTAAGGTCTTTTATACCCATTTTTCTTGCTCGAGATATATCTTGATCAGTTTTAAATAAAAATCTTCCTTGAAAATGACAGTTATAAGAGTCTAAGGCACACGCAGCCAAAACACCTTCTGGACCACCTCCTATACCTAAGAAAATATCAACATTATATTTTTTATTTGCAACCAATAGTGCTCCAGATATGTCACCATCTGAAATAAATTTAATATTTACTTTTAGTCTTCTTAGCTCATCTACAATTTTTTTATGTCTCGGTCTCTGCAATAAACATGCTGTAAGACCAGAAATATTTGTATTTTTAATTTCTGCCAAATTATTTAAATTCTTTTCTATTGTATTGTCTAAATCTATTGCCTCCTTTGGTATTTCATTACCAACTGCAATTTTCTCCATATAAGTTTCAGGAGCATTGAACAAATTACCCCTATCAGCAACTGCTAATACTGATAAACCACCAGGCAAATTATTAGCCACAAAATTTGTTCCTTCAACTGGATCCACAGCTATATCTAAACTAGGGCCATTACCAGTTCCCAATTTTTCACCTGTGTAAAGCATTGGAGCATCATCCAACTCACCCTCTCCTATTACAATTTTAGCTGCAATATTTAATTTATTTATTTCGCTCCTCATCACATCAACGGCAGCTTTATCAGCTGCTATCTTATTTTTTTTTCCAATATATTTATATGTTGCTATTGCCGCTAAGGATGTAACATTTATAAATTTATCAATTATATTTTTGTTTAAAGACATATATTAATCTGTAGTTCTCTTCTCGTGCTCAACTAACTCTAATTTAGCCTCGAATTCTCTTAACCTTTTATAAACACTAGCAAGCTCAATGATAGTAGGCCATGCTTTTAGTATATACTGCATAGATCCCTCAACTTTACTAAATGCTCTAATAATTTGTTGCATAACTCCTAAAGTTACAACACCTGCGACTATAGCTGGAGCTAAGAATACATATGCCGATAAAACGTTAGCCTGCAAATATGCAATTCTTCCAATATTAAAATATAGATATCTTATATAACTCAAAAAATGAATTTTTCTAACATCATCAAACAATTCATCTATTCTCTTTGGTCTTATATTTCCATCATCTTCTGCAATGACTAATATTTTTCTATAAGCCGCCTCTTGTTTTTGCAAATCATATTCAACACCAACCAATCTTAAAATAATACCTAAACCAACTAAAAAAAGTGTACCTCCAATAGACCAAATTAGGGCTCCTGTAATTAGACCGTATTCCCAATCTCCAAAAAAGAAAATGGGTATACCAATACTGAGACCAAATAAAATTGGAGTAAATTCTATTAACAACATAACAGCTTCTATTAAACTTGTACCGAGTGTTTCCATTATTCTAGAGAATTTAATTGTATCCTCTTGAACTCTTTGAGATGCACCTTCTATTTTTCTAGCCCTATCGTAAACGCTATGGTACCATTCAACCATTGCTGTTCTCCATCGAAATAGATAATGTGATGTAAAAAATCCAACTACTACAGCAACTCCAACATAAATAGCTGCTAATGTAATAAAGGAAAATAAACTAGCCCAATATTCTTCAATAGTAATTGAATTTGGAGCGCTTAATGCTTTCTGTATCATGTCATAAAATTGACCAAACCAATTATTTATTTTAACGTCAATTTGAACTTGAAACCATAATGAGAAAAGAATAATAAAACTTCCTGCCCATGACCAATATAACCATTTGCCTTGTGTAAAAAACCTAAACATTTATTATTTTATAAAATTATCTGTATAGGATTTTTTAGTAACTTTTCTTTTTTTGGGTTCAATGACCTCATAATCTATTTTATTTTTTTTTGCATATTCTATTGCTAAATCTCTTGATGAAAATTCTAAGTTTATTTCTGAATATGTGTCATCTGAACTTTCCCAACCCATTAAAGGATTTATAGATGTATCGTTTGTTATAAATTCAATTATCCATTTATCAAATTTTTTCAAACCTGATTGCATAGCTGTCTTCGTAGGTTTATAAATTTTTGCTTTTTTCATAAATATGTGGTCGGGGTGGCAGGATTTGAACCTGCGACCCTCTGGTCCCAAACCAGATGCGCTACCAGACTGCGCTACACCCCGAGCAAATAACTAATACATCAGTTATGGTTAATTTCAATGCATAATCAGTCGCAAAAACAACGTAATTTTTAAAGAATCTGTTATAAACGTAATTATGATTATTGATTGTCCTTGTGGTGAAAAGAAGTTTAAAATTAATGCAAGCCTTATACCTAAAGAAGGAAGAAATCTACAATGTGGATCATGTAATAAAAAATGGTTTTTTGTACCTGAAATTAAAGACATTCATAAAGATGTTTCTGTCAAAAAATATAATAATGATATAATCGATAATAACCAAATAAAAGAAAAAAAAATTGAAAAATCAATTATTAAAATAGACAATAATAATTTAAATCCAAAAAAAAATACAGAGATAAATGAAGAAGTTGAAACAAAACCTATAAGTAAAAACGACAAAAACATTAAAATTACTAAAACAAACTACGTAAAATTAATATTAGTTATAATAATATCATTGGTTGCTTTAATATTAGTTTTAGATACCTTTAAACATGCCTTAATACCCTTATTTCCGAACATAAAATTCTTATTGAATAATTTATACGAAACATTAAAAGATCTATTCTTATTTTTTAATGATCTGGCAAGCTAAATGATAAATTATATTTCATCACCGTTTAAATGGTTTTTTAAACTTGAGGCAGCAAGTGGAATACTTTTATTAATAAGCGCAATCGCTGCTTTAATTGTAAGTAACTCTGAACTTTCTGTATATTATTTTGAAACATTAAATAAATATTTATTTATAGGTATAAATAATTTTGGATTAAAACTAAGTGTATTACATTGGATTAATGATGCATTAATGGCGATATTTTTCTTTTTTGTAACATTAGAGATAAAAAGAGAATTTTTACAAGGAGAGCTTTCGTCTATAAAGCAGGCAATGTTGCCAATTATAGGCGCTGTTGGGGGGATGTTAATTCCTGCACTAATATATATTTACATAAATATAGATAATCCAAATACTTTAAATGGATGGGCAATTCCGTCAGCAACAGATATTGCATTTTCAATAGGTATCTTATCATTGCTAGGATCACGAGTACCTATATCATTAAAAGTATTTTTAACTGCATTAGCTATTATAGATGATTTAGGTGCAATTGTTATCATCGCATTTTTTTATACTGGTGATTTAAACATTCAATATTTATTGTTAATGTTAGTAACATTCATACTTTTGTTGGTACTTAATAAATTTTCTATTAAAAAGTTCACACCATATCTTATTTTAGGATTATTCCTTTGGTTTTTCACTCATGAATCTGGAGTTCACGCAACAATAGCCGGAGTACTTCTTGCTTCTGTTATACCACATAGAAAAAAGGATCATGATTTCTCTTTATTGATAAAGATCGAACATGCAATTAGTCCATATGTGGCTTATATGATAATGCCTCTCTTTGCTTTTGCAAATGCTGGTGTTTCATTAGAAGGTTTAAGTTTATCATCCTTAATGTTGCCAGTTCCTTTAGGAATATTATTAGGACTATTTGTAGGTAAACAGTTAGGTGTGTTTGTTTTTTCATATGCTTCAATTAAATTTGGACTTGCAACCCTACCAAGTAATTCTAATTGGGTAAGTTTTTATGCAGTAGGTGTTTTGACAGGAATTGGTTTTACTATGAGTTTATTTGTTGGAAACTTAGCATTTGTCAATAATATGGAATATATGGATGGTGTTAAAATTGGGGTATTAAGTGGGTCACTATTATCAACTGTTGTAGGTTTTGTTTTACTGTATTTATCTTCAAAAAAAAAATAAATGTTTAAAATAAACTGTAAGATATTATTTATTATTTTTATGATTTTATTTTCATCTAGTGCAAATGCAAAATACGAAAAAGTATTTTATGATTTTAGTATTAAATCAATTAATGGTGAGATG
Source organism: uncultured Pelagibacteraceae bacterium (assembly GCA_902529105.1). GTDB lineage: Bacteria > Pseudomonadota > Alphaproteobacteria > Pelagibacterales > Pelagibacteraceae > Pelagibacter. Next base: position 12,647 of record CABZUW010000002.1, read on the forward strand.
ATAAATTTAAGTAAATTTAAAAATAATGTTATTTTATTAGTTAATGTAGCGAGCTATTGCGGTTTTACAAACCAATATTCAGACCTACAAAAATTATGGGATGAATATAAAGATAAAAATTTCGTAGTTATAGGAGTTCCTTCGAACTCGTTTAATCAAGAAAAAGACAATGAAAAAGAAGTTAAAGAATTCTGTGAAGTAAATTTTAATATATCTTTTCCAATGACATCAATTTACCAAGTTAAAGGTGATAATGCTCATGAAATATATAAATGGGCAAAAGAAAATCATGGTAAATCAGCAATACCTAAATGGAATTTTTATAAAATATTAATTAATAAAGACGGTAAAGTGGAGGATACTTACTCATCTCTTACAAATCCAAATTCAAATAAGATACGTAAAAAAATTAATATGTTAATTGAATAAAATTTTCATTCCATCATATGCTGGTATTACATTTTTTGGTAAAATTTTTTTGAGTTTAGTATAATCGACACTGCTGTGTAAATTAGTTAAAATTGTTTTTTTTGGTTTTATAATTTTAATTAAATTTAATACCTCCTCCAAATTATAATGAGATGGATGGTATTCATATCTTAAACAATCAATAATAAAAAAGTCAAGTTTATGTAGCTTTTTTAAGTCTTTGTCATAAATTTTACTTACATCGCTTCCATAATATAATTTTTTATTTATTAAATAACTAGCAGCTTCTATATAACCGTGTTGTGTGATTATTGGTTCGATAATTAGATTTTTCATTTTTGATTTAAAATATAATTTTTTTTTTAATAAATTCATTTTTAATATAGCGGGATAACCAGGTTTATTTTTAAAACAATAACCAAATGATGACATTAGATGTTTTTTCGTTAATCTATCAGCATAAACATTTAATCTTTTTTTATACTTAATATAAAAAGCCCTAAGATCATTTATACCATGTGTTTGATCGGCATGTGCGTGTGTGTATAAAACACAATCCAAATCTTTAATCTTGTTTTTTATCATTTGGGACCTTAAATCAGGTGATGTATCAATTAAAATACTAATTTCATGAAATTTTAAATGTGCACAACATCTTGTCCTATAATTTTTTTTTTCTTTAGGATTACACTTGCCAAAATTACCATCTATTCTTGGCACACCTAGAGAACTTCCGGATCCTAATATTGTAAATTTATTGGTCATTAAGCAAAATATTTTAAAGCTAAAAATACTACTATTGGTACAGTAATAAAAGATAATACTGTGCTAACTACTATCATGCTAGCAATATTATCTACTATCCTTTTTGGCGAATATATGGATCCAACTAAGTAATTTAAAATTGCACTTGGCATAGAACATTGAATTAATAAAACACCTGCTGCTACACCTTCTAAATTAAAAAACTTTATTATAAAAAAACCGATTAATGGACCAATCAAGACTCTTGCAACAGAAGAAATTAAAGCTTTATTAAATGAAAATACTTTAAGCCTAGTCAATGCTATACCTAGAGACATTAAAATTAAAAATATTGTTGCATATGTTAATAACATAGTTGTATTAACAATAAAATTTGGAACCTCTATTTTAAAATAAATAAATATAACTGAAATTATAATTGAATAAAAAGCAGGACTTTTTACAATAACTTCTAAAGTAAATTTTTTACTTGCTAAAAATACACCTAGTGTAAAGTGAAATAAAATAATTATCGAAGCAATTGATCCAGCTATACCAAGACCTTGAGTGCCGTATGCGAATAAACATATTGGCAGTCCCATATTACCCGTATTAGGTAATATAAATGGTGGAAGTTCCATTATTATATCTTTTTTTAAAAATTTTAAAAAAATTATTCCTACAAGTGAAAATCCAATAATAGCTAAAAAATAGTATAGAAAATAACTTGCAAAAATTTCAAATGTTAGACCAGTTGTTGTAACAGAATAAAAAACAATTGCAGGTGAACCTATATTGGCACCAAAATTAGCTATAAATGTAGTGTCTAATTTCGGGTTTTTTTTTCCAATAAAATATCCAATACCAACAACAAAAAAAACTGGAAATAAAACTTCAAAAAGTTTGAAATATATTTCCATTTTTTAAAGTAATCTAATTAAAGTAGGATATTTTAGAATATTTTTACTTTTAGAAATTGCTTTTATACAATGTTGAGCATCTAATTCTTTAGATTTATGGGTAATTATAACTATAGAGGCAGTTTTATTTTTATAATTTGGAATTTGTATAAGTCTTTCTACAGATATATTTTTCAAAGCTAAACGATTTGTAATTTGTGCTAATACACCAGGTTTATCTTTTACTTCGAATCTTAAATACAAAGAATTAATATAATTATCATAATTGAAAACTTTAATTGACTTTCTTTTGATATTTGGAATTCCAAAAGGAAATTTAATATTACCTCTTAATATTGACAATAAATCAGACATGAGAGCAGATGATGTAGGACCTGGCCCAGCACCCTCACCTTGTAACACGCTTTCACCGACCGGTTCACCCTCAGTTATAACAGCATTCATAACACCACTAACATTACCTATATAAGAATCTTTATTAACTAAACACGGGTGTACTCTTTCAAACAATTTACCATCTACGATTTCTGATATACCTAATAACTTTATTCTAAAATTTAATTTATTTGATACCTCGACATCTTTGAGTGAAATATTTTCAATCCCTTCCATTAGACATTTTTTTTTTGAAATTTTGTTATTAAAAGCTAATGCAGATAATATTCTTACTTTTGCAAAAGCATCATAACCATTAAGATCAAGTTTAGGGTTACCCGGTTCAGCATAACCTAATTTTTGAGCTTTTTTTAAAACTTCTTTAAATTGATTATTTGATTTTTCCATTTGAGAAAGAATATAATTGCATGTTCCATTCAGTATTCCATAAACTTTAAATATTTTATTAGTAGCTAAACCTTCTTTGATAGTTCTAAGTATTGGAATGCCTCCCGCAACAGATGCTTCAAATTCTAAATTTACCTTATGTATTTCAGCTAATTCTGATAAATAATCACCATGTTTTGAAATTAGTGCCTTATTAGGTGTTATAACGTGAACTTTATTTATTATAGCTTTTTCGACAACCTTTTTAGAAATACCTCCTGACAAACCAATAGACTCGAATAAAATATCAATTTTTTCATGTTTAAATATATCTAATGGATTTTTATAAAATAATTTTTTATTAATTTTATATCTTCTTTTTTTATTTATATTTTTAGCCGATATAGCGACAACGTTAATAAGTTTACCAGTTTTAATCTCAATATCCTTTTTTTTGGAATTAAGTTCGTGAAGAAGGTAATTTCCAATTTGTCCCAATCCTACTACTGCAATATTTATTTTTCTCATTTATTTATGTTTGGAAATTTATTATTTTTTGAGTAATTTAAAAGCTTATTTTTATATACCTCGAAGCTATCATTCTCTGAAACATTTAAATTAATAACATTTGACACAGGTTTTTCTTTCGTTTTTTGACGAAATATATTAGATGAATAGTCAATTGAGCAATTTACAATTATCAAAAATAAAAAAAAATAGTAAACTACTTTAATCATTTAAAACCTTCATAAGATTTAAAATTATACAATAAATTCAAGTTTTGAACAGCTTGACCTGCTCCGCCCTTAATTAAATTATCGATAACACATACTATAATAGCTTTATTTTTTTTTTTTGATTTGCATACAGATATTTCACAAAAGTTTGTGTTTATAACTGAATTAGTACTTAATAGTGTATTTTTTTTTTTAATTTTAATAAACCTATTTAACTTATAAAATCTTTTTAATTCGTTAAAAACTACTGATAGGTTTATTTTCTTATTTAAATCAAAATATATATTAGTAATTATTCCCCTAAACATTGGAGAAATACTTGGTGTAAAAGTAAAATCAACTTTACCTTTGGATACTAAATTTAATTCTTGTTGTATTTCAGCATTATGTTTGTGATTAGGAATTCCATAAACACTCATCGACTTTAGTAAATTTATATTTTTATATTTTTTAAATACACCTCTACCACCTCCAGAATATCCAGATTTTGAATCTATTATAATATTTTTATTACTAATTAAATTTTTTTTTAATAATGGTATTAGTGGTAATAGCACAGAAGTAGGATAACACCCTGGACAAGATATAATATTATAATTTTTTATTTTAGGGCCTTTGATTTCTGGAAGGGCATAAATACTATCTTTAATTTTTTTTGGTGCCTTGTGTATAGTTTTGTACCACTTTTTGTAATCGCTATGATTTAAAAGTCTAAAATCACCAGATAAATCAATTAATTTTTGTTTATCATTCAAAAATTTTGAAATCTTTTGTGCATCTCCATTCGGTAAAGCGCTAAAAACTATATCTATTTTATTTAAATACTTTTTATTAAATTTAGATATTTTTGGTAACTTGTATTTTTTAAAATACTTATCAAATGTTGAAAGCTTTTTACCTACACTTGTAAAACCGCACAAATATTTGATCTTGACTTTACTATGATTTAAAAGAAGCTTAACTAATTCTAAACCAATGTAGCCATTAGAACCAAGAATTAAAACATTAATATTATTCATTATAATAGATATAAAAGAAATTTAATAAAAAAACTATCTTTTAGAAAATTGAAAACTTCTTCTTGCTTTTCTGTGACCATATTTTTTTCTTTCAACAGATCTTGAATCTCTTGTGGTCAGTTTTTCTTTCTTTAATGTAGATTTTAAATTTTCATCATACAATAGTATAGCTTTAGATATACCGTGCACCATTGCTCCTGCTTGACCAGTCATACCTCCCCCAATAACTTTACAAATCACGTCATAATCTGTAATTTGATTAATTATTTCAAAAGGTCTTATGATTTGCATTTGATGATTTGGTCTTTTAAAATATTCTTTAAAGTCTTTTCCATTAACTGATATCTTGCCCGATCCTTTAGATAGCCAAACTTTTGCTATAGATGTTTTTCTTCTACCAGTTGCGTATTTTGAGTTTTCCATTTTTAGTTTTTAATTAGGTTTTTTTTATTAAGTGATAAAATATCTAATACTTTTGGATTTTGAGCTGAGTGTGGATGATTATCTCCAACATACATTTTAAGTTTTGTTAGTTGTTTTTTAGCCAAAGGTCCCCCAGGCAACATTCTTTTAACTGCTAGTCTTAAAATTTCATCAGGTTTCTTTTTTGTCAATCTTGATGGGGTAGTTTCTTTAATTCCACCAGGATAACCTGTGTGTCTATAGTATTTTTTGTTCTCAAATTTATTACCAGTGAACTTTAAATTTTCAATATTCTTTACTACAACAAAATCTCCATTATCCATATGAGGTGTAAAATTAGTTTTGTTTTTACCTCTTATTATTTTTGAAATAACTGTAGCTAATCTTCCAACAATCGCGTTTGAAGCATCAATTTCGTACCACTCACTTTTTAAATCACTTTTTTTTAAAAATTTTGACATAAATGCGGGATTAATACTTGATCTATTAATAAAGTCAATTGTTGGTTTAACTAAAAATACCTCATTTTAAAGGACTTTTTTTACCTTGAACCTAGTATAAAATATATAATAGAATTATCATTTAACAAAGCCAAAGGAGATCATAATGTCTAAATCAAAAAACCCAGAAACTATAGCTTTGCATGGAGGTGAGTATAGAAGCGATCCTTCAACAACAGCTGTAGCTGTTCCTATATACAGAACTACATCTTATCAATTCAATAATACAGATCATGCTGCAAATTTATTTGGTCTAAAAGAATTCGGTAATATTTATACTCGTATCATGAACCCAACAAACGATGTTCTTGAAAAAAGAGTAGCAGCTCTAGAAAATGGACTAGCATGTGTAACTGTTGGTTCTGGTCAAGCTGCATCAACATTTGCAATAATGAATTTATGCCAATCTGGAGATAATTTTATTAGTTCAACAGATCTTTACGGTGGTACTGTAAACTTATTTACGCATACTCTAAAAAAACTAGGTATTGAATGTAGATATGCAGATCCCTCAGATCCAAAAAACTTTGAAAAACTTGTAGATGAAAAAACTAGATGTTTTTATGCAGAAACATTGCCTAATCCATATTTAAGAGTTTTTCCAATAAAAGAAGTATCAGATATAGGTAGAAAACATAATATACCTCTTATAATGGACAACACTGCTTCTCCGGTAATTTGTAAACCGTTAGATCATGGTGCTGCCGTAGTTGTACATTCACTCACTAAATTCATTGGAGGTCATGGTACAGTTATAGGGGGATGTTTAGTCGATGGTGGAAATTTTGACTGGACAGCTGATCCAAAGAGACAACCACTTTTCAATGAACCTGACGCAAGTTATGGAGGCGCAGTTTGGGGTGAAGTTGTACCACAATTAACCGGAGCCAATGTAGCATTTGCAGTAAGAGCTCGTGTATGCTTGCTTAGGGATCTTGGAGCACCACTAGCTCCTGATAATGCATGGGGTATTATTCAAGGCTTAGAAACTGCTCCATTAAGAATGAAACAACATTGTTCTAATGCTGAAAAAGTTGTTGATTTTTTAACAAAACATAAAAGTGTAACTAGAGTTATATATCCTACACTCCATAAAGGTACTGTAGGTGATAGAGCTAAAAAATATTTTAAAGGTGGAAATGGAGCTCTTGTAGGTATCGAAGTAAAAGGAGGTGTTGAGGCTGGTAAGAAATTTATAGAAGCTCTTAAAATGTTCTATCATGTTGCAAATATTGGTGATGCAAGAAGTTTAGCTATACACCCAGCTACTACTACACATAGTCAATTGACTGAGGAAGAGTTATTAGCTGCTGGAGTTACTCCTGGATATGTAAGATTATCAATAGGCATAGAACACCCAGACGACATTATTGCTGATTTGAAACAAGCTTTAGATGCATCTGGTAAACCGGGTTTAAAAGCAGTTAGTTAGTTTTTAAATTTTTATAAAATAAATAAATACTTGAACTAACTAAAAATATAGAACTTATTTGGTGCATAGATGCAAATCCAATCTGTGCACCATAAAGCAACGTCATGATCCCAAGGACAATTTGAACTAATAACAAAACACCAAGCAAATAAATAACTTTTGTTAGACCAAAAATTTTATTTTTAAGAATTTTATAAAGAATTATTATATAAAAAATTGTGATTACATATGCAAGGTTTCTATGCATAAACTGAACTAATGATGGATCGTTGAAAGCTGAAATTTTAAATATATTTAATATAGCATTATCGTCAGGAAAATAAGAATTACCCATAAGTGGCCATGAATTATATATAGTGCCAGCATCCATCCCAGACACGAAAGCTCCTATTGAAATTTGTCCAAATATAAGAACTAAAAAAATAAAAGGTATAAAAAAGTTCAAACGTTTTTCAGGAATTTCAATTTCCTTTAATTTAAGATAATTCCAGAAAATCATAGAAAGTATTAAAAATGCTATAAATAAATGCAATGAAAGTCTATAATGACTCACATCAACTCTATCAACAAGGCCGCTTGATACCATGTACCATCCTATAAAACCCTGAAAACAAATTAAAATAAATATTAAATATAAATTAATTAGATATTTAAATTTTATTTTAAAAGAAAAATAAATTAATGGAATTAAATAAGCTAAACCTATTAATCTTCCTAAAAATCTATGTATCCACTCCCACCAAAAAATAATTTTAAATTCATTCATGGTCATAGAATAATTTTGTAACTTAAATTCAGGTATTTCTTTGTACAAATTAAAATATTGAACCCAATCATTCTCATTTAATGGTGGTAAAATACCAGAAAATAATTGCCATTTAGTAATGGAAAGACCAGAGTCTGTTAGCCTCGTAAGTCCACCCACAATAATCATAATTGATATGAGCCAAAACATCGAGCATAACCATAAAGAAATATGGACTTTTAATTTTGAATTATCTATGTACATAATCATCCTGATATAATAAATTTATATAATTCCAATTGAATAAATGTCGCCTATTAAAAAAAAAAAATTAAATAAATTGAGGAATGAGCTTGATTCACTAGATAATTCATTATTAAAATTAATTAAAAAAAGAACAGCAATTGTTAAAAAGGTCTTAAAACTTAAAGACTATAAATATCAAATAGTTGATAAAAAAAGAATAAAAATAATCTTGAACAGAATAAAAAAAAAATCAATTAAAAGTAAAATCGATCCGAAAATAACTAATCATATTTGGAAAAATATGATTAAATCATACATTGATTATGAAAGAAGAAATTTCAAAATTAAGTAATTATTTACTGTGAGGAGGCAATTTTTTTTCCACAAACATCTCATGTTTCCTAGTACTTGGATTATACTTTTTAGCTTTTAACTTAACTTTTGCCTTTTCTCCACCAGCGGGTTTTTTTACATAGTAAAAAAAAGGGCTGTCTGGTTTTGTTTCAGGAACCAATCTGACTTTAATGTGTGTTTTTTTTGCCATCTAATTGTTTTTTAATTCTTTAATTAATTTAGATATTTTGTCTAGTTTTATTCTTATATCTTGAGTTTTCTTTATATTCATAAATTCCTTTACGTCAACTAAACTTTGATCTTTATTAATTAGATTTTTAACACCCTTAATAGTCATACCTTTTTCTTTTAAAAGGTATTTTATATTTTTTAAAATATCGATATTTTCTAACGAATAATATCTTCTTGAATTAATAATTTTTGGTTTAATGACTTTAAATTCTTGTTCCCAAAACCTAATTGTATGAGTATTAGGTTTTCCTTTGCTATTTTTTAAACCTAATAAAACGGCAACCTTACCTATAGTTTTGTATTTTTGATTATAACTCACTATTTATATACTTCTTTAGTTCTTTAGACGCTTTAAAAGTAATTACATTTCTTTTATTAATAATAGCCTCTTCATTTGTTTTAGGATTTCTGCCAATTCTCTCTTGTTTTATTCTTAAATAAAAGGTGCCAAAACCAGATATTTTTACTTTATTATTTTGAATTAATTGTTCTAGTAATATATCAAAAAAATCATCTAATAAAGTTTCACATATTTTTTTTGAGTAACCTAATTGCATATAAATCGAATTTATAATCTCTTTTTTTGTTAAATTAGTTCTCATTTTATAAAATATTATTTTTAATCTTTTCTATCAATTTACCTTCAATAATTTTTTCACATACACCTAAAGAGTTTGCAAATCCAATATAATCAGTTCCTCCATGGCTTTTAATAACTGGTGAATTAAGACCAAGAAGTATTGCCCCATTATATAACCTAGGATCTAGTTTTTCTTTAAACTTTTTTAAATTTTGAATATTCAGAAAAGAGGAAATTTTTCCTATTATATTTCCACTTAATGCATTTTTTAATTCATTTGTTATAAAATTTGCTGTACCCTCAGCAGTTTTTAAAGCTACATTGCCAGTAAATCCATCAGTAACAATAACGTTAACATTGCCATCCATAATTTGATTACCTTCTATATAGCCACAAAAATCATATATAGGATTTTTTTTTTTTGAAAGTTCTTTGTATGTATTTTTAATAGTTGAATTTCCTTTTAACTCCTCTGAACCTATATTTAATAATGAAACTTTAGAATTCTCATGTGGGAATAAAGATTTGTGTAATGCTGCACCCATCAAACTAAAATCAATTAAATTTTTTTCATTACATTCTACATTTGCTCCTAAATCTAGAACAACATTCATACCAGATTTATTTGGCCATAATGCTGATAGGGCTGGTTTATCAATGTTTTCGATCATTGGTATATTTAATTTAGCAATGACGAAGAGTGCTCCTGTATTTCCTGCTGACACCACAACATCAGACTCTTTAGATTTAACACTATCTATAGCTTTCCACATACTAGTATTCTTTCCTTTTTTTGCAGCTGTAAGAGCGGTATCTTCATTAGATATTTTTTCTTTAGTATCAAATAGTTTATAATTTTGTTTTATTGGATATTTTTTTATAAATTCAGAGATTTTATCTACATCACCAAAAATGTTATATAAAATTGAATTTTTCTTTTTAGAATGTAAAGAAATGCCTTTGATAACTTTTCCAGGTGAATTATCACCACCCATTGCATCTACTGCAATTCTAATTGGAGTTGACATATTTACTCTTTTGGGTCTAAAACTTGTCTACCTTTATAAAAACCAGTTTTTAAATCCATATGATGAGATAGTCTATATTCACCACTTTTTTTATCTTCAATAATATTTTTTGGAGAATGTCGTATATGAGATCTTCTCTTACCAGCTCTAGATTTTGTTGTTTTTCTTTTTGGTACAGCCATAATTAAATTTCCGATTTTATTATATTGTTTGAGAATGAATTTAAAGGGTTTTTTTTTAGCAAATTTATATATTTGTCAAAATAATCAACAAAAAAGGCTGTATTTGAGTTCATATCAACATAATTTAAAAAAAATTCTTTTTTTTTGTTATTATCTTTCTCTTCCCAATTCTCTATTTCTAATATTATTTTATGAAATAAGTTTAGGTAATCCTTCATTTTTTTATTAATTGACACATCGCCATAACCGATTTCCCTAATAGAAATTTCTAATTGCCTAAAATTAAAATCATATATTTTTTGTAATAACTTTTTTTCCTCGCTCTTATATATTTTAAGAAAAAAAGCAAAATGAATAAGATAAAATGTTAATCTTATTGAAAAAGTTTCTTCCCTATTGAGATTTTTATATAATAATTTATTTCTAGTTAAATTAATTAAATTATTGTAAATATTAAGGTAATTATCACTCATATGAAAATTATTTTATTTATTATATTTATACTTATATCAAGTTGCAGCACTAATAAAGTAGTTAAAAATCACGGCATTAGTTTTATAAAAAATAAATCAAAGGATTTAGTTGTTAATAAATCTAATAAAAATGATGTTTTAGAAATCTTAGGACCTCCATCTACAAAAAGCTCCTTTGATGATAATATATGGGTATACATAGAAACAAAAAAAACTAGTACATCTATTTTTAAATTAGGCAAAAGAAATACTGAAAAGAATAACATTTTAATACTACAACTAAATGATTTAGGTTTAATTAAAAAAAAAAATTTTTATGATTTAGCTAAAATGAATGAGATTGAATTTAGTGAAAAGATTACATCAAGCGGTTATCAAAAAAATTCATATGTCTACAACCTATTAACAAGTTTAAGGCATAAAATTAATTCCCCTATAGAAAGAACAAAATCAAAAAAATAATTTTAAGAAGCAATGACTGCAAGCAATAATAACGCAACGATATTAGTAATTTTGATCATAGGATTAACTGCAGGACCTGCGGTATCTTTATAGGGGTCTCCTACAGTATCACCAGTAACAGCGGCTTTATGTGCTTCTGATCCTTTTCCACCAAAGTTACCATCCTCAATATATTTCTTTGCATTATCCCATGCACCACCACCGGCTGTCATTGACACAGCAACAAACAATCCAGTTATTATAACACCTAATAACATTGCACCAACTGAGGCTAATGCTGCAACCTGTCCACCAATTGAAAATATTACAAAGTATAAAACTATCGGAGATAAAACTGGCAATAACGAAGGTATGATCATTTCTTTAATTGCTGCTATTGTTAAAAGATCAACTAATTTTGCATAATCAGGCTTTTGGGTTTTTTTCATAATACCAGGAAATTTTTTAAACTGTCTTCTTACCTCAACAACTACTGCTCCACCTGCTCTTCCAACAGCTTGCATACCCATTGAACCAAATAAATATGGTAACATTCCACCTATTAATAAACCAACTACAACATATGGATTTGACAAATCAAAGGTAACGACTACACCCTCAAGTTTCGATCCTGCAATTTTAGAAAAATGTTTTATATCCTCTGTGTAAGCAGCAAAAAGAACTAATGCGCCTAAACCTGCTGACCCAATAGCATATCCCTTAGTTACGGCTTTTGTTGTGTTTCCTACAGCATCTAAAGCATCTGTAGTTTTTCTTACGTTATTTGGTAATTTAGACATTTCAGCTATTCCACCAGCATTATCAGTGACAGGTCCATAAGCATCTAAAGCAACAACCATTCCAGCTAAAGCCAACATAGTTGTAACAGCAATGGCTATACCATATAATCCTGCAATTGAATTTGTTAGCAAGATACCAGCAACTATAATTAAAGCTGGTATTGCTGTTGCCTCCATTGATACTGCTAGACCTTGAATAACATTTGTTCCGTGTCCAGTTGTGGATGATTTAGCAACACTTTTTACAGGTCTGTAATTTGTGCCAGTATAGTATTCGGTAATCCATATAATTAAACCAGTTATTACAAGACCAATAACACCACAATAATACAAACTTGTTCCATTAAATGATTTATTTCCTACTGAATAAATATTATCAAAACCAATTACATAATCTGTTAATGGATATAAAACAACTAGAGATGAAATAGCTGTCACTATAAAACCTTTATACAAGGCACCCATAACATTTTTACTTTTACCTAGCCTTACAAAATATGTACCCAAAATAGATGTAATGATACAAGCACCACCAATTGTTAAGGGATATAACATCATGCTCATGTCATTTTGAAAAAAAATAGATGCTAATACCATAGTTGCAACTATCGTAACAGCATAAGTCTCAAATAAATCTGCAGCCATTCCTGCACAGTCACCAACATTATCTCCAACATTATCCGCAATCACAGCAGGGTTTCTAGGGTCGTCCTCTGGTATACCTGCTTCAACTTTTCCTACAAGATCTGCCCCAACATCAGCACCTTTAGTAAAAATTCCTCCACCCAATCGTGCAAAAATTGATATTAAGGATGCACCAAAACCTAAGGCAACTAATGCATTAACTATTTCTCTTTCATCAATATTGAATTTTAATAAAATGTAATAATAAACTGAAATCGAAAGTAACGCTAAACCAGCCACTAACATTCCTGTCACTGCTCCTGATTTGAAAGCAACATTTAATCCATGTGTTAATCCTCTTCTAGATGCTTCAGCAGTTCGAACATTTGCCTGAACCGAAACAAGCATTCCAATGTAACCTGCGATACCTGATAAGGCTGCACCAATTAAATAACCTAAACCAACTAAAGGACTGAAAGCTATGCTAATAATTATCAGCACAACAACACCAACGATTGCAATGGTCTTGTATTGTCTATTTAAATATGCTTTAGCACCAACTTGAATTGCAGATGCTATTTCTTGCATTTTAGAATTACCCGAACTTGAATTAAGAATATTTTTACCTGTAAAAAAACCGTAAACAATTGATAAAATTCCTGCAAATATAGTATAGAGAAGAATTGATTCGCTTATAGTATCCATATGATTTGATCCTTTATATAAAAATCGGACATTACAAAAAAATTAATAAAAGGCAATAATTAACTTTTTAAAAAGTATGCCTATAACCTTTAAAATTAGTCATTTTAAGGGGTCTTCCATCTTTTAATAAAATATTTCCTGAATTATTTTTAATTATTTGGCCAATTATAGTTATCTTTTGATTCAATTTTTCTGCATATTTTTTTATCTTTTTTCTATTTTTTTTTGAAGCAGTGAAAATAACTTGGTAATCATCTCCATTAAATAAATTTTTTTGTATTGTGAGGTTATTTTTCTTAATAATAGATTTAAACTCCTTTGATACAGGTATTAGGTCTATATTAACTTTATATTTATATTTCTGCTTATTTATCATATTTCGTAAATCTTCAATAATTCCATCAGATATATCAACCGAAGAGTTGGCAAACTTTTTTAACAATTCACAGATTTTTATGGGGATATCGGGCAAATAATATTTTTTTAAAAAAAAATTTTTCTCAAATAATGAAAATTTTTTAATTTTTTTTTTTATAAATTTGAGACCTAAATAACTGTCACCTATATTTCCCGAAATATATATATCGTCATTAAGCTTTACGTGATTTCTTTTAATAATTTTAGAAGCATATCCTAATGAGATAATCGTGAATGATAAAAAATTTCCGTTTGTTGAGTCTCCACCTGATATCTTCATTTTATATTTTTTTTGCTCGTCTTTAAGTGAATTAATTAATTTTAAAATCTTACTCCTATTCAAATATTTTTTGGGAGATGTAAAAGATATAAAATAATATTTAGGACTCACACCTTTACAAATCAAATCTGAGATAGATGAACGAATGATTTTTTTAATTAATAAACCTAATTCAGGAGATTTTGGAAAATGAGTGCCTTCGTTATAAGTATCTACTGAAATAGCAATTTTTTTTTTTTTATCAAAAAAAATATCATCATTTAATTGTAATGCTGAAGGATTATTTTTAGCTAATTTACTCAAATAGTTAATTATATCTTTTTCGTCCATTAGCTTCTGATTTTTTTTGATAACTTGTCTAAAACAACATTTAAGAATTTTGTTTGTGATAAATCTATAAAAAAATTTGATGCGTTTAGATATTCTTTTATAATTATATTTGTAGATGTTGTTGGTTTATATAGTAATTCAAATATTGCACTTTTCAATATTACTTCAAAAACTTTGTCTATTCGTCTTACATTTATATCATCCTTAAGATGTAGATTGATCTCGTTGTCGATAACTTCATTTCTCTCAAGTGTTCCGTTAACAACATCTTTAATAAATTTTTTATATCTGTGTTTGGGAAAATTTAAATCTAAATCATTATTTATTAATTTACTGTATATTTTTTGAATTATTATTACTCTTGGGTTATTTTTTCCATTATATTTCATTTTAGAATACTATTGAGACAAAACTGAAAGCATTGCATTTGCAGCTTCAGAGCCCTTTTTACTACGTGCAATTGCCTGTTTTTTATTTAAACATGTAATTATACCATTGCCTATAGGTTTTTTATTTTTAACTGACATATTTAGAATGTTATCTGTTACAGAGCTTGATATGAATTCGAAGTGAGGTGTTTGACCTTTTATCACACATCCTAAAACAATAAATCCATCATATTTTTTAATATTTTTTGAGATTGTAATTGGAATTTCAAATACACCAGGAACATAAATAATCTTAAAAGATAACTTGTTTTTTAAAGATTTTAATGCACTTTGTAAAAGATTGTTTGATATGTTCTCATAATAATTAGCAACAACTATTAAGCATTTTTTATTCATTTTAAAATTTCCTGTTTTACAATTTTTATATTATATCCATCTAACCCAATAACTTTTTTTGGTGAACTAGTTATAAGTATCATTTTTTTAATTTTCAAATCTTTAATTATTTGGGCACCAATTCCGTAGTTTCTGATTAAATTATCTTTTGTTTTATTCTTTAAAGGTTTATCTTTGTAGTCCTTTAAAGTTTCAGACACAGATTTTAAATTAGTATCATTAATAAAAACTAGTACACAATTGTTAAATTTTTTAAAATAATTTAATGTTTTATTAAATGAATTTGGAAGTTTTTGGTTAATTAAATAATTTTTAATTACATTTGAGGAAATTACTCTTACACGAGGAACAGCATTTATTTTAATTTGTCCTTTAAGAAGTACAAAATGTTCTGAGCCATCAAGCAGATTTTCATAAATTTTAATTTTATATTTTATATTTTTTAAATTTATTTCAGAATTTTTTTTTAATTTAACAAATTTTTCGCTTTTTAATCTAAAAGCAATTAAATCCTCTATTTTACCGATTTTAAGATTATGTTTTGATGCAAAATTAATTAGACTTTGTCCTTTAGCCATAGTGCCATCATCATTCAAAATTTCACATATTACAGCTGAACTCTTTTTTTTTGCTAATTTTGATATATCGACAGATGCTTCTGTGTGTCCAGCTCTAACTAAAACACCTCCATCTCGTGCAATTATAGGAAACACATGTCCAGGAGAAACTATTTCTTTTTTTTTAACATTTGTTCTTGTTGCTATTTTAATAGTCCTAGATCTATCTTGAGCTGATATCCCAGTTGTTATTCCACTTTTAGCTTCTATAGATACTGTAAAAGCTGTTTGGTGTCTCGATTTGTTTACCGGAGACATATAATTCAAATTTAATTTTTTTGCCTGCGATGAATTTATAGCTAAACAAATAAGTCCTCTTCCATATTTAGCCATGAAATTAATTTTTTTAGGAGTTACATCAGATGCACAAAATACTAAATCTCCCTCGTTTTCCCTATTTTCATCATCTACCAATATATACATGCCGCCATTTCTAGCTGTTTTTATAATTTCTCTTATTTTACTAAATTTTTTTTTTGGCATTTAAAAATTTTTTTACATATTTGGAAAGAATGTCAATTTCAATATTTACAAAATCATTTATTTTTAAATGAGATAAATTTGTGAGTTTTAGCGTGTGAGGTATTACCCAGATTTTAAAAGTATTTTTATAAATATTTGATATTGTAAGAGATATGCCATTAATCAAAATTGATGCTTTATCAACTAGATAGATTTCAAATTTATTCATGATCCTAAAAGTAAAAATTAGTGCTTTATCTGATTTTTTTATATTCATTACTTTAGCAGTTGTATCAACATGGCCTTGACATATATGTCCAGAAATATCTTGTCCTTTTCTTAAGGGCTGTTCTAAGTTGATTTTATCACCAATTTTAATTGTCTTAAACTTTGATCTAATCAAAGTTTCATTTGAAAGAAAAAATTCTAGTATATTTTTTTTCTTTGAAATTAAAGTTAAACATACACCATCACAGGATATTGACATTCCTATAGTTTTTTTTTTATATAATTTTAAATTTGATTTTAGAAATAAATTTATACCTTTAGATCTTTTATCTATTCTTACTACTTTTCCTACATTATATATAATTCCATTAAACATCAGAAATATTTTATAATCTTATCTTTATCAAGATAAGTGTTAATTGTTTCTTTTTTAGAAAAAATTTTTAAAATACGACTTTTAAATTTGTATTTAGTAAATCTTTTTTTATTATTTATATTATTATCAGATTTAAGCAAAAAAAATTCATTAAAAAGGTTATTTAATATAAAATAGTTAGTTAATTTTATTCCTCCTTCAACTAATAAATAATATACATTTAATTTTTTAATTTTTTTCAATACATATATTAAATCTAAATTGTCATTTTGGTTTAATTGTATTTGAATAAGTTTTATTCCCATTTTTTTTAACTTTTTTAATTTATAATTACTTTTATTGTAAAAAATATAAGTCTTAATTTTTTTTGAGGTTTGCACTAATTTAGTTGTAAGACTTATATCTAAATTTTTATCTAAAACAAATCTTGTTGGAGAATATTTTAGTAGTCCATTAAGTCTACAATTTAATTGTGGGTTATCAGAATTTACAGTTTTACTTGAAACTAATATTCCCTGATTTTTATATCTTAATAAATGGGAGAAATTCAAGCTGTGTGAATTGGAAATATATTTTTTATTAGTTTTGATATAATAATCTTTAGTACAAGCAATTTTCCCTGTTATAAAGGGATAATCTTGTTTCTTTAAAAAAAAATACGATCTATAAAGATTTAAATTTTTTTTAATATGTAAGTTATTTTTTACTTTTATATTAAAGTTATTAAGAATTTTTTTGGTTTTTCCTGAAGTTCTAGTATCTATATCATTAACTCCAAAAAAAACTTTGTCAATTTTATGTTTTATTATTTGTTTTGTACAAGGTGGTGTTCTGCCATAATGATTACAAGGTTCTAAAGTTACATACATGGTCGATCCTTTTAATTTTTCTTTTTTTGCATTTTTTATGGCTACAGTTTCAGCATGGGGGGTGCCACCTAAGCCTGTCTGTCCAACTGAAATAATTTGATTTTTATTAACAATTACACATCCTACAGAGGGATTGGTACCTGTAAGACCTACCCTATCATCTGCAAGAGATATAGCTAAATCCATGTATCTCTTATCAGATTTACTTATTTTTAATGACATTTAGTTTGTCTACAAATTGGACAAAATCTTTTTCTTCTCTGAAATTTCTATAAACAGATGCAAATCTAACATAAGCTACAGGATCTAATTCTTTCAATCCATCCATTACCATTGTTCCGACTGTATTTGAAGTGATTTCACTTTGTCCTAATTCCTCTAAAGATCTTGAAATTTTTGTTATAAATTTTTCAATTGTGTCAGTATCAATTGGTCTTTTCTTTAAAGCAATATAAATAGATTTAGAAAGTTTATCCCTATCAAAAGCAGATTTTCTTCCATTTTTTTTAACAATTACAAGTTCTCGAAACTGTACACGTTCAAATGTGGTAAATCTCTCCCCACACTCGCAAAGTCTTCTTCTTCTTATAGCGGTTCCATCTTCGGTAGGTCTTGAATCAACAACAGATGTCTCACCTTTTTTTTCGCACGGGCAAATCATTACTATGATTTATATTTATCTTAGGTGTTTGTAAATCGGGAATTTAGAGCACAATTCAACAACTTCTTTTCTCACTTCAGCTTCAATTGTACTATTATCATTTGGATTTTTGGATAATCCATTAATTGTTTTGGTTATTAACTCACCAACTTTTTCAAATTCCTTTAATCCAAAGCCTCTTGTAGTAGCTGCTTGAGATCCTAATCTTATACCTGAAGTTATCATCGGGCTTTCAGTATCAAAAGGAATACCGTTTTTATTACATGTTATGTTTGCTCTTGATAAACTATCAGATGCGATATTTCCTTTTACACCGAAAGGTCTTAAATCAACTAACATTAAGTGAGTATCAGTGCCACCTGAGTATATTTTAAATCCATTATTTTTAAGAGTTTCAGCAAGCAACTTAGCATTTGCTAAAACTGTACTAATATATTCTCTAAACTCAGGTTTTAATGCCTCTAAAAAACCTACAGCTTTAGCTGCTATTATGTGCATTAATGGACCACCTTGGTATCCAGGAAAAACTGCAGAATTAAACTTTTTTGCTAAATCTTCTCTATTAGTCAAAATTATCCCACCCCTAGCACTTCTAAAAACTTTATGAGTGGTTGAGGTAACTACGTCTGCATGATCACATGGATTTGGATATCCTTTACCAGCAACCAATCCAGAAAAATGCGCCATATCTACCATAAAAAAAGCACCAACTTTATCTGCTATTTCTCTAAATTTTTTAAAATCTATAATTCTAGAATAC
Source organism: uncultured Pelagibacteraceae bacterium (assembly GCA_902529105.1). Lineage (GTDB taxonomy): Bacteria > Pseudomonadota > Alphaproteobacteria > Pelagibacterales > Pelagibacteraceae > Pelagibacter. The sequence continues at coordinate 31,807 of CABZUW010000002.1, forward strand.
GCACTACCACCTGCAATTAACATTTTTGGTTTATGTTCTAACGCTAATTTTTCAATTTCATCGTAATTTAACAATTCGGTTTCTTTGTCAACTTCATAAGCTATTGCATTAAACCATTTACCGGATACTGCTGCTTTTGAACCGTGTGTTAAATGTCCTCCTGAATTTAAACTTAGTCCCATAATTGTATCACCTGGTTTAAGAAGTGCTAAAAAAACTGCACCATTAGCTTGAGCACCTGAGTGCGGCTGTGCATTTGCAAACTTGCAATTAAATAATTTTTTTAGTCTGTCTATTGCTAAACTCTCGGCTACATCTACATGCTCACAACCATTGTAGTATCTTTTACCTGGATACCCTTCAGCGTATTTGTTTGTAAGCACAGATCCCTGTGCCTCTAAAACTGCTTGTGAGACTATGTTTTCTGAAGCAATAAGCTCTATATGATTTTGTTGTCTAATTAGTTCATCATCTATGGCTTTTGATATTTCTGGATCAATCTCAGAAAGTTTTTTTTCAAAAAAATTTTGATATTCCGGATTTAAATATTTACCTTCACTAGACATTTTAAATTCTCCTTATTCTACTAAGGTGTCTTCCACCTTCAAAGTTAGTATTTAAAAAAAGATTTACAAAACTACAAGCCTTTTTTTTACTTAATAATCTTGATCCCAATGTAATGACATTTGCATCATTATGCAATCTAGATAATTTAGTAGATTTTGTGCTAAAACACTGAGCAGCCCTTATATTCTTATGTTTATTTGCAGTTATGCACATGCCTGTGCCAGATCCACACACCAGTATTCCAAAGTTTTTTTTACTTGTTTTTACCTTTTTTGCTAATTTGTGGGCATAAATTGGATAATCAACCTTTTTGTTAGATGAGGGACCCAAATCAAAACAAATTATGTTTTTTATTTTTAAGTATTTTTTTATTTGTTCTTTTAATTTATATCCAGCGTGGTCAGATGAAATGAAAATCTTTTTCAAATTAATTAAAATTATAGTCTAAAACGCAAGCAACTAGATGAACTCTGTTTTCTTCTCCACCATTAAATGCATTATGATATTTAACATTATTTGTAACCCAAACCCCTCCATCAGCAGGCATATGTTGTGCTGAATTGTCTATAACCATTAAACATCCAGGGTTAGTAATGATAGGAATGTGAAGTCTTGGCTCTGGATCTCTGTGCCAACTCAATGTAGATCTTGGTTCTTTTAATAACAACCTTACTCTTCCCAGCTTGTAGTGTTTCTTAAGCTCATCAAATACTTCTTTAAAATAAGTGTGTTCAAAATCTTTTATAAATTCCGAATATTTACTTTCATCAATTTTTACATCTCGAGAAACCTCGACACCTGTAGAGTCTGGCTTTGTCCAATAAACGCCTCTAGCCTTATTACCTTTTATCGAGTCTGGATCACCAGGTATTTGTGTTAAGGGTATAGCGGCAAAATGAGGTATGCCCAAACTAGTGTCAAAACCTCTTATTTTTAACACCTCATTCAAAGCATTCTTTAACTTATTTAAATCAAAATTTAATTTTTGTTTTTGAAAATCACCTAAAACTTTTTGGGTTTTAACCTCGTTTAATGATGTTACATTGCTCATATTCAATAAATACTTTATTTATGACTATAATACATATAAATATTGCCGCATATTAAAAAATTAATTGAGAATGATTATCACTGGAAAATATCCAAATTTGAGAATGAGAAGAAATAGACGAACTGATTGGGTAAGACGATTGGTTGAGGAAAATAATATCACCTCTAGTGATTTAATATTACCTATTTTTTTAGTTGAGGGAAAAAATAAAAAACAGGAAATAACAAATATGCCAGGAGTCTATAGATATTCTTTAAATAAGTTACATACGATACTTGATAAAGCTATTAAATTAAAAATTCCAACAGTAGCTTTGTTCCCTTACACAGAAAAAAAATTAAAAAATACTAAGGGTTCTGAGGCATTAAATGAAAACAATTTAGTTTGTAAAGCTATAAGATACATTAAGAAAAAATATAAAGATCAAGTTGGGATAATGTGCGATGTTGCTCTAGATCCATATACAAATCATGGACATGATGGAATATTAAAAAATGATAAAATTTTAAATGATGAAACAAATGAAATATTAATAAAACAATCCTTACTACAAGCCTCAATGGGATGTGATATTATAGCTCCTTCAGATATGATGGATGGTAGAATCGGTTTGATTAGAAAAAATCTTGATAAACATAGGTATCAAGATGTTCAGATACTTTCGTATGCAGTAAAATATGCTTCAAGTTTTTATGGACCATTTAGAAATGCTGTGGGCACAAAAGGGATACTTAGAGGAGACAAAAAAACTTATCAAATGGATTTTAAAAATAAAAATGAGGCTTTAAGAGAAGTATCGATAGACATCAAAGAAGGTGCAGATATGATTATGGTTAAACCTGGAATGCCTTATCTTGATATTATAAGCCTAATTAAAGAACAGTTCAAAATTCCAATAATCGCCTATCAAGTATCTGGTGAATACAGCCTTATTATGAATGGAATAGAAAGAAATATTATTAATGAAAAAGCAATAATTGAGAGCTTAATATCGTTTAAACGAGCAGGTGCAAATGCAATCGTAACATATTTTGCAGATAGGATTTTAAAATATTTATAGTTTTCTTACAAGATTTACAAAACTAATTCTAGTTTCAGGTAAAGCTAGATTGTTTTTACTCAAAATTGACTTTTCTAAAAAGTTACCAATTATATCAATACCAGCTATTAAATCTTCTTTGGAAACATTTTCTATACTATTTTCTACTAAAAAATTAGGAACTTTTTTTTCATCTGAGAGTGAAAAGTATTTATGTGTTCCATTTAGTTTAATTTTTTTAGTATAATTGTTTAAATTTAACTCGTACCCTAGATTTTTATATAAATCTAATTCCCAAAATATATATGATGTTAACCAATTTTCTTTTGCAAGAAATTCAAAAAAAATACTGATTAATTCAAATATTTTATCATTTTTTTGATTTTCAACAGTAAGCAATTTTATCAAATTAAATATATTAACTATACAAGAAAGTTTAATTTGGTTTTCTAAAAATATTGGTGTATTAACTTTATCTATCTCTAATTTAAAGTTACCAATTAAATTTTCATTTTTAGAGGAAAAGTTAATGTGAAAGCAATTTCCAACAAATAAATAATTTTTTATTTTTTTTGAGGTTGCACCAAATAATATACCTTTAACCTTGCCTCTTTCTTGAGTAAAAAGTTCAATAATGGAGGAATTTTCGTTATATCTATTAGAAGAGATTAAATAACCCTTATCTTGCCAATTCATTTTTAGTGTATGAATTTAAAAATTTTTCTGCTGCGTTTTGTTCAGCATTTTTTTTTGATGAACCTTTACCGTGCACAAATTTGGAACCTTTTAGTTTAACAGCTACAGTAAAGCTAGGACTGTGTCTAGGTCCTGTGTTAGATATTAGTTTGTAATTAGGTAATAACTTATATTTTTTAAGTGATAATTCTTGTAGTTTAGTTTTAGCATCTATTTCTGTATTTTTTGATAATAAGATAAATTTATCCCATTCCTTGAGAATAAATTTTTCTACAACATTTAACCCTTGATCTAAATAAATTGCACCAATAATTGCCTCAATACAATCTGATATTATTTTTTTTTGAATCAAATCAGAATTTTTTTTGTTATTTGCAACGAGAATGAAATTTTTTAAATTTAAATTTTTACCAACCTCATAACATTTGTTTCTATTAACTAATGATGCAAACTTTTTATCTAAAATACCCTCCTTTTCATTAGGATAAATTTCAAGTAACTTTTTCGATATCACTAAACCTAATACACGATCGCCTAAAAATTCAAGTTTTTCGTAATTTAATTTTGAATTATAGCTTTTATGTGTAATAGCTCTTTTCAATAAACTTTCGTTCTTAAAATTAATATTAAGTATTTTTTGAATATTATCTATTTTTTTCATTAAATTAATTTCTTAAAGAATCTTTTAAATCTTATTGAATTTTTCCACTTTGTAAAATTAAAGATGCTCGCAACCCTCGGGTCAGAAGAAAAAAATAAGATTTGTGCTTTTCCTACGAGATTATTTTCATGAACATATCCTACCTCATCTAAAAATCTACTATCCTTTGAACAATCTCTGTTATCTCCTAAGAAAAAAAAATGATTTTCTGGAACTATATATTTTTCTGAGTTCATAAATGTGTAATCTTTTCTATAAGAAGCTAAATAATTTTTTCCATTAGGTAACTTTTCCTCATAGGTAATAACTTCAATTTTCTGTGGACCACAATACAGTTCTTCAGATTTGCTTGTCACAGTTCTCAAAATTTGATTATTATTTAAATATATTTCGCCATCAATAAATTGGATTACGTCACCAGGTAATCCTACTAATCTTTTAATGTAATCAGTCCTATTATCTGCAGGCGTTTTAAAAACTATTATATCACCCCTACTCGGTTTTGAATTGAGAATTCTGCCATCAAATATAGGTGGACTAAACGGAAATGAGTGTCTGCTATATCCGTAAGATAGTTTTGTAACAAATAATCGATCACCAACTAATAAATTTGGTTCCATTGATGATGAAGGTATATAAAAAGGTTGAATTAATAATGAGCGAATTATCACTGCAATAATTAGCGCATAAAATAATGTTTTTAAATTTTCAATAATCCATTTCATTTTAGCCTTTCATTAAGTATTACGTAAGCAATCGAGTATCTCTTTTCATCAGATATAGATAGGTGGATTTGATATTTTTTTATTTTAAATTTTTTCTTTATAAATAATTGAATTTTTTTCTCTAACTCGATAAATGGCTGGCCTTTGCTATTATTAATTATTGTAATATCGTTGAATTTTAAGCCTTTTGATAAACCAGTTCCAATTGCTTTTAAAAAAGCCTCTTTAGCGGCAAACCTTTTGGCAAAATAATTAGTTTTATTTACTCGTTTGTTTTTTGCGATATCTTTTTCTTTACTAGAAAATATTTTATTAACAAAATTTTTATTTTTTATAGCTTTTTCTATTCTCCTGTTTTCAACAATATCAACTCCGTTGCCCAATATTCTCATTTTTATCTACAAATACTCTTAAATACTTTAATAGTTTTCTTTAAACCAAAAAAAACTGACTCACCTATTATAAAATGTCCAATATTAAATTCTTTTATTCCTTTTATTTTAGAAAGAATTTTAGCTGTTTTATAATCCATCCCATGACCAGCATGAACCTCAATACCTAAATTATTAGCATACCTGACTACTTTAATAATTTTCCTCAGTTCGCTTTTATAAAATTTATTTTTTTTTATTAAATTTGAAATTCGACCTGTATGTATTTCAATACAATCAGCATTTAAATCTTTTGACAATCTTACATCTTTAGTTGATGGATTTATAAATAAACTTGTTCGTATTTTATTATTATTTAGAACATTAATAATTTTTTTTATTTTTATATTATTATTATTTAAATTTAATCCACCCTCTGTAGTGATTTCATTTCTTTTTTCTGGCACCAAACAAATAAAATTTGGTTTATTTTTTAAAGCTATTTTTAATATTTTCAAATCAGCTGCCATTTCTAAATTTAAGGGGATTTTTTTATTAGAAGATATTTTTTTTAGATCAAAATCTTTAATATGTCTTCTATCTTCTCTTAAATGAATAGTGATAGAGTCTGCCCCACATTTCATTGCATATATAGCTGCTTTATAAGGGTCTGGGTGATCTTCACCTCTTGCATTTCGAATAGTAGCGATATGGTCAATATTAACTCCCAATCTAATCATTTTAAGAACCTACTCCCTGGTGAAGTAATCGGAATTTGTTTAAGAGTATGAGGAATATTTTTTTTTTTAAAAACTGGTACTTTAATCTTCAATTGAGATATAATTGGTTTACTTTTTATTTTAAGATTTTTTTTTTCCGATCTGTTAATTAATGAAGCAAATCCTAATAATTTTGCTTCAGACTTTTTTACTAATTCTGAACATTCTAGACTAGATCCACCAGTTGTTATCACATCCTCAATAATTAAAACTTTAGAGTTTCTTTTAATATTAAACCCCCTTCTTAATTTAAATTTACCTTTGACCCTTTCAGCAAAGATTGTTTCTATTTTTAAAATCCTACCTATTTCATATCCAATTACGATACCACCAATTGCTGGTGCTAAAATTAAATCAATTTTTTTAAATTTTTTTTTAATTTTTTTACTTAAAGATAAACAAAGTTTGGATGCTAGGTGAGGATGACTCAAAACTTTCGCGCATTGAATATAAATTGGAGAATGCAAACCTGATGATAAAACAAAGTGTCCTTCTAATAATGCATTAGTTTTTTTTAAAACTTTCAAGGAGTTTTTTAAAGAAAGCATATTTACTATTTTTATGTCTAATTATTTTAAAGCTATGTTCTTTTTGTTTTAGCTGACTAATTAAATTTGTAAAGTTTTTCAAATCATTAATAAGTAGATTAAAATGAAAATTTATCGTACTTTTAGTCTTTTCGACCATTTCTACACTTGTTATATTTACATTATGACTACCTATAAGAGTAGTAACCTCTCCTAAAACACCTGGTTTATCAAAAAGAGATATCCATAGTGTCGTATTATATTTTTTATTCCTAGCTGTTCCATTGGTTTCTCTATATTGCCAATATCGTCTGATTGCAGCTCTTGCTTTACCAGTTTTAGCAGTGCTTACCCAATGCAAAGATGGGGATACCTTTTTGGATGTTATAATTTTTACAACATCTCCATTAATTAAAACTGATTGCATATCACTTTCTTTCCCATTTATTTCACATCCAACTGCCTTATCACCGATTTTTGTATGAACAGCATAAGCAAAATCTATTGGTGTAGCATTTTTAGGCAATTTAATTACAGATCCTTTTGGAGTAAAACAAAAAACGTTTTCTTGAAACATTTGAAGTTTTGTAAATTCATAAGAATCCTCAGGGTTTTCATTCTTATCAATAATTTCTACCAAATCTGCTAACCAATCATATTCTTTCCATGTTAAAGAATTAAATTTTTCCGATGACTTATATTTCCAGTGAGATGCAATACCTCTTTGTGCATATTCATGCATTTGCATAGTTCTGAGTTGTATTTCTATTGGTCTCTTGTTTGGTCCAATTACAGCTGTATGTAGAGACTGATAATTATTTATTTTTGGTGAAGAAATATAATCTTTAAACCTACCTGGTATGCAGTTCCAATTACTATGAAATACACCTAGCGCTTTGTAGCACTCGTCCACATCATCTAATATAATTCTAAATCCAATTATATCTGTCATTTGCTCTAGAGATGTTCTTTTTTTTTGAACTTTTTTCCATAAAGAAAAAGGGGTTTTTTCTCTACCAAAAATTTTACAATTTATATTCTTTTTTGTAAGAAGATTTTTTAATTCATCGGATACTGTATTGAAATTTATCTTATTGGTTTCTTTTATATTACTTAATCTATCATTGATTAATTTTCTAGCCTCAGGATTTAATACTTCAAAACATAAATCTTCTAATTCGTCTTTAATTCTATTCATCCCCATTCTATCAGCTAATGGTGCATAAATTTCCATTGTTTCTTTTGCTTTTCTTATTTGCTTATCTTTATTTGAAACAAATTGAATTGTTCTCATATTATGAAGTCTGTCAGCAAGTTTGACCAATAAAACTCTTATATCCTTTGAGGTAGCAAGGATTAATTTTCTAAAATTCTCAGCCTTAGAATTTGCTACAGCCTGGTTTTCAAAAACAGAAATTTTAGTAACTCCATCAACTAAATCGGCAACCTCTTTTCCAAATTCTTTTTCTATAGTTTTGTAAGTGGCATGAGTATCCTCTATGGTATCATGTAGCAAACCAGTAGCAATTGTTGCACTATCTAATTTTAATTCTGTCAATATATTCGCAACAGCCACTGGATGAATTATGTATGGTGAACCTTCATCTCTTTTTTGCTTCTCGTGTGCTTTTAATGCGAAATCATATGCTTTGGATAAAGTCTCTGGATTTAAAAACCTATTGTAGGATTTCACCTTATTTATTAAATCATCTGGCTTAAGCATAATTACTTATACCATTAAATCACATAACTTTAATAGCTGTTATGCTACTTAATGGTAATTTTGACATTAATTCTGTTATTTTTTGCTTAGTTTTAGGATGCTTCCAATTATTACAAATTTCAAAAAGTGGCAATAATACAAAATTTCTTACTGACATTCTTGGGTGAGGTACTATCAAAAAGTCTTTTTTAATCTTAATCGAATAATTTTTTTGATTGTAGTCTATTATATCTATATCACAGACTCTAGGTGAATTTCTTGGGCTTGGAGTTCTTCCAATTAACTTTTCAATATTTTTTAAATTTAAAAAAAGACTTGGAAGGGATAAATCCGTATTAATTTTTAGAACAATATTTAAATATTTTGGAAACTTTGTGTTTGGCCATGATGGAGTTTCATAAAATGAAGAACTTTTTAAAATATTCATTTTATGAAATAGTATTAAATTTTTTGTCTTCTCAATATTTATGATACGATCACCCAAATTAGATCCTATGGATAAATATGCTGTATTAACTACTTTTTCTAAAATATCTTGCCTTTTCTCTATTCCAGTCTCTGGTTTTTTTAGTTTGTCTTTTATCATGCATTTTTTTTCCTTTAGCTACTGCAATTTCAACTTTTGCTTTACCTTTCTTAAAATACATTTTGGTAGGAACCAATGTAAATCCATCTTCATTCATTTTTCCAATAAGCTTATTAATTTCCTTTTTATTAAATAATAATTTTCTCTCAGCATATGGATTATGGTTAATGTAACTAGCAGCTTTATATAATGGAATATGTGAATTGATTAGATAAATCTCTCCTTTTTTTTCTACCGCATAGGACTCGGCAATATTAACTTTTCCTTGTCTGACAGATTTTATCTCAGACCCTTTTAAGACTATTCCTGCTTCAATCAGATCGTTAAAGAAGTAATTGAAACTAGCTTTTCTATTATATGAAATTATCTTTAAACCATTATTGGTTTTTTTTTTCATTATATTAATTCTGCAGACTTTAATGCTTTCTTTACCACTTCCTCTGTATCTTTTTTAATATTTACTAGTGGTAATCTTATTTCGTCACTACACAAACCTAAAAGTTTTGCCGCATACTTAACGGGTGCGGGATTACTTTCAATGAAAAGTGATTTATGTACAGGTTGTAAAATTTTATCAATTTTTTGAGCCTCTTCTAACTCATTATCTAAACTTGATTTAGAAAATTTTTGCATATCAGAACATAACTTTGGCGCAATATTTGCTGTAACAGAAATAACACCCACACCACCTCTTTTATTAAAATCTAAAGCTAAACCATCCTCACCAGTTAGCTGAATAAATTCATTTCCTAATTTTTTTATTGTTTGATCTAATCTATCTAAGTCACCTGTAGCATCTTTAACTCCAGCAATATTTTTTAATTCAAATAATCTTGCCATAGTGTCAACGGACATATCTATTACACATCGGCTAGGTATATTATAAATTATGATTGGTAGATTGGTATTATCATTAATTTTTTTATAATGTTGATATAAACCTTCCTGAGTAGGCTTGTTGTAATATGGCGTTACTACAAGCACTCCGTCAGCACCTGCTTTTTCAGCGTGTTTAGTTAAGGCAACAGCTTCTTCGGTTGAATTTGAGCCTGTCCCAGCAATTACAGGAATTTTTCCATTTGACTCTTTAATACAAATTTCAATGACTTTCTCGTGTTCATCATGACTTAAAGTTGGAGACTCACCGGTTGTCCCAGCTGGAACTAAACCATTTGTTCCATTTTCTAAATGAAAATTAATTAGTTTTAAATAAGCTTCTTCATCTAGCTTATTATTCTTAAATGGGGTAATAATAGCAACATTTGATCCTTTAAACATAAATATTTATAACATAATTTGTGGAATCGTTTGATATTTTATGAAAGATAAATCTAAGAAAATATTGTTAATAATCCTTATTTTTTTAATTATACCTCATACATCGACTTCAGCAGACTTAATTATTCCAAAGAAAAAACCTGATATATCTAATGAAAATTTAAAAAAAAATAAAATTAGCAATTTTTTAATACCCTTAAAAAAACCATCACAAAAACAAATAGATAAAGACATTTTAATTACAAAACCAGAAAAAAAAGAGCAAAAAAAAATTGTAGGTGGGATAATTTTACCAAAATCCAAACCCTTAGTTGTTAAGAAAGATAAAGCAGTAGTACAAAAAAAATCAAAATATTTTTCCGAAAAAGATTTTAATTATGCAAGACAGGCTTTAAAACTTATGGAAAAAAGAAATTGGGTTGAGGCTGAAAAAATAGCAAAGAAAGCAAAAAATAAATCAATATATAATTTTATACAATGGAGACACTTGATCACAACAGGAAATACTGCCACGTTTTTTGATTACAAAAATTTTATAGAAAGAAATGGTGATTATCCAAGAATGGGAAGAATAAAATATCTTTCAGAACACAAATTATCAACAAAGATAATGTCACCAAAAAAAATAATTAAATATTTCGAAACAGAAACGCCTTTGAGTGGCTTCGGAGAAATTATTCTTGGTGAGAGCTATATTTCTGTTGGAGAAACAAATAAAGGTACTGAGTTGATTAAAAAAGGCTGGATTACTGCAGATCTTTCAAAAACAGAATTTAGATCTTTTAGAAAAAAATATAAAAAATATTTAACTAAGGAAGATTATATTAAGCGAGCTGATTACCTCGCATGGGAAAATAAATATTGGGATCTTAAGAGAATGTTAAGATATTTACCCAAAGATGAACAATTATTATATACGGCAAGACAACTTTTAATGAGTAAATCTTACGGTGTTGATAATGCAATTAATAATGTACCAAAACATTTAAAAAATGATGCTGGTTTGAATTATGATAGATTAAAATGGAGACGTAAAAGAGGAAGAGTTGACAGTTCTTTAGAAATTTTAACAAAAATTAAAAATACTAAAGAGTATATGGTTAGACCTGACAAATGGTGGAAGGAAAGATCAATAATAGCAAGATCACTTATTTATAAAAAAAAATTTACAACTGCTTACAAATTAACAAGCAAACATGGATTAACTGAGGGTCCTGAATTTGCCGATGCTGAATGGATGAGTGGGTGGATAGCATTAAGTTTTTTAAATGATCCATTGCTTGCAATCGATCATTTCACAAAATTTTATGAAAATGTGGGATATCCTATAAGTTTATCAAGAGGAGCTTATTGGTTAGGGAGATCAAATGAAATTTTAGGAAATGATAATGATGCAAATATATGGTATAAAGAAAGTTCTAAATTTTTAACCACATATTATGGACAATTGTCTCACTTAAAAATTTCTCCAAATAAACCTTTCGTTTTAAATGAATTAATGGAAGTAGATAAAAATTTAGCAGAAAATTTTTACAAAAAAGATTTGGTAAAAATAGTATATTTGCTAGATGAATTAAATAAAGAAAAATACACAAAACATATATTAAGATTTCTTGCAAATGAAAATATTGAATTAGGTAGCGAGGTGTTAGCAGCCAAACTAGCTACTGATATATCGAGATTTGATTTTGCAATTCAAGTTTCAAAAATTGCTTCTTATCAAAAAAGATTTCATAATAAATATAATTATCCAATTATAAGCACTCCTAAATACATAAATAAGAGAAAAATTCCTGAGGCTGCTTTTATTTTATCAATTATTAGGCAAGAAAGCGAATTTGATACTTCAGCAAACAGCTCAGCAGGTGCGAAAGGGTTAATGCAATTGATGACTTACACTGCTAAAACTGTAGCTAAGCAAGCAAACATGACTTACTCTAAATCTAGATTAACAAAGGACCCAGAGTACAATATAAATCTTGGTTCACATTATATAGCGGGCCTAATACTTGAATATGAAGGAGCATATCCATTTGCAATAGCAGCTTACAATGCTGGGCCTAAGAGAGTTAGGTATTGGAAAAAAATAAATAAAAACCCTCAAAAGGGAGAAATAGATTATGTTGATTGGATAGAGTTAATTAAGTTTAAAGAAACTAGAAATTATGTCCAAAGAGTATTAGAGAATTATAATGTTTATAGATACATTTTGGAACAAAAACCAATATTAGTTAAAAACTTCTTTAAAAGCGAGCCTTTGTACTAATGGCGGAAGGAGAGGGATTCGAACCCTCGGTACACCTTTTCAAGCGTACGACGGTTTAGCAAACCGTTGGTTTAAACCAGCTCACCCATCCTTCCTACATAATGTGTAACTTGAAACCATTGAATATTCAATATTTATAAAGTATTTATGGGCAAAATATGAAAAATAAATACTCAATATTTTCGTTAATAAAAAACGCTTTAAGTGGACACGAAAATTGGCAAAGAGCTTGGAGAGATCCAGAGCCAAAAAAAGAATATGATGCAATAATCATTGGGGGTGGTGGTCATGGATTAGCAACATCTTATTATTTAGCAAAAAAGCACAAATTGACAAATATTGCAGTTGTTGAAAAAGGATGGATCGGTGGTGGAAACACCGGTAGAAACACGACTATCATAAGATCAAATTATTTGTGGGATGCTAGTGCAGGACTTTACGATCATGCTTTAAAAATTTGGGAAGGTTTATCTCAAGAACTTAATTACAATGTAATGTTTAGTAAGAGAGGAGTTATGAACCTTGCACACAATCTTCAAGACGTAAGAGATTTAAAAAGAAGGACACATGCAAATAGATTAAATGGAATTGATGCGGTATGGTTAAATACAGAAGAAGTTAAAAAGTTTTGTCCAATTATTAATACTTCACCCGATATAAGATATCCAGTTTTAGGTGGAACATTACAAAAAAGAGCTGGGACTGCTAGACACGACGCAGTCGCATGGGGATATGCTAGAGGTGCTGATGCCATGGGAGTTGACATTATCCAAAATTGTGAAGTAAACGGAATTAGAAGAAATGGCGATCAAGTAGAAGGAATAGAAACAACAAAAGGTTTTATCAAGTCAAAAAAAATTGGAGTAGTTGCAGCAGGTCACTCAAGTGTATTAGCGAACATGGCTGGCATAAGGTTACCTTTAGAAAGTAAGCCACTTCAAGCCTTAGTATCTGAGCCTGTAAAACCAATTATTGATACGGTTGTTATGTCTAATGCTGTACATGCTTACGTAAGTCAATCAGATAAAGGTGAATTGGTAATTGGTGCTGGTACAGACTCTTATGTTTCGTATACTCAAAAAGGAAGTCACAATATTGTAGAGGAGACCTTAAGAGCAATTTTGGAATTATATCCAATATTTAGTAGAATGAAAATGTTGAGACAATGGGGAGGAATTGTTGATATTTGTCCTGATGCAAGTCCGATCATTAGTAAAACTCAAATTAAAGGTCTATATTTTAATTGTGGATGGGGTACCGGAGGATTTAAAGCAACACCAGGCTCAGGCGATTTATTTGCTCACACAATTGCAAACGATGAACCACATAAATTGAATGCAGCTTTCAATCTAAACAGATTTGTAAGTGGAGATCTTGTTGATGAACATGGTGCCGCTGCAGTTGCACACTAATGTTTATAATTAATTGTCCTTATTGTGGTGAAAGAGATCAAACAGAATTTTCGTGCGGAGGTGAAGCTCATATAGAAAGACCTAAACAGCCAACTGAGTTAAGCGACGATCAATGGGCTGAATATCTATTTATGAGGAAAAATATTAAAGGTGTGCAGTTTGAAAGATGGAACCATGCTCACGGATGTAGAAAGTGGTTTAATATGGTTAGAGATACTTCTAATGACAAAATTCAAGCGGTTTATAAGATGGGGGAAAAACCTCCAGTTAAATAATTATGTCAAGAAATTTAAGAATAAATAAAAATAATTTTATAGATCAAACAACAAGAATTTCATTTAAATTTAATGGGCAAAAACTCTTTGGATATAAAGGTGATACATTGGCATCAGCATTGTTAGCTAATAATATTCATTTGGTTGGGAGAAGTTTCAAATACCATCGTCCAAGAGGAATAATGACATGTGGATCTGAAGAACCTAATGGAATAGTACAAATCGGAAATGATCCTTCATTAACAGATCCTAACGTTAGAGCAACTGAAATTGAACTATATGAAGGTTTAGATGCATCAAGTCAAAACTGTTGGCCAAGTGTAAATTTCGACATTGGAGGAATAAATAATTTTCTATCCCCTCTGCTGCCTGCTGGATTTTACTATAAAACTTTTATGTGGCCTGCAAGTTTTTGGGAAAAATATGAGTATTTTATTAGGCACTCTGCTGGTCTTGGTAAAGCACCTACAAAATCCGATCCAGATATTTATGATCATCAGTATTCACACTGTGATGTATTAGTTGTTGGTGGGGGGATTTCAGGTATTATATCAGCGAAATTGTCTGCAGAAAAAGGTTTAGATACAATCTTAATCGATGACAAAAGTTTCTTAGGTGGTTCAACGATATATCAAGAAAATGAATGCTATAAAATTAATAGTGTTAATTCAAATAAATGGTTATCTAATGAAATAGAAAGTTTAAAAAACTATCCAAATTTGCTTATTAAGAATAGAACTAGTCTTGCTGCGTTTCATGGATACAATTATTTATTAGCTAGAGAAAATTTAACTGATCATTTAAGTATTAATGAGAGAAAAGGCAAAATAAGACAAAGGTTGTGGAAAATCAGAGCTAAAAAAGTAATTATAGCATCAGGATCTATTGAAAGACCATTAATATTTAGCAACAATGATAGGCCTGGAATTATTCTTTCATCGTCAATTAAAAAATATATCGATTATTATGGTGTTAAAACTGGAGAAAATATTTCTCTGTTTACTAACAATGATAGTGCATATGAAACCGCAATTTCTCTGAACAAAAGTGGAGTTAAAGTGAATGTAATTGTAGATATTCGTAAAAATTCAGAATCAAAAATTGTAAAAGAAGTATTAGACTTAGGATTAAAAGTACTATGGGAGTCAACTGTTATAGAAACTCAAGGATATAAGCGAATTAAATCATTTGAGGTAATGAAACTCTCTGATGATGGTAATAATGTTGTAGGAAACAAATCTAAATATAATGCTGATTGCCTAGGTATTTCGGGGGGTTGGACACCTATGGTTCACCTGTTTACTCAATCTGGCGGAAAATTAAAATTTAGAAATGACGATAATGTATTTATCCCAGATCAAGATAAAACGCCATCAAATCAAATCAGCGTTGGATCATGTAACGGCGAATTTAAATTAGATGAAATAGTAACTAAAACTATTGAAAATTTAAAAAGTTTTTTAGATTTAAGTAAGACATGCTACGATGAGATGAAAATTAATTGTCCTGATGAAAAATCAAAAAGAAATATTTGGCTACTTCCATCAGATAAACCTATTGGAAAAACAAAACCATTTTTAGATTTTCAAAACGATTCTACTGCTAAAGATGTTAAACTTGCGTTGCGTGAAGGATTTAAATCTATTGAACATGTAAAAAGATATACAACTACTGGAATGGGAACTGATCAAGGTAAATTATCTAATATGCATGCATTGGGCATCATTGCAGATACTACGGGAACTAATATGGGCAAGCTTGGTACTACAACATTCAGACCACCCTACACTCCTCTAACATTTGGAGCAATCGTGGGAAGAAATGTCGGAGAATTTTTTGATCACACAAGAAAAACTGCAATCCACAACTGGCATGTTAAAAATAATGCTGAGTTTGAAAATGTAGGTCAATGGAAACGACCCTGGTATTTTCCAAAAAATGGTGAAAATATGTACCAAGCTGTTCAAAGAGAAAGTAAAGCAGCAAGAGATAGTGCAGGTATATTAGATGCATCTACATTAGGAAAAATTGATATCCAAGGGACAGATGCCTCAGAATTTTTAAATAGAGTTTATACCAATGCATGGTCAAAACTTGAGATAGGCAAATGTAGGTATGGATTAATGCTTAATGAGGATGGTATGGTTTATGATGATGGTGTAACAACAAGACTAGGTGAAAATCATTATATTATGACAACCACAACTGGGGGAGCAGCAAATGTTTTATCTAAGTTGGAAGATTACCTACAAACTGAGTGGCCAGAATTAGATGTTTATTTGACTACAGTAACCGATCAATACTCAACAATTAGTATTTGTGGTCCTAATTCTAAAAATATAATTGCTAAAATTGTTCCAAGTCTTGATTTATCAGACAGTAATTTTCCACATATGTCATTTAAAAATACTAAAATAAGCAATGTGAATTGCAGATTAATGAGAATAAGTTTTACAGGAGAACACAGTTACGAGATAAATATTCAATCAAATTATGCTGAAGATTTATGGATTAAATGTATGGAAGCAGGAAAAGAATTTAATTTAACACCTTACGGTACTGAAACAATGCACCTTTTAAGAGCTGAAAAAGGATTTATAATTACTGGTCAAGATACAGATGGGACATTAACTCCTTCAGATTTGCAAATGGATTGGATTATAGGAAAAAAGAAATTTGATTTTATTGGCAAAAGATCACTTTATAGAAGTGATACAATTAGAGAAGATAGGAAACAATTAGTTGGTCTTTTAACAGACGATCCGAAAGAAGTTTTAGAAGAAGGAGCACAATTAGTTGAAAATATCAACACAAAACCTGTTGAAATGTTAGGACATGTCACTTCTAGTTATTTCAGCCCTAATTTGAATAAGTCAATAGCCCTTGCTGTTGTAAAGAGTGGAAAAAAACTTAAAGGTAAAAAACTTATAGTGCCAATGGAAAATAAAAATATAAATGTAACAATAACTGACACCGTATTTTATGATAAAGAAAATAAGAGGCTAAATGCTTAGTTTTAATCCGCCAATTAAAGAAGAAAAAAACTACAATGATTTAAAAATTGTAGAAATTGAGCCAACTATAAAAATTAATTTGAGAAGTAATAAAAGAGAATTTTCAACAAAAATTGGAAAAATTTTGTCAATTTTACCACCTAACGAAGCAAATACTTCATCAGGTAACGAAAGTTATAGTTTGTTATGGTTAAGCCCTGATGAATGGCTTATATATTCAAACAATGTCAATAACACATTAGATAATCAAATTGAATTAGAGAATAATTTATTTAAAGAAATATCTAAGCTAAATCAAGGAGCTGTTACTAATGTTTCTGATCATTGGGTAATGATTAATTTAAAAGGTAGTAAAATATTTGATTTACTCTCAAAAAGCTGTCCATTTAATTTCAAAGATTTCAAAAAAAAGAAAGGCTCAGTAGTTCAAACTGTTTTAAACCATGTAGATGTAATAATGCATAACAAAGATCAGAATGAATTAAACCTATTCGTCAGAAGGTCCTTTTCAGAGGATTTATGGTTGTGGATTAATGATAGCGCTCGTTTTCTCTAAACGGCTTTTTAAATAAATAATTAGTATACTTAAATAAATTCCTGAAAATATCCAATTTACAGCTGCCCAAATCCAAAAAAAGATCTCAAAACTTGCATCTATGTATTTGGCAAGCACAAAAACCATTACCGGATTAAATCCATTTCTAAATAAATTAGATATCATTGCATATTCAGCTTTTTTAATAGCCATAAATAAACCATTAGAGAGAAAAAAAATAGGATAAGCAGGTAAAATAAATGCGCAGATTTTTAAATATCTAGATCCAAAATCTATGACTGTAATATCAGATGAAAATACACTCATAATTAAATCAGATAATATATACAACATTGAACCTGATATAATCATTATTAAGAATGAATATTTAATCGATGTGAAATAAGCTTCTTTTACTCTATTAAAATTTTTAGCACCAAAATTTTGTGAAATAATTGATATAATCGCAGTATTTATTCCTAATATTGGTAAAAGGACTACTTGCTCTATTCTTGTCCCTACCCCATATCCAGCTACTGCGTATTCACCTGAAATACCAATGTAAGTTAAAACAATCGCCGCTGTAATTGAGTATGCAAAAATTGAAACTACAATCGGCATTGCTGTAAAAAAAATATTAGTAAAATAATAAATTTTTGGAATTAAATGCTCTTTAAGAATTTCTTTTATTCTCTCATTTTTTAAAACTTTCAAAAAAATAATTAAAAAAGCAATTAGTTGAGATACTATTGTTGAAATAGCAATACCTTTTAAACCAAACGCAGGAATGAAAAATAAACCAAATATTAATATTGGATTTAAAATTAAATTGATAAAGAAAGATAAAATCAATACATTCCTGTACGTTTTTGTATCTCCTTCTGCGTGAAGTAAAGAATTTAGAGCAACAACTAATATAAATAGTATAGAACCAGCAAATATTATATCAGTATATTCAAGTCCTAATTTAATTACCTCTTGTGTTGTTACCATCAATTGAAAGATTTTTTCAGAAAAATTTAAACCTATAAAGCTAATAATGACTGATAAAAGAACTGCAAAGTAAATAATATGTGTGAAATAATTTAAAATATTCATTTTATTTTTTTCACCGATACTATTTCCTATCAAAGATGTACCGGCGACTGTTACTCCTATAGAGGATGCTACAATTATAAAATAAATTGGAAATGACTTACTTAAAGCAGCTAAGGCCTCGGGAGATATCATGCCAGCATAAAATGTATCAACTATATTATATAAAGTTTGAAATAACATTCCTACCATTGCAGGTAATGCAAGCTTACGAACTAATATTGGAATTTTCTCTTTCAGCAAATCCAAATTAAATCTCCCTTTGATAAAAATATTTTTTACCAGATTTTTTTGCGATTTTTATTTGTTTTTGTCGCATTCTAAATCTTTGTATTTGCTCGTTTGTCAATTTATTATAACAATTTGGACATGATACACCCTCCTCGAAATATTTAGACTTAGTATCCGTTCTCGTAATTGGCTCTCTACATCCTGCGCAAATACTTAGATTGCCTGGTTTTAGACCATGTTTAATTGAAACTCTATTATCGAAAACAAAGCAATCCCCTTTCCAGTAACTATCTGTTCTATTAATTTTATCTAAGTAATTTATTATACCACCCTTTAATTGATAAACGTTTTTAAAACCTTTGTTTCTCAAATAGTAACTTGCTTTTTCACATCTAATTCCACCTGTACAAAACATGCCAATTTTTTGATTTTTTTTAAGTGTTTTAAAATATTTTGGAAACTCTCTGAAACTGTTTAATTTTGGATTGATTGAACCTTTAAAAGTACCAACTTTAAACTCAAAGTTTTTTCTAGTATCTATTAATATGGTATCTTTTATTTTAATAAATTTATTCCATTCATTTGGTGTTAATTCATTATCTGAAATCTTTTTCTTAATTTTGATACCTAAAGGAACTACTTCTTTTTTTATTTTAATTTTACCCTTATAAAATGCTTGAAATTTATATTTAGTTAAGTTTTCGTTATTAAATTTTTTAATATTAAAAATTTTTTTTAATCTTCTAGTAATGTTGTCAAATCTATTTGATTTAAAACTTATAGTTCCATTTAATCCTTCGTTTGAAATTATAATTGTTCCTCTAATATCATCTTTTATAAATAAACTATCTAAAGATTTTTTTTTAGATTTCAAAGATGTTAATTTTTTGAATTTATAAAAACTAAATATGCTATACATTATATTTTTCTACAAACAGATAAACCATCACCAATTGGCAATATTAAGCTTTCTACACGATTATCATCATTTATAAATTTATTGAATTCTCTTATTTTAAGTGTCAATCTATCGTTTTTATTTTGGTCAGCAACATCGCCATACCACAGAACATTATCAATAATTATAATCCCATTATTATTCAATATATTAAGGGCATTATTAAAATAATTTATATAATTTTCCTTATCTGCATCTATAAATATAAAATCAAATTTTTTTTTTTGATTATATAAATCCTTTAAAGATACAATAGCGTTATTTATTAAGAGATTAATTTTATTATCAATTTTTGCTTTTTTAAAAAAACTAATAGCTACATCTGAAGTTTCTTTATTTTTATCTAAAGCTGTTAACTTACTATTTTCATCCATAGCTAAACCCATTGTTAATGCACTTAAACCAGTAAATGTTCCGATTTCTAAAATATTTTTTGGTTTAATAATTTTAATAATAAAATGTAAAAAATGGCATTGACTTATAGAAATTTGCATTTTTTTTATTTCACCAAGGGTTTCATTATATTTAATTATTTCGTATTGAACTGGATGTAATTTGATTGAGTGACTATTAATATATCCTTCGATTTGATCGTTTAGCTTTAGATTTGAACCCATACTAGCTCAGTTTTTTTTTTAAAATTTCGTTAACTAACTGGGGGTTTGCCTTTCCATTAGATTGTTTCATAACTTGACCTACAAAAAAACCAAATAATTTATCTTTTCCTGATTTATAGGCTCCAACATTTTTAGGATTATCTAAAACAACTTTATCAATTATTTTCTCTAATTCTTTTGGATCACTTTGTTGTTTTAACCCTTTTTCCTCAACTATTTTTTCTGGATCTTTATTTCCATCAGCCATTATTTCAAAAACATTCTTTGCAATTTTTCCAGAAATAGTTCCATCTTTTATTAAATTAATCAGTTTTGCTAAATTTTCTGAGGAGATAGGACACTCTGTAATTTCAATACTTTTATCATTTAATAAAGCAAATAGTTCTCCAGTAATCCAATTTGTTGCAAGTTTTATATCGGATTTTATTGAAACATCCTCGAAATATTTCGATGTCTCTATATCAGATACAAGAATATTGGCTTCATACGGAGATAATTTAAATTTTTCAATAAACCTTTTCTTTTTTTCATCAGGTAATTCTGGGATATCTTTTTTAATATCTTCGATAAACTCATCATTTAATTCCAATGGTAAAAGATCTGGATCAGGAAAATATCTATAATCATGTGCATCCTCTTTTGTACGCATTGATCTAGTTTCATTTTTTTTAGTATCAAACAACCTTGTTTCTTGATCTACTGTACCACCTTCCTCTAATACATCAACTTGTCTATTTGCTTCATAATCTATCGCCATCTGCATAAATTTAATAGAGTTTACATTTTTGATTTCACACCTTGTCCCAAGTTCTAAAACTCCTTTTTTTCTAACTGATACATTAACATCGGCTCTTAATGATCCTTCCTGCATATTACCATCACAAGTACCAAGATATCTCATAATTGATCTCAATTTTTTTATAAAGGCATTAACTTCATCTAAAGATCTTAGGTCTGGTTTGCTTACTATTTCCATCAAAGCTACACCCGATCTATTTAAGTCAACTAACGTATTTTTAGGATCGATATCATGTATACTTTTGCCTGCATCTTGCTCTAAATGTAGTCTTTCAATACCTATTTTTTTTTCACCTTCAGGCATATCAAGTGTGATTGAACCCTCGCCCACTATTGGATTTTTATATTGAGAAATTTGATAACCTTGTGGTAAATCTGCATAAAAGTAATTTTTTCTATCAAATATAGATCTATTATTAATTCTTGCATTCAATCCAATCCCAGTTTTAATGGCTTGTTTAATACAAAATTCATTTATTACAGGTAACATTCCTGGAAATGCAGCATCTACTAGGCTTACCTGAGTATTTGGCTCTGAGCCAAATTTTGTTGGTGAAGCCGAAAATAATTTAGATTCTGATAATACTTGGGCATGAACTTCTAAACCAATTACTACTTCATATTCATTATTGTCTCTTTTTATTAAATATTCTTTATTATTTTTACTCATTTAATCCACCAATCATTGATATTATTTTTATATCCAATATTTTTTTCAATTGAATAAGCAATGTTTAAAATAGTTTGCTCATCAAATGCTTTACCAATAACTTGAAGTCCTAAAGGAAAACCATTTTTATCATGGCCAGCCGGAAGTGAGATTGCAGGAAGACCAGCTAAATTTATAGGAACTGTAAAAATATCGTTTAAATACATTGAAACTGGATCGTTTAATTTTTCCCCAATTTTAAATGCCGAGCTAGGTGTTGATGGAGTTAATATAGCGTCTACTTTTTTATAAGCTTCATCGAAATCATTTTTAATTAATCTTCTCACCTTTTGAGCTTTAAGATAATAAGCATCGTAATAACCAGAAGATAATACGTAAGTACCAATCATAATTCTTCTTTTTACCTCGTCACCAAACCCCTCAGATCTAGTTTTTTCATACATATCAATTAAATTTTCACCTTTAGATCTAAAACCATATTTTACTCCATCATATCTGGCTAAATTTGACGAAGCCTCTGCGGGTGCAACAATATAATAAGCTGGTAGAGCATAATTCGTATTAGGCAATGATATATCAATAACATCACCACCATTATCCTTAATGATTTTTATCCCATTTTCCCAAAGTTTTTCTATTTCTTTAGGCATTCCATCTACTCTATACTCTTTTGGTATTCCAATTTTTTTACCTTTTATATTATCGCTCAAATCGTTTAGGTAATTACCCCTAACAAAATCTACAGAGGTGGAGTCTTTTACATCATAAGAACTCATTACTTCTAAAAGTAAGGCACAATCTTTAACATCATGAGTCATCGGACCAGCTTGATCAAGTGATGAGGCGAAAGCAACTATTCCGTATCTTGAACAACTTCCATAAGTTGGTTTTAAACCTACAGTGCCAGTAAAAGATGCAGGTTGCCTAATAGAACCACCCGTATCAGTTCCAATTGTAGCAGGAGTTAATTTAGCTGCGAGTGCAGATGATGATCCTCCGGATGACCCTCCAGGAACTAAATTTTCTGATATAGGGTTTTGAACATTTCCATAATAGCTTGTTTCGTTTGAAGAACCCATTGCAAATTCATCACAATTTAATTTTCCAATTATTATACCCCCGTGCTCCAAAATATTTTGTGTTACCGTAGATTCGTATGTTGGTATAAAATTTTCTAAAATTTTACTTCCGGCAGTGGTTCTTAAATTTTTTGTACAAAAAAGGTCTTTAACAGCCATTGGAATACCAGGTATTTTTTTATTAAGATTAGGTTTTGAGTCAAACTCTTTTGCACGATTTATAGCATCATCAAAATTATCAGAAATATATGAATTTAATTTAGTAGATTTTTTAGATCTATTTATAAAAGCCTCTGTTATTTCTTTTGAAGATAATTCTTTTTTTTTTACTTTATCTACTAAATCACACAATTTAAAATTTGTTATTTCTGACATTATTCAACCACCTTAGGTACTACAAAAAAATCTTTATTTTTATCAGGTGAGTTTTTAAGAATATCTTCTCTAATATTTTTAGATTCAATTTTATCTTTTCTTAATTTTAAAGTCGTTTCAGCTATTGACGTTAATGGTTCAGTTTTGTTTGTATCTAACTCATTTAATTTTTCTATAAATTCAAATATTGAGTTAAGATCATCACTTAGTTTTTTTGCTTTTTCCTCCTCTATGGAGATTCTTGATAATTTTGAAATGTGCTTTACTGTTTTAAGATCTATAGTCATATGATAAGAATATTAAAAACTATCATTTAATCTAAAAAATACAATATGGTCACTTTGGATGAACTTAAAGACAAATTAGCAGATAAGACTAGATTAATAGGATTAGATTTAGGATCTAAACGTATTGGTGTTGCAATTTGTGATGATGAAAGAAAAATTGCTACTCCATTTAAAACAATTGAGTATAGAAATATGGATTATTTGTTAAGTCAATTAAAAGTTATTATTAAAGAAAATGATATATTCGCGATTATAGTTGGGAATCCAATAAACATGGATGGTTCATTTGGAAAAAGTGCACAATCTATCAATGATAAGGCCAAAATTATTGGTAGAGAGCTTAATGTAATGATTGCTATGTGGGATGAGAGGCTATCAACCTCAGGTGCTTTTAATATATCGAGTAATTTGGACATTAAGTTTCCACTTAGAAAAAAAAATATAGATGAAAAAGCAGCTGCATTTATACTTCAAGGAGCTATCGATTTCCTAAATAATTAACTCTTGCACTTAATTCATATTAAAGCTATAGAGTTTGTTTTAATGGCAACTTCAAAAAAAGCTGTTAAAATTTCTCAAAAACATTTATTAGGAATCCAAGACTTATCGATAAATGATATTAATGTAATATTAGAAGAATCGAAGACATTTATAACTCTTAACAAAAGTAAAAATAAAAAAATTGATATTTTGAGAGGAAAGACCCAGATTAATTTGTTTTTTGAACCTTCTACAAGAACACAAAGCTCTTTTGAATTAGCAGGTAAAAGACTAGGTGCAGATGTGATGTCAATGAATATCACAAACTCTGCAATTAAAAAAGGTGAAACACTTATAGATACAGCAATGACACTTAATGCAATGCATCCTGACATAATTGTAATTAGACATCAAGATTCTGGTGCATGTAATTTATTATCACAAAAAGTAAATTGTGCTGTTTTAAATGCGGGAGATGGACGTAGAGAACACCCTACTCAAGCACTTTTAGATGCCTTGACTATAATAGACAGAAAGAAAAAAATTCAAGGTTTAAGAATTGCAATTTGTGGTGACATTCTTCATTCTAGGGTAGCTAGGTCTAATATATATTTACTTAACATGTTAGGTGCAGAGGTAAATATTGTAGCTCCTTCAAATTTGATGCCTAAAGATATAGATAAACTAGGAGTAAATAAATTTACTGATATGAAAAAAGGTGTAAAGGATTGTGATATAGTAATGATGCTTAGATTGCAAAATGAGAGAATGACAAGTTCATTTTTATCTTCCAATAGAGAATATTATGAATACTACGGTCTAACACCAGATAAATTAAGTTTTGCTAAAGAGGATGCTTTAATAATGCATCCAGGACCTATGAATAGAGGAATAGAAATTGATACTAAATTAGCGGATGATATCAATAAAAGTGTAATCAAAGAACAAGTAGAACTCGGAGTTGCTGTTAGGATGGCATGTTTAAAACTTTTTTGTGAATAATGAAAAAAAAATACTTTTTAAATGCTCATATAATTGACCCTAAAAATTCTATTGATGAATTGGGCGGATTAATAATTAATGAAAATGGCAAAATTGAAGCTGTTGGTAAAAAAGTAAATAAGAATAATATTCCCTCAAGAGAAAAGTTTATAGATTTATCAGGTAAACATATTTTTCCTGGCTTGGTGGACATGAGAGTATTTGTTGGAGAACCAGGCCTTGAGTACAAAGAAAATTTTAGAACATTAAGTAACGCAGCATTATCTGGCGGTGTCACATCTGCTATTACAATGCCAAATACACAGCCAGTTATAGATAATGTTTCGATAGTAGACTTTCTAAAAAGAAGAGGAAGAGATAAAGCAAAAATTAATATTTATCCTACGGCTACTCTAACAAAAAACCTTGAAGGGAAAAATATGACTGAGTTTGGGCTTTTACAAGGTAAAGGCATTGTTGGTTTTACTGATGGTGTAAAAACAATCCAAAATTCTAGGCTAATGTCTCGAATAATGCGCTCGGCATATGATTTGGGTTCGTTAATAATCCAACACGCTGAAGATTATCATTTAGCAGAGAGCGGGACTGTCAATGACGGAATAATCGCCACAAAGCTGGGCTTACAAGGTATAACAGACTTAGCGGAAAAAGTCATAATTGAAAGAGATTTATCCTTGTTGGAGGATTTTAATTGTAGATATCATATAGCGCAAATATCATCATCCAAATCAGTAGAGGTAATAAAGCACAAAAAAAATGATGTAGATTTTTCAACTGGTGTATCAATAAATAATCTTTCACTAAATGAAAATGATATTGGAGATTTTAGGACTTTTTTAAAATTATCTCCTCCATTAAGAACTGAAGAAGACAGATTATCTTTAATAGAAGCAATTAATAAAAATTTAATAGACGTAATTGTCTCAGATCATAAACCTGAAGATGAAGAGTCCAAAAGACTAACCTTTACGCAGGCAGCAACTGGCGCAAGTGGAATAGAAACTTTATTACCGTTATCTTTAGAGCTATTTCATAATGGTTCTGTAAAACTTTATAGAATTATTGAATTACTAACTAGTAATCCTGCAAAAATTTTAAAGATAAATAAAGGAAATCTGTCAATTGGAAATAATGCAGATTTTTGTATTGTAGATTTGAATAAACCTTGGATTGTAAAAAAGGAAAAAATGATTTCTAAATCTAAAAATACTTGTATAGAAAACAAAAAACTTCAAGGAAAGGTTATGTGCACTTATATTAATGGAAATGAATTATTTAATTTAAAATGAATTTCTCGAACGACTTCAGTGAAATATTTGTAATTATAGCAATCTCGTATGCTTTTGGATCTATACCATTTGGATATTTAATTACTAAATTTTTTTTAAAAAAAGATATTAGAAAAATCGGATCAGGTAATATTGGGGCAACCAATGTTTTAAGGACAGGAAATAAAATTATAGGATATTCAACTTTATTACTTGATATTTTTAAAGCAATTTTACCTTTAATAATTATAAAAATTTATATGAATGAATACTTATTTATAGCATCACTAAGTGTTTTTTTGGGGCATGTTTTTCCTATATGGTTAAAATTCAAAGGTGGAAAGGGTGTCGCAACATATGTAGGTATACTATGTTGTATAAATTTATATTTGGGTATTGGATTTGGTTTTTTTTGGATAATTACTTTAATAATTTTTAAATATTCTTCTCTTTCTTCATTGGTAGCTTCACTATCAATTCCATTTATTGATTATTTTATTTTAAAAAATGAATTAATTTCTTTTTATATAATTATGTTTGTATTAATATTTTACACACATCGAGAAAACATAAAAAGACTTGTAAATAAAGAGGAAACTAAAACAAAAATTTATTAATTTGACTATTCATATATATTTTGTGTAGGTTATTTTTTAATGAATCTTGTAATTGTTGAAAGTCCAGCTAAAGCAAAAACTATTAACAAATATTTAGGAGATAAATATACTGTTTTAGCGAGCTATGGGCATATAAGAGACCTCCCATCCAAAAATGGATCTGTGGACCCAAAAGATAAATTTAAAATGATATGGGAGGTTGATAGTTTTTCAAAAAAATATCTTAAAGAAATAACTGATGTTGCAAAAAAATCTACTAAAATTATTTTAGCAACAGACCCTGACAGAGAGGGTGAAGCTATAGCGTGGCATGTAAAAGAATATCTTGATGAGAAAAAAGTCTTAAAAGATAAAAAAATTGAAAGAGTAGTATTTAATGAAATTACAAAAAAAGCTGTAACAAATGGTATAGAAAATCCTAGAAATATAGAGTCTAACCTTGTCGATGCTTATATGGCAAGAAGGGCTTTAGATTACTTAGTAGGTTTTAATATATCACCAATACTTTGGACAAAATTACCTGGTTCAAAATCTGCTGGACGTGTTCAATCGGTTGCTTTGAGATTATTAACTGAACGAGAACATCAAATTGAACAATTTATTCCAAAAGAATTTTGGACACTTCAGATTGATTTTAAAACAGTTAAGGGAGATATTTTAAACTCAAATGTCATTAAGATTAATAATAATAAAATTGATAAATTTTATTTTAAAAACAAAAACGAAATAAATAGAGCAATAGATGAAATAAAAACAAAAAAATATGAAATAACAGACATTGACTCCAAAATTTACACAAGAAATCCTATGGGACCTTTTACAACATCAATGTTACAACAAACAGCATCTAGCAAACTTGGTTTTGGAGCATCCAGAACTATGCAAATAGCCCAGAGATTGTATCAGGGTATTGATATAGATGGGGATACAGTGGGATTAATAACTTACATGAGAACAGATGGTACCAATATTTCAAAAGATGCTATTGGCAATTTTAGAGAATATATAAAAAAAAATTATGGTAATGATTACTTGCCTCTTACACCTAACAATTATTCTGGTAAAAAAGCAAAAAATGCTCAAGAGGCACATGAGGCCATTAGGCCAACCGATATAAATAGAACACCTGATAAAATGAAAAAGTCTTTAAGCACAGATCAGATTAAATTATATGAATTAATATGGTCTAGAGCTTTATCATCTCAAATGGAAGCAGCCAAATTTGATAGAAAAACAATAACAATTTCATCCCAAGATAAACTTAATGAATTTAGATGTTCTGGATCTATTATTAAATTTGATGGATATTTAAAGCTTACAAAAATTGATAATGACGAAGAGGAAAAAATTCTACCTAATGCTAAAAAAGGTTTGGTTGAGGCTTCTAATTTTATTGATGAACAACATTTTACTCAGCCACCCCCAAGATATTCAGAGGCAAGCTTAGTTAAAAAACTTGAAGAACTTGGTATTGGTAGACCATCGACTTATGCAAGTATTATTTCTGTTATCTCAAACAGAGGTTATGCTGATATAATTAATAAAAGATTTTTTCCCACTGACAGAGGTAAATTATTATCTGCTTTTTTAGAAAAGTTGTTTTCAAAATATGTTGATTATGGTTTTACAGCTGGTTTAGAAGAGCAGCTAGATGACATTACTTCAGGTAAAGAAGAGTGGATTAAGGTTCTTGACAATTTTTGGAGAGATTTCAATACTAACGTCTTAAATGTTAAGGAAAAAAGAACTAGAGAAGTACTTGATCTTCTTAATGAAAGTTTAGGCGCACTAATATTCGAGTCAGATGAAAATGGATCTATTAATAGAAAATGTAAACTGTGTGAAACAGGTGAATTAAGCTTAAAAAATAGCTTTAGAGGTGGTGCATTTATTGGTTGTTCTAACTATCCAGAGTGTAAATTTACTAGACCTTTATCGAAATCAAAGGCAAATGAACAAATAACCTTAGCAGAACCAAAGCTGATTGGGAAAAATAATAATGGAAAAGATATTTATCTTAAAAACGGTAGGTTTGGCCCCTATCTCCAATATGAGCAACTCGAAGAAGAAATCGAAAATAAAAAAAAAACAAAAAGGAGAAAGAAAAGTGAAGGTGATAATTTTAAAAATGTTTCAATTCCCAAAGGAATTGAAATAAATAATATTGATTTAGACAAAGCATTATTTTTATGTTCTCTACCAAAAATATTAGGTCAACACCCTGAAAATGGTAAAGATATCACCGTCAATTCCGGTAGATTCGGTCCATATTTAAAGTGCGAGAATAAATCTGCTAGGTTAGAAAACGTAGAGGAACTTTTTACAATTGGATTAAATAGAGCTGTATCACTTATTGCAGAAGCAAAACCTGGAAGAATTTCATCATCTTTAATAAAGGATATAGGTGAACACCCTGAAGATAAAAAACCAGTGCGTGTAATGAAAGGTCAATATGGACCGTATATCAAATATAAATCGTTGAATGCAACAATACCAGAAGAAAAAGATCCTACTGAATTAACTATGGAAGAAGCACTAATTCTGATAGAAAAAAGAAGAGAGTACGACAGAAATAAAAAAAAAGGTAAAAAATGAAAAAACTAATATTAATTGTTATTTTTTCTTTATCATTTCAAACAAATCTTTATAGCGGTACAGATTGCTCTGATTTAAAAAAATTTTCTAAAGAATATTTATCATGTTTAGCAAATAAAGCTAAAGATAAATCTAATTTTGTATTAGACACTTCTAACATCAAAGAAAAGAAAACAATCTCAGAATGGTTTAAAAAAAAAGATGATTTTTGAAGATAATATAAAAAAAAATAATATTAAACTCCCAACAGCAGCCGATCCTGTTGGTTCATATGCAGCAAGTAAACAAGTTGGTAAGCTACTTTTTATATCTGGTCAAATTTCTATTGGTCAAGATGGAAAATTGATAAAAGGGAAAATTGGTAAAGATTTAACGACCGAGGATGGTTATAATGCTGCAGTTAGATGTGCGTTAAGTATAGTTTCGCAAGCAAAAAAATATCTTGGGAATGACATTTCTAAAATTAAATCATGCATTAAACTTACTGGTTATGTGAATTCAACGGATGATTTTATAGAACAACCTAAAGTAATAAATGGTGCATCTGATACAATAGTAAAAATTTTTGGTGATATAGGAATTCATGCTAGAGCAGCTGTAAGTACAAATAGTTTACCTTTAGGAGTTGCAGTTGAGGTTGATGCTATTTTTGAAGTAAATTAATTTATCTTCCAACACCAAAATATTTAATATTTTGTTTTCTCATTTTTTCTGGTGAATAAATATTACGCATGTCATAAACAATAAAATTTCTTTTTTTAACAATTCTTTTTAAATCTATTAACTTAAATTCATTCCACTCTGTATGAATAATAATTAAATCAGAATTAATACAAGCTTCTTTGATATTTGGTTTGTAATTAACATTTTTAAATTTATCAAATTCACTTTTTCTACCTGTGGGATCATAATAACGTATTTTAGCTCCTCGTTTATTTAGATATGGTATCATCTTCAAGCTTGAAGACTCCCTCATGTCATCTGTGTTAGCTTTAAATGTTACACCTAAAAAAGTAATTTTTTTATTCTTAATTTTTTTATTTAAAATACTATTAATTCTTTTTAATAATAGATCTGACCTTTTATTGTTTGATTTAATAACTGTTTTAATAAGAGATAAGTTTGTTTTAGATGCTTTTGAAGTATAAACTAAAGCCCTAGTGTCTTTAGGAAAGCACGAACCACCATAAGCAGGTCCAGCTCTTAAAAATCTACTCCCTATTCTTTTATCAGAACCAATTCCTATAGAAACATCCTCAATATTTATGTCTAATTTTTCACTCAAATTAGCCAATTCATTTATAAATGTTATTTTTGTCGCTAAAAATGCATTAGATGCATATTTAATTAATTCAGCGGCTCTACGTGAAGTATTCAAGTATTTTGCGCCCTTAGATATTAGAGGACTATAAAGATTTTTTAAAATTCTATTAGATCTTTTATCAGATGTACCAATCACAACACGGTCAGGATATATGAAGTCTCTTATAGCTTCGCCCTCCCTTAGGAATTCGGGGTTAGAAACTACACTGAAAAAATTTTTTTTTGTTTTTTTAGATATAATTTTTTCCAACTTATCACCTGTCATAACAGGAACTGTTGACTTATTAATTATAATTTTAAAAGATTTTATATTCTTGCCTATTATATTTGCAACAGAATAAACTTGGGATAAATCTGCCTCATATTTATTTTTTTTTGTAGGAGTGCCTACGCAAATAAATATGATATCGGATTTTTGTATTGAGGTAGACAAATCTGTAGAGAATTTTAATCTACCCGATTTTGAATTTTTTCTAACAAGTTCTTCTAAACCTGGTTCATAAATAGGAATAATAGATTTTTGAAGACTATTAATTTTTGATAAATCTTTGTCTACACAAATTACATTATTTCCCAAATCAGCAAAACATACACCGCTAACAAGGCCAACATAACCAGTTCCTATCATACATAATTTCATAACTTTGATATTTCTAGTCCTGACTTAATATATCCATCCATACTTCCACAATCCAAATATTTACCCTTAAAGATATGTCCAATAAATACTTCATTTAAAAAAATAAGTTTTCTAAGTGTATCAGTAATATGGACTTCACCTCCTTGACCTTTTTTTTGTTTTCTTAACAATCCAAATACTTTTTTTGGAAGTATATATCTACCAATGACAGCATTATTTGACGGTGCATCTTTTTTATTTGGTTTTTCTATTACGTCATCAATAATAAAATTACTATTATCTATTTTTTTTTTAATTTTATATATGCCCCATCTAGAAACAGTGTCTTTTTTAACCCTCATACTTGCCATAACAGATGAGTTGAACTTCTTATGTATCTTAATCATTTCTTTGGAGCAATTTTTCTCCATAATTAAATCATCAGGTAATAACATTAAAAAATATTTATCTTTTATATATTTTGAGGTTTTTAATACTGCATCTCCAGTTCCTTTAGGGTAATTCTGATAAACAAATTTAATTTTTTTTTTGTATTTAAGAATTTTTTTATAAATGTCTTTTATCCTTTTATCTTTTTTCTTTTTTATGATTTTTTTGTAAAATTTATCGTTAAAAAAATATTTTTTAATTACTTCTTTTTTTTTTGAAATGATAAAAATTATTTCTTTTATACCTGCATCATCACATTCATCTAGAATATATTCAATTCCAGGTCTGCCATTAATCGGTAGTAATTCTTTTGCAAAAACACTCGATAAAGGTAATAATCTTGTACCAAGACCTGCAAGAGGTATTATAGCTTGTCTAATCATTAAATTTATAAGAATATCAACTATCATAAATGATAATTTTTAAAAGTATTAATAATTTAAAAAAAAAGGTAAATTTTAGTAAAAATATTGGATTTGTTCCAACAATGGGTGCTATCCATGAGGGACATTTATCCTTAATTAAACAGTCAAAAAAAAAATGTGAAAAAACTGTTGTAAGTATATTTATAAATCCAAAACAATTCAATAATAAGTTTGACTTTAGAAATTATCCTAGAAATTTAAGTAAAGACATCAAACTACTAAAAAAGAATAAAGTCGATTATTTACTTCTACCTAAATACGATGAATTATTTCGGATAAATTTAAAAAAAAAGATAAAAATTAAAAAAAAAGATAGAATTTTATGTGCCAAATATAGACCAGGCCATTTCGAAGGTGTATTACATGTTATTAACCAATATTTAAACCTTATTCAACCAAAGCTTATATTTTTAGGAGAAAAGGACTATCAGCAATATTATTTAATATCAAATTTTATAAAAAATAAATTTATTACTAAATCATATTTATGCAAAACAATAAGACATAACTATTTATATGCATTATCATCAAGAAACAAATTATTAAACAATAAAGATTTACATATACTAGAATCTGTATCATTGATTATTAAAAAATTTTATTTTTCTTTAAAAAAAAAAAAGAAAAATATTAAAAATTTAAATCATATTAAAAAGTTACTGAAAGAAACTGGTATAAATTTAGAATATTTAGAAATAAGAAATAAAATTAATTTTTCAAAAAAAATAAGTAAAGAAAATTTTAAAATATTTATAGCTTATTATTTTAAAAATATAAGGTTCATAGATAATTTCTAATCTAAAGCAAAAAATAAGCTCCAATTCCTAAAAATGAAAGAAACCCAATTACATCTGTAATTGTTGTTACAAAAACACTTGATGCTATTGCTGGATCTATATTAAATTTTTTTAAAGATATAGGAATTAAAATACCAAATAAACCAGCTACTATCATGTTTAGAACCATTGAGATAGAAATTATTAACGATAGTGTATAATCTTTAAACCAAAACTGAACTACGATAGCACTAATTATTGCAAATATTACTCCATTTAGAATTCCAATTTTAAATTCTTTTAATACATTTTGTGTAAAATTATTTTTTGTTAGTTGATTTGTTGCAATCGTTCTAATAGTGACTGCTAATGTTTGCATACCAGCGTTACCGCCCATAGATGCAACAATTGGCATAAGAACTGCTAATGCTACTACTTTTTCTATATCCTCCTTAAAAAAACCAATCACTACTGAAGCTACAATAGCGGTCAGTAAATTTAATAGTAGCCAATTAAACCTTCTTTTAGTCTTTTTAATTACACCATCTGTAATTTCTTCATCTCCTACACCTGCTAATCTTAAAGCATCTTCTTCAGCTTCCTCTTTTAAAACGGTTAAAACATCGTCACTTGTAATCATCCCTACTAATTTATTATTTTTATCAATTACACATGCAGAGTTAAGATTATAGTTTTCAAAAATATTTGCTACTTCCTCTCTATCCATGTCAACCGGTATAGACAATTGAGACTCCTTCATTATTGACTGCATCTTAGTATCTCTAGATGTTCTTAAAACTTTTGAGGATGGTACTGAGCCAATTGGTTTAAAATCACTATCTACAATAAATATTTCAAGAAATTCCTCAGGTAGATCTTTATTCTCCCTTAAATAATCAATAGTTTGACCAACTGACCAATTACTTGGTATAGCAGTGAACTCTCTTTGCATTATTCGTGCTGCAGAGTCCTCTGGATAACTTAAACTTTCTAATAAAGCAAATCTGTCTTTAGGTGGCAGTGAACTTAAGATATTATTTTTATTTTTTTCATCAAGATTTTCTATAATTTTAATAGCATCATCCGACTCTAGATTCTTAAGTATAAATACAATAGAGTCTTTGGAAAGATAATTTACTATTTCTGTTTGAATAGATTCATTTAATTCAACAAAAACCTCAGGATCGATTTTAAAATTATTTAATTTTATAAGCTTTTCACGATCACTATCATTTAAGTGTTCAATAATATCAGCTGCATCAGCAGGATGCATTTCTTTGAAGGAATTGCTTATAAAATTAGTATCATTACTAGATATTTTATCAGTTACTACCTTTATATATTCTTTGTTAAATTCAAAATTTACATTCTTGTCTTTAATTTTTCTTACTAAAGTCATAAAAAACTTTCATTTTATAATGGACCTTTTAATCTATAATTTTTAGAATACAAACCTTTAATGAATATAGAGATAAAAATATCAAAAAAACCAGTCAACTACGAAAAAGCCATAAAATATATGGAAAAAAGATTGAATGATATTTTATATAAAAACGCTAAAGATTTAATATGGATATTAGAACATACTGATATATACACCGCAGGAACATCGTTTAATGAAGATGATATTTTAGATAAATCTATAAAAGTAAAGAAAACTAATAGAGGGGGAAGAATAACATTCCACGGCCCTGGACAAATAATGTTTTATTTCGTTATAAATTTAAATAAAAAAAAGAAAGATATTAGGTGGTTTATTAATGTAATAGAAAAAACTATTATTCAAACATTATCTGATTATAATATAACCTCTAAAGGAGATAAAAAAGATATAGGCATTTGGGTTAAATTAAATAATAAAGAAAGAAAAATTGCATCAATTGGAATTAAAATAAAAAAATGGATTGCTTATCATGGGTTTGCATTAAATTATTCGGTTAACATTGAAAAATTCAAAAAAATAATTCCATGTGGGATTAAAAATAAAAAAATAATAAATATAATTGATATTAATAAAAGTAATTTTAATAGTTTAAAAAATAAACTTATTAAAAACTTTATTTATAATTTGAATAATTAAACTTATTTGATTTTAATAACTTTTGAAAATAATCAGGTAGTTGTGCGTGATAATTATATTTTTTGCTATTGATCATGAATTTCAAGCTATAAGCGTGTAAAAATAAGTTTTTAAATTTATTTTTTTTTAAAGAGTATTTTTTATCACCAATAATAGAGTGACTAATTAGGCTTGCTTGTTTTCTAAGTTGATGTTTTCTACCAGTTATAGGTTTAAACTCTACAAATGAATATTTGTGATTTTTACTTATTACTCTGTAGTAAGTGATTGCTTTTTCAGATATTTTTTTATAACCATCATATCTAACTAGATTATGTTCTAGAAGGCCTTTATTATTTGTAAACTCTCCCTCACAAACAGCAATATATGTCTTATAAATTTTTCGTAATCTAAATAATGATGTAAATAATTGAGCAGTCTTTCTATTTTTTCCAATGATTAAAACCCCAGATGTATCTTTATCCAATCTATGAACCGCGTAAGGTTCAGAATTAGAAAAAAATATACTTTTTCTGAATATATCTATGACATTTTTATTTGATTTTGTCCCTTTTTGGGTAGGTAAGCCTGATATTTTATTTATTACAATATAATCCTCATTATCAAAAATTATTTCATTTTCTATTTCAGTTAATATTTTTTTTGACGGTATATAATTAATATTTTTACGATTTTGTTTTTCAATATTAACATTAAATAAACTAATTCTATCATCTTCTCGAACTTTATATGAACTTTTAATTTTTCTTTTATTTACTTTAATATTTCCATTTCTTAAAAATTTTTCAATTAATCCTTGTGGTAAATTATCAATGTTTTTTCGTAACCATCGATCAAGTCTCATCAAGTCATGATCAGCAATAACATTATATGTTTTTTGCATTGTTATCTATTAAGAAATTACTTAGTTTGAGATACTTTTTCTTGTTCTTTATTTTCTTTTGGTGACTTTTTTATATCTACTTTTTTTGCGTTAATATCTCTATCTACAAACTCAATTATCGCTATCGGAGCCTTGTCTCCATACCTAAATCCAGCTTTTATTATTCTTGTGTAGCCACCTTTTCTACTCATATATCTTTTGGATAATATTTTTGTAACTTTATTAGCTGATTTGATATCTTGAAGCTTTGAAACTAAAGATCTTGTGTTTTGTAAAGTATTTTTCTTTCCTAAAGTAATTATTTTATCTGCAACTGGTTTTAAGACTTTTGCTTTAGGTAAAGTTGTAGTTATTTGCTCATACTTAATTAATGAGTTAAGCATGTTTTTTATCATTGCTTTTCTGTGCTCTGAGGTTCTATTTAGCTTTTTATAACCTAGTTTATGCCTCATTATATTGACTCTTCTAATTTTTTAGATAATTCAGCTATATTATCAGGTGGCCAATTTGGTATTTCCATACCTAAATATAAAGACATTCCAGTTAAAACTTCTTTAATTTCATTTAATGATTTTCTGCCAAAATTTGGTGTTCTTAACATTTCACCTTCTGATTTCTGAACAAGATCACCAATATAAATTATATTGTCATTTTTTAAACAATTCATTGATCTGACTGAGAGCTCAAGCTCGTCAACCTTTCTTAATAGGTTTTTGTTAAATTCAGGCTCACTAGGTTTATCTCTTACTATAACTTCTTGAGGTTCATCGAAATTTACAAACATTCCAAGTTGGTCTTGGAAAATTCTAGCAGAATAAGCTACTGCATCCTCGGCTGAAATTGAACCATTCGTCTCAACCTCCATTGTCAATTTATCGTAATCTAAAGCCTTACCCTCTCTTGCAGTACTAACTGAATATGAAACTTTTTTTACAGGACTAAAAAGTGAGTCTATTGGAATTAACCCTAATGGTGGTTCTTCAGGTTTATTTAAATCAGCGGATACATAACCTTTCCCAGAACCAATAATCATCTCCATATGAAAATTAGTATTTTCATCTAAGTTGCATATAACTAATTCAGGATTTAGAATTTCTATATCAGTTACAGATGTAATGTCAGAGGCTTTAATTTCTCCAGGTCCTTTAGCATCTAAAATAAGTTTTTTTGACGAATCTGTACTGCATTTAAGAGCTAAAGATTTAACATTTAAAACTATATCTGTAACATCTTCCCTAACTCCTTTAATAGATGTAAATTCATGCAAAACACCGTCTATTTGTATAGCAGTCACAGCAGTTCCTCTTATTGATGACAGGAGAATTCTTCTTAATGAATTTCCTAGTGTAAGTCCATATCCTTTTTCTAAAGGTTCAGCGATAATTTTTGCATAAGATTTATCATCACTCAGTTTCACATCTAACTTAGATGGTTTGATTAATGATTTCCAATTTTTAATATTCACATCAGCATTTTCCATTTATACTCTCCTTTTTTTTGGTGGTCTTGTTCCATTATGAGGTAATGGAGTTGTGTCTTTAATAGACAAAATTTTAAAACCTCTTGATTGAAGTGCTCGTAATGCAGTTTCACGTCCAGAACCTGGACCTTTTATTTCTACTGTCAAAACTTTCATTCCATACTCTAAAGCTTTTGCAGCTGCAGAGTCTGCTGCGACTTGAGCAGCGTAAGGAGTTGATTTTCGCGAACCCTTAAAACCCTTTTGACCTGAGGATGCCCAAGAAATTACGTTACCATTAGTATCAGCTATGGAAACTATTGTGTTGTTAAATGTAGATTGCACATATGCAATTCCATTTGTTATGACCTTTTTTATTTTTTTTTTTTTTGAATAGGTGCTTTTTTTTACTAATTTTCCTTTACTTTCTGTATCTTTAGTTTCAGTTTTTTTTTTTTCTATTGACATTCTTATTTCTTTAATGGGGTTAATTTTTTGCCAGCAATTGCAATTGCTTTACCTTTTCGCGTTCTTGCATTACATCTCGTTCTTTGACCTCTAACAGGTAGTTTTTTTTTATGTCTTAGACCTCTATAAGATGCTAAATCAATTAATCTTTTAATACTAAATGATTTATCTCTTCTTAAGTCACCCTCCACTGTAAAGTTTTTATCAATGTATTCTCTAATTTTTAATATTTCTTCATCCGTTAATTCATTTACTCTTTTAGAATTAGGGATAGATAATGAATTACAAATATCGTCTGAAAATTTAACACCTATACCGTAGATATAGGTTAAACCAACTTTAACTAATTTATTCTGAGGGATGTTTACACCTGCTATACGAGCCATAATTATGAGATTAAAATTTAGCCTTTTATATAAGAAGACATTTTAATGTCAATGTCTTAAACATTAAGTATTTCCTCAATTTTTTGGGATATTTTGTTAATTTCCATAGATCCATCCACTTCATAAAAATTTTTAATTTTAGAGTAATAATCCAAAACCGGTTTTGTAACTTCCATATATGTATCATATCTTGTTAATATAGTTTGAGCATCATCATCTGTTCTTTTCTCTAATAATTTTCTTTTTTCAACTCTTTTTATTATTGAATTTTTGTTGACGTTTAAAAAAAAAATATAGTCTATTTTTTGTTGTGATTTGTTTAATAAATTATTTAGATTTTTAGCCTGATTTATAGTTCTGGGATAGCCATCAAAAATTAATCTATTTTTTTTTGCTACGTCAAAAATTATATTTTCGAGAAGTTTATTTACAATTTCATCATCAACAAATTTTCCTTCATTCATATTATCTATAATTTTTCTCCCAACTTCAGTATTTTTTTTTATTTCATCTCTCAGCATATCTCCAGTTGATACTTGAAAACCATTTAGCTTTTTGACTAAAAATTTTGCCTGAGTACCCTTTCCGGCACCAGGTGGACCAAAAATTATTATATTCACTTATCTCCCAAATTTTGTCTTTTTTATTAGCTGCTCGTATTGAGAACTCATTAATCTAGTTTGAATTTGTGTAACTGTGTCAATAGCCACCACTACGACTATTAAAATTGAAGTGCCTCCTAAATAAAATGGTATTGGATAATTCGCTATAAGAAATTCAGGCATTAAACAAACTAAGGTAAGATATAAAGCCCCTATAGTTGTTAGTTTAGTAAGTATATTATCTATATAGATTGCTGTACTCTCACCAGGCCTTATGCCAGGAATAAATCCTCCATACTTTCTTAAATTTTCAGCAGTTTCATTTGGATTAAAAGTTATAGAGGTATAAAAAAATGTAAAAAATATTATTCCTGAAGCATATAAAAGCATGTAAAGAGGTTGTCCTTGAGAAAAATATGAGCTTATGTTTAAGAAAGTTTCATTTTCTGAAACATTGAAATTTGAAAACGTTACAGGTAATAATAAAAGAGCTGAGGCAAAAATAGCTGGTATGACTCCTGCAGAATTTATTTTAAGTGGTAAATGAGATGACTCACCCCCAAACATTCTGTTTCCTACCTGTCTTTTTGGATAATTAATTAAAATTTTTCTTAAAGCTCTTTCCATAAAAACAATAAACATAATAGTAGCTATTAATAATATAAATATTCCAATGATCATTGTGGTAGATATAGCTCCAGTTCTACCTAGTTCAAAAGTAGTTACTAGCGCCCTTGGTATTTCAGCAACAATTCCTGAAAATATAATTAAAGAGATCCCATTTCCAATACCCCTCTGAGTAATTTGTTCTCCTAACCACATCAAAAAAATAGTTCCTGCAACAATGGTTGTAACTGTTGAAATTTTGAAAAATAATCCAGGATTAATTACTAAATTTGCTGATGACTCTAAACCTACAGCTAAACCAAAACCTTGTATAGTAGCAAGTAAAACAGTTCCATATCTCGTTATCTGAGTAATTTTTTGTCTTCCACTTTCTCCTTGGGATTTTAAATTTTTAAAATAATCGGATACACCAGTTAACAATTGTACTATAATTGATGACGAAATATAAGGCATTATTCCAAGAGCAAAGATTGCCATTCTACTCACAGCACCACCAGCAAAAACATTGAACATTCCAAGTAGTCCTTTTTGATTGCCCTCCATCATTAATTTTAGTTGCTCTGGATCGATACCAGGCAATGGAATAAATGTTCCAAGTCTATAAATGGACAAAACTAATATAGTGAAAAGAACTCTATTCTTTAAATCACTATTTGAAGAATTACTCATTTGATATTTTTTTTATTGATATAGAACAACCAATTTTATTTAGTTTATCCTCAGCGCTTTTTGACACGAAATCAGCCTCAATATTCAATTTATTTTTAAGATCTCCATTTCCTAGTATTTTTAAAAAATTAAAAGTTTTTTTTACTATCTTATTTTTAACTAAATAATCTAAGTTAATAGTATTTTCAGTATTTAATTTTTTAGTTTCAACTAAGTTTTGAAGTTTATTTAAATTTAGTATTGCTATTTTTTTTTTGGATATTGATTTAAAACCTCTTTTTGGTAATCTTCTATACAAAGGCATTTGTCCACCTTCAAAACTTTTAATTGCAACACCTGACCTAGATTTTTGTCCCTTTACTCCTCTACCAGAGGTTTTGCCTTTACCTGAGCCTATTCCTCTACCAACTCGTAATTTCCTACGTTTTATTTTTATTGTTGAATTTAATATGTTCATCATCCTCTTTTCTCAACAATTTCAGAAATTTTTTGGTTTCTTAAATTCGATATACTTTTAGGAGAATTTTGCTTAGAAAGTGCTTTCATGCATGCACGAATTACGTTATGTGGATTAGATGTTCCAATAGATTTTGCTACAATGTCTTTGATGCCTAAAACTTCACATACTGCCCTAACTGGTCCACCTGCAATAATACCAGTTCCTTTAGGTGCATACCGAAGTTTAATCTTACCTGCTCCATCTTTACCGAAAATATCATGATGAATTGTTCTACCTTCTCTTAGAGGTATGTGAATTAAGTTTCTTTTTGCTAATTCATTCGCTTTCTTAATTGCATCAGGCACTTGTTTAGCTTTAGCATGAGCTATTCCAATTTTACCATTTTGATTACCTACGACAACCAGTGCTGAAAAACCAAATCTTCTTCCACCTTTTACAACTTTTGTAATTCTATTTATATGAACTAATTTTTCTACTAATTCGTTATTTTTTTCCATAAATTAAAACTCCATTCCATTTTTTCTAAGCGTTTCTGCAAAAATTTTAACTCTCCCATGATATTTATAGATACCTCGATCAAAGTAAATTTTACTAATATTTAATTCCTTAGCTTTCTTAGCTAATTTCTCAGCTACTATAGTTGAAACTTCGCTTTTTGATTTTTTTATGTTTTTGATGTTTTTGTCATTTGAAGTCGCTGATAAAAGGGTTATATTTTTTTTGTCATCTACTATTTGTGCGCTAATATTTTTTAATGATCTCGAAACGGTTAGTCTATATCTTTGATTTGAGGAAACTTTTTTAAGTTTATTTCTAACTCTAAATTTTTTTCTGGCAGTTGTTGATAGTTTCATTACTTTTTCTTACCTTCTTTTCTTAAAACATATTGACCTTTTTCTTTGATACCCTTGCCTTTGTAAGGCTCTGGTGGTCTTATTGATTTTATCTTAGCAGCAATCATTCCTACTAATTGCTTGTCACTTCCGTTTATTTTAATTATTGTTTGTTTTTCTACTGTAATTTTTAACTCATCTGGAATATCAAAATTTATATCGTGACTAAAACCTAGTTGTAAATTTAATATTTTGCCTTTAATTGATGCTCTGTAACCGACACCTGATAATTCTAAGACCTTTTCATATCCTTTGCTGGCTCCAATTATCGCATTATTAAGCAGACTTCTATTCATGCCCCATAATTTTTTTGTATTATCATCAATTATTTTTGGTTTAATAGATAGTTCTTTTCCTTCTAAAATACTTAAATCAAACATTTTAAGATCTAAATTAATTATTTTCTTTCCTAAAGGACCCTCTATATTTAAAATATTACCACTTAATGCAACCTTGACTTTGTCTGGAATTGATATGCTTAATTTTCCTATTTTTGACATTAAAATACCTTACAAATTATTTCTCCCCCAACTTTATGCTTCCTGGCACTCACATCAGTCATAACACCTTTGGGGGTTGAAATTATTGCTATTCCTAAACCATTATTTATTTTTGGCAAACTTTCAGCACTAGAAAAAATTCTTCTTCCTGGCCTTGAAACTCTTTCAATTGAATTAATGACAGGATTGCCATAATTATACTTTAACGAAATTTGAATTTCAGGTTTTTTTTCAATATCTAAAATTTTAAAATCTTTTATAAAAC
Organism: uncultured Pelagibacteraceae bacterium; assembly: GCA_902529105.1. GTDB lineage: Bacteria > Pseudomonadota > Alphaproteobacteria > Pelagibacterales > Pelagibacteraceae > Pelagibacter. Next base: position 74,269 of record CABZUW010000002.1, read on the forward strand.
CTTCAGTTCTTAATACTTCAGCGATTTTGACTTTAAATTTAGATGAAGGCATGCTTACTATATTATGAGCTCTTAATTGAGCGTTTTTTATTCTTGCTAACATATCTCCTATAGGATCACTAAAACTCATATATTTTCCTTTCTACCAACTTGATTTTACCATTCCCGGTATTTTGCCCTCAAGACCAAGTTTTCTTAATGCTATTCTTGATATTTTTAATTTTCTATAAACTCCGTGAGGTCTACCAGTAATTTGACATCTATTCATAACTCTCGTTTTTGACGAATTCCTTGGAAGTTTAGAGAGTTTCTGTTGAGCTTTAAATCTTTCCTCTAAATCTAATTTTTTATTCATTATTATTTTTTTCAATTTTTTTCTTTTTTCAAAAAATTTATTTGAAAGTTTTATTCTTCGATTATTTTTATTTATAGAGCTTAACTTAGCCATATCAATTACCCTTTCTCTCTAAAAATGGAAAATTAAATTTCTTTAACAATTCGTAGCTGTCATTTACATTATTACATTTAATTACTATAGTAATATCTAGCCCCCTAATTCTGTCAACTTTTTCAAAATTGACTTCAGGAAATATTATATGTTCTTTAACACCAAAAGTGAAATTACCAAATTTATCAAATCCTTTTATGCTCAGTCCTCTAAAATCTTTTATCCGAGGAAGTGCAATATTTACAAGTCTATCAATAAATTCGTACATTTTATTTTTTCTTAGTGTTGTTTTTATTCCAGCGTTAGTATTTTTTCTTGTTTTAAAGTTTGATATTGATTTTTTAAATTTTGTTATAACAGGTTTTTGTCCAGTAATTTTAGCCATATCCTCTTCACAACCTTTTAGTATTTTATTATCATTTCCATCTAAACCAAGGCCCATATTTATAACTACTTTCTTTATCTCAGGAACCATAAACATATTTTTATAGCCAAATTTATTTTTTAATTCAGGCTGAATTTCTTTTTTAAATATTTCTTTTAATCTTGGTGTCATTTATTTGCTCCAGATTTTTTTTGTTTTTTCTCGTCTATTATTTTTAAGTTTGAGAGATTTATGAAATTTTCTTTATCAAAAATCCCTCCTTTTTGCTCTTTTGTTGTTTTAACATGTTTTTTTACAATATTTAGTCCCTTTACTTTTGCTCTATAGTTACTTCTATCAATTTCTATTATCTCGCCTTCTTTGTTTTTATCCTTACCAACTAAAACTTTAACTTTGAAACCTTTTTTGTACATTTATAAAACCTCCGGAGCTAAAGAAATAATTTTCATTTGACCTTTGCTTCTTAATTCTCTTGTTACTGGACCAAAAATTCTTGTTCCAATTGGCTCTCCTTTATCATCTGTTAAAACTGCAGCATTATTGTCAAACTTTACTTTTGATCCATCACTTCTGTGAATACCCTTTTTGACTCTAACAACTACGGCTTTATGAACTGCTCCTTTTTTTACCTTACCTTTAGGAATGGCTTCTTTGACAGCAACTACAATAGTATCACCTATACTTGCGTACCTCCTCTTAGATCCACCTAAAACTTTTATACATTCAATTCTTTTTGCACCTGTGTTATCTGCTACTAATAATTCTGTTTGAATCTGTATCATTATAATTCTCCCATAACTTCAAATTTTTTTGTTTTTGAACGTGGCTTACACTCAATAATTTTAACCTTATCACCATTTTTAAATTTATTTTGTTCATCATGAACATTATACTTTTTTTTTGATTTGATGACTTTTTTAAGTAGTGGATGTTGATATTTTCTTTCAACTAATACAGTAATTGATTTATTCGGTTTATCACTAACCACAACTCCCGATAATATTTTTTTAGGCATTATTCTTCTCCAAATAAGTTTTTAATTGTGCAATAGATCTTTTTGTCTCCGAAACTTTAGCATAATTTTTTAATTGACCATTAATTTTTTGAAATCTAAAATTAAATAAATCTTTTTTTAATTTATCTATCTCTTTAAAAGCTTGATCTTTTGTCATTTGTTTATTTTTTTTCTTCATCTCTCTTAAATTCTTTTAATAAATTTACATTTAATAGGTAGCTTTGCTGACGCTTTGTATAAAGCTTCTTTAGCTATTTCCTCTGAAACTCCATCAACCTCAAACATTATTCTACCAGGTTTAACTCTACATGCCCAATATTCTGGTGAACCTTTACCTTTACCCATTCTAACTTCAGTAGGTTTCTTAGAAACCGGAATGTTTGGAAATACTCTAGTCCAAACTCTTCCTTGTCTTTTCATATGTCTTGTTAAAGCAACTCTTGCTGCCTCTATTTGACGAGAAATAACCCTTTCAGGTTGAAGGGCTTTAAGGCCATAAGCACCATAATTCATCACATTACACCTTGACGCATTTCCATGTATTCTACCTTTGTGAGCTTTCCTGTATTTTGTTCGAGTTGGTTGTAGCATAATCTATTTTTTATTTGTTTCCTGACTAAATTCTTTTGTGAAAATTTCTCCTTTATATATCCAAACCTTTATTCCTAAAATACCATATGTTGTTAAGGCCTCTGCTTCAGCATAATCAATATCTGCCCTTAAAGTATGCGAAGGTATACTCCCCTCTCTGAGCCATTCTGTTCTAGCGATTTCATTACCACCAAGTCTTCCACTAATTGAAACTTTAATTCCTCTAGCACCAAGTCTTAGAGCGGATTGCATAGCTCGTTTCATAGCTCTCCTGTATGAAACTCTTTTTACCAATTGTTGGGCAATATTTTCTGCAACTAGATAGCTGTTAGTTTCGGGTTTTTTAATTTCTTTTATGTTTAAAATAACTTCATTTGAAGTGATTTTAGATATGTTATTTTTAATTTTTTCTATATCGCTACCTTTTTTTCCAATTACAAAACCTGGTCTAGAAGTATAAATTGTCACAAAGCATTTTTTTGATGTTCGTTCTATCATAACTTTTGATACGCCTGAATTAACGACATTTTTTTTTACAAATTCTCTAATTTTATAATCCTCAATTAAATAATTACCAAAATCTTTTTTCTTAGCGTACCAAACAGAGTCCCATCCTCTATTTATTCCAAGTCTAAGGCCTACTGGATTAACTTTTTGACCCATGATTTTCCTCTTTATTATTTTTTTCTTTTAATATAATAGTCAAATTAGAATATGGTTTAAGTATTGGCGCAGCTCTACCTTTTGCCCTTGCCCTAAATCTTTTCATGATTACTTGTTTTCCACAATAGGCTTCTTTTACAAATAGTTTATCAATATCATATTGAAAATTATTCTCAGCATTTGCAATTGCAGATGATATAGTTTTTTTTATATCTTTAGATACTCTCTTTTCAGAAAATGAGAGATTTCTTATAGCTAACTCAACTTTTTTTCCAACTATTGATTTAAGAATAGGCTTTAGTTTTCTTACACTGGATCTGATATTTTTATTTATAGATTTAACTTCTTTAATATTTTCTTTTTTTTTTTTCATTTTATCTAACAATTATTTTTTTTCTCCACCTTTTGTCTCTTCTGCTTTTGCTTTTTTATCCGCTGGAGTATGTCCAAAAAATTGTCTTGTTGGGGCGAATTCTCCAAACTTATGTCCAACCATATCCTCCGAAATAGTAAGTGGTATAAATTTTTTTCCATTATAAATTAAAAAACTAAATCCAACGAAATCTGGTATTATTGTAGACTTTCTAGACCAAGTCTTAATCGGTTTTCTATTTGGGTCATTTTTTGATTTATCAACTTTTTTGATTAAGCTTTCTTCTACAAACGGACCTTTCCAAACTGATCGAGCCATTATTTTTTCCCTCTTTTCTTTCTTCGTCGAATTATAAATTTATCGGTTCTTTTATTATCTCTTGTTTTTAGACCTTTTGCAGATTGACCGGTTGGTGATACAGGATGTCTTCCTCCTGCAGATTTACCTTCACCACCTCCATGAGGATGATCAACAGGATTTTTTACAACGCCCCTTGTATGTGGTCTTTTACCAAGCCATCTTGATCTTCCCGCTTTTCCAATTTTTATATTTTTCTTATCGGGATTTGATAAAACGCCAATAGTAGCCATAGATCTAGAGTCTATTTTTCTTATCTCTCCAGAGACCATTTTTATAATTGAGTAGTTGCCATCTATTCCAGATATAGTTACTGAAGATCCAGCTGCTCTGGCTATTTTTCCACCAGAACCAGGTTGAATTTCTACATTATGTATATCCATACCAGTGGGAATATCTTTTAGTTGTAGTGAATTTCCTATTCTAATTTCAGCTTGTGGTCCACTTTCAATTTCATCTCCTATGTTAATTTTCTGAGGCGCCAAATAATATCTCATTTCATTGTCCTCAAATTTAATCAACATAATATGGCATGACCTGTTTGGATCATACTCTATCCTAACAACAGAACCCTTAACTCCAATTTTGTTTCTATGAAAATCAATTATTCTATATTTATGCTTATGCCCACCACCATGATTTCTAGATGTTATTCGTCCAAGATTATTTCTACCTTTTGACGATCTATTAACAGATGTAAGTGACTTAAAAGGTTTGCCCTTCCACAAATTAGATTTATCTACAAGAACTGTACCTCTTGTGGTCTTTGTATACGGTTTAAAAGTTTTTAATGTCATTTATTATAATCCAGTAGTTAAATCAATATTTTGGCCTTTTTTTAAAGTTATTATAGCCTTCTTATATCCTTTTTTAGAAATTTTTTTTCCTCTTGAAATTTTATATCTAGTTTTTTTATTTATAATATTTATCTTTATAACGTTAACCTTAAATAATTTTTCAACACTATTTTTTAAACTTTTTTTATTTGAACCTAAAGGAACTTTAAAAGTAATCTTATTTAATTCCGACATATTTGTAGATTTTTCCGTCACTACTGGGAACAAAATTTTATCATAAATATTAAGTTTATTTTTCATGAGTATTTTTTTTCTAATTCTTTTATTGAGCTAGTGGTTAACAGCAATTTTTTATATTTAGCTAAATCGTAGGAGCTAAAATGATTAACGTCACTTACTTTTATATTGGGTATATTTCTTGATGATCTTAATACTTTTTCTTTTGACAATCTATCTAATATCATCAAAGAGTTATCTGCATTTATTTTTTTTAAAAATTTTACCATTTCTCTAGTCTTGTTTATTTCTTTATCAAAATCATCTATTACAATTAAATTATTAAGTTTATTTTTTTCTGTAATAAGAGATATTACACTTAATTTTTTTTCACTTTTATTAAGTTTTCTAATTTTGTATCTAGTTTCCCCTTTAGGACCGTGTGCTACACCACCTCCAATAAATATTGGAGCTTTTCTGCTTGCGTGACGTGCGTTACCAGTGCCTTTTTGTGCATATATTTTTGATGTTGACCCTGTAATTTCATTTTTTTGTTTGGTTTTTGCTTTTCTGCCTTTAAAATTTGCATTTGATTTATATAAAACTCTACTCACGAGTTCTTTGTTAATTTTGGATGCAAATATCTTGTCGGCAACATCAATTGACTGTTTTTTTCCATTAATATCTATTTTTTCAATTTTCATTTATTTTTTTTTCTTTTCTGGTATTTTCTTAAGTTTTTCAAACTTTTCAATTTTTTCAGAAATCGTTAGCCTTGAAATATTTTTTACAGCTTTTTTTACTAAAATTTGAGTATTTTTAGAACCAGGTATAGACCCTTTTAGATATAACAAATTATTATTTATATCTGACTTTATAATCTCTATGTTTTGAATAGTTCTAGATTTATCACCCATATGTCCAGCCATTTTTTTATTTTTAAAAACCTTTCCAGGATCTTGTCTTTGACCCGTTGATCCATGAGATCTATGAGATATAGAAACACCATGTGACGCTCTTAGTCCACTAAAATTATGTCTTTTCATAGCACCAGCAAAACCTTTCCCAATAGTTTTAGATCTCACATCCACGAACTTCGTCTCATTAAATATTTCTAATCCTAGTTCATTCCCCTCTTTATAATCCTCAATATTTTTTACTCTAAATTCCTTTAAAACTTTTTTTGGTTCAGTATTTTTTTTTGCAAAATATCCCTTCATTGATTTTGTTAATTTTGAGCTTTTTATACTGCCAAATCCAATTTGTATTGCATTATAACCTCTTTTTTCATCACTAATTATTTGGACAACTCTGCCTTTTTCCATTTTCAAAACAGTTACAGGAACAGATTGACCTGTTTTTAGAAATTCTCTAGTCATACCAATTTTTTTTCCTATTAAAGCTATTTTATTCATAAAATTTAAATTTTTATCTCCACATCAACACCTGAGGCTAAATCTAGCTTCATTAATGCTTCAACTGTTTGTGGTGTTGGTTCAATAATGTCTATAAGTCTTTTATGAGTTCTTGTCTCAAATTGCTCTCGGCTTTTTTTATCTATATGTGGAGATCTTAAAACTGTATATCTCTCGATCTTTGTGGGTAGTGGAATTGGGCCTTTAATATTTGCGCCAGTTCTTTTAACAGTGTTTACAATTTCCTCTGTTGATTGATCCAAAACTTTATTATCGTAAGCTTTTAGTTTGATTCTGATGTTTTGTTTATCCATATTAACCTGTTTTTTTAACAACCTCATCTTGAATGTTTTGTGGAACCTTGTCATAATGGTCAAAAAACATTGAGTACTGTGCTCTACCTTGTGACATTGATCTTAAACTATTAATATAGCCAAACATATTCGCTAAGGGTACCATAGCTGTAATTACTGTTGCATTACCACGCTGCTCTTGGGTATTAATTTGACCTCTCCTACTATTTAAGTCGCCTATAACGTCACCCATGTAATCTTCGGGAGTGACCACTTCAACTCTCATTATTGGTTCTAAAAGTTTCAAATTTCCTCGTGCACAGACTTCTTTAAAACATTGCCTAGAGGCTAATTCAAAAGCTAATACGCTAGAGTCAACATCATGATGCAACCCGTCTAAAATAGTAACTTTATAATCTATTATTGGAAAACCAGCTAAAATTCCTGAGTCAGAAATTGTCTCTACACCTTTTTCTACTCCTGGAATAAACTCTTTAGGTATAGCACCGCCTTTAATTTTACTTTCAATCTCTCTACCTTTGCCTGGCTCCAACGGCTCTATAGATAATTTTACTCTAGCAAATTGCCCAGCACCACCACTTTGTTTTTTGTGAGTATAGTCAAATTCAGCAGGATTTAATATGGTTTCTCTATAAGCAACCTGCGGCGCACCAACATTGGCCTCAACTTTGAATTCTCTTTTCATTCTATCAACAATAATATCCAAATGAAGTTCACCCATTCCCTTTATAATAGTCTGTCCCGACTCTTCGTCAGATGAAACTCTAAATGAAGGGTCCTCTTTCGCTAATCTACCAAGTGCCTCTCCCATTTTTTCTTGATCACCTTTTGTTTTTGGTTCAACCGCAATTTCGATAACTGGGTCTGGAAACTCCATTGGCTCTAATAGAACTGGATTATCCTCATTAGAAAGGGTATGACCTGTGATGGTATGTTTTAAACCAGCTAAAGCTACAATATCTCCAGAATTAGCCTCTTTAATATCCTCTCTTGAATTAGCATGCATTAATAGCATTCTGCCAACTCTTTCCTCTTTCTCTTTTGATGTATTGTATATGCCTGTTCCGGACTTTAGTGTTCCAGAATAAATTCTAATAAATGTCAATGAACCTACAAATGGATCGTTTGCAACTTTAAATGCTAAAGCTGAAAAAGGTTCATTATCCTCAAATTTCATCTCAATTTCCTCATTTGAGTTTGGTTTTGTGCCTTTAATTAATCCAATATCTTTAGGGCTTGGTAAATAATTAACAACAGCATCTAATAATGGTTGCACACCTTTATTTTTAAAAGCTGACCCAGTTAAAACTGGAACAAAGCTGAAGTTAAGACAGCCTTTTCTAACACAACTTATTAAATCATCATTTTTAATATCTTCTCCATTTAAATAAGCTTCCATATGTTTTTCATCTTGTTCAACTGCTGTTTCAATTAGTTCTTTACGATATTTCTCTGATATTTCTTTAAGTTCATCTGGTATATCTTTTTCTTCCCACTCGGCACCTAAATCCTCATTTTTCCACTCAATAGCTTTCATTTTAATTAAATCAATAACTCCCTTTAACGAAGACTCAATACCTATGGGGATCTGCATAACTAAAGGTTTTGCCCCTAATCTATCTTTAATCATTTCTACACATCTAAAAAAATCTGCACCAGTTCTATCTAATTTATTTACAAAGCAAATTCTTGGGACCTTGTATTTATCAGCTTGTCTCCATACCGTTTCAGATTGTGGCTCAACACCTGCAACCCCATCAAAAACAGCAACCGCCCCATCTAAAACCTTTAAGGATCTTTCTACTTCAATTGTAAAATCAACGTGTCCAGGAGTATCTATTATATTTATTCTATGATCATTCCAAAAACATGTTGTTGCTGCAGAAGTTATTGTTATTCCTCTTTCTTGTTCTTGCTCCATCCAATCCATTGTAGCTGCACCGTCATGTACCTCACCTATCTTGTGACTTTTGCCTGTATAATATAAAATTCTTTCAGTGGTAGTGGTTTTACCAGCATCAATATGAGCCATGATACCTATGTTTCGATATTTTTCTAATGTGTGAGATCTTGACATAATTTATTACCACCTGAAATGAGCAAAAGCTTTATTAGACTCTGCCATTTTGTGTGTATCTTCCTTTTTTTTAATTGCAGTTCCTCGATTTTGATATGCGTCGAATATTTCGTTAAAAATTTTATCTGACATTTTTTTATCTTTTCTTTTTCTTGAAGCATCGATTAGCCATCTAAGAGCAAGAGCCTGTGATCTTTTAGACTTAACTTCAACTGGAACTTGATACGTAGCACCTCCTACTCTTCTTGACCTCACTTCAACAGTTGGTTTAATATTATTTATCGCCTCATTAAAAACTATAATTGGTTCCTCTTTAGATTTTGATTTTATTTTATCAATTGCTTCGTATACAATTTTTTCTGCTATAGTTTTTTTTCCATCATACATAATTGAATTTATAAGTTTTGGAATTATTGCAGATTTATACTTGGGATCTAATACTGCTATTTTTTTTGGTAATTTTCTTTTTCTAGACATTTTTATTTACCTTTTTTAGTACCATACAAAGAACGTCTTTGCTTACGATTTGCAACTCCTTGAGTGTCTAGATTTCCTCTTAAAATATGATACCTTACGCCTGGTAGATCCTTAACTCTACCACCTCTGATTAAAACAACTGAATGTTCTTGAAGATTATGTCCTTCGCCCGGAATGTAGGCAGTTACTTCAAATCCATTTGACAATCTTACTCTTGCAACCTTTCTTAGAGCTGAATTAGGTTTTTTTGGTGTAGTTGTATAGACTTTAACACATACACCCCTTTTTAAAGGTTGCTTTTGAAGTGCAGGCACTTTGTTTCTTGACAATTGTCTATATCTTTTTTTTCTTAATAACTGGTTTATAGTAGGCATAATAAAAAATTTTAGTGAAATTAACTGTCAGGGTTAATGGCAGCGTTTAGCACTTAGTGCTACATTCCAACCAAAATTATCGACAAATTACTTAAATATTTAAGTTTGTCAATTTATAATCTATAAAAATATGTCTATTTTTTATTGATTTACTTGATCTTTTGACGTTTCTAACTTTTCTTGCTGAGACAAAAAATTTTCATCATCTTTATCTGCTGTTTTGTTCCATAAATTTTTGATTGAACCTGTGCCAGCTGGTACTAGCCTTCCAACTATAACATTTTCCTTTAATCCAGATAATTTATCAACTTTTCCCTTTATTGCAGCATCTGTTAGAACTCTAGTAGTCTCTTGGAAGGATGCTGCAGAAATAAATGACTCAGTTTGCAAAGATGCTTTTGTTATACCCATTAAAACCCTTTCACCTATAGCCTCTTTTTTTCCATCTTTAATTAATTGCTCATTCATATTTATAAACTTAATTCTATCTATAATTTCCCCAGGTAGTAAATTAGAATCACCGGCATCCTTAACCTCAATTTTCTTTAACATTTGTCTAAGTATTACCTCGATATGTTTATCGTTTATTATAACACCTTGTAATCTATAAACTTCTTGAACTTGATTTACAAAATACTCTGTTAATTCTTCAATTCCAAGAATACGTAGTATATCGTGCGGTAAAGGTTGGCCATCTAATAAATACTCACCCTTTTTAATTTTTTCACCTTGATTAAAGTTAATATGTTTACCTTTCGGAATTAAATAAGAAGATGACTCACCATTATCTGATTCTATTGTTACCCTTTGTTTTCCTCTAACTTCTTTACCAAAAAGCACTTTACCGTCATTTTCGGCAATTATTGCGCTGTCCTTTGCTTTTCTGGCCTCAAATAATTCCGCAACTCTAGGTAATCCACCTGTAATATCTTTTGTCTTAGAAGTTTCTTTAGGAAGTCTCGCAATAACATCTCCTGCATATATCTTTTGTCCATCTTTCACAGATAATATAGAATCTGGAACTAAATAATATCTAGCTTCATTGTCATCAGCTTTTTTAATTACATTCCCCTTTTCATCTCTTAAGGTAATTCTTGGTTTTAAGTCGGTATTTTTTGATTGTGTTTTCCAATCAATTACGGTTTTAATAGATATTCCAGTAGCGTCGTCTACAGTTTCAGCTAATGAAACTCCATCAATTAAATCTACAAAATTAACATTGCCACTAGTTTCTGCTATTACTGGGGTAGTATAAGGATCCCATTCACAGATTCTGGAATTTTTTTTAATTTTATCACCATTTTGAAAAAATAATTTTGATCCATAAGGAACTTTGTAGACTGCTTTTTGCATACCGTTTTCATCCTCAATCGATAATTGTGTATTTCTACCCATCACAACAAGATTTTTTTTCGAATCCTCTATTAAATTAGTATTAATTATTTTTAACACTCCGTCTGTTTTAGTAACTATTTGGGAATCTTGCTTTATCGATGCTGTACCTCCGACATGAAATGTTCTCATTGTAAGCTGTGTTCCAGGCTCACCAATGGACTGTGCGGAAATCATTCCAATTGCTTCACCAACATGTACCATTTTCCCTCTAGATAAATCTCTGCCATATGACATCGCACAAACACCTTCTTTAGATTGACATGTTATGACTGAATAAACTCTTATTAACTTCACGCCCGCTGCATCAATTTTCTCACATCCCGCCTCATCAATCATCTGATCCTTTTTTATTATAGTTTCTCCAGTAATTGGATTTTTGATATCGCTGGCTGCAATTCTTCCTAAAGCTCTCTCTGATAAAGCCACAACCACATTTCCTCCCTCAATAATTTCTGATAAAGCTATACTTCCCGCTTTACCGCAATCACAAGCTTTTTTTGTTATGGTCAAGTCTTGAGCCACATCGCATAATCTCCTAGTTAAATATCCTGAATTTGCAGTTTTTAAGGCTGTATCAGCTAACCCTTTTCTAGCACCATGAGTAGAGTTAAAATATTCTAATGCAGTTAATCCCTCTTTAAAATTTGACGTTATCGGAGATTCTATAATCTCACCTGATGGCTTAGCGATTAAACCTCTCATACCGGCAAGTTGCTTCATTTGTGCTGCTGATCCTCTTGCACCACTATCTGCCATCATAAATACTGAATTTATCTTAAGTCCATCTTTTGTTACCTCAGTAGCAGAAATTCTTTTCATCATTTCTGAAGCGACCTTGTCAGTGCACTTAGACCAAGCATCTACTACTTTATTATATCTTTCACCCCTTGTGATTAAACCTTCAGAATATTGATTCTCGTAATCTGAAATAAGTTTTTTTGTTTCATCGATTAATTGTTCTTTGTTTTCTGGAATGATCAAGTCATCTTTTCCAAATGAAATGCCTGCCTTAAATGCATGTTTAAAACCAAGATCTTTTAATTTGTCACAGAAAATTACTGTGCTTTTTTGTCCAGAAAATCTGAAGACATGATCTATAATTTCAGATACGATTTTTTTTGGCAACAGTCTATCGACCAAAGTAAATTTATTATTAAGATTTTTGGGAAGTAAATTTGCTAATAAAAATCTTCCAGCAGTACTTATATGTTTTTCAAGTTTTTTCTTGCCATCTTTATCAACTGTCTCAAACCTAGACACTATACGTGAATGTACTTTTATTTGACCTGTCTCAAGTGCATGCTCTATTTCTGATGTATTCACAAAATAACCCTCAACTTTTTCTGTTTGTGCAGGAGGTTGTGACAAGTAATAAATTCCTAGTATCATATCTTGGCTTGGAACAATAATTGGTTTTCCATTTGATGGACTTAAAATATTATTTGTTGACATCATTAAAACTCTTGCCTCTAATTGAGCTTCTAAACTTAACGGAATATGAACAGCCATTTGATCTCCATCAAAATCAGCATTAAAAGCTGCACAAGTAAGAGGATGAAGTTCTATTGCGTCTCCCTCAATTAATTTTGGCTCAAATGCTTGCACGCCCAATCTATGAAGTGTAGGCGCTCTATTAAGTAATATTGGATGCTCTCTTACAATTAATTCCAATGAGTCCCATACTTCTGGTCTTTCCTTTTCAACAAATTTTTTTGCTTGTTTAATTGTTGATGCAAGACCTAATTTATTTAATCTAGCATATAAAAATGGTTTAAATAATTCTAAAGCCATTTTCTTTGGTAGGCCACATTCGTGTAATTTTAAATCTGGCCCTACAACAATTACAGATCTCCCTGAGTAATCAACTCTTTTTCCTAACAAATTTTGTCTAAATCTTCCTTGCTTACCTTTAAGCATTTCTGCTAAAGATTTAAGAGGTCTTTTTCCTGTGCCTGTTATAACTCTACCTCTTCTTCCATTATCAAAAAGCGCATCTACTGACTCTTGAAGCATTCTTTTTTCATTTCTTACAATTATATCGGGAGCCTTTAAGTCCATAAGTCTTTTTAATCTATTGTTTCGATTAATAACTCTCCTATATAGGTCGTTTAAATCAGATGTTGCAAATCTTCCGCCGTCTAAGGGAACTAAAGGCCTTAATTCTGGTGGAATTACTGGCACAGTCGTTAAAATCATCCATTCCGGTTTATTTCCTGTTTCTATAAATGATTCAATTAATTTAAGTCTTTTTATAGATCTTTCTTCAGCGACTTTGGACTTTGTCTCCTTTATAGTTGTAACTAATTTATTTTTTTCTTCCTCCAAATTAATTGATTTTAAAATCTCCAATATCGCCTCCGCACCAATCCCAGCAGTAAAAGATTCTTCCCCATATTGATCTTGATATTTTATAAGTTCCTCCTCACTCAAAAGTTGATTTTTTTTGAGACCGGTTAAACCAGGTTCAATAACAATAAAATTCTCAAAATATAAAACTCTTTCTACCTCTTTTAATTTCATATCTATTACAAGAGATATTCTGCTTGGAAGAGATTTTAAAAACCATATGTGGGCCACAGGTGTGGCTAAATTTATATGACCCATTCTCTCTCTTCTTACATTAGATTTTGTAACTTCAACTCCACATTTTTCACATATAATTCCTCTAAATTTCATTCTTTTGTATTTGCCACAAAGGCACTCATAATCTTTAATGGGTCCAAATATTCTAGCACAAAACAAACCGTCTTTTTCAGGTCTAAAAGTTCTATAGTTTATAGTTTCAGGTTTTTTAATTTCTCCAAATGTCCAAGATTTAATTTTTTCTGGGCTTGCTAAAGTTATTTTTATACTATTAAAATTTTGAGCGTCACTAATTTCAGAACTTTTAAATAAATCTGATATTTCTTTACTCATTTAATTTAACTCCACGTTCAACGCTAACGATTTTATTTCTTTCACTAAAACGTTAAATGATTCAGGTATACCTGACTCAAAGTTTTCTTCACCTTTAACAATTGTCTCATAAACCTTCACTCTTCCAGCAACATCATCGGATTTTACTGTAAGTATTTCTTGCAATGTATAAGATGCTCCATAAGCTTCGAGTGCCCAAACCTCCATCTCACCAAACCTTTGTCCTCCTAATTGAGCTTTTCCACCTAAAGGTTGTTGAGTTACTAAACTATATGGACCAGTTGATCTAGCATGGATTTTATCTTCAACCAAATGATGTAGCTTTAACATATATATTGTACCAACTGTAACAGGTCTATCAAATTTTTCGCCAGTTCTACCATCCCACAAAAATGTTTGTCCTGATTTTGGTAAATCTGATATTTCTAGCATTTTTGTAACATCAGACTCTTTCGCGCCATCAAAAACTGGAGTAGAAATTGGAATACCATTTTGAATATTTTCACAAAGATCTTTAAACTCTATATCAGATAGTTTAGATATCTTATTTTCGTAAACATCTTTGCCGTAAACAGTTTTGAGAATATTTAAAATTTTTTCGTTTTTCTCAATTAGTTTGTTATTTTCGTTAATTAGTTTTTTTATTTTTTCGCCCAATTCTGTGCATGACCATCCAAGGTGTGTTTCTAATATTTGACCCACATTCATTCTACTTGGCACTCCTAAAGGGTTTAGAACTATATCGACAGGTTTTCCATTCTCTTGATATGGCATATCTTCAACCGGCACTATTTTACTCACAACTCCTTTATTGCCATGTCTGCCTGACATTTTATCACCAGGTCTTAATCTCCTTTTAATCGCTACAAAAACTTTTACCATTTTCATTACACTCGGCAGAAGGTCGTCACCTTGTTTTATTTTTAACACCTTGTCCTCAAATCTTTCGATTATATCTGATTTTGCTAAATCATATTGATCCTTTAATTTTAAGAGCCCATTACTTTTGCTTTGATCCTCAATTGATAATTTAAATATTTCACTTACTGATAAATTAAATATTTTTTCCGAGGTAAGATTTTCTCCTAGATTAATATCCTTAATTTTTTTTAAAACAGAAACACCTTCCAGAATTTGTGACGCTCTTTGCTTAATACTTCTTTCTAAAATTTCTTCCTCAACATTTTTATCTTGTTGCACGCTTTCAATTTCAGATCTTTCTATTGTAATCGATCTTTCATCTTTTTCTATTCCATGTCTATTAAATACTCTAACATCAACAACAATTCCTCCACTACCACTTGGCATTTTTAGTGATGTGTCAGTAACATCTATTGCTTTTTCACCAAATATAGATCTTAGTAATTTTTCTTCGGCACCAGAGGCTGAGTCACCTTTTGGAGTAACCTTGCCTACTAGTATATCTCCTGGTTTTACTTCTGCTCCAATGTAAACTATACCAGACTCGTCTAAATTTTTTAATGCTTCTTCATTAACATTGGGAATATCTCTAGTAATATCTTCCTCTCCTAGTTTAGTGTCTCTAGCCATAACCTCATATTCTTCTATGTGAATAGATGTAAATACATCGTCTGTAACACATCTTTCTGATATGAGGATAGAATCTTCAAAATTGTACCCCTGCCACGGCATAAATGCTACAGTAACATTTTTTCCTAAAGCTAATTCTCCAATTTTTGTTGATGGTCCATCAGCAATAATATCTCCTGTTTTTACTTTATCACCTACCCTAACTAATGGTTTTTGATTTATACAAGTGTTTTGATTAGATCTTTTAAACTTTTGTAGATTATAAATATCGACACCAGATTTAGAATAGTCTTTATCATCTCTAGCCTTTATTACTATCCTTTTTCCATCTATTTTATCAACTACGCCATCTCTTTTTGCAACTATGGTTACTCCTGAGTCTAAAGCTACATCACTTTCAATTCCTGTACCTACTAAAGGTGCCTCCGGCTTTAGTAACGGAACAGCTTGACGCATCATATTGGAACCCATTAAAGCTCTGTTTGCATCATCATTCTCCAAAAATGGAATTAGAGATGCTGCTACTGAAACTAATTGTTTAGGAGAAACATCAATGTAATCTATATTTTCAGGTTTCGATAATATGAAATCAAGGTTTTGTCTGCACGAAACAAGCTCCTCTTTAAATTTTCCATTTTTGTCTATTAAAGAATTTGCTTGGGCTATAGTATATTTTGACTCTTCCATTGCCGATAAATATTGTATTTCATCTTGCACAACGCCGTTATTCACTTTTTTGTAAGGACTTTCGATAAATCCATATTTATTTATTTTTGAGTAAGTTGATAAACTGTTAATCAAACCTATGTTAGGACCTTCTGGTGTTTCTATAGGACATATTCTTCCATAATGAGTGGGATGAACATCTCTAACCTCAAAACCAGCTCTCTCTCTTGTTAAACCTCCTGGACCAAGAGCAGATACCCTTCTTTTGTGAGTTATTTCTGATAATGGATTTGTTTGATCCATAAACTGTGATAATTGAGAAGTTGCAAAAAAATCCTTCAGTGAAATTGTTAAAGGTTTTGCATTAATTAAATCTTGAGGCATTGCTGACTCAACATCAAGAGTAGTCATTTTTTCTTTAATCGCTCTTTCCATTCTATAAACACCAATTCTAGCCTGATTTTCAACTAACTCACCAACCGATCTTACTCTTCTGTTTCCTAAATGATCAATATCATCAACATCATCTTTGCCATCTCTCAAATCTAACATTTTTTTAACAATCGAAATTATATCATCATTCCTTAAGATAGTTATTTTATCTGAACATGTTAAATCTAACCTTGAATTCATTTTTACTCTACCTACGTCTGATAAATCATATCTTTCTGAACTAAAAAATAAATTGTTGAAAATTTGAGAAGCAATTTCAATTGTTGGCGGTTCACCGGGTCTTAAAACTTTATAAATTTCTGTAATTGAGTCATTTTTATTTTCGTTTTTATCGTTAAATAAAGACAACAGGATATAAGGACCTTTATTAATTGAGTTTGTTTTTGAAATTACAATTGAATTAATTTTATTAGAAACTATTTTTTCAACAATAGTATCATTTAATTCAGTTCCAATTTTAAACTCTTCATCTTGCAGAATTAATTTTTTATGTAAAAATTTTCCTCTTAAAAACTCGTTTGAAACAAAAATTTCTTTTAATCCATCATTATAAAGCTTTTTTGCTTGTAAAAAGTTAGTTTTTTGACCTGTCTTTATAATAACTTTATTTGTTCTAGCATCAATAACTTCCTCTGAGATATTTTTTGATTTATAATTTTCTGGATCAAATTTTGTTTTCCACTTATTTTTATCTTTATCAAAATTTAAAGTTTCTTTTTCATAGAATTCATTTACGATATCATCTTTTGAGTAACCTAATGCTTGAAGAAGTGTAGTAACAAGTAATTTTTTTTTTCTATCAATTCTAAAATACAATAAGTCTTTAACATCAAATTCAAAGTCTAACCATGAACCTCTATTAGGAATTACTCTACAATTAAATAATAGTTTACCACTGGCATGTGATTTGCCGTTATCATGATCAAAAAATACTCCAGGGCTTCTATGCATTTGATTAACAACAACTCTTTGAACTCCATTTGTTATAAATGTTCCACTGTTAGTCATCATGGGAACTTCGCCCATATAAACCTCTTGTTCTTTGGCGGATAAAATATCTTTAGTATTTTCTTCTTGATTTATGTCAAAGACAACGAGTCTAAGTGTGCATTTAAGTGCTGCAGAATAAGTTAGTCCTCTAGCTATACACTCATCAACATCAAATTTAGGTTTTTCTAATCTATAAGATACATACTCTAAAGATGCTTTATCGTTTAAATCATCAATTGGAAAAATGCTTGTAAATACTCTATCAAAACCTTTTATAAGAAAGCTTTCTTCATTTTTTTTATTATCTGTCAATTCTTTATAAGAATTTTTCTGGACTTCTATAAGGTTTGGAATTGATAAACTTTCTTTTAATTTTCCAAAGTTTTTTCTAATATTTTTTTTTTCAGTAAAAGATAATTCCATTAACAATTCTGGTTTATTTTTTTTATAAACCAGTTTCTAATTCTAATTAATTTATTTAAGTTCTACTTTAGCACCAGCGGCTTCTAGTTTTTTCTTTATCTCTTCAGCCTCTTGTTTTTTTACACCAGTTTTTACATCTTTAGGTGCACCTTCAACTAAATCTTTTGCTTCTTTAAGTCCTAAAGATGTTACTGCTCTAACTTCTTTAATGACATTAATCTTTTTGTCCCCTGCTGCCGTAAGCACAATTGTAAATTCATCTTTTTCCTCTGCTGGAGCTGCAGTTGCACTAGTTGGAGCGGCTGCTACAGCGGCTGCTGCGGTCACTCCCCATTTTTCCTCAAGTTGTTTTGAAAGTTCAGCAGCTTCAACAACTGTTAAACTTGATAATTCATCTATAATTTTATTTAAATCCGCCATATAATTTTGCCCTAAGTTATTTTTTTGATTTTTCGAGCGCTAAAATAGCGATTTTTGAGGCAGGTGCAAGTAAAATACTTGCGATTTTTTGAGCTGGGGATCTCAAAATTCCTATAATTTTAGCTCTTGCTTCGTCTAAAGTAGGTAATGTTGCAACATTTTGTACTCCAGAGACATCTAAAATATCATTACCCATGATTCCCCCTAATATTTTAAGTTTTTCATTATCCTTAGAGAATTTTGTGAGTATTTTTGCTGATGTGATAGCATCGTTTGACAATGCTATCGCTGTAGGACCTTTAAACAAATTTGTTAAGTCTTTACATTTAGTATTTTCTAATGCTATTTTAGTTATTCTATTTTTAGTTATTTTAAATTGAATTCCATGCTCACGCATCTTTGCCCTTAAATCGTCTAATTGCGAAACTGTTAGACCTTGATAATGAGCTACAATTACAGCCTCGGATTTATCAAATGTATTTTTCATTTCCTTAATATAGACTTGCTTTTTTTCTTTACTCATCATAACTAAATACTTTTCTCCAATTTTAATTTAAAAGAAGTTCCCATTGTTGAGGTTATAAAACTACTTTTAATTAAATTTCCTTTAACATTATTATTTACTTTTTCTTTATCTAATGATTCTAATATTGCATTTAAATTTTTATTTAAATTTTCATCGGTAAAAGATTTCTTCCCAATACTTACTCCGATATTTCCATCTTTATCATTTCTTATTTCTACCTGACCAGACTTTGCATTTTTGACTGCAGTAACAACATCATCATTAACAGTGCCTAATTTAGGGTTTGGCATTAATCCCTTCGGACCAAGTATTTTTCCGAGTTTTGCAAGTTTAGGCATCATAGATGAGGTGCATATAAGTTTTTCAAAATTTAAATCTCCAGATTTGATTTTTTCAATCATATCATCTCCACCAACAATTTCTGCGCCAGCATTTTTAGCTTCTTGCTGTTTAGCTTCTTCGCAAACTACACCAATTTTAATTGATTTACCTGTTCCACTAGGTAGATTGACCGATGTTCTTATGTTTATCTCATTTTTTTTTTGTTTATTATTAATTTGTAAACTTAAATCGATGCTTTCATCAAATTTAGTTGTACAATTTTTTTTAACCTCAGTAATTAGCGCTGAGAATATTAATCCTTTTTCGTTTGTGTCAACCAATAATTTTTTAAATCGCTTTGAAGACATTAATCCTTAACCTCAATTCCCATCGATCTAGCTGAACCAGCAATTATTTTAGAGGCCTCTTGTAAGTCATGCGCATTAAGATCGCTCATTTTTTTTTTGGCTATTTCTTGAATCTGTTTCATTGTAATTGATGCAACTATATTTCTTCCTGGCTCACTTGATCCACTTTTAAGTTTAACTGCCTCTTTGATGAAATGGCTAGCTGGTGGGGATTTAATTACAAAATCAAACTTCTTGTCCTTATAAACAGTTATTATGACAGGAACAGGTTTACCCATAAAAGATTTAGTTTTTTCATTAAATGCTTTACAAAACTCCATAATGTTTATACCTCTTTGACCTAGGGCTGGTCCTACTGGTGGTGCTGGGTTTGCTTGACCACCATTAATTTGTAATTTTACGTATCCTGCTATCTCTTTTTTAGCCATTAACTTACCTTTTCAACTTGATTATATTCTAAATCTACTGGTGTTGGTCTTCCGAATATAGAAACTGAAACTTTTAGTCTTGATTTTTCCTCATCTATATCTTCTACTAACCCGCTAAATGATGCAAATGGACCATCTATAACTTGAACCTTTTCTCCTACGTTATATTCCATACTTGACTTAGGTTGCGCAACACCATCTTTTATTTGTCCTAAAATTTTTTCTATTTCTTTGTCAGAAACTGGCACTGGTGTACCTCTAGAACCCAAAAATCCGCTTACTTTTTTTATATTTTTAATCATATGATATATATTATTATCCATTTCACTTTTAATTAAAACATATCCAGGGAAATATTTTCTTTTTCTCTGAACTCTTTTCCCCCTCTTTACTTCTGTTATATCATGCGTGGGTACAATTATTTCTTCAATTTTTTCTGAAATTTTTGCTTTCTCAGCTTCCTCTTTAATATTTTGAGCTACTTTATTTTCAAAACTTGAATATGACTGAACAATATACCAATTTTTCATTAAAAACTTACCTTCAATATAATATCAAGAAAAAACTTAAATATTTGATCAACTAATAAGAAAAATAATGACGCTATTATAGCCATTGCTGCAACCATTAGAGTGCCTTGTAATGTTTCCTTTCTAGTAGGCCATGTTACTTTAAAAGCCTCTTGTTTAACTTCTTGAATAAATTTTAACGGGTTTTTCATATCGTTCTCACTTTTTTGGCAGGAGCGGAGGGAATCGAACCCCCAACCTCCGGTTTTGGAGACCGGCGCTCTACCAATTGAGCTACACTCCTTCTTTCTTAATTTTTTGGAGCTTACTCTATAATTTTTGTTACTACTCCAGCTCCTACAGTTCTTCCACCTTCTCTAATGGCAAAATTTAATTTTTCACTCATAGCTATAGGTGTAATTAATTTTACTGTGAATTTTGCATCATCACCGGGCATCACCATTTCTGTACCTGACGGTAATTCAACTTCACCAGTTACATCTGTTGTTCTAAAATAAAATTGAGGTCTATATTTAGTAAAAAAAGGAGTGTGTCTTCCACCTTCCTCTTTTTTTAATACATAAGCTTGAGCCTCAAATTTTGTATGCGGGGTAACAGATCCAGGTTTAGCAAGAACTTGTCCTCTTTCTACATCTGTTCTCTCTATTCCTCTCAGCAATGCACCAATGTTGTCGCCTGCTTCACCAGTATCAAGTATTTTTCTAAACATTTCAACACCTGTACAAACTGATTTTTTTGTTTCTCTTATGCCAACTATCTCAATCTCTTCTCCAGTTTTTACTACGCCTTGCTCTACTCTGCCTGTTACGACAGTTCCTCTTCCAGAAATCGAAAACACATCCTCTACTGGCATCAAAAAAGGTTTATCTTTTGGTCTATCTGGCTGAGGAATGTGCTCATCTACAGCCTTCATTAGTTCCATAATTGCATTTTTACCAACAGCTTCGTCTTTACCCTCAACTGCAGCTAATGCAGAACCCTTGATGATTGGAGTTTTATCTCCCGGAAATTTATATGAGTTTAGTAAATCTCTTATTTCCTCTTCTACTAAATCAATCATTTCTTTATCGTCTACTTGATCAACTTTATTTAAAAATACAACAATAGCTGGAACTCCTACTTGTCTTGCTAACAAAATATGTTCCCTTGTTTGAGGCATAGGTCCATCAGCTGCATTCACAACTAATATTGCTCCGTCCATTTGAGCTGCACCAGTGATCATATTTTTTACATAGTCAGCATGACCTGGGCAATCTACATGCGCGTAATGTCTTTTATCGGTTTCATACTCTACGTGAGCTGTTGAAATTGTAATTCCTCTTTCTTTTTCTTCAGGTGCTTTATCAATCTGATCATAAGCTACAAATTGTGCTCCACCTGCTTCAGCTAAAACTTTTGTGATAGCTGCGGTTAATGTTGTTTTACCATGGTCCACGTGTCCAATTGTACCAATGTTACAATGTGGTTTACTTCTATTAAATTTTTCTTTCGACATTACTATTTTACCTCATTTTAATAATTGTTTAAAATTGGAGCGGGTAAAGGGAATCGAACCCTTACATCCAGCTTGGAAGGCTAGCGTTCTACCATTGAACTACACCCGCAACACCCAAGTTTAACACTCCGTTGTTTAACAATTGTTTGGTGGAGGGGGAAGGATTCGAACCTTCGAAGACCGAAGTCAACGGGTTTACAGCCCGCCCCATTTGACCGCTTTGGTACCCCTCCTAAAGCAGGGGAAGCGTCCCCAAGTTCAATTTGTTTAAACAACATGGGTTTTATATATTTTTATTGTATAAATGCAATACGTGAAATAGAGGTAAAATAAAGAGAAAATACTATATAACTAAGATAAATGGATAATAAATCGTCTTTTTTTATTGTTGGAAAACATGCTGTAATTGAAGCTTTAAAAAACCCACAAAGAAAAGTCTTGAGAGTATTTTTAACAGAGGAAAGTAAAAAATTAATTCATAGGAACAGTCCAAGAAAAAATCTATTAACAGATAAAAAAGTTTATTTTAGAACTAAAAAGGAGTTAGATAAATATTGTTCAAAAGAGGATCTATTGCATCAAGGTTTCGTTGCAGAGATAGAGCACATAGAAAATGTAGAAATTAAGGAATTTATTAAGGATAAAAAAAATATTAATTTCGTTTGTTTAGAGGGAGTCACTGATCCTAGAAATATTGGGTCTATAATTAGGAGCGCGGTATCATTCAAAATTGATGGTTTAATTGTAAAAGAGAGGAATTTTCCAAAAAATAGTAAGCTATTATATAAATCTGCAAGTGGCTCTATGGAATATATTAATATATTTCAGGTTTCTAACATTAAAACTACTATGAAATTTCTAAAAGATAAAAACTTTTGGGTATATGGTTTTGATTCAAGTAGTCAAAAAGATTTTACTGAAGTTAATTGGAGTGGAAATAATATTTTACTATTTGGTTCTGAGGGGGATGGGATAAAAAAACACACAGAAAAATATGCAGATTACTTAGTAAAAATTAAAATGAATGAAAAGATTGAAAGCTTAAATATTTCAAATAGTGCTGCAATAGTATTTCATCATATTAACAAACATCAAAAATAACTTGATAATATTTATTTTCATATTAAAAAAGCTAATATGCCCTTGTAGCTCAGTTGGTAGAGCAATTGATTTGTAATCAATAGGTCCGCGGTTCGAATCCGTGCGGGGGCACCACTAAAAAATTATTCCAATGCTTTTCCGACAATTGTTGCAGAACCTTCTAATCTCTCGATAGATTCTATGTAAGTTTGTGTTTGACTTTTACCACCAACTGGTGCCATTGTTCCTGTACCGGCTTCAAGGTCATGTGCACCTTCAATAATGATCTGTCCATTACCTGTTGATCCCGAAGCATCAACAGTTGTAAATTTACCGTAGAAAAATAATCTTTTATCTGCATCAGAATTATTTGTGTCATGATTATACCAATCCATTAACTCTTGTTTACTTTTACAACCAGTATCACAAGTATAGTTGGCTGCAAGTTCTGTTGGTGAAATTTGCATTGATGAATTTATATCCACAAATTCGTCGAAGTCGGTGTTTCCATCTGACTTTAAACCTCTAACCGTAGATGCTACAACTGGTAGAGAGGTTATGCCTGCTGAGCCTGTGTTCCATTCATGTTGAACTTGTGATGCACCTTTTAAAGTTATTCTTGTATACATATCGGCACTCATTTCTTTTTTGTTAAAGTTAACATAAACTTTTCCTCTTCCCTCTTGAACTGCATCTGCAAACACATCTGAAGTAGATGGTTTATTATAAGTTAATCCATTAGATCCAGTCTCAACTCTTTCTAATGCAAACCAACCTGAGTCATAAACAACTACATCTTGGTCTAATGTCATTACATAGTCATGATCTTTTTCTTCGATGTTATCTTTCATCTTTTCCATTTCTTTAGCAATTTCTTTAGAATCTGATGACACATTAGACAAAGCTGACAGGGCACCCTCGTCGACTTTTAAATCTAATTTCTCAGCATTTTCTTTTATATCTTGTTTTAGATTTGTTGAATTTATTAAATTAGATGTAACATTTTGAGAGTTGTTTATAACATTGCTTGAATTAACTACGGAATGACTCATTGAACTGGACATTTGATTTACTATGTTTGTTGTGGCGGGAGTTGGTGTCGATACAACTGCATAAGAATAACTAAAATAAGTTGCAATAAATAAAATAGATTTAAATATAATTTTAAAATTTTTCATTTAATTTTTTATCATTGCTTGAAAACCGGGTTTAGTTATATCAGTCATATTTATTCCGTCTGAAAGTTGAACATTGCCAGGGATCATTCCTAGTGTATTATTTGGACCAGGGCCTAATAATAATACTGTACTTTCTTTATCTGAATTTGAAGATATAAGAAATTCTGTCCCTCTTGCACCTAAAGTTCCCGCAGGCATTTTAACTTCTAAGTTGTCTGGATTTTTCTTGCTGATTTTACCAGTAATAAACTTTACTGTTCCTGACTTTATATTTGTAACAAAATTTCCATCATCAGTTTTTGGGTCATAAACAAAATCATCTATTGTTAATTCAGTATTTTCTCCGACAGTCATTACTGTTTCATCTAAAAATAATATTTGAGCATTAGATTTTGACCTTACAAATATTGTATCACCAAAAAATACTTTGGAACCGTTTATTAATTTTTCATTTTTTTGATTGTTTATATCTCCGACAGCAACCCCTATTACGCCTATGAATTCACTACTAATAGATTTAGTTATGAAGCTAAAAAATATAAAAATTGTTAATAAAAATTTTTTATTCATTAAAATTTACTCTTTTTGTTATCCCTATAGTTTTAAATGCTCTTTTAATTTCGTAGTTGGGTAAACTTGAATTTACATTAGATTCTCTAAAACTCAAAGTATAAAAGGTTGTGTTATCCTTATTTATCTTTCTTAAAAAAGGCAATATTTGATTAATGTCACCTCTCAAAGAAATATTTGTTACTAAACTTCTGTCATTTCTATAACGCAACATAGATATAGCATTATTTTTGGCTTGATAAGTATTATATAAGTAAGTTGCTGACGCTGATAATGTGCCAAAAGAAAAAATTCTAGAGGCTCGAAAATTTACACCATTAGACTCGTAACTGTGGAATTCTTTTGCATGATCTGTTTTGCCATATATTAATTTTGTACTTATTTGTGTTCTATTAGATATGTTATGATTTAGCCTGATTGATGCAGAGTAAGCCTCATTATTATTATTATCACCTGCCTCTTTAAACAATTGAATACCGCCAACAACAGGATTCGGTCTTGAATGATATCTCGAGTCTGTATAACTCAAAGCATAATTTAAATTAAATTTATCATTAAAAATATATGTATTATTAATTCCTACCCCTTTTACCTGATAGTCTTCTTGTCTTCTATAATTTGGATTATTGAAATAAATGTATGGTGAAAAATAATGATTTTTATAAGCTTTAAAATAACTTATTGAGCTTGAATATATATCACTCTCACCTTTGTGTTTTTTGTTGTTGGTATTAAAAGTTGATCCAAGATTTAAATACAAAGAAGAAGTTTGATCTAAAATTCTTCCTATGGTAAGTGAGGTTCCCCTTGTGTAAGTTTTATCGTATTCCATTGTGCTTTTGTGATGTCCACTATCATTTTTAATAAAGGGCAATAAGATTTCATTTTCATCATTATCAACAGCTAAAGTTTTTCCAGATTTAGTTCTACCGCTTATATTATCCTCTTCAGTACCTGAATAAGTAAAATCCATGTATGCAAACCATTTTTTTGGCTCTTCTTTCTCAAATTTTTCATCAGTTAACAATTCAGCAATTAATTTTTTAGTCTCATCAGAAGTATTAGGATCGTTGAGCATAGTGCTAACCATCAAATCAACTTTTACTTTTGAGTCCATTTTTAATAAAATAGATAAAAGGTATAGTTTGATATCTGCATTTTTTGGATAAAGAATGCTTAGTCTTTCCAAAGTTGCTATTGTTGATTTAATATTGCCTGATTTCTCTTGCTGCTTTGCGTAATTCAAATTTAATTCTAAATCTGTTGGATTATCTAATATTTCTTTGTATGTAATGATTGAGGATATCGCTTTTGAATTAATAATTAATAATATGAAGATAATAAAAAAAATAGGCTTAGCATTTATTAATTTCATAAAATTTTATGATAACCTTATATTAATTTAAATTTTAAAATAACTACTTAATGTCGCGACGAAGTTGTTCTATTTTAATTTTCTTTTGTAAGCTCCGATTTTTATCATATAACAGATTAAATTTTATTTTTTTATTTGTTCTAACATAAATTGTCTTTGCATTTCTCACCTCTACGTTATCGGCTACAGCACTTAAAGGTCTCTTTTTAAAATCTAAATTTTTAATCAATATTTTTGAATTATCACTAATAATTTTACCCTTCCATCTTCTTGGTCTAAACGCGCTAATCGGAGAAATAGATAATTTTTTTGAATTTAAACTTAAAATAGGTCCATGTACTGACAAATTATAAGCTGTACTACCTGCGGGAGTTGAAACTAAAACACCATCGGACATTAATTCTTTTATAATTGGTTTCGAGCCATTATAGATTGAAATTGATGCAGCTTGTCTACTTTGTCTCAAAATAGAAACTTCATTTATTGCAAGATACTTTTTAATTTTATTATATTTATTTTTAACCTTCATTTCTAATGGAGATATAGAAATTAACTTTGAATTATTTAATTTATTTAATAAATTTTTTGTAGAAAACTTATTCATAAGGAACCCATAATTACCAGAGTTAATTCCATAAAAATATTTATTTTTACTAATGTGCTTTTTCAAAGTTTGTAACATGAAACCATCACCACCTATTACAATTATAATATTAAATTTGTGTTTAAAGTTTTTAAGAATTTTCTGAGATATAAAATTTTTAATTTTTACAGATTTCTTATTGTTATCTGAAATAATTTGAACTTTATTTTTAATAAATAAATTGGTTTTCATATATAATTATTTAATACCACTAAATGTATTTATCAATTTAATTTGGTTAGATATTCTTTTTCTATGGTTATTTTGAAATGATAATTTGTAATAGTTTCTAAGGATTTCGTAAAACATATTCTCAAAATGGTCTACATTATTTTTAAATTTAATTGACTTAATCTTGTCGTTTTCAAATATTTTAATATAAGTGAATTGATTTTTTAATTTGCTAAAAAATCTGTCTACATAAATGGACGAATTGTTGAAAAAAAATTCAATATTGTTTGTATAATTTTGTCCTTCTCCCCAGAAATAAAATCTATTAAAGTTTTTATTTTTTATTACAAAGTATCCTTTTAAATCTACCTTTTCTCTAATTTTTAATTGTTCTATATTCTTTTTATTTATTGAGATGTTATTAAATAAATAGTTTTCAACTGAAAGCTGGTATACCGCTGCATCATAAAAAAAGCCATCACCTAATTTTTTTTTATATCTCTGATTATCTTTACTTAGCGAAGGAAATCTAAAGTTTGATACTACGTATCTTAGTTTTCCTCTTTTTTTTTCATTTATTAATTTTTTTAATTTATAAAAAAGAGGATGATATAAATACATAAAAGATTCAAAAATTAGTTTTTTTTTCTTTTTTGATAAAGTTAATATTTCTTTTAATTTATTATCACTAGTCAAAAATGGTTTTTCACAAATTACATGAAAACCAGATTTTAATGATTTAATGATATACTTTTCATGTAGTTTGTTGGGACAACTTATGTATACAAAATCAAAGTTTTCTTTAAAAAATTTGTCTTCATTAAATATTTTATAAATTTTAAATTTTTTTTTTTTATTTCGTAAGATGCCCCCAATTTTAAAGGAGCTATTATTTACTAGAACCGGCATTATATTCTTTTCGAAGTGATATCCGGGACCAATAATTCCTATTATTTTTTTTTTCATTATTTATAACAAACTTAATATAGCTCTTAAGTGTGGACCTACTATTGGTCCATGCTTAATTAATTTGTCTATTTCCCAAAGTGTTAACCACTTATATCTATTACTTGGTAAAGTTGGTTTGCCATAATATTCTATGATCCAGTGCAGATTTCTTTTTTTAAATAACCGACCTCCATCTTCAGTTACCCACATTTTTTTAATGGTTTTAAATTTTTTTCTAAAAAATTTATTTAATACTTTATTTCTTTCACCGTGGTGAACGCGGTCTAAGTTAGAATAGGTCCCTTGCAATGATGGACTTAATTGTATCTCATTATAATTACCTGGTTCAAATTTTGCATCGATTAAATAATGTGGTATTTTATTTATTTTACACCTAACCAGTCCTATAACACCCCCCTTGTAACCAACTTGTGTTAGGAAGGGTTGGTCCCAACTCGCTATTTCTCTTTTTGAGTTTGTTATTCTTTTGCCTTGTACTATAAAAAATTTTTTACTTTTGTGTGTTATGATTCCTTTTTGTTTATTATAACTCCATTTAATTAATTTTTCTAAATGAATATTAGTAACTTTACTACTATCAATTTTTCTAACATTTTCGTACCACTTAATTATTTTATTTATGTCTGAATTTTTCCAATTATTTAATCTCTCAATGTTTACCTCATAAGATATTTGGTTTTTTTTTTTGAAAATTTTTTTATTTTTTAAATAACCAATATAGTCTTCTAACATATGTTGATATTTAAATTTTTTTAATTGCATTTAACTATTTTTCCAGCCATGCTTTGTATTTTTCAAAATTATCAATAACATATTTTGGTAGTTGATCATTGTTTAATTTAGATAAATTTACACTTGGATCATCAGGTTTCCTGTTGTGAGCAAATATAACTTTTTTTTCATTAATCATTGACTTTATATCTTTCAAACCTATTCCACTATCTTCTATTTCATTGTGATGGCCAAAATTTAACATTTTGTCCTCAATTTCCTCTGGTGTCTTCAAATTAGAGAAGTGCCAACCACCGTCATCTATTATTTCAACATTAGAGTATTTAGTTTTAGAAAAAAAAGTATCAAATCGCCAAAAAGAATACTTTTTAGGCTTAATATACTTTAACCACTTTGGGCTTAGTAAATTTTTAATTTTGCATGCCCTAGTTCCATACCAAGGATGTAAATCATAATATAAATTAAATTTAAAATAACAAAGTTTGAGTTTTGCTATAAGCAATTTATTTTTTATGTTATTAAAATTAAAATTTTCATATTTTGGTATCTCATCGCTGTCATTTAAGGTAAAAATATCTTCTGAACTTGCATCTTTTAAACAGTCTATAGCTGCATCATAAGATTGGTCAATTCTTTTTAAACTGTTAAACCTTTTTTGGTTACTTTGATTTAAAAGGGTGTCCGAGGGATTGATATGTACAATTCCTTCTGGCTCATCCTCAATTACTTTATAGATAATCTTATCTTTAAAATTTTTATAACTATTTATATCAAAATTCAGTTTTTTTTTCTTTCCACTGTGAGAATGTTTTGCTTCAATTACTATAAATTTATCAACATATTTGTTAAGAACATTGAGCCTTAAGTCAAATAGCATAGGCTCATTATAATATGTAATACAATCGTAAATTTTCACTTAGTGGTGCCCTCGGCCAGACTCGAACTGGCACTCCCAAAAGGGCAAGGATTTTAAGTCCTTTGTGTCTACCAATTTCACCACGAGGGCATGAGTTATTTTCATGAGTGTTTATGCTAATATTTAT
This sequence comes from uncultured Pelagibacteraceae bacterium, assembly GCA_902529105.1. Classification (GTDB taxonomy): domain Bacteria; phylum Pseudomonadota; class Alphaproteobacteria; order Pelagibacterales; family Pelagibacteraceae; genus Pelagibacter. The sequence continues at coordinate 104,014 of CABZUW010000002.1, forward strand.
AATTGAACAAGATGAATAAGTAAATTTTTTTTATTTTATCTCCCTAGGTTCTAGTCTAGTTCTAGTTATCCCATATTATCCTATAGAGTTTTAGTTATATTTACTAAAATGTATTTACAATTTCTAGGGTTGCACCATATTCAGGTATTTGACTCATCAAGCTATAATTCGAACTCATTCTGATATCAAAACCATTTAAATCTCTCTTATAACTTAAAGATGCTTTGTTATTATCTAAAGTCATAGCATATTCAATATCGTCTGTTGGTATAAAACCAAATCCAAAATATAAAGTATCGCTATGGGCATTATCACTTTGATTTCTCTCATAAATAGTCATTATAGAAAAACCATTATCGGTTACTAAATCAAATCCAATATTTGCTCTTAAATTTTTAGAATCTTGATCAATTGATTTTGTATATTCTGTAGTTTCCGATAGGTAACGATAAGTAGCATCTGAAGACGGACTAAAATCTACTCCAAGCTCTAATCCACCATTTGGTTTAAACGTGAAAGAATTATAATCTAAAATATCACTTATGGTAAAACCAGCAGATATCATTCCAGTTTCAATTGTTTGAGCTTTGTAAACTAAGGCTGCAGGACCTTTTTCTCTATATTTGGATAATTCTGTATAGCTTAAATCAATTCTTAAATTAGGAGTAATATTAAAATCTTCTTTTTTATATGTTGTTAAGTAGTTAAGTGAACCAAATATTTGTGCACCATCTCTTTCTCCTGTTCTAGTACTACCTCCCTCTTTCCTAACATGATCAGTCTTTAAAGTGCTCACTCCAATGATACCTTCGGTAAATTTTTCATCATCATGAGGAAAAGTTCCATAAACAGATAAACTAAAAGACTCTGTATCTAAATTAGTCCCAGATGTACCGACATCAACATCATCATTACCAAATCTAAGAGCATAACCATATAATCTATTTTTGCTTATCTTTTTATCTATGCCAAGTGTAATACCTTTGGTATTAATTTTCTTTGATGATGAAGTAGATGTATCTCCAGTTCTACCAATACTTAAGCTACCCTCACTCCAAAATGACCAATCATCTGATAATTTATCTAGAACTTCATTTGTTTTATTTGATATGGGAATAATGTTAGAAAGCGATGCCACCATTGAATTAGAAAAGTTTAATCTAATATTTTGGTTACTTAATTGATCATTATTTCTATGTCTTCTTAACCAATACATACGGTTAAGAACTGGAGTACTTGCTTGAATAGCAATTTGTTTTGCTGTTGCAGTTTGAGATTCGATTGAGCTTAAAATATCTTTACCCCCATCGGAAGTAGTTATTGGATCATCACAAGCACCATCGATTATGCTCCAATTACAACTTAGGTTAAATTCATGAACTTTTTTATTACTATTATCAAGGATAAACATTTTACTTCCATCATTACTAAAGACAAGTTCTCTTGACTCTGCACTAACAGAACTTACAATGAAGGTACCCTCAAGGGATAAAGTAGAAACATCATAAGGTGTAGTTAATTTAAACTGAGAAATCTTTTTTTCTCCACCATCAATGGTATACATTTTAGTACCATCGTAATTAAAAGTAACTCCATCTATGTGATCGTGAAAAGAAATTAGGTCTTCAGTATTAAGATGAGTAGTTTCTGAGCTAAGATCAAATGCTTTATCTAGTGAATATTCATGAATACGCACTTGTGTATCATCTCCTACACCAGCAACAAACATTCTGGTACCATCATTATTAAATGCAACTGAATTTGCTCTTATTTCTTGGCCAGAAATATCATATCTACCATCAAGGTTAGCAGTTGAAATATCAAATGCAGTGGTTAGTGACCAGTAATCTATATTTTTATTACCGGCATGGCCAGCAATAAACATTTTTGTACCATCGTTATTGAACACTACTTGTGTTGGTAAAAGAGCATTTTTATTATCTGAGTGAACTCCAGTTACATGTATTATTTTAGTATTATTTACGGCTGCCGTTGAAATGTCATAAGCGGTAGTTAATATAAATTCTACAACTGCATCCAATTTATTATTTGGGTTTCTTGTAATATACATTTTTGTACCATCATTATTAAATGTAAGTCCAAGGTCTTGGGTGCCTGTCTCGATTGATTTACTTTGCACAAAGGTTGGCTCCGCTATAGCTTTAGAAAAAAATAAAGCTAAAAAAAATATGATGTAATGAATTTTATAAATATTTTTCACAACAAATAATCATTAATAAATTTATTTTCATATATTTATCTCACCAGGTTCTAGTCTAGTTCTAGTTTGACAAAATTTATTATTCATATTTTCCAATAAAAATAAATATAGGTTTTATAAAAGTGTAGGATTATATGGGATTTGAGGCTGAATGAGACTATATGAGATTATGAATTAACCCTACCCTATGTTTTTTAAGTCCTTTGTGTCTACCAATTTCACCACGAGGGCATGAGTTATTTTCATGAATGTTTATGCGAATATTTATAATTGAACAAGATGAATAAGTAAATTTTTTTTATTCCCCTATGTTCAAGTCTATACAAATTAATTAAGACCTTTATTTATTTTGTTAATTTCATCACTATTGTTCCACTTATTAATATTTTCTATTTTACATTTTCCATTATAACCTGCAATTTTCTTTAATTTTTGTTCACGAATTGATGCAGGCCCTTTTAATAAACATTTAATAAGTGTTGTACGATTTGCAGAAACATCTATTTGACCATTTGATATCTTGCCAGGTTTGTTATTATTTTGTATCTCGTCTTGAAAAAGACCACAAACGACAAACCATCTTAAAATACCATCATCAGTTTTAATATTACTTGCACTGACTTCATCTAAGTCTACAGACCTGATGCAAACATTTACTTCATGATGTTCGTATTTTTTAAATATATCAAAAAAACCACCGAAATATAATACTAATGATATACATATAACTGGTATTAAAAATTGAGGATTAATAAAAAATAATAAAATTTTTTTCACTTAAGAGTCTATATGGTTTATAAGTGGTAATAAAATTTTTTTTCCATTTGTTTCTAGTAATCCATAAGTAACACTTTGATTTTCACGTCCCATACTACCACCATCCCACCAAGTTATTTTCACTTTTTTTATAGTTTCAAATTTTATTTCTATATAGGGAGCTAAATCTTTTCCTTTATCTATCTTGTATGTTTCTAAGACCTCATATCCAACTTCAGATCTGCCAAATTTATGCTCAATCCTGATTTTTGTTTCTGGTTTTATTCTCATACAATCATCAAGTTTTCTTGATAAAGAAATACCTTCTGGATATTCCTCCCAACCGTCTTTAATTGAATGATTTAAAGGAACTTCTTTGTTTAAATATTTTCCAATTTCTACGATGAAATTTTGAAATCGTGGATCTCTCCAATGAGATGTATCTAATTTTTCTATATACTCATCAAAGAAAGCCTCATATCTATCACCAGAAGACCAAACATAGTCAAAACATTCTGGCATTATAAATTTATCATCTACTTTCCAAGCAATATTATCATTCTCCTCGATAACAGTTCTTTTTATGTCTTCCTGCGTATAGGCATTTGATTTGAAAACTAAAAACAGCAATAAAATAATAAGAAAGTTTTTCATAATTATAGTTGTTAAAACTTACTTACCACTTGTAATGTAGCTCCGTATTCTGGTATTTGACTAAGCAATTTATAATTTGATCCTAATTTGATATTAAAACCACTTATATTTTTATTATAATTTAGTGAAGCATTATCATTTTTTAAAGCCATTACAAATTTAATATTTTCTGTTGGCACATAACCAGCTGAAAAAAAGATCTCATTTATGTATCCACTGCTCATAGCATGAAATCTTTCAAAATTAGCAATTAATGACCATCCACTTTCATAAGTTACATCAAAACCATAACCTATTCTAAAATTTTGATGTGCTTCTTCATCAATATTAATTGAGAACATTGTGTTCGGGTCATTTACATAATAAAAATCTGCATCTGATGTAGGACTAAAATCAATTATATATTCAAATCTTCCGGAATGATTAATTATTCTATCTTCATAATGTCTAATTGTATTGTCTAAAAGTAAACCAACAGTTCCAAAACCATTAATTATCTCATGTTTTTTAAATAATAAAGTATCTGATGTTGTTCCAAATTCGTTTTCTTCCTCATACTCATCCAACCTTGTATATCCTAAATCAAATTTGATGTTTGGGCTTAAATTGTAGTTTTCTTTATTAATTCTTTTGCCTAAGTTAATAGTTCCATAAATTTGATTTCCATTTCTGCTACCTTTGAGAATAGTGCTGTTTTCTTCCCGCTTAGTATTAAGATCAATATGGCTTATTCCGATTATTGCATTCGTAAATAAATGGGATTCTATTAATCTTGTTCCATACATAGATATACTGTATGTTTTTGCAAAAACACCGGATAAAGACGGAATTATATCTATATTCTCTGTTCCAAATTGGAATGCGTAACCGTGCATAAAATCTTTATTTTTTTTTCTATCTGCACCAATAACAAAACCAGATGTATGAATATTTCTAGAAAAAGAACCTGATTTAGCATTAGTTTTACCGATTCCGATTCTTCCTTCATTCCATTTAAACCACTCATCATCATTTTGTCTTTTTTCTCGTTTTATATTAGGTTTAATTGTTTCAACTAATTTAGCTAATCTTTGATCTGAAAAACTAATTTGAGCTTGTAAATTATTTAACTCATCATAATTTTTATGACGTCTTAACCATTTTATACGTCGCATTATTGGTAAAGTATTATGTAGAATAACTCGTTTTGAAAGTTCTACTTGTGAATCTATTAAAGCAACTACATTTTGATCTTGACTTGCATCTTCGCAACTTATTGTAGTTGCACAAGAATGAGTGTACTCAAATATTTTATTATTACCTACACCACCATTGTCATTTGTTACATATAGTCTAGAGAAGGAGGATGTAAAAATAAAACCTCGCATATTAGTTATTCTATTACCTAAATCAAATGTGGTAGCAGATGACGACAATGTACTAACATCCCAAGCTGTACTTAAAGTAAACTTGTGCATATCGTTACTACCATTACCAGCATAGTATAATTCTGTACCCTCATTACTAAATTGAATGTTTCTTGGATTATTATCAGTCGAGGTCAATGCTGCAGAATCTCTAACATGTGTAACATTTGATGTTGTTACATCCCATGGTGTTGACAAAGAATACTCTTTTATTTTTTCAAATTGATTTCCAGTTACGTACATTCTTGACCCGTCTGGTTTAAAATCTAAACTTCTTAATTGATCCTCACCAGAAACATCATATTTTGCACTAAAGCTAATTGTTGAAACATCCCAAGCTGTTGAAAGGTCATACTGGTAAACTAGTGTACCTGTATTTTTTATAACGAACATTCGTGTGCCATCAGGTTTAAATTCAATCGCATGAGGTAAAAATGCAAATTCATCATCGTCTTCACCTGGCTCTGTTAATTGTGTGGTTGATATTAAGTTTGCAGTGTTAATGTCAAATGCAGTACTTAAACTATACTGGTCAATAAAACCTCTTCTACCGGCATCATTATTACCCCCACCAGTGATTCTTCTTGTTATATACATTATTGTTCCATCTGGTTTAAAATTAATTCCCCTTACTCCATCTATATCGGATAAAGTAATTTTTTGTTTAAAATTTGGTATCGCGAAAACTTCTGTTATAAGTATGAAGCTAAAAAATATAAATAGAAATATTTTTTTCATATCAGATGTTCAATTTTTTAAATTTTTAAATAAATTATATATAACTCACAATCTTTTTATAATCGCTTAAAAATCGGTTATTTTTCCTCAATTATTTAGTATTTTTTTGTTTTATATTCACGAATTCATAATCTCAAGTTTAAATTTAAATTGAGATAAACATAATAAATTGAATACCCGGGTAATTTTTTGTGTGTTTTTTAAAAACAATTTGTTTTAAATTTTTTTAACGAAATAGCTACAAGGATAGATATAGTTAGTTCTTTTTACTTCTTTAAATCTATTTTTCAAATATCTTTTTTTCACACTTTTTAGTTTTGAATTTACACATACAAAATATTTATCTATTTTATTTTTTTTGTAGTCTTTTTCCATTGCAATAAGAGCATTTTTTGTAAAAGGATAATTGTAAGTAGGAAGTTTAGCAATGGCTACAAATTCGGATTTTGGTAAGAGGATTTTATGCCTAACAACACTGAATAAAAAAAGTTTTATTAACACAATAATTTTTGATGAAAAAAAATTTTTCAAGAAAAAAAAAGTTAAATAAATAAAATTTGTTCTAAAAAAGTAATCATTTACTTTATTTGTGTCATAAACCCAACAACAATATCCTAAAATTTTTTTGTTATTTTTTTTACAATAAAATAAGCCATTTTTATTTACAGATTCATAGTATTTTTGTATAAATTCAATTCCTAATTTTGAAAATACACCTCTCATTAAATTGTAATGAATTTTAGACACATCAAGAATTTCAGAATAATTTAATTTTCCAATTTTAGTAATTATTTTTTTTGACATATATATTTATGATTTTCTTAAACTTAAAAGGCTTTTAACTATATATTTAATTTGAAAATTATTAATCCCGTTAAATAACGGAAGACAAATAACTTGCTTTGATAAATAGTCAGAATTTTTCAAATCTTTTGAATGAAATTTTTTAAAAATACTTAGCCTGTTAGTAGAGTAAAAACCATTTCTAGTTTCAATTTTCTTTTTAAGCATTTTTTTAATTATAATGTCTCTAGATCCATAGAATTTTTTATCTAGAACGATTGCCATTGTCCAGACCAGTGGCTTCACATTATGATTAAACTGTTGTAACTTAATACCTTTTTCATTTATCAATAACTTTTTGTATAAATTGTAACTTTTAACTCTACTCTTATAAATTTTATTGAAATTTTTTAATTGTGTATACCCAATAGCTGCTTGCAAATTTGTTAAACGAAAATTATGCCCTGGAACTAGGTGCATATACCTTTTGGTTTTAATCCCGTGATTTCTATAAAGATTTAATAGATTTTTGAATTTATTCTTTTTTTTAGTAACAACAATTCCCCCTTCACCAGTTGTTACTGTTTTTGTAGCCTGAAAGCTAAAAGTTCCTATATCTGCTATTGTTCCAGAATTTTTATTATAATATTTTGAACCTAATGACTCAGCTGAGTCTTCTAAAACATTTATTTTTTTTGATTTTGCCAATTTTATAATTGGTTTTAGTTCGCAAACATTTCCATATGTATTAATTGCTACTATAAGCTTGGTTTTTTTTGTTATTTTTTTTTTTATCGAATTTACATCTATACAAAATGTATTCTGATCAACATCTGCAAAAACAGGTTTTAAACCCATTTGCAAAGCTAAATTTGCTGCAGCCAGATAACCAAAACTTGGTATTATAATTTCATCACCTTTTTTTAAATTTAGAGCTAAATAAACTAAATGTATTGCTGAAGTTCCGTTATTAACAGTTATAGCAAAATTTGATTTAATATATTTGCAAAATTCATTCTCAAATTTTTTTATATACAGTCCACCGGATATCCATGTTGAATTAAATGCATTGTTTAAGTGATATTTTTCATTACTTACAAAATATGCCTGCGACCATGGAATCAATTTTTTCATTTGATCATTTAATATATTAATTTTTAATAAATCTCAATTTAACAGCAGCAAAAAAATATTTAAACAACATAGCAAAAAAATTTGACTTAGATTTTCCATACAACCTTTGTTTATACAAGGCTGGAATTTCAATAATCTTACCGTTAGCCTTTCTTCCGAAGTATAACAATCTAAAAAAATATTCTCCATATCCGTAAAAAATTTTATCAAATTCTAATTTATATAAAAAATCTCTTTTTATTAAAAAAAAACCACCAAGATTATCATTAATTTTTGTGCTGAGTATAAATTTTAACAACATATTATAATAATAACTCAATTTTCCATGCAGTTGATTTTCCATTGATCCACCATCAATATACCTTGATCCGCTAATAATTTCATATTTTGTCACTAATGAAATCATTTTATTAATTAACATTGGATCATGCGTAAAATCAGTATCCATAACAACTATTGAATGTCCTGAAGAGTTTTCTATACCTTCTCGGATAGAGTAAGCTAAGCCTCTATTATTTAATCTTAGTATTATTTTAATATTTTCTTTATTTTTAAAATTTTGTTCACAAAATTTATAAGTTCCATCAGGACTATTGTCATCTACAATGATGATTTCATAGGATAAATTTGTAAATAAATCCTCAATATTATTAACAAGTTTAAGAATATTATCTCTTTCATTATAGGTAGGTAAGATAATAGATAAATCCATTTTATAACTTATTTAATAATACATAAATATTAATAATTTTTGCAATATAAAAAATAAATAAATAGCAGAATAAAATATTAATTTTGAACAAAATTTTATTTTTAAAAAAATTCTTTATAATTGTTGTGTCAAAAAGTAAAAATAAACAAATTAAAAATAATGGGTCGTACGTTTCCATGTAGAAGTATGAGTCTAACTCAAAAAGAATTAAAATTATTAACAATAAAAAATTACTAGTCTTTTTAATATTTAATATGACATTAGAAATATAAAATGATATTGCAAATACTAAACACATAAAAATATTTCCGGTAAAAAAATATTTTTGAGACATAAAGATTATGCCACCTCCATGGGATAAATCATAATTAAAGAAAAAATAAACAATAAATGTTAATAAAATAGTCAATAATAGGTTGAGATAGTTTATTTTGTGATTTTTAACTAAATTTTTAAATTCAAATAAAATGAATGGAACTAAAAAAAAGATAAAAACACTATAGGCTAATGGAAAAGAATTGAACAGGTTAAATCTTTGTAATGAGCCATAAAAAAAATTTATTTTAAGAATAAAAACATAATGTATTGCAGGATATGCTAATAGCGCACTCACAATAATATATATAAAAAAATTTTTATAACCAAACTTTTTTAAAACTAACTCATAGAAAAAAAAAATTGAAAATAATGAGTAGTTTGGTCTAAAATATGAAGCTATTGCAACAAACAAAATATTACCAATTATAAAAAGATTTTTATCTTTTTCTGAATTTGAATTCTTGTACAAAATATAAAAATATATAGAACAAAGAAAAAATAATATAGCTAAGTTTTCGTCACCTGGCCATATAGCTGTTGATCTAAAATAAGGCGAAATAAAAAAAAAACAGCTTATCAATAAAATAATTGATTTATCTAAATCTACTATTTTTTTTAGAGATAGATAAAAAATTATAGGTATCAATATTGAAATATTTAAAAAAATAAATCTTCCGATTGTTTCATTGAAAGCTAATAAATATTTTAAAAAAATATAAAAAATTGGGGAATGAAATGCATTCGCATTTAGGAAGTTTTTTAAGGCATTCAAGGTATCACTTAAAAAAAAGTCTCTTACTTCTAAATGAAAATTATAATCATATTTAGCACCACCAGCAGTGTCTTCCCCGATTAGAAAGCCTATAAATAAGGATAAATAAAATAAAATAAATATTAATATGCTGTATGTAGAAGATTTTGATAATTTCATCTTAAAATTTTTTTAATATTTAATATTTAATATCTAAATTAATTTCAATATATTCAAAAATAAAGATTGGTTAATTTCTTAAAACTTTTATCAAATATTCCATATCTAGCTTACAATCTTTATATCCTTGTTTAATAGTTTTTAAATATCGCTCTCTTGGGTAAGTGAATGGAGATTTTTTTACCATTGTATAAGTCATAACTTTTTCATTATTATACATGAAATAATATTTTTTATATAAAATCGGAAAATCTTCATATAAATCTAATTTTTTTTCGTCACTTTTTGATATATTAAATAATGCTCCTGGGACTATAGAATTTTTTTTAGGTTCTATATCAGCAGCACGATAAATACTTCTAAAAGTTAGTTTGAAATTATTAAGTATTAATGTTGTAAGAAATTTACTATCTTTACATCTTTTTTTCATCTGAAAATGATTAAGATTACTTCCATATGCAAAATAAAGCATTATTCTCTATTGACCACTTCTATTTTTTTTTCATTCACAAAATTCATAACTTCTGAGCTACATTCCTTTATCAGTTTTTTATCGTCTGATCTTATAACAATCGATACACCAAGTTTGCCTGCTTGAAAAAATGGATAACTGCCAATTTCAACATTTTTATATTTATTTTGTACTGCTGTTAAAGACTCAGCAATATGGCTTTCAAAAGTTCTTAAACTAATTGTTTGACTAATAATAGGATTTCCTCCAACTATTTTATTCTTTATTCCACCTAACATAGATTTTAGTATTGATGGTACGCCTGGCAAAACAAAAACATTTTCAATATAAAATCCTGGAGCTCCGCTAGTGGGGTTTAAAATTAATTTTGCCCCTCTTGGCATCCATATCATTTTTTGTCTTCCATCATTAAATTCCCCAGGTTTATAATATGCTTCAAGAATCTTATAGCCTTCTTCATGTTTTTCATAAGGAACATTGAATGCCTTTGATACCGACTCTGAGGTTATATCATCATGGGTTGGACCAATACCTCCAGAAGTAAATACATAATTGTATTCTTTTCTTAATAAATTTACTGAGTTTATGATTGTGTTCTCTATATCCGGTATGACCCTTACCTCGCCCACTTTAACCCCCAAAGTATTTAACCAAGTGGCAAGGGTACTTGTGTTTGTGTCTTGTGTTCTACCAGATAAAATTTCATTACCAATTATCAGTATTGCGGCATTAGATTTTGAATTTTCAATCATTTTATATATATTTATTTTTCTATATGAAATTTACCAAAGCATTAATTAAAGGCAAATTATTGAAAAGATATAAAAGGTTTTTTGTAGATGTTAAAGTAAATAAAGACATAATAACAGCACACTGCCCTAATACTGGGTCTATGCTGGGTTTATTAGATAAAAATAATGATGCTTGGGTTTCAAAAAACGATGATCCTAAAAGAAAACTAAAGTATACTCTACAAATATTGAGAACTTCAAAAAATACAATTGGAGTAAATACACATCTCGCAAATAGACTAGTAAAAGAAGGTCTGCAAAATAATGCTATTTTTGAGTTTACAAATTTAGATAAAATTAATTCAGAAGTATTTTATAATAAAGAAACTCGTTTTGACTTTCTTGTCGAAAAAAATAATACAAAATCTTTTATTGAGGTCAAGAACGTTACGCTTATTCGCGATGGAAAAACGTCAGAGTTTCCTGACGCTGTAACTACTAGAGGTAGTAAACACATAAAAACTTTAATTGAGGCGCGTAAAAAAGGTTACGAATGTTATGTTTTATTTTTAGTACAAATAGAAGATTGTAAGTATTTTAAAATAGCAAATGACATAGATAAAGAATATTATGAAAAATATAAAGAAGCTAAGAAATTAGGTGTTAAGTTTATTGGTTATAATTGTAAAATAGGGCCAAAAGAAATTAAAATAAACAAAAGTGTTAAAGTTCTAAATGAGTAACTATAAAGAAAAATTTGAAAAGATGAAGATTGCTGGAAATCTTGCGTCTAATACTTTAGATATGCTTACTAAAGAAATTAAGGCTGGAATATCAACTAACAAAATCGATAAGTTAGGTTATGAATATATAAGAGATCATGGCGGATACTCTGCTCCACTATTTTATAGGGGTTTTAAAAAATCTCTATGTACATCATTAAATCATGTCATTTGTCATGGAATACCAAGCGAAAGAATATTAGATGAGGGAGATATTTTGAATGTTGATGTGACTGCAATTGTAGATGGTTATTATGGAGACACAAGTAGGATGTATTCCATTGGAAAAATTTCAGTCAAAGCACAAAATTTAATTGATGCAACATATGAATCTTTAATGAAATCAATTAAAATTCTAAAACCTGGAATAAAACTTGGAGATATTGGTCATGAAATTCAAACCTATGTTGAGGCTAAAGGCTTTTCAGTTGTAAGAGATTTTTGTGGTCATGGTATTGGAGACAATTTTCATCAACCACCTAATATTCTTCATTACGGAAAAAAAAATACTGGTGTTGAGTTAAGACCAGGAATGACCTTTACAATAGAACCAATGATTAATTCAGGTAAATACGAAGTTAAAATTTTAGATGATGGATGGACAGCAGTTTCTAAAGATAAATCATTGTCTGCACAATTTGAACATACTGTTGGAATAAAAGATAATGGATATGAAATATTCACAGAATCTGTTAATGATTATGTTAAGCCCCCTTTTAATTAATGATAGAAAGATATTCTAGAAAAGAACTTAAAGATATTTGGTCCGAAGAGAATAAATACAAAATATGGTTAGAAGTAGAGATTGCTGCAGCAGAGGCAATGGAAAAATTCAAAATAATACCAAAAGGAGTTTCCTCGATTGTTAAAAAGAAAGGCAAAATTAAAGTCAAAAGAATCCATAATATAGAAGCAAAGGTTAAACATGATGTAATTGCATTTTTAACTTCAATTACTGAACAGGCAGGTATCAAAGCTAGGTATCTTCATCAAGGCATGACGTCATCTGACGTATTGGACACAAGTTTTAATATTCAGCTTATGCAATCAGGTAAAATTTTATTAAATGATATAGATAAAATTTTAATTGTTTTAAAAAGACAAGCTAAAAAATATAAAATGACTCCTTGTATTGGAAGAAGTCATGGAATTCATGCGGAACCAATAACTTTTGGTTTAAAATTGGCGTCATTTTATGAGGAATTTAAAAGAAATAAAAAAAGACTTAAAGATGCAGTAGATAATATATCTACTTGTGCAATTTCTGGAGCGGTTGGCACATTTGCAAACATCAGTCCTAAAATTGAAATTTATGTAGCCAAAAAATTAAAATTAAGACCAGAGCCAATATCAACGCAAATTATACCTAGGGACAGACATGCTCATTATTTTACTACACTAGGGATTATTTCTGGATCTATAGAAAGAGTTGCAACAGAAATAAGACATTTACAAAGATCTGAAGTTTACGAATTACAGGAATACTTCTCTAAAGATCAAAAGGGTTCCTCGGCAATGCCTCATAAAAAAAATCCTATTCTCTCAGAAAACCTAACTGGACTTGCAAGAATTGTAAGAGGCCACGTAATACCTGCATTAGAAAATATTTCATTGTGGCACGAAAGAGATATTTCTCATTCAAGTGTTGAAAGAAGTATTGGTCCTGACGCAAACATTACTTTAGATTTTGCACTGGTAAGATTAAGCAATCTTCTTGATAAAATGGTTGTGTATCCAAAAAAAATGTTAGAAAATTTAAATATAACTAGAGGTTTAGTTTTTTCTCAAGAAGTAATGCTTGAATTGACTAAAACTGGTATGGCTAGAGAAAAAGCTTATAGATTAGTTCAAGGACATGCTAAGAAAAGCATATCTAATCACATAAATTTAATAGAGTTATTAAAAAAAGATAAAAATGTTACAAAAAGAATTTCAGAAAATAAGATTAATAAAATTTTTACTTATAAAAAACATTTTAGAAATATTAATTACATATTTAATAGGGTTTTTAAATAATGAAAAAAGGAAAAAAGTTATATGAAGGGAAAGCAAAAATTATATACGCCACAAGTGAGAAAAATTTAGTAATCCAGCATTTTAAAGATGATGCGACAGCTTTCAATAACAAAAAGAGAGCAAAGATTGATGGAAAAGGTATTTTAAATAACAGAATATCTGAACATATTCTTAAAAATCTTGGACAAGTTGGAATTAAAAATCATTTAGTGAAAAGATTAAATATGAGAGAACAATTAATAAAATCTGTAGAAATTGTGCCTATAGAATTTATAGTAAGGAATATTGCCACCGGATCTTTAACAAATAGATTGGGAATTGAGGATGGTACAGTTTTAGAAAGTCCTTTAATAGAGTATTGCTATAAGAGTGATAAACTTGGGGATCCTTTAATTTCTAAGGAACATATTTTTTCTTTTAACTGGGCTACGAGAAAAGAAATAGAAAAAATTGATAAATATTTACATAGAATAAATGATTTTATGATTGGGATGTTTAGAGGTATTGGAATAAAGCTAGTAGATTTTAAAGTTGAATTTGGAAGATATAAAAGCGGTAATAAAAGTGAGATCATTTTAGCTGACGAAATTAGCCCAGATACTTGCAGATTATGGGACATAAATTCAGAAAAAAAACTTGATAAAGACAGATTTAGAAAAAATTTAGGTAATGTTATGCAGGCATATCAAGATGTGGCTAGAAGACTGGGTATTCTTCATGAAGAATCGAATATAAGAGCTGTTAAGTTTCCAAAACCTAAAGCAGTAAAAATAAAAAGAAAATGAAGATTAAAGTAATTGTAACTTTAAAAAACGGTGTTCTTGATCCTCAAGGTAAAGCTATACAGCAAACATTAAATGGAATGGGTTTTCCCGAGGTAAATGAGGTTAGACAAGGAAAATATTTTGATATTGAAGTTGATGATGCAGATGAAAATAAAGCTAAAAATAAAGTGGATGAAATGTGTAAAAAGCTTTTAGCAAACTTAGTTATTGAGAATTATAAAATATTATAATTGATGAAATCTTCAGTAATAATTTTTCCAGGCTCAAATTGTGATAGAGATATGGATGTTGCTCTTAAAAAGTATGGTTTTAAAAATCATATGGTTTGGCACAATGATAAAAAGTTACCAAAATCTGACTTGGTAGTTCTTCCAGGAGGTTTTTCTTACGGAGACTATCTAAGATGTGGAAGTATTGCTGGAAAATCAAAAATTATTAAGTCTGTAATCGATTTTGCAAATTCCGGTGGTTTAGTTTTAGGAATTTGTAATGGTTTTCAAATTTTAACCGAAACAGGTTTATTGCCAGGGGTATTACAACAAAATAAATTTCTAAATTTTATTTGTAGAAATGTTCATGTAAAAATAAATGATAAAGATAACAAGTATTTTAAAAATATAAAAAAAGATGTTTTAGAATTACATATAGCACATAATGAAGGAAATTATTTTTGTTCAGAGGAGGAGTTGAAATCAATTAATCAAAATAATCAAATTGCATTAACCTATTGTAGCCTTGACGGAGCTGATGATGAAGAATTTAATCCTAATGGAGCAATTAAAAATATAGCTGGAGTATTTAATAAAAATAAGAATGTATTAGGTATGATGCCACATCCTGAGAGAATGATAGATAAATACCTGTCTGGAGAAGATGGATCTATCTTTTTTGAAAATCTTTTAAAAATCAATAATTAATGGAAGTAAACGAACAAACAGCAGTAGATCACGGTTTAAGTAAAGATGAGTTTAAAAAAATAAATGATCTTCTTAAAAGAAAACCAAACCTGACTGAATTAGCAATATTTTCAGCTATGTGGAATGAACATTGCTCATATAAATCTTCAAGAAAACATCTTAAAAATTTACACACAGAAGGGTCTCAAGTTATTCAAGGACCAGGTGAAAATGCCGGTGTAGTTGATATTGGAGACGACGAGGCAATAGTTTTTAAAATAGAAAGTCACAACCATCCTTCTTTTATTGAGCCCTATCAAGGTGCTGCTACAGGCGTTGGAGGAATTATGAGAGATGTATTTACTATGGGCGCAAGACCTATAGCAAATCTAAATTCTATTCATTTCGGATCTACTCAAAATAAAAAAACAAAAAATTTATTAAGAGGCGTTGTAAAAGGAATTGGTGGATATGGAAATTGTATTGGTGTACCAACAATTGCAGGACAAACTCATTTTGACGAATCTTATAATGGTAATATTTTAGTAAATGCAATGACACTTGGTCTTGTTAATAAAAATAAGATTTTTTATTCTAAAGCTGCTGGATTAAATAAACCTGTAATATACGTTGGTTCCAAAACGGGTAGAGATGGAATTCACGGTGCAAGTATGGCGTCTGCTGTGTTTGATGATAAAATTGAGGAAAAGAAACCTACAGTTCAGGTAGGTGATCCATTTACAGAAAAGTTATTACTTGAAGCATGTTTAGAGTTAATGAAAGAAGACTCTATAATTTCTATTCAAGATATGGGAGCCGCAGGGTTAACTTCTTCTAGTGTAGAGATGGCATCAAAAGGTAAACTTGGCATAGAGTTAGATCTTAGTAAAGTTCCTTGTAGAGAAACAGAAATGACTCCCTATGAGATCATGTTATCTGAGAGTCAAGAAAGAATGTTAATTATATTAGAAAATGGTAAAGAGGATAAGGCTAAAGAAATTTTTGATAAATGGAATTTAGATTTTGCAGTAATTGGAAAAACAACAAATACTAAAAATTTAGAACTAATTTTTAAAAACAAAATGGTAGCTGAAATACCAATAGATTTTTTAGCAGAAAATGCGCCGATGTATGACAGAAAGTGGAAAAAGGCTAAACTTCCACAAAAAATTGATTACCCGAAAGAAACATTTAAATCACTTAAACTAGAAAACTGCTTAATTAAAATTTTGTCTAATCCTAATGTTTGTGAAAAGAAATGGATTTGGGAACAATATGATCATACTGTAATGGGAGATACAATTCAGAAACCAGGCGGTGATTCTGGAGTTGTTAGAGTGCATGGTACAAATAAAGCGGTGGCCGCGTGTGTAGACTCCTCAGCAATTTATTGTTTTGCCCATCCATTGACAGGTGGAAAGCAGGTCGTAAGCGAAAGTTGGAGAAATTTAATTTCAGTAGGAGCTAAACCAATTGCAATAACTAACTGTTTAAATTTTGGTAATCCAGAAAAAGAAAAAAATATGGGAGAATTTGTTGAATGTGTGAACGGTATTTCCGAAGCTGCCAAATATCTGAATTTTCCTGTAGTTTCAGGTAATGTATCTTTTTATAATGAGACTAGAGATAAAGGAATTAAACCAACTCCCTCTATAGGTGGAATTGGTCTGATCGAAGACTATAAGAATATGATAACTATGAAACTGAAAAAGGAAGGTAACATAGTTTTGGTTATAGGAAAAACTGAGGGTTATTTAGATCAAAGTATTTTCTCAAGAACTGTATTATTAGAAAAAAAAGGACCACCTCCAGAAGTTAACTTATTTAATGAAAAAAATAATGGTGAAACAATATTAAAGCTAATAGATAAAAAATTAATACTTTCGTGCCACGATGTATCAGTTGGAGGTATTCTTACTGCAGTTTCAAAAATGTGCATAAAGGGTAAAAAAGGTGTCAAAATTAACCCACAAATAAATTTCCTGAATAAATTTAGTTATTTTTTTGCTGAAGACCAAGGAAGATATGTAATTGAAATTGAAAAGAAAAATTTAGATTCAGTTAAAAAATTATTGAAAGAAAATTCTGTGCATTTTGACGAATTTGGTGTTGTAACAAAAGAAAAACTACAATTTAAAGATGAATTAAATATAAGTATTGTAGATTTAAGCAAAAAGTATAAATCTTGGTTAGAAAATTATATGGCTAATTAATATGGCAATGGATTTAAAAGAAATAGAAAGATTAATTAGAGAGGCATTTCCTGATGCAACAGTGGATATTCAAGATTTAGCTGGTGATGGAAATCATTATTCAGCTACGGTCATTTCGTCCCAATTTGAAGGAAAATCTAAAATTCAACAACATAAAATGGTATATAATTCTCTTAAGGGTAAAATGGGTAATGAGTTGCATGCTTTAGCTTTAAAAACAAAGGAAAAAAATGGATCAACAAATTAAAGATTTAATTACAAATGAAATAAACGAAAATGAAATTTGTTTATTTATGAAAGGCACACCGGATGCTCCTGAATGTGGTTTTTCAATGGCTGTCGCTAATATTTTAAAAGTTATGGAAGTTAAGTTTAAAGGAGTTAATGTCCTTACTGACCAAAACTTAAGGCAAGGAATTAAAGAGTATAGTGAATGGCCAACTATACCTCAATTGTACGTCAAGAAAGAATTTGTTGGTGGATGTGATATTATAAAAGAAATGTATGCTAGTGGAGAACTTGCAAAACACTTTGACGATAAGCAGATATCTTATAAAAAATCCTGACTAAAACTTGCTAGCAGCGTTTAAATTTATTTCATAATTCGGGTATTCCTCAAATACATCATATTCAGAATTCAAGGAAATATCTAAACCATTTATTGTTTTTTTGTAAGATGCTGAAGCTGTTTGATCGACTAATCCTAAAGCAAATTCATCTTTTCTATGCGTAACATAACCTGTTGTAAAATAATAAGTATCGCTATGACTATCTTCGGTTTCAACTCTCTCATAAAAAAACATCATTGATGGTCCAGTGTCATTAACCACATCAAATCCAATTTTACCTTTAATACTTTTATCGTCTTCTTGATCAATTGATTTTGTATACTTTGTGTTTGGATCAGAAACATAATTTAAAGAAACATCTGAATTAGGACTTAAATCATATCCCAGTTCTAAAGCAAAAGCAGGTCTAATAGTATAATCTTCTTTAGAGATTTCATTACTAAAGTTAAATCCACCGTATAATCCAACGGTCTCTACTGTCTGTTCGTCGTATTTTAATGGATTAGTTCCTTTCTCGCTATATTCATCCAATATTGTATAACCAAGATCTAGTCTCAAATTAGGAGATAATTCTGTTTGTTTGTTTTTAAAAGTCTTTATAGCTTGTAATGAGCCAAAAATTTGTTTTCCATTTCTAGACCCAGTTAAAGTATTGCTTCCACTTTTTCTTATATTTTTAATATCTAATTTACTTAGTCCGAGAACTCCTTCAAAGTAATTATTACTACCTTGATTAAATGCTCTATATAATGAAAAACTATAAGAATCTATATTACTAGACGTACCTTTGTTTCCTACTTTAGCATCCTCTTGAATATACGTTATCGTATATCCATGCACTGATTGATTATTAATTTTTTTATCCATTCCTAATGTAACGGCATTAGTATCAATATCTTTTTTAGATGATGTTGTTGATGAATCTACTTTACCGACACTCACACTTCCCTCACTCCAAAAGAGCCAGCTGTCTGAGATTTTCTTTTCAGATTTGGTGGTAGCAACGGATTGTGAAATTAATTTTGAAAGATCATTTAATTTAGGATCACTGAAATTAAAATTAATTTTTTGAGCCAATAATTCATCACCCAAACTATATCTTCTGATCCAATTAAGTCTGTTAAATATAGGCGTTGTAACGCCTGTTGCTATTTTTTTTGGAGCTTCTGTTTGTGCCTCTATCAGTCCAACAACATCTTTATCATCTAGAGGGTTTGTAGGTAAAGTTCCTGTAGTAAAATTAAGTGTGGTTGTATCACTAATACCAGCATATGAATTATTAGATAAATCAACAATTGCAGTAGAAGCAATTTTTACATAATAATCAACCTCTTTTTCTAAATCTGCCGATGGATTAATAGTTATTTCAGTCGACTCTGATCCGCTAACATCACTTGTTACATCAAAAGTTTGAACAACAGAGTCATCGCTGGCTTTATGTAAAACTATATTTCCAGTTCCAACTCTAACAATTTCGCTAAATGTTAAAACTATATTTGTATCGATAGGGACATCTGTTTGACCATCTGAAGGATTAGAAGATGATAATGTTGGGAGGGTACCCGGGACATCATTACTCCATGAAGGAGCGCCTTCAAAACTACCGTCATTATTTCCTTCATCATCAGTTAATGTTGTGCCACTTCCGTTATCACTATCCATTGTGTAGTAAGCTACTAGATTATCTTTTGAGGAATAATCTCCATAATTTTCCTTTGCATAAAGTGTTTCACCACTATTATACAAAGCTGAAATTTCTGCGTCTGTCAGAGCCTCATCCCAAACAGCAATATCATCTATTTTCCCATTAAAAAAAAATTGAGCAGTATCGCTTTCTGTAGTACCAGCACCAAATCTCGTAGGTCTAGTTGTGTTTTGACGATTTATGTTTCTTTCAGAAGTTATAGATTTTATTAATGATCCATCTAAAAATAAATCCATTTCATCAGAACCGTTAAATCTTATTACCCAATAATTCCAACCAGGTGTTCCTGGGTCTCCACCTCCATTTGCTTTCCATGTACTTAATGAGTTAGTTGCATTAATTTCCCAACCACTAGATGGAGGACCACCATCGTGTCCTTTCCAATATTGTAGTTTATTATCAACTGGATCGCCATTTAAATACATCACATAACCTTTCGCAATACCAGCACCCGAACTCGACCGAGAAGTGATAACTGATTGCCATGTGCCTACTGTATTATCGCCCTCTTGTTTAAACCAAGCTGCAACTGTGTAATCACCTGTAGGATTTAGAACGTTATTAGCTGCAATTTCTACAAAATCATCAGTACCATCAAATGAAAGAGATTTGTCAGCTGCATAAAGATTTTTATTATAACTTATGAGCAAACATAAGATAATAAAATTTAAGACGAGATTAGAAATTACAAACTTTCTTAATAAGATTTTCATATCATATTATTTTTAAATTTTATTGTTAATTCTGTAATAATGGTACATTGTAGATTATCTTTAATAATATTCAATAAATGAGTTTAGCTCCACAATAATTTGATAATGTATGCAAATTGAGGACCTAAAAAAAAACCTAAAGCAAAATTATGCTGATTTTAAAATTATTTACTTCAATTGTGGTCATACCATAATTATTAAATTTCATATAAAATTATTTATTTTGAATAAATACTTCTAATTTTTTTTGATATGAATTTTTTTATTAGATTTAAGTTAGAAATTTTTTCTATTTTATTTTCATTATCGGAAATAATTTTAAAATCTATTTTATCCTTCCACAATAATTGTATAATAAGACTATCACTAAAATATTTTCTTAATTTATTTATTGCTGAAACAGTTAATATTGGCTCAAAAACTTGTATTTTTTTTTTTATAATTAGCTGTTGATCAATATCATCAAACTCTAAATGCCATAAATGTGCTTTTTTATTTTCAAAAACTAAATTATCCTCTAATTTCGTTGGAACCTCGATATACCCAGATTTACCGACCCTTACAATTTCTTTAATAAATAATTCTGGATCATCTACATGTTCGATTACATGACTCGTAACCACAAAATCGAACTCTTTATCTTTAAAGGGTAATTCATTTCCTAAGATTTGAACAAAATCTCTTTCTTGATAAAAGCTACTAAAGTCTTGCACGTCTGCTATGACATTTGCATACTCATTCGGACTATAGCCACAACCAATATCCAAAACTTTAAGATTTTCATTTTTTAAAAAATTGTTAACAAATAACTTAGTCGTTCTTTTAATCAATTTATCTTGAATAGTACTCGATTACTAAATTTGGCTCCATTGTTACAGGATAAGGAACTTCTTCAAATTTTGGAATCCTTACAAATTTAACTTTTTTATTTTTTTCATCTACTTGTAGATACTCCGGAACATCTCTCTCTTTATTAGCCATTGCTATATCTATAATAGCTAATTGTTTTGACTTATCTCTTATTTCAATACTATCTTCAGCTTTAACTTGATAGCTAGATATATCAACTTTTTTCCCGTTAACTTTGACGTGACCGTGGTTAATTAATTGTCTTGAGGAAAAAATTGTATTTGAAAATTTTGACCTGTAAATTACAGCATCAAGTCTTCTTTCTAGTAACCCAATAAGATTCTCAGCAGTATCACCTTTTTTCATTATGGCTTTTTTATATGCATTTCTAAATTGTCTCTCATTCATGTTCCCATAATATGATTTTAATTTTTGTTTTGCTTGTAACTGAACTCCATAATCAGATGGTTTTGCACTTTTAGTTTGCCCATGTTGGCCCGGAGGATAAGCCCTTGTATTAAATGGACTCTTTGGTCTACCCCAAAGGTTTACCTTAAGTCTTCTATCAACTTTATGTTTAGAATTTAATCTTTTAGTCATTTAGTAGGGGGGGTTATAAACTTAAGCATAATTTTGTCAATCAACCTTTTTTTTTGATAAAGTTGCGAATACACTTGATAAAATGCGTGTTTCTTTTTCAGAAAGATCATTTCTGTAAAAAATGTTTCTTAAATTTTCCAACATAATTGATTTTTTCTCCTTTGGCGTAAAAAAATTAATTTTATCTAAATTTTTAATGCATAAATCCATCATTACCTTTATTTGTTTTTTGGAAGCTGTTTCAATTTTGTTTGATTTTTCGTATGTAATTTTTTTTTTATCAATTAAATTGAAAAGATTTTGGCAAACTAGTATTAAACTGTGAGATAAATTTAAAGATTTGAAATTTTTATTTGATGGAATATTCATGGTACAGTTTGCATAACTTATTTCATTATTAGAAAGGCCTGATGCTTCAGATCCAAAAATAAATCCTATTTTTTTGTTTAATTTTATTTTTTTTAATTCATTTAAATTAATGTGTTTTAAATTTTTATTTCTAAATCTTGATGAAGTTGCTATTAAGTAATCGAAATTAGATAGGCTATCTTCAAAATTCTCGTAAACTTTTGCTTTTTGTATTATTTCTTTTGCACCTACAGAAGTGGCAAAAATTTTATCATTAGGAAAACTTGGTTTAGGATTAATTATAATAAGATTTGAAAAATTAAAATTTTTCATTGCTCGTGCGCATGCACCAATATTTTCAGATAATTGAGGTTTATTTAGAATAAAAAAAATATTATTAAATGACATTAATTGCTAGCAGGAGCATTATCTTTAAATAATTTGTAATCCAAACTGTCTATCAACGCTCTAAATGAAGCCTCTATGATATTAGGAGAAACACCTATAGTGAACCAATTTTTACCTTTTGAGTCAGTACTTTCAATTGATACTCTTGTTACAGCTTCTGTACCTGTATTTAAAATTCTTACTTTGTAATCAACAAGTTTTAAGTCTTTTAAATAATTAGCATATTTATCTAATTTATCTACATTATTTCTAATAGCGTTATCTAAGGCATGAACTGGTCCATTACCCTCGCCTTCACAAATAATTTTTTCTCCATCCACTTCCAATTTTGCTTTAGCTTTTGAGATAATCTTATCTAAATCATTTTTTGTAACGGATACGTCATATTCTTTAATTGAAATATACCTTGGTATTTCTGCAATAACTCTTCTAGCTAATAGCTCAAATGATGCATCTGCACCATCATAACTATATCCTATAAACTCTCTATCTTTTACTTCTTCTAAAAGTTTCTTTATCTTTGGGTCGTTTTCTGAAATTTCTATTCCAATAGTTTTAAGTCTAGACATTATATTCGATCTACCTGATTGATCTGAAACTACAATGTTTCTATTATTACCAACATCCTCAGGATTAATGTGCTCGTATGTTTTTGGATCTTTTTGAACAGCTGAAACGTGCAATCCACCCTTATGTGAAAAAGCTGCAGCACCTACATAAGGCAAGTGTTTATTAGGTTTCCTATTTAATATTTCATCGAGTAGCCTTGAACATTGCGTTATATGTTTAATATTTTTATCCTTAATATTTATTTCAAATTTATCTGAAAATTCCTTTTTTAGATGAAATGTTGGTATTAAAGACATTAAGTTAGCGTTCCCACATCTTTCTCCTAGACCGTTTATTGTCCCTTGAACCTGTCTTGCTCCTGACAATACAGCTGCAATCGAATTTGCAACTGCATTTCCAGTATCGTTATGTGCATGAATACCTAAGTTTTCCCCAGGTATGTGTTTAGTGACTTCTTTTACTATCTCAGTTACTTCATGAGGTAAGGTTCCACCATTGGTATCACATAAAATAATCCACTTAGCTCCATTGTCATATGCTGCTTTGATACAATCTAATGCATATTTTGGATTTGATTTATACCCATCAAAGAAATGTTCCGCATCAAACATAAATTCTTTTTTATTTTTAACGAAATGTTTTGTAGTTTCTTTTATATTTTCCAAATTTTCTTCATTTGAAATTCCTAAAGCGACATCAACGTGGAAGTCCCAAGATTTTCCAACTAAGCATACAGCATTTGTATTAGAATTAAGTATTGCAGATAACCCTGGATCATTCTCAGCACTTCTTCCTGTTTTTTTTGTCATTCCAAAAGCTGTGAAGGTAGAGTTTTTAAGATTAAGGCCTTTTTGAAAAAATTCTGTGTCTGACGGATTAGCTCCAGGCCATCCCCCCTCAATATAATCAACACCTAAATTATCTAGTGCATGGGCAATTTTAGTTTTTTCATCTATAGAAAAATGTACCCCTTGAGTTTGCGCACCATCTCTAAGAGTTGTATCAAATATGTATAGTCTTTCTTTACTCATTTAATTTTCCAAATTGTTTTACCATCTTTATCTTCAATTAAAACACCTTTGTCTAAAAGCTCATTTCGAATTTTATCAGCTAAATCGTAATTTTTAGAATTCCTTGCTTCATTTCTTTTATTAATCAATAGGTTTATATCCTCTTCAGAAATTTTTATTTTACCTTTTTTAAATGATAGCCATTCATCTTTGCTCTGCTCTAAAAGACCAACAAAATTACATCCTGCTACAAACTTTTCTTTGTCTTGTTGGTTTCCAGACTTTGCTTTATCAAATAATTTATGAAGTACAGATATATAACCTGGGGTATTAAGGTCATCATATAAAGGTAGTAAATCATCATCATCGATTAAAACTTTTTTTTCTAATTTAAGATAACAAGAGTACCACTTGTCTAAAGTTTTATAACATTCTTCCATTAATTGATCATTCCAATCTAAAGGCTGTCTATAATGTGAGCTCATTAGAGCTAATCTCAACACTTGACCATTATATTTATTTTTTAAACTGTCAATTTTAAGAATGTTGCCTTGTGACTTTGACATTTTTTCTTTTGAAATAGTTATAAAACCATTATGAACCCAATAATTCGCAAATTTTTTATTATTTACACAAACCGATTGTGCTATTTCATTTTCGTGATGAGGGAAAATTAAATCTCTTCCCCCGCCATGAATATCAAATGTTTCTCCTAAATATTTTTTTGACATTACAGAACACTCTAGATGCCACCCAGGTCTTCCATTTCCCCATGGAGATGACCAATAAGGCTCATTTTCTTTTGAAGGTTTCCATAAAACAAAGTCTTCAGGGTTATGTTTCTTCTCCGATATATCTACTCGAGATCCAGCTATAAGATCCTCTAATTTTTTGTTTGAGAGCTTTCCATAATCTTTAAAATTTTTAACTTTAAAATACACATGTTTTTCACTTTCATATGCATATTCCTTACTAATTAAGTCTTCTATCATTTCAATCATTAATTTAATGTTTTCAGTTGCTTTTGGTTCGTGAGTTGGTGTCTCACAATTTAAATAATTACAATCATCATGAAAAGTTTTAGTAATTTTTTCGGTTAATTCAGAAATTGAAATATTTTTTTCTTTTGATGAGTTAATAATTTTATCGTCTATATCTGTAATGTTTCTTACATAGGTAACAAACTCTTTTCCGTATTTACATTTAAGTACTTTAAAAAGTAAATCAAAAATAACTATGGGTCTTGCATTTCCAATATGTGGATCATCATAAACTGTTGGTCCACATACATACATTCCAATATTTTTTTTATCTAAAGGCTCAAATATTTCTTTTTTGTTACCAAGGCTGTTTGATAAAAGTATTTCTTTATTCATTAATTCCAATTCCTAAATCCACTTGTTAGTGGGAATCTTCTATCCCTACCAAAAGCTTTATTGGTAACTTTCGGACCTGGGGCTGCTTGAAATCTTTTATATTCTGATCTTGCTAAAAGTTGAGCAGTCTTCTCCACAACCTTTCTATCAAATCCTTTTGAGACAATTTTCTCTACAGAAATTTCATCTTCAACTAGGCCTTTTAAAATTTCATCTAGAATATTATATTCAGGTAAACTATCTGTATCTTTTTGATTATCTCTCAGCTCTGCAGTAGGAGCTTTATTAATTATATTTATGGGGATTACTTTCCCTTTTGGACCTTTAAATATGTCTGAATAATTCTCATTTCTCCAATTACACAGTTTAAATACATCTGTTTTCCATACATCTTTAATTGGAGCAAATCCACCACACATATCTCCATAAAGTGTTGAATATCCAACTGCATATTCAGATTTATTTCCTGTGGCCAACACCATATAACCATACCTATTTGATAAAGCCATTAACAGCAAACCCCTTAATCTAGATTGAATGTTTTCTTCTGTTATGCCCGGTTCAAATCTTGGGCCTTTAAAATCACCTAAAATATTTTCAACAATTTTCATTGCCTCACTTATTTTTAAATTAGAATATTTTATTTTTAATAATTCAGCTGCTTCCTTTGCGTCATTTAAACTCTCGTCTCCTGTAAATGGACTTGGCAACATTATTGCTTGAACTAGATCTGGTCCAAAAGCATCTGTAGCGACAGCTGCTACCAAAGCAGAGTCTACTCCACCCGATAAACCTAATACAACACCAGGAAATTTATTATTATTAACATAATCTCGAAGCCCTAAGACTAAAGCTTTATACAATCTTTCTGTAGAGGATGAACTATTATTTAAATTTCCTTGTCCAGACCATTTGCCATTTGTCTTTTGAAAACTAATTTGATCGGTTTCCTCTTTAAATTCTGAGGAATTATAAAATTTTTTTCCATCGTGATTTAATCCGAATGAAGAACCATCAAAAATAAGCTCATCCTGCCCACCTGTTCTGTTTAAATATACTATTGGAAGCTTTGTTTCGTTAACTCTTAGCTTAGCAACAGTTTCTCTCTCTTCATTTTTTGAAACTGTAAATGGTGAAGCATTAATTGCTATTATTATTTCAGCACCTGATTTTGATAATTTTTCTAAAACTGTTTTTTCCCATATGTCTTCACAAATCGGCAACCCGAATTTAATTCCTTTAATATCTACGCAATCTTCTAAAAAACCTTGTTTAAATATTCTTTGTTCATCAAAAACTCCTGTATTTGGTAATTCATATTTATCTTTAATCGAAATTATTTTCCCATTTTCAATAACAAATACTGAATTTTTAATGCTATTCTTATCTTTTCTTGGAGCACCTACGATTATTGCAGATTTTTTATCTTTTGTACTATCAGCAAGTTTATTTATTTCTTGTTTAA
>CABZUW010000003.1 GCA_902529105.1 uncultured Pelagibacteraceae bacterium
TTATATGAAAGCAAATTTTTATTTAACTCTAAATTAAATTTTGCTGAAAATATGCTTAGAAAGAAAGATGCAGATTTAGCGATCACATTTAAATCTGAAAATGGTTTTACTGAAAAAAAAACTTGGAAAGATCTTTATAATAATACCAGCAAGATTATTTCATTTTTAAAAACTAATGGCATAAAATCAAAAGATAGAGTTGCAGCTTACTTACCAAATATAATAGGTACTGTTGAATGCTTTTTAGCAACATCCTCATTAGGAGCAATATGGTCATCTTGTTCTCCTGATTTTGGTACACAAGGTGTGATTGAAAGATTTTCTCAAATTGATCCAAAGATTTTAATCGTTGTAGATAGATATTACTATAATGGTAAAGAAATAAACGTTTTAAGCAGAGTCCCAGAAATTGTTAAAAATATAAAAAGTATAAAAAAAGTTTTGGTGATAAATTATCCTGGTAAAAAAAATTTAAATACAAAAAAAATAAAAAAAATAAAAATCTATAAGTGGAAAGATATTCTTAAAATTAATACATCAAAAATTGAATTTAAAAAATTTGACTTCGAGCACGAACTTGCAATTTTATATTCTAGTGGAACTACAGGAAAACCAAAATGTATTTGTCATAGAGCAGGTGGTGTATTATTACAACATTTGAAAGAGCATCAATTGCATTGTGATATAAAACCTGGAGATAAAGTTTTTTATTTTACCACCTGTGGATGGATGATGTGGAATTGGCTCGTTAGCGCTTTATCGTCTAAAGCATCTTTATTATTATTTGATGGCTTTCCAATGTATAAAAGAAAAGACCTACTATTCAAAATTGCAAATGAGGAAAAAGTTACATTATTTGGGGTCAGTGCTAAATACATTGATACACTCAATAAAGATAAAGTAAATATTAAATCAAAATATAAGCTAGAGAAATTAAGAACTATTTGCTCAACAGGTTCTCCATTATCAGGTAATGGTTTTGAATTCATTTATAAAAAAGTTAAATCAAATGTTCATTTAGCATCAATTTCAGGTGGGACTGACATTGTCTCTTGTTTTGTTTTGGGGAACATTTATGAACCTGTTGTCAAAGGCCAGATTCAAAACTGCGGTCTTGGAATGGACGTAGATGTTTATAATGATAAAGGTAGATCGGTAAAAAATAAAAAAGGTGAATTAGTTTGTAAAAATGCATTTCCATCAATGCCAATAAAATTTTGGAAAGATAAAAATGATACTAAATTTAAAAATGCTTATTTTAACAAATACCCAGGAGTTTGGCATCATGGGGATTTTGCAGAAAAAACAAATTCAAATAGCTTTTTGATTTACGGGAGATCAGATGCAACATTAAATCCTGGAGGAGTAAGATTGGGTACGGCCGAAATTTACACTGTCCTTGAAAGATTTTCTCAGATAGAGGAAGGATTAGCGATAGGTCAAAACTGGAAGAATGATATTAGGATTATTTTATTTTTAGTCTTAAAAAAAAATATAAAATTATCTGAAAAACTCAAAATAGAAATAAAAAAAAGCATACGCAAATATGCTTCTCCTAGACATGTTCCAAATAAATTAATTCAAATTGGAGACATACCAAGAACTAAAAATGGTAAAATCGTTGAATTGGCTGTGAAAAACATAATTGAAGGAAACGCAATTAAAAATATTGAAGCTATTTCTAACCCAGAAATATTAAAAAATTTTGAAAATATTAAAGAGCTTAAAGATTAGTTAAATTAAACTTATACCATTTTTATAAAAATATAGAGCCATTAAAAAAATTAATATTACATATATTAATCCATACAAAATATACTTAAATTTCTTTTTCATTAATTAATAAAGTTCCTTCTAGTTTTTTTCCACACACCAGAACCAATTGCTAAAATTTTTTTATTTGAAGATAATTTACATCTCATAAAAATAAGAGAGTTTGTAACTTTTTGTATTTCTACATCTCCAATGATTTTGTCACCTATTTCACTAGACCCTATAAATTTGATATCTAGAGATATAGTTACACAGACATGTTTGTTACCAGAGGCTCTGTGTACTGCTGTACCAGAACCTGCATCTATAATTCCAGAAAGAAAACCTCCATGGGTAATTCCTGCTCTATTTAAATGAATTTTTTTAACGGTAGTTTTAAATTGATATTTATTCTTATTAATTTTTCGAAACATTAACCCACCGTTATGTTTCATAAAACCAGGTTTTGTACTTATATTTTCAAATTTCTTCATTATATAATCAAAGTTATTAAAATTAATATTATTGCAACAATTAAAAAAAAGTAAATCACAGAAGATTGTAAAGATATTTTCATAGATTCCTTTCCTGGTGCGCCTGCTAGGAGTCGAACCCAGAACCTCCTGGTCCGTAGCCAAGCGCTCTATCCAATTGAGCTACAGGCGCACTTTTATATTTTAATTCTTTATATTTTTAATGTAATTTATTAATTTAGCAATTATTGTATTTGAAATGTCAAAAAATTTTAATGATATTGTTATCACTAACGCTATACGAACACCAATAGGTAAATACAAAGGCAGTCTATCATCTTATCAAGCTCACGATTTGGGTGCCGCTGTTATAAAAAAATTATTGAAAATATCAAAAATTTCCCCAGAGCATATAAATGAAGTTGTAATGGGGCAAGTACTTACAGGCAATACAGGTCAAAATCCAGCAAGACAAGCAGCAATCAAGGCTGAAATACCTATAAACAAAACAGCTTATATCGTAAATCAAGTTTGTGGTTCAGGATTAAGAAGTATTGTTTCCGCATATCAAAATTTAAAGTTAAATGACGCAAGTATCATACTTGCTGGTGGTCAAGAGAGTATGACAAATTGTGATAAAGATGTGATGCTTAAAGATGGACTAATAGATGTGTATAACAAATATCATATGGGTGTTACAGCCGAGAATGTTGCAGAAAAATGGAATATTTCCAGAAAAGAACAAGATAAATTCGCTTTTGAATCTCAAGCTAAAGCACAAGAGGCTATAAAAAAAAATAAGTTTGAGGACGAAATTTTAAACGAATTTGGTGTATTAGATGAGCATCCAAGATCCGATGTTACAACTGACAGCTTGGCAAAATTAAAAACAATTTTTAAGGAGAATGGAACTGTAACCCCGGGAAACTCCTCTGGGATTAATGACGGAGCTGCAGGGGTTATTATGATGCAGAGAAGTGAGTCAGAAAGAAGAAAATTAAATCCTTTAGTAAAAATAGTCTCCTGGGCTTCTTGTGGTGTTGACCCTGCGTTAATGGGTTCAGGCCCTATACCATCAGCAAAAAAAGCACTTGAAAAGGCTAATTGGGAAATAAAAGATTTGGATTTAGTCGAGTCTAACGAAGCTTTTGCAGCCCAAAGTTTAGCGGTTATTAAAGATCTAAAAATACCAAAAGAAATTGTAAACGTAAATGGAGGAGCTATTGCTCTTGGCCACCCTATAGGAGCTTCTGGTACAAGAATAATTGTTACCTTAATTCATGAAATGATCAGAAGAAATGTAAAAAAAGGTTTAGGAACTCTTTGTATTGGTGGAGGAATGGGTATCGCGATGTGTATCGAAAGAGAATAATTTTTAAATTTAATTAATTCTCTTTTTAAGCAAAGCATATTGTATCCAAACTCTGGCATCTAGGTCATTACTTTTATTAATACTAAATATTTTTTTGATAATAAATTTAATCATTAGTGTAGTTAAAGATTAAAACTTGTCCTAAAATAGATACAATTGTGGTAGAAATATTACTACTTATAAAAAATGATTAAAAATGTACAAATATTACCTGATAAATTAAAAATTTTCTTTTCTAATAAAGAAGAAATTTTTTTGAATATTTGGCTAAGAGATCATGCCCAGGATGATAATAGCTGGGATAAGAGAAGTCATCAAAGAAAAATATTTACAGCAAAATTAGATACAAATTTACATATTAAAAAAGCTAAGGTAAAAGATAATGGCAATTCCATTGACATTTTTTGGTCCGATTTAAATAAAAGTATAAATTATACTGCTGATTTTTTTTTAAACAATTTAACAAAATCTAATAATAAATATCCAAATTTAAAAATTTGGACAAATAAGGACCTAGACCAAAATATATACACAGATTTTAATGAAGCCATTTCAGAGGATGGTTACAAACTTTTTCTAAAAAAATTATACGAATATGGTTTTACTGTAATTCAAAATTGTAAAACTGAAATGAGCTCAGTAGAAAAAATAGCTAAAAAAATTGGTTATGTAAGAGAATCAATTTTTGGTGGGTTGTGGAGTTTTGAGTCTAATGAGGATAAGGCAGACAGTGCATACACACAAGAGGAGCTTAGACCACACACAGATTCTACTTACAGCAATGATGCGCCCGGTCTTCAGTTGTTGTTGTGTTGTCATTACAAGGCTTCTGGAGGAGAGTCTATAATGGTTGATGGTTTTAAAATTGCGGAAAAAATTAAAAATGAAAAAAAAGAAATTTATGATTTATTAACCCAGATTGAAGTCACTGGTCAATATATTGGAGATGGAGTCTACCTCAAAGCAAAAAGACCTATATTTAGGGTTAATTCCGATAGCGAACTAATTCAAGTCAGTTTCAATAATTATGACCGTGCACCATTTAAATTTAGTGAAGATAAAACTAAAAAATTTTATGAGGCTATAAAAGAATTTGATTTAATTGCAAATAATAAAGAATATCAGTGGAGACATGTGCTTAAACCAGGGGAATTATTAATATTTAATAATTGGAGAATACTTCACGGTAGAGGATCATTTAGCGGGGAAAGAAAAATGTCTGGCTGTTACATTAATAAAGAAGATTTTGACAGCTCATGTAGAATACACAATATCATTTAACCTTATTAATGAGTAAATCGATATCCTTAATTTGCGCCTTAATCACAACTTTTATTTGGGGAACAGCTTTTATTGCCCAAGATACTGGAATGGACAATATTGGCCCATTAACTTTTAACGCAGCAAGGTTTTTTGTAGGATTTGTAACAATCCTACCATTAGCCTTATTAGTTGAAAGGGAAAAAATAATTGAAAATATAAATTTAGATAAAAAACTTTTCTTTAAATATCTATTTTTGATGAGTTTATCATTATTTTTTGGCACTTACCTTCAACAAACCTCTTTATTGTACACCAACATAGCCAATGCTGCATTTTTTACAGTTTTCTATGTTCCATTAGTTCCAATAATTTTATTCATAATTTACAAAATCAAAGTACATTGGAGTATTTGGCCCTCAATATTACTTTGTATTATTGGTGTTTATTTCTTAAGTGATTTTTCAAATTCAGAAATTTTGATTGGAGATAGTTTAGTAATATTATGTTCGGTATTTTGGGCATTGCATATAATTTTTGCAGGAAAATTTATGGAGAAATTTGATATTCCGATTTTTTTTGCTGCATTGCAGGCAATATTGGTTGGCATGTACTCACTTTTATTTGCGTTATTATTTGAAGAAATAAATTTAACAAATATTCTTTTAGAAAACTATTCGATTATTTACGCTGGTTTTCTTTCAGGAGGAATTGCTTTTACTTTGCAAATGTATGCTCAAAAAAATATTGAGGAAGCTCCTGCTGCTATAATTTACTCTTTAGAGGGAGTATTTGCAGCATTAGCAGGATGGATAATACTTAACCAAATGTTAGATTTCAGTAATATCTTAGGTTGCTTTATAATTCTAATCGCAGTTATCCTATCCCAAATTACACCATCATTTAAAAAACTAACTGTACGCGATAATAAATAATAATAAAGACAACACTAATCTATAGTAAACAAAAATATTTAAGGAAAATTTTTTTAAATAGTAAAGTAAAAATTTTATTGTAATATATGAAAAAATAAATGAAAATAAAATTGATAAGAATATTGTTAAATTAAATTCGAAAGTTTTATCTGGTAAATCATTTAAGCTTAAAAAACTTGCACCTGTTAAAGCAGGTATTGACAAAAAAAAAGAAATTTTTGCTGCATCAACTCTATTAAAGTTTGAAAATCTACAACCTGTAATAATTATACCCGATCTACTAACTCCAGGTATTATAGACAATGCTTGAAAAAAACCTATTAAAAATATGTTTTTTAGATTTAAATTTTTTTTAATATTTTTATTCTGAGTTTTTTTATCAGAAAAATATAAAAGAACACCAAATATTAGAGTTGTCCAAGCAATCACTTTTAAGTTTCTAACATGATCAATAAATCCAAAACTATAAAAAAAGAAACCGACAATTAACAAAGGCATTGACCCAAAAAATATTAAATTCAATAACTCTTTACTTTTATAAACATTTAAAAGGTCTTTCCAAAAATATACTATAATTGCAATAAGGGACCCTAAATGCAGACTAACATCAATTTCTAAAGACGAAAAATTCGACGCTTTAATTTTTGAAAATAAAAATAAATGTGCCGATGAGCTTACAGGAATAAACTCCGATATGCCTTGGATAATAGAAAGTAATAAAATTTCTAAATAATAAGAGATCATTGATTTAATTTTCTAAGACTAAATAAAATCAAAATAAAGCAATTCCATGAATGCATATCTAATATGCTTAATTTGTAAAAATGGCTAAAATTGCTAATTTTTTTAAATAATAAGACAGTACTATTGTCCTTATTTAACTTTCAGAGTAACTAATTTTGGTGTACGAGTCCTCAACTATGTCAGAAAAAATGCTAAAATTTGTGGATTTAGGTCAACAAACACCACCTAAAAGAGGTGTAAAGGAGAGAAAAGACGACTTTAATGAGATTTATAAAGAGTTTATTTCCCCAAAAGCAAAAGAGCAATCAAGCAGGTGTTCTCAATGTGGTGTACCTTTTTGCCAGGTTCACTGTCCTTTAAGTAATAATATACCTGATTGGCTAAAATTAACTGCTGAGGGTAGGTTAGAAGAAGCATATCAGCTATCTCAAAGTACAAACAATATGCCCGAGGTCTGTGGGAGAATATGTCCTCAAGATCGATTATGCGAGGGCAACTGTGTTATCGAACAATCAGGTCATGGAACTGTAACAATTGGTTCAGTAGAAAAATTCATTACAGAGAATGCGTGGGAGCAAGGTTGGGTTAAACCAATTCAAGTTAAAGAGGAAAGAAGTGAAAGCATCGGTATAATAGGCGCTGGACCCGCTGGTCTAGCATGTGCAGAGGAACTTAGAAAACAAAATTTCCAAGTAACTATTTATGACAGATATGATAGATCTGGTGGACTTTTAATTTATGGTATACCTAATTTTAAACTTGAAAAATATGTTGTTCAAAGAAGGACTCAACTATTAGAAAAGAGTGGAATAAAATTTGTTCATAATTTTGAAGTAGGTAAAGACGCTTCATTAAAGGATTTAAGAGATAGGCACGATGCAATTTTAATTTCTACTGGTGTTTACAAAGCAAGAGAAATAAATTTACCAGGTAGCGACTTAGCTAATATCTTCCCCGCAATGGAATTTTTGACTGCTTCAAACAAAAAAGGCTTAGGAGATAAAGTAGAATTATTCGATAACGGTACTTTAAACGCCAAGGGAAAAAATGTGGTTGTAATCGGAGGGGGCGATACAGCAATGGATTGTGTAAGAACGGCAATCAGACAAGAGGCAAAATCCGTAAAATGTTTATATAGGCGAGATAAAGAGAATATGCCTGGGTCAGCTAGAGAAGTCCAAAACGCAGAGGAGGAAGGAATAGAATTTGTATGGCTATCAAGTCCAGCAAAATTTAATGGAAATAATAAAGTTGAAAGCGTTGAAGTAAATAAAATTATGCTTGGAGAACCTGATGATAGTGGAAGGAGAAGACCAGAAATAATTAAAGACTCAAATTATATTATTAATGCTGATTTAGTAATTAAGTCATTGGGTTTTGATCCAGAAGATTTACCAAACTTATTTAATGAGGAAAGACTAAAAGTTACTAAGTGGGGCACGGTTAAAATTGATTATGAAACAATGGAAACTTCAGTGCCAGGAGTTTTTGCTGCTGGTGATATTGTTAGAGGAGCATCCCTAGTTGTTTGGGCTATAAAAGATGGAAGAGATGTTTCTGATCAAATCATTAAATATGTAAACTCAAAGAGAAAGAAAAAAGTTGCTTGATGAATTTAAGAAACAAGAATTTAAAAAAACTTAAAAAAAACCATGTCTACTCAGAAAAAATGGAGCATGACGCATGTGGTGTCGGATTAGTAGCATCAACAGAAGGTAAAAAAAGTAGGAAAGTAGTAGAATATGGAATACAAGCACTGAAAGCTGTTTGGCACAGGGGAGCCGTCGATGCGGACGGGAAAACTGGCGACGGTGCAGGTATTCATATTGAAATACCTTCTGATTTTTTTGTAGAAAAAATAGAGGTTACAGGCCACAAACATAATTCTGATGATGAAGTTTGTGTGGGTATGATATTTCTTCCAAGAAATGACTATTCTGCACAAGAAAACTGCAGAACTATAGTTGAGAGCGAATTAACCAAAAATAATTTTTACATCTATGGATGGAGACAGGTTCCAGTAGATTCAAAAGTTTTGGGTGAAAAAGCTGAGCTAACAAGACCAGAAATAACTCAAGTTTTATTTAAAACAAATGATAAAGAAATTAGAGGTAAAGATTTAGAGAGAAAACTTTACGAGACTAGAAGAAAAATAGAAAAGTCCTGTAGACAGAAACATTTGAATAATTTTTATATTTGTTCTTTCAGCTCAAAGTCAATTATTTATAAAGGAATGTTTTTAGCAGAAGCATTATCAGATTTTTACCTAGACCTAAAAGATGAAAGGTTCATATCAAGATATGCAATATTTCACCAAAGATTTTCAACCAATACAGCACCAAGTTGGGACCTCGCTCAACCTTTCAGGTCAATTGCACATAATGGTGAGATAAATACTTTAAAGGGAAATGTAAACTGGATGAAAGTTCATGAGGAAGAAATGTTTGACTCAAACTATGATAACATGGAAAATTTAAAACCAGTAATTCCTGAAGGTAATTCAGACTCAGCATCATTGGATAACGTATTTGAACTTTTAAGTATGTCAGGTCATTCAGCACCTTTAACCAAGTTAATGTTGATACCAGACGCTTGGTCGAAGAAGAGTAAAATCTTACCTAAAAATCAATTAAAATTATTCAATTTCTTAAATAGTACAATGGAGCCCTGGGATGGACCAGCGGCATTAGCAGGAACTGACAATGAATGGGTAATTGCAGCATCAGACAGAAATGGATTAAGACCGTTAAGATTTACCATAACCAGAGACAAACTTTTATTTGCAGGATCTGAGACCGGTATGGTTGATTTGAATGAAAAGAAAATTATAAGAAAAGGAAGATTGGGACCCGGAGAGATAATAGGAGTTAGAATTGAGAAGGGCAAAGTATTTACAAACAGCCAGATCAAAGACTACTTAGCGAAAGAATATAAACATTTTAATAATCAAATCATTGACCTAGATAAAAAGTTTCCTATAGAAAAAGAAAATAATAATTATGAGGGCTCAGAACTTAGAAAACGTCAGCATACTTTTGGATATAGTTTAGAGGACTTAGAACTAATTCTCCATCCAATGGCAGAAGATGCAAAAGAAGCAACTGGATCAATGGGAGATGATACACCTTTAGCAGTTCTCTCTGATAAATACAGACCTTTGTATCATTACTTCAGACAAAATTTTAGCCAAGTAACTAACCCTCCAATTGACTCATTAAGAGAGAATAAAGTTATGAGTTTAAAAACTAGATTTGGTAATTTAGGAAATATCCTTGATTTTAATAATCTTACAGAAGAAAACATATATGTCCTCAACAGCCCAATCTTATCAAATTCGCAGTTTCAAAAGTTTATAACTTACTTTGGAAACAATTATAAAATTTTCGACTGCACTTTTAAAAATGGAGAAACACTCGAAGACGCTTTAAACAGGCTTAAAAAAGAGACTGAAATTGCTGTTAGACAAGGAATAACGCAGATAGTCATATCTGACAAAGATATTTCAGATGATAAATATCCTATACCTACTCTATTAAGCGTTGGTGCAATTCATACAAATTTGGTCAAATTGGGACTTAGAGGATATGTTTCAATAAACGTGCAATCAGGCGAATGTTTAGATACACACTCTTTTGCAACTGTAATAGGTGTTGGAGCGACTACAGTAAATCCATATTTAGCTTTTGATAGTTTGTATGAAAGATTTAAAAAAAAATTATTTAAAAATTTAAGTTTCGAAGATTGTATAGTTAGATATATCAAATCAGTTAATCTTGGACTGCTTAAAATAATGTCTAAGATGGGTATATCAGTTTTAAGTTCTTATAGAGGCGGGTGTAACTTTGAAACAGTAGGTTTAAGTAGAACTGTAGTTAATGAGTATTTCCCTGGAATAATGTCCAAAATTTCTGGAATTGGATTAACAGGAATAGAAAAAAAAATTAGATCAATTCATAAAGATGCTTTTCAAACTGGTGCAAATATTCTGCCAATTGGTGGAATTTATAGATATAGAAAAAATGGTGAAAAACATCAGTATCAAGGAAAATTAATACATCTTTTACAAAGCGCAGTAGCAACAGGCTCATATGAAACATATAAAAAATATGCTAAAGGCATTTATAACCTACCACCTATAAGTTTAAGAGATTTAGTTGATTTTAATAAAAAAACATCTGTGGGGATTGAAGAGGTTGAACCAATTGAAAATATTTTAAAAAGATTTGGTAGCGGAAGTATGTCTCATGGCGCATTGTCAAAAGAGGCCCACGAGACATTAGCAGTAGCCATGAACAGAATTAAAGGCGCATCCTGTAGTGGAGAAGGAGGAGAAGATTCTGAGAGATTTAAAATAATGTCTAATGGTGACACCGCAAATTCTAGAGTAAAACAAATAGCATCAGCGCGTTTTGGAGTGACAGTCGACTATCTCAATAATTGTAATGAAATAGAGATAAAAATTGCTCAAGGAGCAAAACCAGGTGAAGGTGGACAACTGCCTGGTTTTAAAGTTACAGATGAAATAGCTAGATTAAGACATTCTACGAAAGGCGTTACACTTATTTCTCCACCACCACATCATGATATTTACTCTATCGAAGATTTAGCGCAATTAATTTATGATCTTAAACAAATTAATCCAAAAGCAAGAGTAAGTGTAAAATTAGTGGCTTCATCAGGTGTTGGAACTATTGCGGCAGGAGTAGCGAAAGCAAAAGCGGATATAATTTTAATCTCTGGACATAATGGTGGTACGGGGGCCTCTCCTCAAACTAGCGTAAAATATGTTGGAATACCATGGGAAATGGGTCTTACAGAGGCTAATCAGGTATTAACACTAAATAATCTTAGACATACTGTTACTTTAAAAACAGATGGTGGTATTAAAACCGGAAGAGACGTAGTTATTGCAGCAATGATGGGTGCTGAGGAATATGGTGTAGCAACTACATCATTGGTGGCGATGGGATGTATAATGGTTAGACAATGCCATTCAAATACTTGTCCTGTAGGTGTTTGTACTCAGGATGAAAAACTGAGAGAAAAATTTAATGGAACACCAGAAAAAGTTGTAAATCTATTTAGTTTTATTGCTCAAGAGGTTAGAGAAATAATTGCAGAGCTAGGTTTCAAAAGTCTAAATGATATTATTGGGAGAACAGATTTATTAAAGCAGATTAGCAAGGGTTCTTCTAATTTAGATGATCTAGATCTTAACCCATTATTTGTACAAGCTGATCCAGGCAAAAACAAAAGGTTCTGCGAAAAACGAATTATTAATTCGGTCCCTGACACACTTGACCAAAAAATATGGGGTGAGATTGAGGATTGTATTGATAATGCTAAAAAAAATGAAAAAATTTATAATATACAAAACACAGATCGGGCAGTAGGAACAAGAATTTCTTATAATTTATATAAAAAATTTGGAAATAATAAATTGCCCGAGAATTCCGTAGAGATAAATTTTGTAGGATCTGCAGGTCAATCTTTTGGTGCTTTTGGAACAAAAGGTCTAAAACTCATTCTAAAAGGCGATGCTAATGATTATGTCGCGAAAGGTTTATCCGGTGCAACTATTTCAATAAAATTACGTGAAGAAAGTAATTTAATATCAAATGAAAATACAATTATCGGTAACACAGTCCTATATGGAGCCACTTCAGGAAATTTATTTGCAGCTGGTCAAGCTGGAGAGAGGTTCGCGGTGAGAAATTCTGGAGCTACATCAGTTGTTGAGGGATGTGGATCAAACGGTTGTGAGTATATGACTGGTGGAACTGTAATAATATTGGGTATCATAGGCGATAATTTTGGAGCAGGAATGACAGGTGGTATGGCATTCGTTTACGATGCGGAAAAAGAATTTGAAAAAAAAGTTAATCCGGAAACAGTCGTTTGGCAAAGACTAGAAACAGAATATTGGAAAAACTACTTGAAAAACTTAGTAAGTCAACATTTTAGAGAGACTAATTCAAAAGTTTCAGAAAAAATAATTAATAACTTTGATCAAGAGTTGAATCATTTCTACCAGGTTTGTCCTAAAGAAATGATCGATAAATTAGATAACCCAATTACAAATAAAGAGTTACAAGGATTTGCGAGCTAAAAGCTGTGATTAATTATATTTTCTAATTCTTTTAATATTTTCTTTTGATATTTTTTTAAAAATAAACTGTGATCACCATTTTTGATTATAATTAATTTTCGTTTTGCTTTAGTAAATATTTTGATTAATTTTCTAGAAAATTTTACTGGAATTGCCTCATCTTTAGTTCCGTGAAATAATGTTACTGGAATTTTAGAAGAAATTTTCTTATTGAATACTTTATTTTTTCTTCCATCTTTAATTAATTGATATGTGATAGGATACTCATACCCACCATGTTTAAGGTTATAAACTCCTTTTTTCATAGTTTCATATTTCATTTTACTAGTAAATTTTTTCCACATAACTTTATCAAGAAACTCAGGAGCTGAACCTATTCCAATAAAACCTTTTATCTGTTTTTCAAAATGTTTAAATTGTAGTGTGGATAACCATGAACCCATACTCGACCCAATAATAATAAATTTATTATTTTTAACTTTCTTTTTTATGAAATAGTTGACTTGATTACTCCACTTAGTAATATTTCCATGAGTAAATTTACCTGCTGATTTTCCATGTCCGGAATATTCAATAGCAAAAAAACCCAACTTAAGCTTACTACAGAATTTACTGAATACTTTTGGTTTTTCACCGTCTATATCAGACATAAATCCATGTAAAAAAATTATATAAGGATTCTTCCTTAAGTTGTTTGTTAAATATCTAATTTTTATATTTTTTGATATTTTAATGTATTTAATTTTGTTCATAAAAGTTTATTAGAATTATTACTTAATATATAATTAGTTGCAATGTCATCAAAAATAAAAATTCTTCAGGTCATACCAAAGTTAGGTTATGGAGGAGCTGAAACTGGATGTTTTGATCTAGCTCACTATCTTCATGAACATAATTGCAAGTCTTATATTGTAACTAGTGGTGGACCTTTATTAAAATATATTAATAAAAAAAAAGTAAAAATATTACGATTACCCGTTCAAAGCAAAAACCCAATTTTAATTTTTGTGAATTCTATATTATTAACATTAATAATTTTTTTCCTCAATGTAGATATAGTTCATGCTAGAAGTAGAGCGCCAGCTTGGTCTTGTCTCATCGCAACAAAGTTAACTAGACGAAAATTTGTAACTACCTTTCATGGCACTTATAATTTTAAAAGTGATCTAAAAAAATGGTATAATTCAGTAATGGTTCGATCTGATCTAATTATAGCAGGATCTAATTTTATATTTTCACACATAAAAGAAAATTATTCAAAATATTTGTCAAATAAAAAAAAATTTTTAGTTATTTTTAGAGGTATAAATACAGACTATTTCAATCCAAAAAAAATTAAAGAAAGTGACAAAAATTTATTAAAAAAAAAATGGAATATAACTGACGAAAAAAAAATAGTCCTACTACCAGGAAGATTAACTGAATGGAAAGGCCAAGAAATGTTCATTGAGGCAATAAGCTTATTAAAAAAAAATTTATCTGAACTAGAATTTATTGCAGTAATACTTGGAAGTGACCAAGGTAGGAAAATATATAAAAAAAAATTAATAAGATTGGTTGAACAACACAGATTGAGCGGTAATGTTATTTTTGTAGATCATTTAGAATTAATGCCAATAGCATACGAAATATCAACTGTTGTTGTCTCATCTTCAATTGAGCCAGAAGCATTTGGTAGAGTATCGGTAGAAGCACAATCCATGGAAAAACCAATTATTGCAAGTAACATTGGTGGTTCTAATGAAACTATTATCAATGATAAAACTGGTTTTTTATTTGAAGCTGGTGACTCAAAAAATTTAAGTGAAAAACTTAAAGAGGTATTAAATTTAAGCGAACTAACGTTAAATGGTATCGGTGCCGAGGGTAGAAAAAATATAATTGCAAAATTTAATGTTGAAAAAATGTGCAATACTACTTATTCAGAGTACAAAAAATTAATAAATGCCTAATATTATTTTACCAGATGGAAAAAAGCTCAATTTTGAAAAAAAAATTGATGGCTTAAAAATTGCAGGATTAATAAGTAGTTCTTTAGCAAAGCAAGCTCTTGTAATGGAGGTTGATGGGATATTAAAAGATCTTAGCCATGAAATTACCAAAGATTCTAAAGTAAGAATAATTACATCTAAAAACAAAGAAGGTTTAGAAGTTATAAGACATGATGCAGCTCATATAATGGCAATGGCAGTTCAGCAATTATTTCCTGGCACTCAAGTAACCATTGGTCCAGTAATTGAAAATGGTTTTTATTACGACTTTGCAAGAAAAGAACCCTTCACTAGAGATGATTTATTAAAGATCGAAACTAGAATGTCTGAGATTATAGATCAAGATGTTAAAACAAAAAGAGAAGTATGGGATAGGAAAAAAGCTATAAATCATTTTAAAAAAATTGGGGAAAAATACAAAGCAGAAATTATAGAAAGCATTCCTGATAGTGAAGAACTCTCAATATATCATCACGGTGAAACTTGGTATGACTTATGTAGAGGTCCTCATTTATCTTCCTCAGGTAAAATTGGAAAAGCTTTTAAACTTACAAAAGTTTCAGGAGCTTATTGGCGTGGTAACTCAGATAACGAAATGCTTCAAAGAATATACGGCACGTGTTGGAGTTCAAAAAAAGAATTAGATGAATATTTAAATAGATTAGAGGAAGCAGAAAAACGAGATCACAGAAAATTGGGTAAAGAAATGGATCTTTTTCATTTCAGAGAGGAAAGTCCAGGATCAGTCTTCTGGCATCAAAAAGGTTGGAATTTATTTCAAAAATTAATTTCTTATATGAGAGCAAAACAGGATAAAGCCGGTTACAACGAAATTAATACACCTGAGATTTTAGATAGATCTCTTTGGGAAAAGTCAGGACATTGGGAGAAATTTGGGGTTAACATGTATACTTCTACTACTCCAGATGAAAAGGTATTTGCAATAAAGCCAATGAATTGCCCTGGATGTGTTCAGGTGTTTAACCAAGGTTTGAAAAGCTATAGAGATTTACCATTAAAGATGTCAGAATTTGGAAAGGTTCACAGATATGAGCCCTCTGGTTCTTTGCATGGCTTACTAAGAGTTAGAGCATTCACACAAGACGACGCACATATATTTTGTACTGAAGATCAAATTACCCAAGAATGTTTGTCGGTAACAAATTTAATTCTAGAAATTTATAAGGATTTAGGTTTCGAAAATATAATTTTAAAATATTCAGATAGACCAGAAGTTAGAGTAGGAGAAGACCATGTTTGGGACAAATCAGAAAAGGCTTTATTAAAAGCAATTAAAGAAACAGATTTAGAATATAGCATTAATAAAGGTGAGGGAGCATTCTATGGTCCTAAAATTGAATTTGTTCTTAGAGATGCCATTGGAAGAGATTGGCAATGTGGAACTTTACAAGTTGATTTAAATTTACCAGGAAGATTAGGTGCTAGCTATGTTGATAAAGATGGTTCAAAAAAAATTCCAGTAATGCTGCATAGAGCTTTATTTGGATCCTTAGAGAGATTTATTGGAATTTTAATCGAAAATTACTCAGGAAAACTTCCTTTCTGGCTTGCTCCATTACAAACAATGGTCATACCTATCTCTGACGATTTTGATAA
Organism: uncultured Pelagibacteraceae bacterium; assembly: GCA_902529105.1. Lineage (GTDB taxonomy): Bacteria > Pseudomonadota > Alphaproteobacteria > Pelagibacterales > Pelagibacteraceae > Pelagibacter. The sequence goes on from CABZUW010000003.1 coordinate 16,254, forward strand.
TTACGCAAAAAAAGTAAACAATGAGCTAAGACAAATTGGCATAACTAGTGAGGTTGATTTAAAAAATCATAACCTTAATTACAAAATAAGAGAACATTCCTTAAAAAAAATACCTTTATTATTGATTTGTGGGAAAAAAGAAGTTGACTCTAACACAGTAACTATTAGAAAATTAGATTCTAGAAAACAAGAAAGCATGGATTTAGATAAATTTTTAAAAAAATATTCTGCATTAAGCAAGCCCCCAATTAATTAAGTGTCATTTCCAAAACAAAATTATTTTCAAAAAAGAACAAAACCCAAAGGTCCTAGATCTAATAACAGAATTACTTCTCCAGAGGTACAAGTTATTAATAGTGATGGTGAAAATCTTGGAGTACTAAACTTGCAAGAAGCAATATCCAAAGCAAAAGATGAAAATCTTGATTTAATTGAAATAGCTCCAAATGCAAGACCACCTGTTTGTAAAATAATGGATATGGGGAAATATAAATACGACCAACAGAAAAAATTAAATAAAGCAAAAAAGAAACAAAAAAAAATCGAATTAAAAGAAATTAAGTTAAGACCTGTAACAGAAGTTCACGATTATACTTTTAAAATTAAAAATGCCCAAAAATTTCTTTCTAAAGGAGACAAAGTGAAGTTTACTATAAGATTTAAAGGAAGAGAAATGCAACATGCCAAGTTAGGGAATGATCTAATGGAAAAAATTAAGATCGATATGGAGACAATTGGCAAAGTAGAGTTGCAACCAAAATTTGATGGTAAACAAATGATCATGGTAATCCAGCCTTTATAGGCCATAATATCTGTTGTAAAATAATATTTATATTAGTATAACCCACCACTATGCCAAAACTAAAAACGAAAAGTTCAGCTAAAAAAAGGTTTAAAATTTCAGCAAGAGGAAAAGTACTAATGGCTCAAGCTGGTAAAAGGCATGGTATGATTAAAAGAACCAATTCGCAAATAAGAAAACAAAGAGGAACAACTGTAATGTCAAAGCAAGATGGAAAAATTGTAAAATCTTATATGCCATACAGTTTGAGAGGTTAATATGTCTAGAGTAAAGCGTGGTGTAACAAGTAGAGCTAAACATAAAAAAGTTTTAAAAGCTGTAAAAGGTCAGTGGGGCAGAAGGAAAAATACTATTAGAGTTGCTAGACAAGCGATGGAAAAAGCAATGCAGTATGCTTACAGGGATAGGCGAAATAAAAAAAGAGATTTTAAATCTCTTTGGATACAGAGAATCAACGCTGGAGTAAGACAAGAAGGTTTGACATATTCAAAATTCATCAATGGATTAAACAAATCAGGTATTAAAATTGACAGAAAAATTCTTGCAGAAATTGCATATGATAACCCAGAGGCATTCAAAACTATTGTAAAAAAAGCTCAAGCAGCTCTTAATTAACAATCATTGTCTATTGTTTTTATTTGTTTAAGAAATAATCTGTCTAAATGTCTGAATTTGAAAAAAAATTATTTGAATTTAAGGAAAAAATAAAAGTCGCAAAAAATTTATCTGAATTAACTAAAATAAGTTCTGAAATATTTGGTAAAAACGGAATAATAAATTTAGAATTCAAAAAACTAGGATCATTATCTCCTGATGAGAGAAAAAATTTTGCTGCTAATATAAATAGTTCAAAAAAAGAGCTTTCAGAACTTTTTTCAAAAAAATCAAATGAAGTTTTAGATAAAGAAATTATTGAAAAAGTTAATAAGGAAAAAATTGATATAACTTTACCTGAAAAAGATTTTGAAATTGGAAAAGTTCATCCAGTTTCTCAAGTAATTGATGAAATATCTTGTATTTTTTCAGAGATAGGATTTTCTGTCGAAGAGGGACCAGATGTAGAGAATGAATATAATAATTTTACAGCACTAAATACACCCGAAAATCATCCAGCAAAAGATATGCATGATACTTTTTATTTAGATCAAGATATGAAAACTTTGTTGAGAACCCATACTTCTCCAGTTCAAGTACGTACAATGTTAAAAGGAAGGCCTCCTTTTAAAATAATTGCTCCAGGCAGGACATATAGAAGTGATAGTGACCAAACTCACACTCCTATGTTTCATCAGTTAGAAGGTCTTCACATAGATAAAGATATAAACATGGGTCATTTGAAAGGTTGTCTTAACTATTTTATTAAAGCATTTTTTGAAGTAGAAAAAATTAAAATGAGGTTTCGTCCTAGTCATTTTCCTTTCACTGAACCATCAGCAGAAGTAGATATAGGTTATAGAATTGAAAATAATAAAATTATAATTGGTGAAGGAGACAAGTGGCTTGAAATTCTTGGTTGTGGAATGGTTCATCCAAATGTTTTAAAAAACTGCAAAGTAGATCCAAATAAATTTCAAGGTTTTGCTTTTGGTATTGGTATAGACAGACTTGCTATGTTGAAATATGGGATAAATGATTTGAGATCTTTTTTTGAATGTGATTATAGATGGTTAAATCATTATGGTTTTGATCCATTAGATGTTCCAACTAATTATAGAGGACTAAGTAGATGAAGTTTACCAAAGATTGGTTAAGTGATCATTTAAGTACTAGTAAAAGCGAGAGACAAATGATTGAAAAACTTAACGGAATTGGTTTAGAAGTTGAAAAGGTTGATCATGCCAAAAATGAACTAAGTGAATTTGTCGTAGCAAAAATTATTAAAGCTAACAAACATCCCAATGCTGATAGATTAAAATTATGTGATGTTGATATAGGAACAAAAGAAACTATTAAAGTTGTTTGTGGAGCACCAAATGCACAAGACGGTTTATTAACTATCTATGCTCCACCAGGCACAACAATACCAAAGAATGGAATGAAGTTAGAGGTTTCAAAAATACGGGGAGAAACTTCTTATGGTATGCTTTGCTCTGAGTCTGAATTGAAATTGTCCAACGAGTCTGAGGGCATTATTGCTCTAAGTCAAAAATATTCTGGCAGTATCGGAAAACCATATTTTAAGAATAAAAATAATAATAATGTTATAGAATTATCTATTACACCAAATAGACCTGATTGTTTGGGTGTTAGGGGAATAGCCAGGGACCTTTATGCATGTGGATATGGCAATCTAAAAGATATTAAGAAAATTAAATTTAATAAAAAGTCAAATCACAACTTAAAGATAAAAATAGAAAAAAGTAAAAATCAAGCATGTTCAATATTTGGTAGTTGTTTGATTAAAAATATATCTAATAAAGAAAGTCCGAGCTGGTTAAAAGAAAGAATTTTGGCATTAGGTTTAAGACCTATATCTGCAGTTGTTGATATTACAAATTATGTAATGTTTGACTTGAATAGACCACTTCACGCATATGATTTAGATAAAATAAAAAACTCAATCACTGTAAGAAATTCAAAGAAAGGCGAAACACTCAAGGCACTTGACAACAAAACATATGTTTTAAAAGAGAATATGTGTGTAATTTCAGATGATGAGGGAGCTCTTGGTTTGGGTGGAATAATAGGGGGTGTTAGATCAGGAACAGAATTAGACTCTAAAAATATTTTGATAGAGTCAGCATATTTTGATCCAAGCATTACAAGAAAAACGTCCAAAGAGTTAGAAATTAATAGCGATGCGAAATTTAGATTTGAAAGAGGAATTGACCCTCAGTCAGTTAAAGAAGGTCTAGAAATGGCTGCTAAATTAATAACTCAAATATGTGGTGGAGAAGTTTCAAATTTTGACATTCAAGAAATACGAAAATTTAGAAAAAAAATAATTAAATTTAATTCTAATTTAGTATCAAAAACAATTGGTATAAAAATTAATCAGAAAGATATAATTAAGATTTTAACTAGATTAGGTTTTGAAACAAAAAATAAAAGTAAGTATATTGAAATAAAGGTTCCTACTTGGAGACCAGATATATTCGGTGAGATTGATCTAGTCGAGGAAATTATTAGAATTTTAGGATTTGAAAATATTAAATCTATAGAGCCTGAAAAAACTAGAATAAAGCCAACATTAAATTTTTATCAAAAACATTTCCATTTAGCTCAAAGATCAGTAGCATCAAAGGGCTACTACGAAACCATAACATGGTCTTTTAGTGATGAGAAAATTAACGATAAATTTAAGGAAAATTTAAAAACTATAAAAATTATAAATCCTATAAGCTCAGAATTAAGTGTGCTTAGAAATTCTTTATACCCTAACTTAATTTATTATATGGAAAAAAATTTAAATAGAGGATTCTCTGATCAATCTTTGTTTGAAATTGGGCCAGTATTTACAAGCAAAAAACCTGGAGGTCAGATAACAGTTGTTTGTGGTGTAAAAAGAAAACAACATAATGATAACGCTTATCTAGGCGAAAAAGACTTAAGTGTGTTTGATATTAAAAAAGATCTTATTCAATCGCTTGTAGAACTAGGAGTAGATAAAGACGAAATGTTGATTGAAGATATTTCGCCCTCATACTATCATCCTGGTATATCTGGTTGTATTTCGTCAAAAGACAAAAAAATTCTATTGGCATATTTTGGCCAGGTACATCCTAAAATAATTAATGAAACGTTTGGTTTTGAAATTTTCTTAGATAATCTAGTTCAGTTTAAACAAAATAATAAAAAAATAAATAAAGATTTTGTGTTATCAGATTTTCAAAAGTCAGAAAGAGATTTTGCCTTCTTGATTAGTAAAAACATCAATGCTCAACAGCTAGTTAATGCAATAAAAAAAATTGATAAGTCATTAATAAAAAAAATAAAAATTTTCGACGTTTATGAAGGAGAAAACATCCCCTCTGATAAAAAATCAATTGCTTTAAAAGTAACTATTCAATCAGATGAAAAAACTTTAAATGATAATGAATTGAAAGATATATCGAATAGAATTATCAAGTCAGTTGAAGAGCATACGGGTGGACAACTAAGATCTTAAAATGTCATCAATTGAAAATATAAGAAATTTTGCAATAATAGCGCATATTGATCATGGTAAATCAACAATAGCTGATCGAATTATACATAAATGTGGCGGTCTTACAGATAGAGAAATGAAAGCACAAGTTCTCGATTCTATGGATATTGAGAGAGAAAGAGGGATAACAATCAAGGCTCAGACAGTCAAATTAAATTACAAGTCAAAATCTGGTAAAGAATATATTTTAAATATTATCGATACTCCAGGGCATGTTGATTTCAGTTATGAGGTGAGTAGATCTTTGTATGCATGTGAAGGATCAATATTAATTGTAGACAGTACTCAAGGTGTAGAGGCACAAACATTAGCAAATGTATATCAAGCTTTAGATTCTAATCATGAAATTATACCTATTTTAAATAAGATTGATCTACCTGCATCAGATTTAGATAGATCAAATAAACAAATAGAAGATGTTATAGGAATTGATACTAAAAATTCTGTTCCTTGCTCTGGCAAAACTGGAGAAGGAGTTGATGAAATACTTGAAAAAATTATTGAAGTTCTACCAAGTCCAAAAGGTCAAATAAATGAAAAACTTAAATGTTTATTAGTTGATAGTTGGTACGATACTTATTTAGGAGTTGTTATATTAGTGAGGGTTATCGATGGTAAACTAAAAAAAAATATGAGGATTAAAATGATGTCAAATAATAAAGAATATTTAATCGAAAAGGTCGGAGTATTTACTCCAAAACCAGAGGATGTGGATGATCTTAAAGCTGGTGAAATTGGTTTTATCACAACAGGCATTAAAGAGCTTTCCGATACAAAGGTTGGAGACACAATTTGTGATGCAAATAACCCAATCAATGATGCACTACCAGGTTTTAAACCTAGTAAACCTGTCGTTTTTTGTGGCCTTTTTCCTGTTGATAGTTCTGAATACCAAAAATTAAAAGATGGTCTAGCAAAATTAAAATTAAATGATGCAAGCTTTACTTATGAAGCTGAAACCTCATCAGCACTAGGATTAGGTTTTAGATGTGGTTTTTTAGGTTTATTACATTTAGAAATAGTTACAGAGAGACTTGAAAGAGAATTTGATATTAATTTGTTAACTACCACACCAGGTGTAGTTTATAAAGTATTTATGAATAATGGAGAAATTAAAAATCTTCAGAACCCATCTAACTTACCTGACCCAACTTTTATCAAAATGATTGAGGAACCTTGGATTAAAGCAACAATTATAACTCCTGATCAATATTTAGGTTCAATAATGAAGATTTGCCAAAATAAGAGAGGAGTTCAAACAAATTTAAGTTATTCAGGAAATAGGGCTGTAATAAACTACGAAATCCCACTGAATGAAGTTGTATTTGATTTTAATGATAGGTTGAAGTCAATGACAAGCGGTTATGCTAGCTTTGACTATGAAATAATTGGACATAAAGAAGGTGATTTAGTTAAAATGGGTATACTGGTAAACTCAGAACCTGTAGATGCGCTTGCTATGATGGTTCATAAAGATTTTGCTCAATCAATAGGTAGAAATGTGTGCGAAAAACTAAAACACTTAATCCCAAGACATAACTTTATGATACCGGTTCAAGCTGCGATAGGAGGTAAGATAATTGCTAGAGAAACTATTAAAGGGTTTAAAAAAGACGTTTTGACAAAAATTCATGGTGGTGGTGCAAGAGATAGAAAAAGGAAGTTACTCGATAAACAAAAAAAAGGGAAAGCTAGATCAAAACAATTTGGTAAGGTAGAAATTCCCCAAGAGGCGTTTATTGGCGTATTGAAAATAAATAAGGAATAATTTAAACAATTTTTTAATGTATAAAAAAATTATACTTATTTTAATTATTATCTCTTTTGTCTGGATATGGAAGGATTATAAAAAAATTGATACAGGTTTTATAAATCAAAGCAGTGTAACCTACAGCTATGACAATCTAAATAGCAATTTTATAAAGAAAGTTCACGTTTTCATAAGTTCAACTTACGAGAATTTTTTATATAATAATATTGATAAATACAAGGACTATTGGAAAATTGAAGATAAATCTAAAAGAGATAATCTACCTAAATTTAAAATTTTAAAATCTGGTAAAAATTTCACTGAGTCAATTATAGACTTAAAAAACACCGGAATAAACTGGTATAGAAGTCATGGTAATAATTCATCCAATCGATTTTCTTCCTTAAAAAAAATAAATAAAAATAATGCTAAAGATTTGAATGTTGCTTGGACATTTGAACATCAGGGATTTTTAAATGATATACAAGCTAATCCTATTGTGGTTAATGGGATCATATATACTCCAATCACGGGTGGATACATAGCCGCTATTGATGGCACTAATGGAAATTTAATTTGGAAGTCAAAACAATATGGTAATTTCGTTGCTAAAAGAGGTTTGCTATATTACCAACCAAATACAAATGACGAACCATCAAAATTATTTTTTTCCAATAGAGAAAGACTGATATGTATAAATGCCCTTAATGGAAAACCTATTAAAACTTTTGGAAAAGAGGGAAAAATTAAAACTGGTTTAAATGTTCTTACACCGGTAATTTACAAAAACAATATAATTATTGTTACTTGGGATCATGCTGTAGAAGTTTATGATTTAATTAATGGTAAAAAAAAATGGAAATTAAAATATAAAAAAGACATAAACACTAGAGTTGGTGGAAAAAAATTTATCAATGATGGTTATAATCCTTGGGGTGGCATCTCTCTTGATGATAAAAGAGGTATTTTATATTTTACAACTGGCAATCCTCATTATTATTTCGATGGTACTCAAAGACCTGGAAATAATAAAAGTTCAAATAGTATAATTGCTATAGACTTAAATGAAAAAAAAGTAATTTGGAGATTTCAAGAAACATCTCATGATATATGGAATTCTGATATACCATCACCACCAATTTTATCATCTATAAGTATTGAAAATAAAAAAATTGATATTGTGCTTGCACCTACAAAGAGAGCTAATACTTTAATGCTTGATAGAATAACTGGAGAACCTATTTTTGACTTTAGATATAGAAAAGTTCCTACATCGAATGTCAGGGGTGAAAAAACTAGTCCCTACCAACCATTTTTAGATTTACCAGAACCATTTGGTAAAAATGAATTTTTTTATGAAGATTTATGGTCCTACGATTTAGAAAAGTTAGAAGCTATAAAGAAAAAATATAAAAACCATAAAGTCGGTTTTTATAACACATACGAATTAAATAAAAAAAATCTACAGTATAACTTTAATGGCGGTGCTGAATGGATGGGTGCGTCTGTTGATCATAAAAAAGGTATTATGTATGTTACCAGTAACAACATACCTTGGGAAACAAGTATCGATCAAATAGAAGACAATTCAAGTGACATACCCTCTTATTCAAGTATTTTTCAAAGAGCACTCGACGAAAAAGGTTTTCCAATCACAAGGCCACCATGGGGTACAATTACTGCCCTTAATTTAAACACTGGCAAAATTATATGGCAGGTACCTTTTGGTGAGTACGAGGAACTGTCGAAAATTGGAGTCCAGATCACTGGTACCGAAAACTTTGGTGGAGTTACTGGATCAGAGGGTGGCATATTACTTGCAACTGGCACCCTAGATAAAAAATTTTATGTTTTTGATAGTAGCAACGGAAGTATACTGTATTCTAAAAGATTACCATTTATTGGTTCGGCTCCACCAACAACTTATTCTGTAAATGGTAAGCAATATGTTATTGTTCATTCAACAGGTGGAAAAAGTCTTGAAACCGGTTATCCAGATTTGGTTGAAACTGGAAACAAAATCGTATCTTTCTCATTAAATTAACAATGAAATTAAGTTTAATTTATAAAAAGATTATAGAAAACTTATTCATAATTATTTATGGAAAAGTAATTACAACAAATAAAAAAATTAAAAATTTAAGTATTACTAAGTTAGATAAAATTAATAATAAAAATCTATCAAAATATAATTATTATTTATATAAATTAAATCAGGGCAGGGTTTTTACAAATTACGTAGAAAACGTAAGTATAATTTCAGGCAACCATTTAGTAAAAAAAGCATCATTTCAACAAATAAATGGATTACTTAAAATAAATAAAAATGTAACACTTAATACTGGTACACCAAAATTAATTAAGAGCATTAATGGAAGTCTGTTAATTTTAACTCAAGGAGCAAGTGGTCATAATAATTATGCTCATTGGATGTTAGATGTTCTTCCCAGAATAAAATTGTTATTATCAAAAATGTTAATTTCTGAGATAAAAAATATTTATGTTACAAAACTAAATAAATTTCAAAATCAATCATTTAGTTTTCTTGGTTTAAAATCATTTAAAATTATTGATCCAAATATTTTTAGACATGTAAAGGCTGATCAAATAATTTCAGTGTCACACCCATATTATTTTAAAAAAACATGGTTTTATGCCCAAAGTAATCTACCTTCTTGGATTATCAAATTTTTAAGAAACGATATATCAAAAAAAGTTAAATCCAAAAAAAAGAGCTATAAAAGAATTTTTATTGATAGGAGCGATTCATTACAAAATCACAGTAAATTGATAAATAATAATGAGGTAATTAAATATTTAAAGTCTAAAAGATATAAATGTCTTAGATTGACTGAATTAAATCTAAAAGATCAAATATCAATATTTAAAAATTGTAACACAATTATAGCGCCACACGGGGCCGGATTAACTAATATTGCATTTTGTAAAAAAAATACTAAAGTTATAGAGATTATACCTGAGGACAACAAAAATTTTCTTTTCAAAAGAATAAGTAAAATTAATAAATTAAAATATAAATCAATATATTTAGATAAAATCTACAACAACAAAAATGGTGATATGCACCTAAATTTAGACGATTTAAAAAAATACTTATAACTATTTTTCTAAATAATTTAAAATTTTATCGTATTCTATAACTCTCAAATATTTTTGGTAATTATTATAAAAATCTTTAAATTTTAAGCTTTTAAAATCCTTAGTACTTATATTTAATCTATCTTTGTTATAAATCTTTCGTACAATCGATACCCCATGATCAATCTTGCATGTTACAATATCGCAATCATCTCGTGTCCTATAATTTACAATCGATTTCCAAACATCACCGTTCCAAATAACTTTATATCTTGGTACAGCTTGCTGGTGAACATTTGCAGGTAAAGCATCATGTAAAAAAATAATACCTTTTTCATTTATACAATTAAGTGAATTTTCTAAATCTTTACAAACTTGGTCGTATTCATGAAGACCATCTATAAATATGCAATCAAACTTTTTTTTATTTTGAGAGAAAAATTGATCACTTGTTCCCTTAAAATTTCCACCTGAATATGGATCAACTCCAATTTTTTCCGGCACATCTATTTTTTTAAAAGAATAATCGTCATCACAACCAATTTCCAAGTAGGATTTAAAATTATGAGTTTTAATTACTTTTCTTATTAAATCCCAGCGATTGATGCCCTCTGGAAAATCAAAATTAATAGACTTATCAAATCTTTCCTTAAATAACGAATAATAAATTTTATTAAACTTAAATCTAACTTTATTTATTTTTTCCAATTTAAATTATCCATTTTTTTAAACTAACTTGATTATTGTAGATATAATTAGGAAAAGAGCTATCAATATTTACCTTTTGATATTTCCAACCTCTTCGAAAAAGGTCGCTTTGTTGATCAATGTTTTTTTTAATTATAGATACATCAGAATATTCTGATCCTGAATATTCTGAATGAGCAAATGTTTTCAATTTTATAGAAATTTCCTCTGGTGATAATAGAGCATTGAAATGCCAACCACCATTCTCAATTAGTTGTATATCTTTATTTTTAAATTTCCAAAAAGGTTTTTTTAAATTTTTAGATACTATTTTTTGTCTTAAGTAATCTATTGATCTTAAGTCTTTTAATTTAGCTACTCTTGTTCCTTCCCAAGGAGTTTCATATTTATTAAACATATTAATTTTATAGCAAAAGCATTTCTGCATAAAGATACCGTATTTTTTTTTTAAACTTAAACTTTTTATTTCCTTTGGATCAGGGATCTCATCAGGATCAGAAAACATTACAAAATCCTCATCATTAGCTTTTTTTAACCCATTAAATATGTATTCTCTTTGCTCAGCCTGATTTTGCCATCCTGAAGAGTTTTTCTCAAAAGGCTTTTCCATTATTAAGTAGATTAACTTATTTTTAAATTTTGGATTTTTAAGACTAAAATTTAAATCTTTTTTATTACCTTTGTGATCAAAATTAGACTCACATACTACAAAAAAATCAACAACGTCATCAAGTATCTCAAATCTTAAATTTGTGATAAAATTTTCACTAAAAAAGGTAATTGTATCAAATATTTTCATTTTTAAAAAAAATAAATAAATCTTAAGATAATTATAATTTTTTTAATTTAACGAATTTTTTAAACACTTTGCAAATATAATTTAGCTCTTTTTTTTTTAATCCTTGATGACATCCAATTAAGATACCATTTTTCATAACATCATTTGCAATCTCATCTGAATATGCATGCTTTTTGTAATTTAATGATTTCATTATTGGTTGTCTTAAAATATTGCCAGTAAATATAGTTCTTGTTTGAATATTATTTTTTTCAAAAAATATCTGCAATTCTTTTCTAGTAAACTTTTTATTTTTTTTTAAAACTAAAGGAAAAGCCAACCAAGGTGTTTTTACGTACTTATGCATTTCAGGTAATTTAAAAATATTTCTGTAACTTTCAAAAAATTTTTTCAAAAACATAAAATTATATTCTCTCAATTTGATATTTTGATTTAATTTTTTTATTTGTTCAATTGCGAAAGCAGCTGAAATTTCTGAGGGTAAAAAATTGTATCCTAACTTAGAAAAAATATATTTTTTGTCATAATCTATTCCACTAATTTTAACATCAAATCTATCCTCTATTTCCTCAGACTCATCAAAAGTTGCTGACGACCTTCCCCATCCTCTTAACAGCTTTGCTCGTTGATAGAGTTCAAAATTATTAAAACACGCAATTCCACCAAAACCAGCACCATTTATAATGTGTGATGCGTAAAAACTATTTGTAGTTACATCAGAATACTTTCCTAAATTTTTATTGTTTACCAAATAACCAATAGTATCTGCAGAGTCTTCAATAACTTTTAAATTATATTTTTTTGCAATTTTATAAATTACTCCCCATTTTGGTATATTTCCCAAAAGGTTTGGTATCATTACAGCTACAGTTCTTTTATTAATGCATTTTTCAATTTGTTCAGTATCAGCAATAAATTTATTTTCTAATACTCCAATAAAATGAGGAATTAAACCTAGTTGGTAGATTGGAGATACTGTAGTTGAAAAAGTTAAAGTCGGAGTAATTATCTCACTCCCTTTCTTAAAATTAAATGATGCTAAAGCAAGTAAATTTGCAGATGAGCCAGAGTTAACCATTAAACCATATTTTTTACCAAAAATCTTTGCAACTTTTTTTTCTAAAATTTTTACGTGTGGTCCATCGACTAAATTCAAGCTATTATTTTTTAGTACATTTATAACAGCCCTAATTTCTTTTGTGTTATAAACTGCTTTTCCATAATAAATTTTTTGCATAGATTTAGTTACAATGTATTTTTAAAATTACAACATCAACTTTGTCCCAAAACAAATTTTATTAATTCTTTAAAATTACTATTACTTGCTTGCCATCCTGGTAATTTTTTATAATAGAAAATTTTTTCCTTTCTAAATGGATTTTTTTCAAATTTTATTGAACTTTTAAATTTTTTCTCTTTTTTGATTTTCTTTACTAAATTATATAATTTGACATTCTTATTATTTGTAACATTATATTTTCCAGGTTTAATATTTTTATCTACAATTATTTTTACTGCGGTTACTATATCTTTAACATTTAGTAAATTTATAGACAATTTTTTAGAGAATATTCTAATTTCTTTTCTATTCTCGATATTTTGTTTAATTAAATTAATTATTTTACCTCGTTTGTCATTTTCGCCGTATGTATCAGATACAAAAAGATCGTAAAACTTAATATGTGAAAATTTTCTAATATAGTAATTTAATATTTTAGAGTATGATAATTTAAATGCTGAATATAAGTTATACGCTGTGTCTAATTTTCCATTATAGTTTTGCCAAACTGTAGAAAAATTTATAAACTTTTTTACTTTCATTGATTTCAGATTTTCTAATAAAATAACGCCAAATTCTATATTTGCCAAAGTCAATTTGTTTATATCTGAAAAATTATGATTTTTTACATAGTGTGTTCCACAATGAATAATTATGTCAATTTTGATTTTTCGTAACTTTTTATTTAAATCAAAATGATTTTTATAATATATAACTTTTAGTTTCTTATGTTTTTCGTTAATTTTTCTTCGTGATGTAATGTAAATATTATGTTTATTGATTATATCTAGCAAAATATTAGACCCAATAAATCCAGAAGATCCAGTAATAAGTATGTTTTGCATATTTGTAAGTTAAAGTTTTATGTATAGTACAAAAAATGAAAAATCTAAATGATAATAAAACTTTAACTATTATAATTGTTTTATATAAAGAATCTTTTGAATTAATCGAGAAGACTCTTGAAAAAATTAAAGATCTTAAAATAATAATAATAGATAATGATTGCAACTTCGAGCTTAGAAATAAAATTTTAAAGCAATTCAATATTTTTAGATATATTTTAAATAAAAAAAATAATGGTTTCTCATCAGGTTATAACCAAGGAATTAAAATGAGTGATACATTATATACGTTAGTATTAGGACCAGATTGTTTAATTACAAATGAAGATATAATTATTTTGATTAATAAATTATCATTATATGAAAATTCAATAATAGTTACCCCGACCTCTTACAATGATAAAAAAGAATTAACTTACGCAGGCGGTCCATTGCCGGAAAATACAGATAAAGATATAGTATTAAATTTAGAAGGCGATACATGTGTAGATAGTGCTTTAGGTGCGTGCATGTTGTTTAGAACAGAAGAATTTAAATCAAAAAATCTACTATTTGACGAAAATTTTTTTTTATATTTCTCTGATGATGATTTATGTAGAAGAATAAAATCATTTAATAAATCCATAATTCAAACTATAGACTCAAAATGTATTCATCAACACGGTACTATAAAAGTTAAAAATAAATATTTAAAAATTTACGCTAGAGAGTTTAATTTTATACATGATCAGTTATATTATTTTTATAAAGGAAAAAATAACAAATATTACGAAATTATAAATAACTTTAAGAAAAAAATTCCAAGTTATTATTTAAAGTTGACTATCAAATTATTGACTTTTCAATTTACCGAATTTTTTAAAATATTTTCTAAATTAAAAGGGTATTACAAATTTAAATCTAGATACAAAATTTAGAGAATTTTAGTTAACTAATTATTTGATTTTTTTATTTATTACAGTAATTCTGGCTTTATGAAAGAAACTATAAAAAAAATTCCAAAAAACTGTAAGTTTTATACCGCTTAAGAGATTAAAGGTTTTGAAAAAGAAAAATACTTAGAACACATTCAATATTGCAAAAGAAAACCAGTTGAAATGTACACAATAGTATTTAGAAGAAATATAAAATTAAAATAAACTAAGATTTTGGAGAGATGGCCGAGTGGTTTAAGGCGCACGCTTGGAAAGCGTGTATAGGGGAAACTCTATCATGGGTTCGAATCCCATTCTCTCCGCCATTTATAATTTAATTACGAATTTTTATTAAAAAAATCGAATTTTCAAATAATAAGTCAAAATATTTATATCTGGTTCAATAAATATTGAATTTCAACAATTATTTTATGAAGCTTTTTTAAAAAATTTTTAAAAAAAAAATATTAATGATATAATTAGCTGTTTCCAAATATAAAAAATATGAACAATTATCAAGCAGATTCAATTAAAGTTTTAAAAGGTTTAGAGGCTGTAAGAAAAAGACCGGGAATGTACATTGGCGATACTGATGATGGCACAGGTCTACATCATATGATTTATGAAGTTGTAGATAATTCAATAGATGAAGCACTCGCTGGTCATTGTAAAAAAATCGAGGTGACATTAAATTCAAACGGATCAGTTACAGTTAAAGATGATGGAAGAGGTATACCTGTTGATATTCATAAAACTGAGAAAAAATCTGCAGCAGAAGTAATTATGACACAATTGCATGCTGGAGGAAAATTTGATCATGATTCTTACAAAGTTTCTGGTGGATTACATGGTGTTGGTGTATCTGTAGTAAATGCATTATCTGAAAAGTTAGAACTTAAGATTGAAAGAGATGGAAAATTACACTTCATAGAATTCAAAAATGGTGAAGCAATTTCACCTTTGAAAATTAAGAGTAAATCTAATAATTCTGGAACTGAAATCACTTTTTTCCCCTCAAAAGATATCTTCTCATCAATAAAATTCAGCTATTCTATTGTTCAAAAGAGATTGCGTGAATTAGCATTTTTAAACAAAGGAATTAAAATTAATTTAATTGATAAAACTAATAAAAAAACTAGATCAGAAGAATTTAAATATAATGGTGGTATATCTGAATACGTTGAATTTTTAGATGAAAAAAGACAAAATTTAAAAAATAAAAACGGTAATGACTTATTTAAAAAACCAATAGCGGTAAATAGTCAAAAAAATTCATTGGAACTTGAGTGTTCACTCAAATGGAATTCGTCTTACAGTGAAGACGTTTACGCTTATACAAACAATATTTATCAAAAAGATGGAGGAACACACCTGCTTGGTTTTAGAAGTGCATTAACAAGAGTTATAAATAAATATGCAAATGAACATAATTTAATAAAAAAGAACAAAGTTTCTATATCTGGGGATGATGTAAAAGAGGGTCTTACTTGTGTACTATCTATAAAAATACCTGATCCAAAATTTTCATCTCAAACAAAAGATAAACTAGTTTCATCAGAGGTAAGGAATATTGTCGAAAGTTTAATAAATGAAAAATTATCAATATGGTTTGATCAAAACCCTTCTGTTGCAAAGATAATTCTTACGAAAGTCATTCAGGCAGCTTTAGCTAGAGATGTAGCAAGAAAAGCTAGGGAAAATGTGAGAAGAAAAGGTGCTTTAGAGCTTACGGGCCTGCCAGGTAAACTTGCTGACTGTCAAAATTCTAAACAAGATGGTACAGAATTATTTATTGTTGAGGGAGACTCTGCTGGTGGTTCTGCAAAGCAAGGGAGAAATAGAGAGTTTCAAGCAGTCTTGCCATTACGAGGTAAAATTTTAAATACTTATATGGATAATAGCTCAAAGAAAAATAACGGTAACGGAAAAGATTTGAAAACAAAAGCACTTTCAAAAATGATATCTTCTAATGAAATTGTAACTTTAATCAACGCACTTGGATTAAATCCAAATGATGAGGAAATTGATATTAAAGATTTAAGATACGGAAAAATAATTATTATGACCGACGCAGATGTTGATGGATCTCATATTAGAGCTTTACTTCTGACCTTTTTTAACAATAGTCCATTCAATAAATTGATCGAAAATGGAAATATATATCTTGCTCAACCACCATTGTTTAAAATTATAAAAGGTTCAAAAACAATATATTTGAAAGACGAAAAAGATTTAGAAAACTATATTTTAAAAAATTCAAAATTTGATTATAAAAGTAAAAAAAACAAAAATAATTTAATAAAATTTATAGAGCAAGAAAAATCTAAATTATCAATCCAAAGATTTAAAGGTTTAGGAGAAATGAACCCCGATGAGTTATGGAACACCACTTTAAATCCTGAAAAAAGAAATTTACTACAGGTCCATTACTCAAAAAATATAAAGAAAGATAACGAATTAATACAAACACTAATGGGAAATGACGTAAGTTCAAGAAAAGACTTTATTGTTGATAACGCCATATATGCATCTGATCTAGACATCTGAAATGGATTTTATTCATAGTTCAAGTAATTACTTTTTAAATAAGTCTACATACGTAAATTTAAGATGGATAGGAATAATTGGTCAATTCTTGACAATAAATATAGTTGCATTCATATTTAAGTTTGAATTTAATTATATTTTATCAAACATTATTGTAATATTTGGCGCCATCAGTAATATTTTTTTAATTAATTACAACAGAAGCACCCAACTATCTAATAAAATTTCTTTTTATTATTTACTGATAGATATTTTTCAATTAAGCCTTTTGTTATATTTAACAGGGGGAGTATTAAATCCATTTTCTGTATTTTTAATAATACCAAGTGTTTTCGCCTCATCAAACCTTAATATTAAAACAAATTTAATATTAATTTTAGTAACAATTTTATCAATTTCAATTTTGACGTTATACCACAAAGAGTTACCTTACCCATTGAATGACTATAAATTAAGTGATTATTATTATTACTCAATACCTTTAGGTTTGATAATAGCTTTAATTTTTTTAAACTACTTTGCAGTAATATTTGGTAAAGAAAACAGAATAAGGAAAAATGCTTTAGATAAGATCCAAGAAGTTATTTCTAAAGAACATGTGCTTGTTTCTTTAGGAGGACAGGCAGCAGCAGCGGCACATTCTCTTGGTACACCATTATCAACTATAAAAGTGATATCTAAAGAATTAGATAAATCATTTGGTAAAAATTTAGATCATAGAAAAGATATTGAACTTTTGATTAGCCAAGTAGATAGGTGCGAAAATATACTAAAAAAACTTACAATTGATCCATTTGTAAAAGATGATTTTATTAATCAAAACCTCAGTTTAGCAGATTATGTTAATGAAATAATAAAATCTTTTGAGGAAATATCTAAGAAAGTTTTTGTAGTAAATCTTGAACAAGATTCAAATCCATTTCAAATAACTAAATCAATTGAGCTTGTATATGGTATTAGAAATTTTATAGGTAATGCAAATAAATTTGCAAATAAAAAAATTTTTGTAACAATCAAAAGCGATAGTGAGATTTCTGAAATAATTATTGAGGATGATGGACCTGGTTACCCTAAAGATGTGATAAATAAAATTGGAGAACCATATAATAAATCTCAAGTAAAAGAATATTCAACTAAGTCTGGACTTGGACTTGGTATTTTTATTGGAAAGACACTTTTGGAAAAAAACTTAGCTAATATAATTTTCAGAAATTCAGAGACTAGATCAGGAGCAGAAGTAAATATAGCTTGGAATAATAAGGATTTAAAACGGATTTAATTTAAAACTTTGTCTTTTTCAAACAAAGTGCTTAATTGATTTATCATGACATCTCCCAACTCATTTACATCTGAAATTTTTATTGCTCTATTATAATATCTTGAAACATCATGACCTATTCCAATTGCTAAAATCTCAACATCTTCCTTGCTTTCAATTAATTTTACCATTTTTTTTAAATGTTTTTCTAAATAATCTCCTGAGTTAACAGACAATGTAGAATCATCAACAGGCGCCCCATCTGAAATTACCATTAAGATTTTTCTCTCCTCACCTCTTTTCTGAAGTCTGTTATAAGCCCAATTTATTGCCTCTCCATCTATATTTTCTTTAAGCAATCCCTCTTTTAACATTAAGCCTAAATTATTTTTAGATCTTCTCCAATGGTTGTCAGCTGACTTATATATAATATGTCTTAAATCATTTAACCTACCAGGATTTTTAATTTTACCCTTTTTTGTCCAATCCTCTCGACTTTGTCCACCCTTCCAGTTCTTTGTTGTAAAACCCAATACCTCAACTTTTACAGAACATCTTTCTAAAGTTCTTGATAAAATGTCTGCACATAACGCTGCGATTGTAATAGGTCTTCCACGCATAGACCCTGAGTTATCAATTAAAATTGTTACTATAGTATCTTTAAATTCTAAATCTTTTTCCTTTTTAAAAGACAAGGAGTTATATGGATCAATAACCACTCTAGTTAACTTAGAGCTATCTAACAAACCTTCCTCTAAATCAAACTCCCAAGATCTATTTTGTTTTGCTAGAAGTTGCCTTTGTAATTTATTTGCAAGTTTAGTTACCAAATCTTTAAAACTCAAAAGTTGTTGGTCAAGGTTTTTTCTCAATTTTGAAATTTCTTCGTTGTTTTCTAACTTTTCAGCTCTAGATATCTCATCAAAGTTATTAGTATATATTTTGTATTCTTTTTCATCTTTAATAATATTTAATTTTTGTGATATATTTTTAGAAGAATTATCAACATTTTCGTCGATATCCAATTGTTCATCAATTCTAAATTCAGACACGTCACTTTCAAATTCCATACTGCTTGAATTTTGTTCATCAGATGTGTCTTTATTGTTATCCTCTTTTTCATTATCATTTATAGAATTATCTTGTTGTTTATCTTTCTCCTCCTCACTATTTTGGCTCGTGTCATCATCAATGTCTTCTAAATTTAACTCATTTACTAATTCTGAAAATTTCGAATTGAAAATCTCTTGATTATTTATATTTTCGATTAAGTATTTTTTATGTTTTTTTATTGTATTATTAAATTTTGTCTCCCAATAATTTAATATTTTTTGACTGTTGGAATTAAGTTTGATATTTAAAAAATTCTTTATCATGTAAAGCTCAAAGGCTTTTGATACCGGGGCATCTTTGATTGTATCGATCTTCAATTTATTATTTAAATTGATTTTGCGGTCGTAATAATTATTAATATTTTTATTAATACCAAGGTACATTCCCATTC
Organism: uncultured Pelagibacteraceae bacterium; assembly: GCA_902529105.1. Lineage (GTDB taxonomy): Bacteria > Pseudomonadota > Alphaproteobacteria > Pelagibacterales > Pelagibacteraceae > Pelagibacter. Next base: position 35,906 of record CABZUW010000003.1, read on the forward strand.
CAATAAACTCACACCTTATTTTCTCTGCAATTTTATACAAAGCTATTTGTTTGTTTTTTTGAGGTAAATTATTATTTAAAATTTCTACATCTGAGTAACCTTGTTTCAATGCTTTTGAATCAAATTCTGCTCTAAGATTATCAAAGTTCTTTAATATAATCTCATTTTTTTGGCTTATAAGCTCTGTAGCTTTTTTATCGAAGTCTTCTAATTTGTCTTTGTTAAATTTTAATGAAATTACTTTAAAAGTGCTTATTAAAGCATTTTTTATTTTTTCCCTTAAAATCTCATCTCTTTTCATTTATCTTGATTATTTTTTAATGACTCTGGCAGGTCATCCCCAAAACATCTTTGATAATATTCTGCAATTATATTTTTCTCAGTTTCATCGCATTTATTTAAAAATGTTACTCTAAATGCATACCCGATATTTTTAAATATATCTGAATTATTACACCAATTGAGTACAGTTCGAGGACTCATTACGGTTGAAATATCACCTGACATAAATCCCTTTCTAGTTAAAGAGGCTACCTTAATCATATTTTTCACCTTTTCTTTTCCTGACTCATTATTTAAGTTTTTATTTTTAGATAAAATTATTTCTAATTCTTTTTCTGGATTCAAGTAGTTTAGAGTGGTTACAATTTCCCATCTATCTAGCTGTGCTTGGTTTATTTGTTGAGTTCCAGTGTAAAGTCCAGTTGTGTCCCCTAAGCCTATGGTATTGGCTGTAGCAAATAATCTAAAATACTTATTCTGTTTTACAACTTTGTTTCTATCCAAAAGAGTAAAATTTCCGTCACTTTCCAAAATTCTTTGTAAAACAAACATTACGTCACTTCTGCCAGCATCATATTCGTCAAAAATTAAAGCAACTGGATTTTGATAAGACCAAGGAAGTATACCCTCTTTAAATTCAGTTATCTGCTTTCCATCTTTAAGTGTAATTGCATCCTTTCCTATAAGATCAATTCTGCTGATATGGGAATCTAAATTTATTCTAACGCATGGCCAATTTAATCTAGCTGCTACCTGCGTGATATGTGTACTTTTTCCAGTTCCGTGATAACCGTGTACTATCACTTTTTTATTGTGTGAAAAACCATTTAAAATTGCTAAAGTTGTGTCTCTATCAAATACATAATCTTTATCTATTTCAGGAACCAATTCGTTCCTTTCTGAAAATGCATCAACTTCTAGGTCGGTATCAATTCCGAATGTTTGTTTAATTGATATTTTTATATCTGGTTCTTTTTTAAGATTTTCAATCAATTTTTTTCCTATAAGCGTTTTTTAGTTGAGTATAAGCTAGTGTAATGACTTTAAGTTTATCCTCAAAATTTTTGTTTCCTGAATTCATATCAGGGTGAAATTTTTTGACAAGTTTTTTAAATCTTTTATTTATACTATCCCATTTTACTCCAACATTAAGACCTAAAATTTTAAAAGACTTTAGGTCATTTTGATTAAATCTAAATTGTCTCATGTTGTCAAAACTTGGATCTACCTCTCTATCTACCCCCTCATTTTTAAGGGCATTATTCCACAATACTTTAAAAAAATTATCTGATGAGCTGAAACTTTGGGTTGGTTTATGCCAAGTAAGATCAGATTTAATAAAGTCAAATATCTGTTGGTCATCCATGCCTCTAAAATAATTCCAATTTTTATTAAACTCTCTAATATGTTCTAAGCATAATAGTCTATATTTTCTGCTATTATCTCTCTCAACTGGAGCTTTATATTCACCAGGTTTATTACAGCTATTCCAATCACAGATATTTTTCATATATAATAAATTTATATAATATGGATATAAATCAACTTTCTAGAATAGTAAAAAAAAAAATAAAAAAAGGTATTGAAGTGCAAAAAATAATCATAGAAGACAAAACATATTTACATTTAAACCATTCTGGACACGACAAAAAAAAATTTCATATCAAAATTTCAATTGAATCAAATTATCTCAACAAAATGGATAGAATTAAAAGATCAAAAATAGTTTATAATTTAATAAATAATGAATTAAAAAACTATATTCATTCGATTCAATTAAATATTATTTAAGTTCTCGTAGAAGAATTTTTTTATTTTTTTTTGATTGTATGAATTTTTTATTGATGCTTTTCCAATTCTATTTAATAAAACTAAATTAATATTTGAGTTATTATTTTTTTTGTCATTTTTCATATAATTTATTAATTTATTAATATCTGTTAATTTAAAAAACTTTTTTAGCTTTAAATTAAAATTTAAATTTAATATATTTTGATTAATTCTTTTAAAATCATTTAAAGATAACTTTTTTTCTTTTAAACTGAATAAAATTGCAGTTTTTATTCCAAGCATTACTCCTTCCCCGTGATTTAAAATATTTTTGTATCCACAAGCAGCTTCATAAGCGTGACCAAACGTATGACCAAGATTCAATATCATTCGTAAATTTTTCTCTTTTTCATCTTTTTGAACAATACTTTTTTTGATTTTACAACTTTCTAAAATTGCTTTCTTCAGAACTTTTTTTTCTAATGATAAAATTTTTTTATGAAATTTTTCTAAAAAAAGAAAATTTTGTTTGCTATATACTAGACTATGCTTAAATATTTCAGCGTATCCACAAATTAATTCTTTTTTACTTAAAGACTTAAGATAATTTGTATCAGCTATAACTATATTTGGCTGATAAAAGGATCCGATTAAATTTTTACCATAAATTTTATGATTAACTCCTGTTTTACCACCTATACTCGCATCTACTTGAGCTAATAAAGTTGTAGGGATGTTAATAAATTTAATACCTCTTTTATAAATACTAGAGACGAAACCTGATAAATCTCCTGTAATTCCACCACCTAATGAAATAATACAGTCTTGTCTAGTAAAATTATTTTTTAATAGTTTGCTAATTATTTTATTAACAGTATTAAAACTTTTAGCTTTTTCGTTAGAGACAAACTTATATTTGAATACTTCTTTTTGTTTCAATTTTAATATTATTTTAGAAACCTCATTAATTCTGATTTTCGAGTCATAAATAATTAAAGCTTTATTAAAAAAAATCTTTTCATTATTAAGAATTGTATTTATTTTATTAGAAAAATTTGATCCAATATAAATAGAATACTTACTTGTTGAAGTTTGAATTTTTAATTTACTGTATTTCATATTTTTTTATTATTTCATCAGCAATCTCTTTCTTGTTTAAATTTTCGCAAATAATTCTGTGAGTTGCATGTTTATAATGCTTTTGCCTTTGATTGATCATATCTTTTAAATCTAACTTTGACAAATGTCGTGCCAAGGGTCTTTTATCATTTTTAAATATTCTTTTTATAATAGTATCATCCTTCCAATCTAACCAAAAAGAGATACATTTTATTTGAATTTTTTTTCTTAAATTTATTTTTAAAAATCCACCACCACCTAAAGATATTACTTTGTTATCTAAATTTATAGATTTTAAAATTATTGTTTCCTCTAATTTCCTAAAGTAGTTTTCACCTTTAATATCGAATATTTTTTTGATAGAAATTTCCTCATATTTTTCTATTTCAAAATCAGTATCAATAAACTCAAAATCCAATTTTTTTGATATTATATTGCCAATTGTCGATTTTCCTGATCCCATCATACCGACTAAAACTAGATTTTTTTTCGTTTTCATAATCTTCTGTATTGAAAAAACACAAATTTGTCTTAATTTGAAAATATTTAATTTATATGCAATTTCAAAAAAAAACAAGAGCTGGTAACTTCGGAGCGTTTGGTAAAATATTTATCAAAATAATTCTTGTTTTGGTAGTTTTATATATAGCAGTGATTTTAGTAGATAAAATTGATTTCCCGTCTCCAAATAAGGTAATAGAAAAAAAAATACCAAATGAAAATTTTAAAGTCGTTAAATAGAATTTTTTTATTATTATCTTTTGTTTTATTATTCAATATAAGTTCATTTTCTAACGAACCAGTCGATATTTGGAATTTAGATAATAATATTGAAGATAACACCGATTTAGATGTTCAGTCTCTGGAACAAGATGAAATAACGTTAAATAAAACTATATCGAAAAAAAAAAAAGACGATGACATTTTAAATTTTGAAAATTTAGAAAATCCAAAAACTACTTTAGTTGGACTATACGATCCTCAAGAAAATAATTTAACAATTGATATGTGGAAGTACTCTGATTCTGACCAAGTAAAAAATTTAATAAAAAAAATAGAGAAAATTAATCTATCAGGTGATGCTATTGAAATTTTAAACATAGCTTTATTGACTAATGCTTACCCCCCGAAAAACTTAAATGAAAATCAAGAATTTACAAACTTTAAAATTAATTATCTTATTAAAAGAGAAGATATGAAATTAATTAAAAGTTTTTTGTTAAAAAATGAAACAATAAATAATAATAAAGTTGTTGAATTTTACTTAGATTATCATCTTAAAAATGGAAAACTTGGCGAGTCTTGCAAACTCATAAGTCAATTAAAATTTAAATCTACAAATGACTATATAGATAAATTCAAAATTTATTGTTTAATTAAATTAAAAAAAAATGAAGAAGCACAAATTTACTTTGATCTAAAAAAAGAACAAGGATTTAAAGATAAATTTTTTGAGTCAAAGTTTAATTACCTTATGGGTTATAGTGGCAAAAGTATTGAGGAAATTTCAGAAAAAAACGTTCTGGATTTTCATCTTTCACATGTAACATCAGGAAATTTTAATTATACTGCTAATGAAAAAACACCAAAATTTATCTGGAAATATCTTTCATCAAATAATCTTTTAGAAAATATAAAAGAAATTGACTTGGAAGATGAAAAAAAAATTATTACATTAGAGAAAGCAACTCACGAAAAAAATTATTCAGAAAAAGAGCTTCTACAACTTTATAAAAGATTTGACTTTAGTTTATCCCAGTTATTAGATGCAAATAACCTTTACAATAAATTACCAAATTTTCAAGCGAGAGCACTTTTATATCAAAGACTTCTATTGTCTGATGAACCAATTAATAAAGTTAACCTTGCAATGAAAATGAAAAGCTTGTTTAAAAAAGACAATATAGAAAATGCATTTGTCATAGAATTATCTAATATTTTAAAGGAAATTGAATTTGATGATATTTCTTCAAGTCAAACAACATTTTATGAAAAAAATATAATAAGTGAAAAAAAAATACAAAAAACGTACAATATAAACAACAAAATAATTCATCAATCAAAGTTAATAGATTATTTTGTAAAAGATTATAGTATTGATAAAGCCACTAAGGATACAAATGATATATTAAAAAAAGTTAAAGCAAATAAAAATTACATTTTTTCAAACAAAGATAAAATAATGTTAGACTCTTTAATTTATGATGGTGTGGATATTCAAAAAAAATATGCAAATTTATACGAGAGAAACCCTAACATCCCTACTGATTTACAAGTATATATAAATAATGAAGATGTAGGAATGATTTTACTTAGATTAGTTGAAATTATAGGAGAAGATAACCTCGAAGATTTGGGTACCGAAACACTATATTTTATAACTACAACACTAAATGAGATTAACCTTGATAAATTACGCAATAATATTTTGATTAAAACTTTACCTTTGAAAGTCTAGAAATATATGTCAATCAAAGAAATTATTACTGTACCCGACCCTATACTTAAAAAAATATCTTCACCAATAGAAAAGATTAGCATTAATGAAAAAAAATTAATAAAAGATTTAAAAGATACTATGTATAACGCTAATGGTATTGGTTTGGCAGCAATTCAAATAGGTATACCTAAAAGAATTGTCATAGTTGATGTAACAAAAGAAGATGAAAAAAAGAATCTACACTGTCTTATTAACCCCAAAATTAAAAAGTTTAGTGATGACAGATCTTCATATGAAGAAGGATGTCTGTCCATACCTAATACCTTTATACAGATAGAAAGACCGAGAGAAATTGAAATAGAATATATTGATGAATATGGAAAAAAAAAAATTATGCAATGTAGCGGTCTTTTGTCAACGTGTATTCAACACGAAGTTCAACATTGTGATGGTATTTTAATAATTGATTATTTATCAAAACTTAAAAAAGATTTAATTATAAAAAAAATTTCGAAAGAAGTTTCAAATAATAATAAAATAATAGTTTAATGCGTAAAGTAATTTTCTTAGGTACTCCAAAATTCGCAGTACCTATCCTGGATAGAATAATTAAAAATGAATTAGAAATAATATGTGTATTTACTCAGCCTCCAAAAAAATCAAATAGAGGTCAAAAAATTTTAAAATCTCCTGTACATAATTATGCAGAAAAATTTAATTTAAAAATTAAAACTCCAGAAAATTTAAAAAAAGAGGAAAATTTTATAAAAACCACTGAATTTGATTTAGGTATAGTTGTTGCATATGGTCAAATTATTCCTGAGTCTATACTAGAAAGCTGTAAACTAGGATTTATTAATATTCATGCATCTTTGCTGCCAAAATATAGAGGGGCAGCACCTATTCAACGCTCTTTGATTAACCTTGAAAAATTTACTGGGATAAGTTTTATGAAATTAAATAATGTTTTAGACAGTGGTCCTATTTTCAATCAATATAAGATTCCAATTAATAAAACTGATAACAGCGAAACATTATCCAAAAAATTAAGCGAACTAAGTGCAGAAAAAATTACTCAAAATATTGAATTAATATTTTCAAAAAAAGCAACATTTGTAGATCAGATACACAATGAAGCCAGTTATGCTGAAAAAATAAATAAAATAGAGGGTAAAATTAATTGGAATGAAAGTGCACTAAATATTCTAGGTAAAATAAATGGTCTTTTTCCAAATCCTGGTGCTTGGTTTGAATTTAAAAAGGAAAGATATAAAATTATCAAATCTGAGCTATCTGAATCAACCGGAAAACCTGGAGAGGTAATAGATGATTTATTAACAGTAGCTTGTGGAAAAAATTCAATCAGAATACTAGAAATTCAGAGACAAGGAAAAAAGGTTCAAAATACTAGTACTTTTCTTTTAGGTAGTAAAATTAAAAAAGGAGTGTCACTTAAGCGTGAATAAATACCAAATATTATTGGAGTATGTTGGAACAAAGTATGTTGGATGGCAGTCTCAAAAAAATGGCAGATCAATTCAAAATACTGTTCAATTATATTTGTCAAAATTATTAAAAAAAAAAATTACTATCTACGGAGCTGGAAGAACAGACTCAGGCGTACATGCAATTGAGCAATCTGCACATTTTTATTATAAAGAAAAACTTACGAATATTCCAAAATTAATTAAATCTTTAAACTTTTTTTTAAATAAAAAAGAAATCTCTATTTTGATCATAAAAAAAAAAAATATAAATTTTCATGCTAGGCATAGCGCAAAAGAAAGAACTTACAATTATTTAATAAGAAATAGCATATCTCAATCAGTAATTAATATGAAACGTGAATGGCACTTAATTAAAAATTTAGATGTTGGCATAATGAAAAAAGGTGCAAAAAAATTTCTTGGAACTCATGATTTTTCCACATATAGATCTTCAAGTTGTGATGCCACAAACCCAATCAAAACAATTAAAAAGTTTACAATAAAAAAAAATAAAACTTTAATTTCCATCGATATTGTTTCAAAATCTTTCTTAAAAAGTCAAGTCAGATCGATGGTTGGTTGTCTTAAATACCTTGGTGAAAAAAAATGGACATTAAAGAAATTCGAAAAAGTTCTTAAATCAAAAAATAGAAAACTTTGCGCACCACTTGCTCCGCCTCATGGTCTTTATTTAAAAAAAGTTATTTACTAGTTCTTTTTCTAAACTTTTTATTAATTCTCCACCTAGAGCCCTCACGGACTATATACCCGCAACAATTCATAGCTCCACACTTACAAGGAAATTGTTTATAATCTTCATCATAACCAAATCCATAGTCATATGATAATTCCTCACCTTGTTTTATATCTTTTATTGATGAAATCCATAATTTTAGTCCTTTACCATCAACCTCACAATTTGGATCACATGAGTGATTAATAAGTCTAGCAGTGTTATAGGAAAAATTTCCATCTAAATCATATCTATTATTTAAATTGTAAAGATAAATTGCTTTATTATTATCGAATTTTGGGTTTCTCTCTGTTTCTTTTTTTGTAATTATTTTTCCAACGTAGTTAATAATCCTTGTTCCCTTTTTAATATCTTTATTAGCAAATAAGCCTTTATTATTAATTTTTGAATAACCAATTTTATATAATTTCATAATTAGTCTTTTTCAGTGAGAGCCATTACATGATTATATGCACTTTCAGCAAGTGCGTTAAGGTCATACCCACCTTCTAGTACAGATATAACTTTACCTTTCGTAAACTGATTAGTTGCTTTAAGGGTTCTTTTAGTAATCTCGTAAAAATCTTCAGATCTTAACTCAAACTGACCTAGGGGATCAGCAATATTTGCATCAAAGCCCATACTAAAAATTAAAAATTCAGGTTTAAATTCAACTAGTTTTTCTAAAACTCTATCCAAAGCATTCATATATTTCTCAGATGTAGTCCCGGCAGGAAGAGGTACATTGAAAATATTATTGTGCTTACCTTTTTCTTTTTCACTTCCAGTACCCGGATAAAATGGATATTGGTGGGTAGATAAATATAAAACGTTTTTACTATCATAAAAAATATCACTAGTGCCGTTACCGTGATGTATATCTGGATCAAATATTGCAATTTTTTTGTATTTATATTTCTCTATTAGGTAATGAGCAGCAACTGCACAATTATTATAAATACAAAAACCCATTGCTTTATTTTTTTCTGCATGATGTCCAAATATTGACTAGCGCCTTCCTTGTAAGGAAGGCGCTAGTCCCCAGGCGGTCTGACCGCACAAAATGCATTTTTAAATTTTTTTCTCTCAACCCCGTCAATTGCTTTTATTACAGAACCTACAGCATCTATTGTAGCATCTTTACTTCCTGGTGAGACAATTGTGTCTCCATCCAAAAATTTTATACCTTTATTTGGAAAACTTTTTTGAACCATATTTATATAATTTTCATCATGAGCTTTTTTTAAAATATTATGATCAAAAGGACTTGGCTTATCCCAAATTAAATTTTTTTGTTTTTTAAGTTTTTCAGTTATAGCTATAACTCTTTTTGGCTGCTCTGGATGACCATCACCTGTTAAATGACTTATAGAGGTATCTGATGAAATTATTGCAGTTTTCACGAAAAGTAATTTTCTAAAATCTCTTTATGAATTTTTGTCAGAGTTTTTAAATCTCTAACTTTAATATTTTCGTCTATTTGATGCATACTAGCACCTACCATGCCAAACTCTAAACAAGGAGAAATCTTTCTAATAAATCTTGCATCAGATGTGCCACCAGAAGTAGATAATTTAGTATTTACTTTTGTATTTTTTTTTATGACATTTTTTATCATATAAGTAGTTTTGTTTGGTTTAGTAATGAATGACTCACCAGATATCATATATTCTATTTTAAATTTGCATTTGTATTTTTTACAAATTTTTCTTAAATAAATATTTATTTTTTTTTTTAATTTATTAGAGCTATGTCTGTCATTGAATCTTATATTAAATGTAGCATATGCATCTCTTGGAATTACATTATCTGCACTGTTGTCTATACTAATTTTAGTTACTTCTAAATTTGAAGGTTGAAAATTTTTTGAGCCATTATCAAGTTTTAATTGTTTTAAGTTTTTTAAAATATCTACAATGCAACTTGATGGATTTACCGCTTTATGACTATAAGCAACGTGACCCATTTTACCAAAAATACTCAAATAACCTGTTATCGAACCTCTTCTTCCAATTTTAATCATTTCACCCATACGGGATGGGTTTGTGGGCTCTCCAACTAAACAAAAGTTAATTTTTTCTTTTTTTCTTTTTAGATACTCAACAACTTTTTTAGTTCCGTTAATGGCTATACCTTCCTCATCCCCAGTAATTAAGAGACTTATAGAACCTCTAAATTTTTTATTTTTACTGACAAAATCACTTACAGCGGCAATAAAGGATGCGACTGATGATTTCATGTCGCTAGCACCTCTCCCTATTAGTCTTCCATTTTTAATGGTTGGTTTAAATGGATTGGAAGACCAATTTTTTATTTTACCAGGAGGAACGACATCCACATGTCCTGCATAACAAAAATTCGGACTTATTGTTCCAAATCTTGCATAAATGTTTTTAACTGATTTACTATTACCTTCCTTAAACTCAAGAATTTTAGTTTTAAATCCGATTGATTTGAGTTTTTTTTCTAAAAATTTCATTATTCCTGCATCTACAGGAGTTACAGTCGGAAATCTAATTAGCTCTTTTGCTAATTGTAAATCATTAAAGATTTTCATCTTAATCCCTCAAAAGATCATTTAAACTAGTTTTTGATTTAGTTTTTTCATCAACCGTCTTAATGATTACTACGCAGTACAAATTCGGTCCGCCTAGTTCTTTAGAGGGTAATGAACCTGGAACTACAACGCTTCCAGCTGGTACTTCACCAGAGGTAATCTCTCCCGTTTTTCTAGAAACTATTTTCGTGCTCCTACCTATGTAACAACCCATTGAAACTACGCTACCTTTTCTTACAATGACACCCTCAACTATTTCTGAAAGAGCCCCTATAAAACAATTATCCTCAATAATAGTAGGCTTAGAACCAATCGGCTCTAATATACCTCCTAAACCGCAACCTGCAGACAAATGACAGTTTGCTCCAAGTCTAGCAGCCGAACCAATTCTAGCTCCAGTGTCAACCATTGAATTTTCTCCACAGTATCCACCTACGTTAATAAATGAGTTTGGCATTATGACAGCACCCTTTCCAATAAAAGAACCGTTTCGCACCACACAATTTGGCACCATTCTGAAACCAGCTTTAGCAAACTCTTTTTCAGTCCACCCAGCTGTTTTACCTGGTAAGTGACTAAAGTCATTCCATGCATTGTACGGTCCTCCAATAATTTTTCTATCATTAACTCTAAAAGAAAGAAGTATTCCTTTTTGGATCCAATCATTTATTTTCCAGTCATTACCATTAGGCTCAGCTACAGTTATTTTACCCTCATTTAATAAATGGATTGTTTCATTAATTGCGTCAATTATTGATTTATCAGATCCTGTGTTGATCTGATCTTTAATTTCCCAAGCTTCATTTATTATTTCTTTAATAGACATATTTAATTACTTTTTAATAACCTTAATTCCTTTAAAAATAAAGATAGATTTTCAATTTTATAGTCAATGTAATCCTTTTCAGATTCCATTTTTCCCCACTCTTCATTATTTATTAACCAAACGGTCGTACAACCCCTTTCTTTACCTATAGACAAATTTTTTGCTATATCCTCTACATATATTGTTTCGCTTGGATCTAAATCAAATTTTTTTGTCATCAGATCAAAAGCCTTAGGTTCTGGCTTTGGTTGATATTCTGCATCTGTAATATCAAATATATTTTCAAATAAATCATCTATACCTAAATGACTTAATACATTTTTGGCATGATCCGTACTACCATTTGTAAAAATAAGTTTTCGCATATCTAAATTTTCCAATTCTTCTCTTAGAACTAGATCTTTCTTCATAAATGAAAGATCTATATCATGTACATATTTTAAAAATTCTTTAGGTGGAATATCGTGATGAATCATTAATCCATTCAGAGAAGTATTATATTTATAGAAATAATTTGTTTGGAGTTCTTTAGCTTTTTTGAGATCGACATTAAGTTTTTCAGATATATATTTAGTCATTAATTTAGAAACTTGACCAAAAACAGACTCTAGATCTTGATATACTGTTCCGTCTAGATCTAATAAAAGATTTTTCTTATTTATCAAATTATTCATTTTCTTATCAAGGTCCCAGAACCTTTATCTGAAAATATTTCAAATAAGATAGAGTGTTTTTTTCTACCATCAATTATAGCAACAGCTGTAACCCCATTATTGACAGCATCTAAGCAGGTATTAATTTTTGGTATCATGCCTTCGGTTATAGTTTTATCCTCTATCATCTCCATGATTTTAGAAGATGATATTTCTTCAATTAAAATTTTATCTTTGTTAAGCACACCCTCTACATTCGTCATCAAGAGTAACCTTCTTGATTTAAGAGATTTAGCTATCGCTCCAGCAGCAGTATCACCATTAATGTTATAGGTCTTATTATCGGATCCTAATCCTAGAGGAGATATTATAGGTATTAAATCATTCTTTATTTTATCTATTATAACCTCAACGTTAATTTTATTTGGTATTCCAACGAAACCTAATTCTTGAGACTCAGGTGTAATTTTTAAAACATTATTTTCTTTTGTATTTAATGATATACCTTTGCTTCCTATATTTTTTAATGATGAAACAATATCTTCATTAAATTCAATGAGAACTTTCTCTACGATGTCTATAATTTTTTCGTCAGTAACTCTTAAGCCTCTAATAAATTTAGAATTTATACGTGATTTATCTAATTCTCTTTTAATTCTTGGCCCACCTCCATGCACAACAACAACTGATAAACCCAGTTTTTGTAAGATAGATAAGTCACTTATAAAGCTATTAAATATTTGTCTATCAATGAAAACATTACCACCATACTTAATTGTAATTATTTCATCTTTATATTTTTCTATGTACTTTGAAACTTCATCAATATTTGGACCTTTTTTAGGAAGAATTTTTCTTAATTCTTCTTTACTAGTGCTCATTAATTTAATTTTTAACTTTTATATTTCTATTTATTATATACTGCTGAATTATAGTGAGTATATTTGTACAAACCCAGTAGAGAATCAACCCAGCAGCAAATGGTGCAAGAATAACTGTTAAAAACAAAGGCATTAACATAAATATTTTCTTTTGCATTTTCTGCATTTCATCTGATCCAGAAGGTTGAGGTGAGAGCTTCATCTGAAGCCACATGGAACTGCCCATTAGAACGGGAAGCAAGCCAATTTCTAAAAAAGTTGGAACGCTGTAAGGCAATAATCCAAATAGATTAAAAATAGTCAAAGGGTCCTTAGCGCTCAAATCTTGCCAAACCCAAACCCACGGAGAATGTCTCATGGCAAGATCGAGCAATAACAATTTATATAAAGAAAAAAAAATCGGAATCTGAATCAATATGGGAAAACACGAACTTGCGGGATTTACTCCGTTCACTTTATATAATTTCATCATTTCTCTTTGGAGCTGCTGTTTGTCATCTTTAAATCTTGTTTTTAAATTTTCAATTTCTGGGCCTAAGCTCTTCATCTTCCCCATCGATTTCATAGAATATTGGTTTAATGGAAAAAATACTACTCTTACAAGGATCGTTAATAATATGATTGCATAACCATAGTTTCCTGTAAAGTTGAAGAAATAACTTAATATTTTATGCATTGGCACTATTATGAAATAAAGCACTCCGTAATTAACGATAAGGTCTAATTTTTCTATTTTTAGGTCTTCTTTATATTTATTAATTTGTTTTATTTCTTTAGCGCCTATCAAGCTTTTTACGTTATGTTCAATTAAAGTATTAGGACGAGCCTCATATCCTTTTAAATCAATATAACTGGCTCTATATTTATTTTTATAATCTAAATCGAATCTAAAATTTCTACCTTGTTCTGGTATTATAGATGTCATCCAATATTTGTCTCCTTGGATTAAAACTCCTGTAGAACCCTCTGTAGAAAATTTATTTTCCTCTACATCGTCATAATCAACTTCTTCAATATTTTCACCAGTAATAAATGTATAACCTTCATGCAGAATATAAAAATCAGTTAAGTCACTTGGTAGGCTATTACGATTAATTCTAGCAAAGGGATAAACTTTGAATGTATCTTGCGATTTATTTATAAGTGTTTGCTTGATGCTGAACAAATATTTTTCATCAATTGAAATTAATCTTTCAAATCTTATGCCCGAATCGTTCTCATAATAAATTTTAACTGGGTTACTTGGAGTTAATTTGTTTGTGCCATCAATTTCCCAAATTGTATTTGAGTTTGGTGTTTCAATATTTGCTCTAGTGGCCCATCCAGTATTAAAAGTATAGCCGTTATTTGTTGACGCTGGATTAAGCAATTGTATTTTTTCGTTACTTTTAAGTGTTTTATTGTAAGCTTTTAATTCTAAATCATCGATAGCCCCACCTAATAAAGAAATTGAACCTTTAATAAAACTATTTTCAAAGATAATTCGATTGTCTTTTTTAAGTGCATCTTCCCTAGTAACAGCTTTAACCTCTATTTTTTCATCAATTATTGGAGCATCTGTATTTTGATTAATTTCATTTTTGCCTTTTTCATTTATTTTGCTTAACTCTTCTTGTGTTGGAGCAAAAAAGAGACCGTACAAAACAATAACGGCAGCAGATAAAGTTATAGCAGCTATAATGTTTTTAAGATCCACTATTTTTTTCCTCCTCAATTGGACTGTCTAAACCCCCAGTGTTAAACCATGGATTACATTTTAAAATTCTGAGAAACGTTTTATAAGTTGCTTTTACAACGTTATAATTGATATAACACTTTAAAGCATAGGTGCTACAAGACGGTTCAAATTTACAGGAGTTATAAAAAAAAGGACTTAAAAAAAATTTATAAAATTTGATTAATAATATGAATGGGTAATTTATTATAATATTCATTATTTTATCTTATCAACATCTCTAATTATTTGCTCTTTGATTAATTTAAACTCACCATCAAATACATTTTTTTTTGCAATAAATATATAAGAATATTTTAAATTTATATTAATTTTTTTGTATGCTTCTAAAGCAATAGATCTTAACCTACGCTTAATTTTATTTCTAAAAACGGCATTACCTAATTTTTTCTTAGCGATTATCGAATATATAAATTTATTTTTATCATTTATGGTTAATTTTTTGTAATAGATTGTTACAAATTTGTTTAATATTTTCTTTCCACCAAGAACAGTTTTAAAATCTTCATTTTTAGATAGACTCAATACTTTGGGCATTAAACACTAAGTTTTTTTCGACCTTTTTTCCTTCTATTACGTAAAACTTTTTGCCTTTTTTTTGTCGCCATTCTGGATCTAAATCCGTGCTTACGTGCTCTTTTAATCTTTGATGGTTGCCAAGTTCTTTTCATAAAGGTTATTCTTAAAGTCGATCTTATAGAAAATAAAAGTATATAAGTACAGTTTTTTTTAATAAATTAATTAAATGATTATTGAAAAAAAAGTCAAAATCACGCTTGCATCAGTATATTTGCTATTGATTGTCGCCTTTTTGTGGTTTTTGTTTACAAATTTTTCCATTAATGACTTTACAAGTTATGAAATTATAAAATCAAATAGAGATACTCTAAACAACTTAAAAAATATTAATATTTTTTTTTCTGTATCAGTATTTTTACTTATTTCAATAATATGGGTTCTCTTACTTGGTTTCGGCTCTCCCTTGTTTTTAATTGGTGGTTTTATTTTTGGAAAATGGGTTGGAACAATTGTAGTTTTAATAGGAATTACAACCGGATCGACTTTACTATACATTTTTGCTAAATTTCTAGTAAGAGATTATATATTTAATAAATTTTCTCAAAAATTTAGTTATTTAACTGAAAAATTTAAAAAAAATGAATTGATTTATTTTATTATTTTTAGAGCTGTTGGTGGAATTCCATTTTTTATACAAAATTTGCTTCCTATATTATTTAACATAAAAATTAAAAATTATTTCATTGGAACATTTTTAGGAATGGTAATTCAAGTTTTTATTGGTGTATCACTGGGTGCTGGGATAGATAAACTAATTGATGAAAATGAGAATATGCCCTCAATATTTGATGTGATCTTAATGCCTGATATATATTTACCTGTAATTGGAATTATAGGTATATTTGGTTGTGCATTTTATTTCAGGAAAAGTTTTTTTAAAAATTAATTCGTGGTGCCCTGACCCAGAATCGAACTGGGAACTGACCCTTACCAAGGGCCTGTTTTAACCATTAAAAACTATCAGGGCTATAAAGATAATAACTATTAAAGACTAGTGTATAAATGTAAATTTGACAAATTATTGACTTAATTTTTCTTTAATGACATATATAATTAAATAAATGCAGTTATGGGAATCCACTACGATTATAAAAGCACAAGAGGCGCTAAAGCAATGGAGAAGCAAGCCAAAAGAGAGAAAAAACTTGCTGAACGTAGAGCAAAAAAACAAGCAAAATCTGCCATAGCTGAAAAGACTGAAAAAGAAAATACTATACCTTTAGATACTGTAATCACCCTAGATCACTTAACAAATCCAGATAAGAAGTAAAAAATAATGTTCAAAAAAAAGAAAGCATCTAAGCTTGATTTGAAAAATGCATTACGGAAAAATTTAAGAAAAAGAAAATTATTTAAAAAAAAACAAACTCAAAATAATGATTCTAAACGATAAGCAAATTAAACGATTGGCTGAAGAGCAAGAAATGATTAGTCCATTTGTTGGAGAAAGTGTTTCAAGAGGTATTAGTCATGGGCTTAACTCATTTGGATATGATCTTCGTTGTGGGTCAGAATTCAAAATTTTTACAAATATAAAAGGAGCTACTGCTGATCCAAAAAATTTTAGTGAAGACAATTTTATTACAGTAAAAAACGAAGATTCTATTTTAATACCTCCAAATTCTTTTGCGCTTGCCTCTAGTCTTGAATATTTCAAAATGCCAAGAAATGTTACAGGTCTTGTTACAGCAAAATCAACATACGCAAGATGTGGATTAGGTGTTCCACCAACAGTTCTTGAGGGAGGTTGGAATGGAGTGTTAGTTCTCGAATTTTCTAATCATACAAGTAATTCAATAAGATTGTATGCTAATAGTGGTGCTGCTCAAATATTATTTTTTCAAGGAGATCCACCGGAGGTTTCATATGCAGATCGTAAAGGTAAGTATCAAGGACAAACGGGAATAACTTTAGCAAAGTCAAAATAAATGAAAAAATATATTATCAAAGGCCCCACTAATAGTATTAGTGGAACTGTCAATATTAATGGTGCTAAAAACTCTTGTTTACCGTTAATGGCAGCATCAATATTATTTAAAGATAAAGTAATTTTAAAAAATGTACCTTTAGTAAAAGACGTAATAACAATGAAAAATCTTCTAATTTCATTGGGTTCAAAAGTAGAAATTTTAAAAACAAATAAGATGATTATAAAAAATAGTAAACCGCATAAACGGAGAGTCCCTTACAAATTAGTTTCTACTATGCGTGCTGGGGTTTTAACTATGGGCTCGCTACTAGGCAGATATCAAAAAAAAAAAATTTATGTTGCTAAAGGTGGTGGATGCAGTTTAGGAATTCGTGACATAAATTATCATTTGTCAGGATTTGAAAGTTTAGCTGCTGAACACCGATTAGAAAAAGGTTACGTTAGAATCCATTCAAAAAATGGACTTGTAGGAGGCAGTTATAAATTTCCAAAGGTTTCTGTTACAGGTACTTCAAATTTGATAATGGCTTCAGTTTTGTCGAAAGGAACGCATATTATTAGAAATATTTCCATCGAGCCAGAAGTTATTGACCTAATTACATTTTTAAATAATTCTGGATCCAAAATAAAATTTATTGGAAAAAGAAGTATTAAAATTTTAGGCGTAACAGAATTAACAACAGGAGAACATACCATAATAGGTGATAGGATAGAGGCTTTTAGTTATCTATGCGTTGGTGCAATTACTAAAGGAAATGTTTTAGTTAAAAATATAAATCCAAAATTTTTATCAACTGAAATAACAGTTTTAAAAAAAATGGGTTGTATGTTCAAAATAGGAAAGGATTATGTTTTTATCAAATCAAAAAAAAAACATTTTCCAATAAAAGTAAAAACAGCTCCTTACCCAAATTTTGCAACTGACAATATGCCCTCTCTACTTGCAGTTTTGACAAAAGTTCCTGGCAAAAGTCAAATTGAGGAAACAATATTTTCAAATCGTTTTATGGCTGTGCCTGAACTAGCTAGAATGGGAGCGAATATAAAAGTTAAAAACAACAAAGCAGTTATAATTGGAAGTAGAAATTTAATTGGCGCAGATTGCATTTCTTCTGATTTAAGAACAACTTTTTCTATAATATTAGGCGCCATTGCTGCAAAGGGTTCTTCTAATATAAATAGAGTTTATCACGGCGAAAGAGGATTATTCAACTTAGTTGGAAAGCTAAAAAAGTTGGGGGTGAAAATAAAGTCCGACAATTAAATGATAAAAAAGTTTTATAAAAAAGTCATTGCTCAAAGACCAGAAGATTTAAGCATTATCTCGGCTCTATGCTCTCAAGCTAAAGTAAAACAATCAGATATAAAGTATTTAAAAAATAATAAAGTATTTATATTAACTATAGAAAGAACAAATAAAGAAAATAATGTCAAAAATGAAAAAATAGGTAGTGTAATTAAGTTTGATTTTATTGATAATTGTAAATCTAAAAATATCAATCAAAGTGATTCTGAAAATATTCTAGAGTTATTTTCAATAAATATTTTTAAGAAAAATGATAATTTCGAAATTCTACTATTATTTTTAAATAACGGAGTTATAACTTTATCAACAGAAGTTGTAGAAGTTACAATGGAAGATATAAAAAAAATAGATGATTAAATTTTTTAATTTTAAAAAAACTAATAATTTTAAAGCATTAGAAAAATTTCTTGAAAAAAGAAGAACAGGTAAAAATGTTGATACATCTATTGTAACGAAAATATTAAATGATGTTAAAAAAAATAAAAACAGAGCTGTCTTAAAATACGAAAAAAAATTTAGTAATAATAAAATACTTAAGCCATCAAAAGCCGAAATTACAAAATCAATTAAATCTTTGGATCCTAAAGTAAAAAGAGCTATAGATATAGCTTTTGATAGAATTTATAAATTCCATAAATTGCAAAAAAACAAAAATATTAAATACATTGACAGATATAAAAATAAAATTGAGCATGTATATGTACCTCTAAATTCTATAGGTATTTATGTGCCTGCAAATTTGCCATCTACTTTAATGATGAATGCAATCCCGGCAAAAATTTCTCAAGTAAAAAATATTGTTTTGGCAAATCCAAGATTTAATGGAAAGCTAAATGCAGCGGTAATGTATGTAGCAAAAAAATGTAAAATAAATCATATAATCAGTGTAGGTGGCGCACAAGCTATTGGAAGTTTAGCTTATATACAAAAAGTTGATAAAATTTTTGGTCCAGGTAGTGACTACGTGGCAAGAGCCAAACGTGAAGTATTTGGTGATGTCGGTATAGAGGGTATGATTGCTGGTCCATCTGAGATTACAGTGGTAGCTGATAATATATCTGACACAAATAAAGTAATTACCTCTTTGGCAGCTCAGTCAGAACACGGAATTAACTCACAAAGCATATTAATTTCGAAAAATATTAAACTTATTAATTCAGTTAAAAAAAAAATTAAGATTTTGGTAAACAATGTTCCAAGAAGCAAAATAGTGAAAAGGTCTTTAAAAAAAAATGGTTTGTTAATTTTGGTTAAAGATAAGCAGCAAATTACTAAAATTATAAATATGATAAGTCCAGAACATTTAGAGTTACTTTCAAAAGATTATAGAAATTTGTTAGACAAGATATATAATGTTGGATCTATTGGACTGGGCCAATATAGTCCCGTTGCAGCAAGTGATTATAATGTTGGTACAAACCACACTTTAGGTACTTTAGGATCTGCTAAATTTGCATCTGGTTTGAATTTGAGTGATTTCTATAAAAAAATTAGTCGATTTACCCTTAGCAAAAAAGGTATTGAAGTTATTGGCAAGCAAGCTATAACTCTTGCCGAATATGAAAACTTACACGTTCATGCACTTAGTATTAAGTCAAGATTTTAAATCATTGATATTTTAATGGCTAAAGAAAATACATTAGAGTTTTCTGGTGAAGTTGTAGAATTATTAAAAAATGCAATGTTTAAGGTACGCCTTTCTAATGGGCATACAATTTTGTGCCATAGTGCGGGGCGCATTCGTAAGAACAGGATTCGTATATTACAGGGTGACTCAGTGAAAGTTTCTGTTAGTCCCTATGATTTACAAAGAGGAATTATCATATATAGAGGACAATGATAATTCATATTTATTGCCTTGGTAGCTCAGGTGGTAGAGCAGAGCCCTGAAAAGGCTTGTGTCGGTGGTTCGAGTCCGCCCCAAGGCACCTTATATAAATAAACGTGTTACATCTTAAAGCTTGCATTAAAATTAGAAATCTAATAACAATTTGCAAATTAAACTTATGTTTAATCAACAAATAAGAAAGAGTAAATAAGTTATGAGTACATTAAAAGGTAAAGTTAAGTGGTTCAACGGAAAAAAAGGCTACGGATTCATAGAGCGTGAGGATGGTGAGAAGGATTGCTTCGTTCACGCGAGTCAAGTTCGTGAAGCTGGTCTAAAATTTTTGAATGAAGGCGATGCATTAGAATTTGAAATAGAATCTGGTGAAAAGGGCCCGTCGGCGATAAACCTAAAAAAGGTTTCTTAAAAAAATTTTTCGAAAATTGTATAGGGGTAATATAGTTTTATTACTATATTTATTCCTATACATGAACTATTGCATTTATTAAAAAAAATGCTAATTAATTGTTCATGATTAAAAATATTAATAATTCTTATTCAATTTACAGACATTTCCATCATGGCTGCATAGCCATTATTTAATCATTTTAAAATTTAAATTTAATAACAATTAGTATAAAACAAAGAAAGGCACGGGTAGCTCAATTTGGTTAGAGCAGTGGCTTGTGGAGCCAAAGGTTGAGAGTTCAAGTCTCTCCCCGTGTACGCCCAAAATGAAAGAAAAAAAAAAATTAATAGCAAGTTTACCCAATGGTTTTCAGGATAGCTGGGAAAGTTCTCTTTTTTTAAAAAAAAAATTAATTAAAATAATTGAACAAAACTTTATTAAATTCGGTTTTAGTCCTCTTGAAACGAGTCCAATGGAATTTAGTTCTATGATAGGAAATTCATTAGCTGAGGATGAGCAGAATTTAATGTCAGATATTTATACATTTAGTGAAGATGGTGCTGATATTTCTCTTATTTATGATCTTTCTATGCCACTCGCCCGATTTTATAGTCAAAATTACTTGAATTTACCAAATCCGTATAAAAGATTCCAGATTGGAAGAGTATTTAGACGCGAGAAGCCCGGAAATGGCAGGTATAAATCTTTTGAGCAATGTGATTGTGATATAATCGGTAAATTTGATGTTAAACAAGCAAACGCTGAATTAATAAATATTGTCGCGAGTACTTTGATAGATTGTGGATTAGATTCATCTGACTTTGTAATAGGCGTAAGTAATCGAAAGATAATGCAGGGATTATTGAGTCAGCTCAACATAGTTGATGAAATTCAAAAAAAGAGAGTTTTAAGGGCAATAGATAAATTAGATAAACCTGGTTTTGGTCTTCAGGGGGTTGAGGAATTGTTAAAGAAAGAAAGAAAAGATGAAAGTGGCGCAATAACTAAAGGAGCTAATTTAAATGATTTCCAAGCAAATGAGATTATAGAATTCCTTCAAATGAAAGATTTTAATGAAATTTCAAAAAAAATTAATAATCCATTAACTAAAGAAGGAATAAGTGAGATGGAGGACTTATTTAATATTTTAAGTTATGGAAATTATAAAAGCCTGGTAAAATTTGATCCTTCAAAAATTCGTGGACTAGATATCTATACAGGATTCACTTTAGAAACTAACTTAAACTTTAAAGTTAAGAATGCTAAAGGCAAGGTTGTTGAGCCAGGATCAATTTGTAGTGGAGGTGAATACTTAGTGACAAAATTTAAAGGTGATCCATTCTTAGGTTCTGGAATTTCAATAGGAATTACACGTTTAGTTTGGTGTTTGTCTCAAAAAATAAAAAATGAAATAGATGAAAATAAACCCGTTCTTGTTTGTGTAATGGATGAAAAATTTTTAGATAAATATTATGCATTGTTGAATAAATTGAGAAACAACGGGATTAATTCTGAAATTTTTTTAGAAAGTAACAAAAAGCTCTCGAAACAATTAGAATACGCAAACCGCAAAGATTTAAAATTAGCGGTTATTTGTGGAGAGAACGAGTTCAAAGACAATACCATTACTATTAAAAATCTTAAAGGTCTGAAGGGCAGCAATCAATCTACAGTTTTAAAAGATGATTTAATTGATGAAATCAAAAAACTTATATAATCAGATAACAAACTTTATCAAATCAAAAAATTATAAAGAACTATCATTAAATCCTGTGATAGATTTAAAATATATACGTAACGAAAAACTAAAAAAATATCTTTTTACATTTAAGGATAATAAAACTAATAAAACTTTCGCATTAAGACCAGATTTAAGTTTAATGAGCCTAATAGAGTTTTCAAAATCTAAAATTTCAAAAAAAACAAAAATTTATTATTCCGGGGATTCCTTTAGAAAAAATCAAAAAATGAATACCCAAATAGGTTTTGAAATTTATAATTACAATAAACAAAAAGATGAAAAAGAAATTATTTTAAATTCTGCAAAAATTTATCATAAAGTTATAGGGGTAAATGGAAATTTAAAAATTGGAAATGCTCAATTATTTCAAGCTGTTTTGAAACAACTTAAGTTAGCTAAAAGGTGGCAAGATAGATTAATCTCATTGAGACAGAACAAAAAATATTTTAATGAAATATTAAAAAGGCTTGAAACTAATAAGGATATAGATGAAAACGAATTTGAATTAGACAAAAAAATGTACATCAATCTTAAAAAAATTAATCAAAATGAAATTATTGCAAATAGAACTGTAAGAGACATATTAAAACGCTTTGAACAAAAAATATATATTCAGCCAAGACCAGAAAACGGAAAAAAATGTGTAAAAGTTATCAGAGAATTTTTGAAAATTAAATGTCCTATAAAAAAAGCTCCTGCTGTATTATCGAAATTTTTTACAAAGAATAATTTAAATATAAAAATTTCACAGGATTATTTTCCAATTAAAATTAACAAAATAGGGAAATTAAAAATTTATTTTAATAGTTCTGAGTTGCCTGAGGTTGATATTTATAGTGGATTTGTTTTTTCAATAAGACCTAGATCAAAAAAAATAAAAAGATCTATCGTAGGGGGTTCTTACAATTCTTTGAGTAGTTCTTTGGGTTTAAGAAAAATAAATGCATGTGGTGCAGCAATTAATTTATGAAAAAACAGATAGTAATTAGTTTAGTTAGCAAAGGCAGGCTCAGATCTGATACCCTGAAATTATTTAAAAAGAAAAAATTAAATATTAAGTCAAAAGGGGAAAGAGATCTTATAGGATATATAAAGTATAAAAATACTCTAATTAAGTGTTTATTTCTTCACGCTCGAGAGTGCATAGACTCCTTAGCAAATGGAACTGCTGATATAGCTATATCTGGAAAAGATTTATTATTCAATTCAGAGCGAGAGATTCAAAAAAAAATTAAAGTTTATAAAGATTTAAATTTTGGACATGCATCATTATCAGTTTTTTGTATGAATACTTGGATTGACTGTCAAACAATGCTAGATGTTTCAGAGATAGCCTCAGACATGTTAAAAAAAAATAGACAACCAATGAAATGCTCTACTAAATACAGAAAGCTGGTAGAGAATTTTTTAGAGGAAAAAAATGTCAAAAATGTAGAGGTGATAGACTCGAAGGGCGCAACCGAGGTAATGGCAAGAATTAATCAATGTAGTCTTGTAGCCGACATATCTAGCACTGGTAAAACAGCTAAAGATAATGGATTAAAAAAAATTAAGGATGGTCTCATATTAAACTCAACTGCAGCTTTGCTTGTGTCGAAAAAATCAGCAAAAAATAGTTATGTATCGAGTTTTTTACGTTTACTTTCTAAGTAAATCTTTCCAATATTTTAGTATGATTTTAATCACATCGATATTTTTGAATATTACGTAAGCCAGTATGACAATACTTATAAATGATATGAATTTTAAAAATAAAAATATATCCATAACGATTATTTTATTTAGTATATATATAATTTAAAAATGAAGTGGAACACAAAATTTAATTATCCAAAATCTTCAAGGTCAAATGAAGATGGAATGAGAAAGTATTTATCAGGTGATGAAAAGTACCCAAGTGTCACAAGTATATTAAGTTTAACAAAATCAGAAGAAGACAAAGCATCTTTGGAGTTATGGAAACAAAGAGTAGGGTATAAAGAGGCAAATAGGATTAAAAATGATGCATCTAGAAGAGGAACATCTCTTCATTCTTATATTGAGGATTATTTGAGAGGTAGGGTAAATGAAAGTTTTTTCGAAAGTAATGAGCAGCACAAAAATATGGCTAAGGTCATCATTGAAAATGGCATCAAAGGAAAGCTAGAAGAAATTTATGGGATGGAGGCAACTCTCATTAATACAAAGGATAAATATGCCGGCACAGCAGACTTAATAGGAATTTATAGAGGAAATTTGACCATTCTTGACTTTAAACAAGCGAATAGACCAAAGAAAGCTGATTATATCCAAGATTATTTTTTACAACTTGGAGCTTATACATTAGCCCATAATATTGTTTACAAAACAAATATTTCATCAGGAGTTATTCTGTTATGCACAGTCGATAACTTGTTTCAGGATTTCATAATTGAAGGCCCTGAATTACTAATGTATCAAAATTTATTTCTAGGCAGATTAAAAATGTTTAATGACCTTAAAAATTCAGCTTGACATTAAAATTTAGTTAACTAAAAGAGTTATATTAACTCAATGCTAATTGTTTATATGCGAATAGTTAAGTTCTTTAAAAACTTCAAATATTCACCAAAACAAAGCTAAAAAAAGGTAAACATGAATCTAGGTATCTGGGATGTGGAATCTTCCTCAGCCTCAACTGACTTCGGAAGCATAATTGAGATAGGAGGAATATTAGTTGATGAAAACTTCAAAGAGAAAGACAGATTTAATCTAAGATGCAGATTACCTGAGGGCGAAATACCCCAAGCAATGAGTTTGATAGTCAATAAAACAAGTATTAAGCAGCTTACACAAGGAAATTTAAGTCACTATCAAATGTTGGGAGAAATAGAAAAAATTTTTAAACGTTGGACTCCTTGCTGTTTTCTTGGCTGGAGCAATATAGGCTTCGATGACGAAATGTTGAGAAAAGAATTTTTTAAGGGAATACGATATCCATATATTACCAATGCCTCACCTAATAAGCGTCATGATGGTATTAACATTGCGAGAGCAGCTTATGCCATAGATCAAAATGTACTTGAGACAGAAATAAATGAAAAAAATAACCCAGTATTTAAGTTAGCGTCTTTAAGCAAAATGAATGGGTTCGACTCAACTGGAGCTCACTCTGCGTTATTTGATGCAAGCTTAACTGTAAAAGTTCTTGGTTTGATAAAAAGAAAACAACCTGATACATGGAATGAGTTTCTGAGAACTTCAAACAAAATTGAGACTGAAACAATTATAAAAAAAGAGAATATCATTACCCTTAATGAATATTTTTATGGGCGTAGCAGATTATTTCTTGTGAGCCCACTTCATCCAAAATACTGCACACATCCAATTTATCAATGGGGCCAAGCGGTCGACTTAAAAGTTGATATAGAGCCTTTGTTAAAAATGTCAGTAAACGAACTAAAAGTAGAAATGAAGAAAACTCCTAAATTCTTAAGAACTATAAGATCAAATAAAGCTCCAATAATTCTTGATAAAAAATATGGCATGCAAGCAGAACCTTATAATGCAATGGATTTAGAACTAATTAACAAAAGATCTAAAATGGTTAAGGAAAATGAAGCTTTTTCTCAAAAAATATTAACAGCTTTAAGAGAAATTGCAGAAGATAAAGAACAATCAAAAAATCAAGAGGATATATATGCTGAGGAAAGTATTTATACAAAATTCACATCAAATAAAGATACAGCTCTATTTCCTGCCTGGCATGCAGCTGATTGGAAGGACAAATTAAACCTTTTGTCAAAATTTGAGGATGAAAGGTTACATGGTTTTGGTAAGAAAATTATTTTTCAAGAAGCACCGGAAGTTTTGCCGCAAGATATAAGAAAAAAAATAGAACAAGTCATTGCAAAAAGAATATTAAGCACCTCTAAAGAAAAATGGTGGACAGTTGCTGCTTGTTTTACTGAAATTGATACTCTCAGAGACAAATATTCAGATCAAAATGATGAGGAAAAACTAAAATTTTTAGATGAATTAAATGATCATGTTATGTCAATACAGAAAAAATACGAAAATGTGTAATGTGGATAATATTAAAAAACCTAAATTAAATATTGATTATAAATTAAATTTTTATATATAAGAATTATGCCTACAGTTAAATCCACAGATGAAACTTTTGAAAAAATGATAAAAGATAATAAAATTGTGGTAACAGATTTTTGGGCATCTTGGTGCAATCCTTGTCTTATGATCGCTCCTCATCTTGAAGCAATTTCAGACGAAATGAAAGATATTGTTGTAGCTAAACATAATATCGACGAAAATCCAAATACACCAACAAAATTTGGAGTTCGTGGAATTCCCACAATGTTACTATTTAAAGATGGAGAACTAGCAAGTACAAAAGTTGGAGCTACTACAAAATCTAATATTCAAGATTGGATTAAAGAAAATCTTTAATTTAAACTTAACACTTCTCCAGCTAGGTATAATGATCCAGTAATCAATAAAATATCTCCCTCTTTTAAGTTTATAGATTTTATAGCTTCAAATATATTGGGCTGACATTTTACATTTGGTAAATTCTTAAATTTTTTGACTAAATCTTTACCACTCATTGAATTCGGTTGATTTGGAATATCTACTGTAGTTAAAGATGTAATATTTTTAAAATAACTTATATATTTTTCGTGGCATTTATTAGACATCATTCCAACAATAACATGTTTATTGCAGTCAAGACTTTGGAGATATTCATTTAGTGCTCTTGCCCCATCTTCATTATGACTTCCGTCAACTATTAATTTATTTTTTTTTACCAACTCTTTTAGTTTACCAGTTTTAATTTCTTGAAGTCTAGCTAAGTCAGATATTTTTGTTACTCCTTTTTGAATATGCTCCTCTTTAACTTCAAGATCTAAAACTCTGAGAGTTGCAATTGCAGTAGATATATTTTCTAATTGAAATTGACCTTTGATATTAGGCATTTGAAGCTTTAATCCTCCAAACTTATCCTCATAATAAAAAAAATTATTCACACCAACTGAGTAACTAAAGTCTTTATTAAAAAATATCTTATTAGATTGGTTTTGAGAGATGGTTTTCTTGATGCAATTCATAGTTTCATCTGTGCTTTGTTTAGCCACAATAATATTTGAATTTAAAAGTGTAGATGTTTTTTCAAAAACAATTTTTTCGATTGTTTGTTCATTTTTTGGAAGCCAATCGAGATGATCTTTGCTTATGGAAGTGACAACACTAGCAAGGTTTTGTTTTATTACATTTGTTGCATCAAACCTGTGAAATAATCCAGCCTCTACAAGATTAATATTTTTGGGGTATTGAGCGGCTTTGTAAAAAAATGAAGCTGTTAATATTTCAAAAAAAGTAATTAAATTATTATTATTTATATTTTCTACTTCTTCAAATAATTCAGCTAACTCGTCATCGCTTAATTCTTTATTGTTAAAAACAAATCTTTCATTTATTTTTAAGATATGTGGACTTGTATAAACATTACAATTAAAATTAGCTTCTTTTAAGATAGCAAGCATTGCACTGATTGTGCTATTCTTGCCATTTGTACCTAAGACTGAAATAACTTCGATTTTATTTTGGGGGTTTCCTAATTTTTTACACAGTTCTTTGCAACGCTCTAAACTAAGATCTATCTCTTTAGGATGCAGCTTTTGTAATCTGCTTAATATTTTCTGAAGTTTCATTATTTGCTGTTAAATTTACCTCAGTATTTTTATGAAGCAATATAGATAATATGTTACCAATCTCTGCTGCTAAATCTCTTCTATGTATTACAGAATCAATAAATCCATGTGCTTGTAAAAATTCGACAGTTTGAAAGTCACTAGGTAATTCCTGTTTCACAGTTGCTTGTACAACTCTGCGACCAGCAAAAGCACAAAGTGCACCTGGTTCTCCAAATATAACATCGGCTGTCATTCCGTAACTTGCAGAAATTCCTCCAGCACAGGGGTCCACTATACATACTATGTAAGGCAATTTAGATTTTTTAAGTTCATTAATTGCAATTGTTGTTTTGCCCATTCCAGCTGTAAGGCTGACCGCAGAGGCCATCATTCTCATTCCTCCTCCACTGCAAAAATTTACAAAAGGAATTTTATCATCTAGGGCCCTTTGGACGGCATAAACTATTGCTTCCGACTCTGCTATAGATACAGAGCCACCTAAAAATTCAAAATTTGATGCAGCAGCTATTACTTCAATGTTGTTTATTTTCCCTTTAGCCACCATTATTGCACAGTCCTGTCCAGTTTTTTTCTTTGCATCTGATAGTCTATCTTTATAAGGCTTTACATCCTCCCATTTTAAAGGATTTTCATCTCCAGGTATCGGTGTTTCTAATATTTCATAATTATCTTTACCAAAAAAAATATTAAACCTTTGCAAACAGTTTATTCTGTGATGCTTTCCACAAGCATTACATACCCAAAAATTATCCTCCAAATCTTTTTTTAATATCGGGCCAGTGCAACAGCTTGTCCAATCTGAATTTTCCACTTCCTCTTTAGTAGGGAATTTTTTCTTAAAATTTATTTTAATTCTTTGACCTAAATGTTTAATTTTTTTAATCCAATTCATATTGTTTTTTTCTTTAAATTTTTCACTAACCTACTTACATTTGTGACAGGATTTTGTCTATTGTTTAAACTTCTCGTAATTTCTTTACAAATTGCACTACCTACGACCAATCCATCTGCAGATTTAAGTTTTCCGATTGTTTTTTCAGTGATTCCAAATCCTATTACAACGTTTTTATAGGGACTAATTTTTTTCACTATTTTATAATTTTCCATTATTTTTCTTGTAGTTACTTTTAAAGCAGATCCAGTGGTTGATATCATTGAGATCATATAAACCATTGAATCAGAAACCTTTAAAATCTCTTTCATTCTTTGTTTGCTTGTTGTAGGTGCAATTAATTGAACAAAACAAATTGAGTTTTTTTTACATAATCTAGCAAAATTTTTGTTATCTGGATAAGATAAATCCACTACAATTAATCCGTCTACACCTACCTCTTTACATTTTTTAATAAATTTAACTTCACCATAATTAAAGATCATTTGGTAATAACCCATAAGTATTATTGGTTTAGAAAACTTATTTTTTTTATACTTTTTGACCATTTGAAATATATTTTTTAGCTTTATTCCATTAGTCAGAGCCCTATAGGAACTATTTTGTATCTCTTTACCATCAGCGGTTGGACAGTTATGAGCAATTCCCCATTCTGCAATATCTATATTTTCAGATATAGAGTTTAAAATATTTAAGGAATTTTCTTTGTTGTTATCACCACATACCGTATATGAAATTAATGCTGGTCTGTTTTGATTTTTGGCTTCTTTGAAAATATTGTCTATTGAATTTTTCATTTTGGGTAATATCCAATATTTTCAATATAAATTTTTTTGTCTTTGTAGCCTTTGCCGCAATTATTTACCACAATCACATCGGTTTTATTTAGTTTAGGAGCAATACGAATACACTCGCTCCAAGCGTGGGCTGGTTCAAGACTTGGTCTCAAGTTTTCTAACTTACTAACTAGTTTGAATGCATTTAATGCCTCTTTGTCAGAAGCCAATGTGTATCTTGCTCTTTTTGTGTCCTTTAGTAAACCATGCAAAGGCGACGAGCCCGGATAATCTAAACCTGCAGACAATGAATGAGTCTCCGCAATTTGACCCTCTTTATCAACTAAACAATATTGTGCAGCTCCATGGAGAATAGCAACTTTTGCATTTGTCGCTAGTGGTGCTGCGTATTTTGCTTCAACCCCAATAAGTTCAACATGTTTTTTATCGTAATCTATAAACTCATTCCAAAACCCAAGTGCTGAGCTTCCTCCACCTATAACATTAATTAGTTTGAGTTTAGGAATTTCTCCAAACTCTCTTATTAATTGTCTTTTTAATTCTCTTGAAATTTGAGATGTGCTCCAGGCACAAATTTTTAAAAAAATATTTGCTCCAATTGCAGATCCTACAGCTAAATGAGTTGTATCACAGTTACTGACATAATGCCTCATACATTCTGAAACTGCATCAACTAGGGTTTTTGAACCTGAATCAACTGGTACAACTTCAGCACCTGCTTCTCGCATAAATTTAACATTTGGCGCTTGTCTAGAAATATCTTTCGTACCCATAAAAATTTTTGCAGATAATTTCATTTCTTTTGCTGCAAGAGCTAAATTTTTTCCAAACATTCCAGCTCCTGTATCTCCAGCTATAAATTTTTTACCAGACTCTTTACAAATTAATGCATTTACAGTTGCGTGGTATGCCTTATGCGCATCCCCATTAATTGCAGAAACGTCTTTACACCATATTTGAGCTCCCCCAAGATATTTTGTTAAATTATTCAGTTTGAAAAAGGGAGTTTCGCCACCTAAGTAATGTTTAAAGTAAAAGTCTCTTTTCTTAAGAAATTTTTTACTTTTTCTTAATTTTTCAAAAAGTTTGGATAAATCTTCGATAGGCTTTCTAGCTGTCTCTGCTACAAAATTTCCCCCAAACTTTCCATTACAATAAAATCCAAACTTGTCGTGTTGATCGATTATATTAACTCCTTTTTTTAATTTCATATTTTCGCAAATAAGTTTAACAATTTATTAATTTTATTTATATCTTTTTTTCCATTTATATCTTCAATTGCTCCACTAAGATCAATTATGAAGTCTTTATTTTTAAATTTAGAAATATCATCTATTTGTATATTTCCTGCAATCATTTTATTCAATTTATCAGGTACCTCATCTAGCAGGCTATGATCAAAACTTTCAGATCTATGGTAACCCTTTGAGTCAAATAATATTATGTCCGCGATATCTAAATAGTCTTTATATTTAATCACATCATTTTTACCTGAAACAGTAATTGCACTAATTATTTTGATTTTATATTTTAATTTAATTGCTTTAGTTCTTTCAGAATTAACGTCATATAATTGATAATAATCAAAATTTAAATTTTTAATTTTGTCTAAAATATTATCATCTGGATTTACAAGCACAGATACAAAACTTACATTTTTTTTATCTACATCAACCAAACTTTTTAGTTTTTCATATTCAACGAATCTTCTACTTTTTTCGTAATTAGTTATGAAACCTATCATTGTAGGTCTTTGATTGTGATTTAAGATATAATTTAGTGTTTCAGGATCTGAGATACCGCAAATTTTTAATCCTTTGATCATCGATTTAAGTGATCAATTAATTTTTTAATATTTTTTTTAATATTACCTTTGGTTATGTCCCTACCTATTACAAGCCAATTAGATCCATTTGCATAAGCTTGTTTTGGAGTCATAATTCTTTTTTGATCATTAGTTTTTGAGGTAAACCTTATACCAGGAGTTATTATTTCTTTTTTAAATACTTTTTTTACTAATTTTACTTCTTGTGCACTACAAACAATAGCATCGAGCTTTGCTTTGCTTGCTAATCTAGCTTGATGAATAACTAATTTTTTAACATCTTTTTCAAATCCAATCTCTTTTAAAGTCTTATTATTCAATGAAGTTAATATAGTCACACCTACTAATTTAATTTTACCTGAATTTTTTTTTGAAGCTTTAAGAGCCTCTAAACCCGAACTTATATGTATTGTTAAATAATCTACTTTTAAATCTTTTATAGCTTTAATTGTTGATACACACGTATTTGGAATGTCATGAAGCTTTAAATCAGCAAATAAAGTTAAATTTTTTTTTTTAGATATAAAAGATCTACCATTTTTAGAATTTAAAAATTCAAGACCAAATTTATAGCCTATTTTAAGTTCAGTTTTTTGTGATTTTTCAATTATTTCTTTAACCTTAGATATTTTTGTTGTGTCACAAGCTATAAATAATTTTTTATTTTTCATTAATTTTTTTTTGCCATTTCTTTGAAATTTTAAATTTAATTAACTTTCTTTCTGGAACAAATACTTTTTGATTATTCCTCGGGTCTCTAGCATGTCTGGCTTTAAGTAATTTTGTCTCAAAGATTATGCAATCACGCAACTCAACTCGTTCGTTATCTTTCAAAGATTTTTTAATATTTTCTAAAGTAATAGATATTATTTTCGAAAGATTTTTTTGACCAAAATTGGGAAAATTTTTTGATAATTGTTTTAAAATATCTGACTTATTATATGACAAACTTTTTATTTTTTGTTTTTCTCTTTTTCAGATAATTTATCAGATAAATTCGCAAAAGGTAACGACTTCCCAGATGATAAATCACCAAAGTTTTTAAGAGCGATTTTATTATTTATTTCCTCTACTCTTTTGATGCTTAAAGATACTTTACGTTTCTCAAGTGAAATTTCAGTTACCGCACAATCAACCACATCTGACACTGTGAAACGCTCAGCTCTTGCATCTGCGTTTTCAATTGCAATTTGATTTTTCTTAATAAAAATTTCTAAGTCAGAGCCTTCAGGCTTAACAATTAAACCCTTCTTATCTACCGATATAACTCTTGTTGTAACTATATCATCTATTTTTTTTCCATTCCAAAAACTCATCGGATCTTGCTCTAACGCCTTTTTACTTACAAGTATCTTTGAGTTTTCAACGGAGATATCTACAATTTTAACCTTTACCTTATCTCCTTTTTTATAATTTTGTAATTGTTCTTTAAAATTTCCTGTCCAACTTAGTTGATTTTGATGTAAAAAAGCCTGAAGATTTATTTCTGGAAGCTTGACCAACAAACCATTTTCATTCTTATCAACAATGGTAACCTCTATAGCTGAATCTAAATCATATTTATCTTTAACTGTTTGATAAGGATTTTTTGTTGTAAGTTTGGATGATATCGAGATCCTTTGATTGTCTTTATCTATTGACAATATCTGTGCTTTAATTTTTTGACCAACTTTAAAATAATTTTTAGGAAACGGATTTTTTTCAGTCCACGAAATTTGAGACTGATGTAATAAAGCAATTAATGAGTCCTCTAGTTCACAAAATACTCCATATGCTAAGACTTTTTTAACAATAACCTCATAGTTCTCACCCTCTTTATACTTATGAATATTATCAAATGGGTTTTTAAGAAGAGCCTTGATTGATACACCTATCTGTAATTTTTTCTCATCTTTGCTAATTACTTCAACTGGTATTTTTTGTCCTACCTCAAATATATCATTTAAATTTTCTATTCTTTGATAGCTGCAGCATGATGAGTGGCAAAGCGCATCTAATTCACCATTTATTTCAAAAAATAAACCCCAATCAGTTATACTTTTAATAACAGCATCATCAATACGATCCCCAACTGAATATTTAGAGAATTTCTCTTTTTGATCGCCTTTTTTATTTTCAGTAATTAGTTCTCTTCTTGAGCAACATAAATTTGCTCTTTTTCTATCGGCTTGAATAATTTTAACTTCCATTTCCGAATTTAATACATTTGCACTTTCTTTTGTAGGTCTAGATGATAGTTGTGATGCAGGCATAAATAATAAATGCTTTGTCTCAATTTCTTCACATACGTAGCCGCCTTTAATTTTATTTTTAATTTTAATTTTGATTACCTCATTATTCTCATATTTTTTTAGTAGAGTTTCCCATCCTTCAATTTTTTTAGCTTTAGAGGCTGAAACAACAATTTCACCAGATCTTGATTCTAAATTCTCAACCACAATTTTTAGTTTTGAGCCTTCCTTTAGCTTATCTAACAAATTTATTTCTTTAATTTCGTTTATATCAATTGCCGGTTCTGATTTTAGTTGATCTAGATGAACCCAGCAATATTTCTGGGAAATTTTAGTAACGGTAGCTTCATAAATTTTTCCCTCTTCAATTTTAATTTTAGATTGATTATTTAACAGATTTGCAAATTCTTTTTCATTTGCAGATGTAATTTGTTTATATATTTCCATTCTGAATAACTAAATTATTTCGAAGCATCTTTTATTTAAAAAATAGTTATTAATCAAGATATGAATCATTATTTTTATATGATTTATTAAATTTTCTAGATAATTTTAGTACTATTATTTGATCTTTGCACCCAATTTTTTTAATAGCACTAAAAAATTAGGAAAAGACGAATTAATTGAACTTTTATCATAAATTTTAAAACACCCACCTAGTGTAAGTGCCGCCACACAAGACATCATAAACACCCTATGATCTTTTAAAAAATTTTTGACAATTATCGTTTTTTTTAAGCTAATATCTGGATTTCCATAAATTTTGAGGCTGTCAAATTTTTCATCAACTTTTATTCCAATAGATTTTAAAAATTTTGCAGCTATTTTTAACCTATCACTCTCTTTTTGTCTAAGTTCTTTAATTCCTGTAAACTCTGATACTCCTTTAGCTTTAGCACACGCTAAAAAAATAATTAAAAACTCATCTATGCTTTTAGTGTTCAAAGATCTAGGACATTTAATTCCTTTCAAATTTTTGGAACTTTTGACTAATATATCAGCTAACCTTTCTCCTCTGTAATTTCTTAAATTAGAAACTTTTATTTTTGCCTTCATTTTTTTCAAAATTTCAAAAATCCCTACTCTGGATTTATTAAAATTAACATTCTTTATTATAAGACGAGATTTATTTGCTAGAATAGTTAGGACAATAAAAAAGGCGGCAGAACTAATATCACCCGGAATTTCATAATCAAAACCTTTGAAGTGTTGTTGTCCATTAATTTTAATTATATCAAAGCTTTTGTTTTTTTTTAATTTTATAGGAATTTTCAAACAGTTCTTTATCATTATCTCAGTATGAGTTCTTGATGGTTTCGTTTTAATTACAGTTTGACCAGGAGCGCTAAGTGATGCAAGTAGAATAGCACTTTTAACTTGAGCACTTCCTTTTTCTTCTTTGTAATAAATTGGTCGTAAATATTTAGATCCTTTGACTATAACTGGTAATTTATCTCTTCTTGTTTTTATGTTTATTCCAAATAATTTTAAAGGTTTTACAACTCTAGAAAAATCCCTTTTAGATAAACTATTATCACCAACAATTTTAACATTTTTTACATCTCCAGCTAATGCACCACATAATAAGCGAGCAAATGTTCCAGAATTACCCGCATTTATAATTATATTATCTTTATGTTCAAAACCATTTAAGCCGACTCCATTTACTTCATAATATTTTTTTTTTTTAATAATTTTAACTCCAAGCTTTCTCATTGAAATTATTGCATTCATTACATCTTCAGATTCTAATAAATTAAATACTCTGGACTTACCTAAAGCTTTTGATGCTAGTAAAATCCATCTTATAGATAGAGATTTGTCTCCTGGTATATTTAATTTTTTGTTAAAACTTGGAATTAACGAATTAATTGACAAATATTTTTTCATCAAAATTAGTTAATATTAAATGTATCTCCGAAATAAAAACTTTTTGCTTCCTCATTATTTATAAGATCCTTAGGTGAACCTTGTGCTATAATTTTTTTATTTGCTAAAACAACTGCTCGGTCTGAGATTTTCAATAAATCAGCAGCAGCATGATCTGATATCACGCAACATCTATTAATATCTTCTGTTTGCAAATTCATTATAGTTTCTTGTAAGTAATTTGTAGACATTATATCAAGCCCCTGAAACGGCTCATCCATCAAAACAATTTTTGGATTTGATAAAAGAGCCATAGCAATTGAAACTCTTTTTTTTTGCCCGCCAGACAAGTATTTTGCTTTTATATTTTTTACAGCATCTAATTCAAATTTTGCAATCATTTTTTCAATTTTATAATTTATATCTTTTTTATCTTTAATTACTAAATCAGCGATAGCATTTAAGTTTTGATAACATGATAGATCAGAAAATATTCCTCCCGACTGCGGTACAATACTTACTCCGAATTCTAGGGCTCTATGATAGATAGGTAATTTCGTTACCTTTTTTTTATTAATAAAAACATCTCCATAATCTGGTTTTAATAGACCAATTATTATATTAAAAATTGTTGATTTACCAACTCCGTTCGGCCCAAGTATCCCACAAATCTCACCTTCCCTGATGGTAAGCGATATATTGTCTAAAATTTGCCTTTTGTTAAATGACAGAGAAATATTTCGAAGTTCAATTTTTGGTCTTTCTTCTTTAAACTTTGTAATATAAAATTTCTTAACTACACCCATATTATTTATAAATAATTTTTACTTTTTGATCATTTTTATACATATTTATACTTACATCTTTAGTCAACATATCAAAATCAATCTTGTCTGCTTTTAATTTGATATTTTTGTTATATATTTCTTTTATATTATATAGACTAACAAAATTACTATTATACATTAAATCAAGATTCTCTGAAAAAATTTTTAAATCATCATGAACTATGTAAACATTTTCATAAAACTTAGTATCAAACTCATTTTTATTATGAATTGCATAATCTGAATTTATATATATAGGAGATTTATTTTTTAAAATAATTTTTGCAGATACATCTATAAGTTTTATCAATTCTTCATTATTTGAGGAGACTTCAGCTGATTTTGAATTTATCAAATATTCATTCCCCATTGTGTCAAAAGATTTATATTTTAAATTACTTATCAAATTTACTTCATTTTTTTTAATACTATTAGTTTTTGGATCTAAATTAGTCATTCCCTTTTCATTTGAGATGCTATCCTTAATTTCCTCTTCTACGAAAGACTTGCTAATAAAAAAACTATTATAAACAATGTAAACCGATACTAAACAAATAATAATTATTAAAAATTGTATGTATGATTTTCTCATTTATTGAATATTTGCACTCAAAATATGGTGAATATGTAAAATACCAATTGTTTTTTTTTTATTATTATTTTTGTGAACACATAAGCTTGTTATTTTATTTTCAGACATAATAGAGAGACTTTTTGCAGCTAAGGTGTCTTTGTCAATAGAAAGCGGATTCTTAGTCATAATATTTTTAACTTTTAAATTTAAAATATTTCTGGTCTGTTGGTTGGCTCTTCTTAATTGTCCATCAGTAATTATTCCTGTCGTTAATTTCTTTTTATTAACAGCTATCAGTATTCCGAGTTTTTTTTTTGTAATCAAATTTATTGCTGTTTTCATGTTACTATTTTCATCTACAAAAGGTATACCATTTTTAGATATCATAAGATCCTCAGCAGTCTTAAGTTGATTACCGATACTACCGTGTGGGTGAAGTAATTTATATTTCTTCTTATTAAATTTTTTTTTACTTAAGGCTGCAATTGCTAGACAGTCACCTATAGCAATTTGTTCAGTTGTACTGCTAGTTGGAATAATACTCAGACCAGCCTCTTTAACCTCTGGTATTAGCAATTTAATATCTGAAGCGTTATATAAAATCGAGCCTTTCTTTGATGTAATTCCGATTAAATTTATTTTATTCCTATTGGCGTATTGAATTACAGGTTTTAATTCTTCTGTATTTCCTGAGTTACTGATTATTATCAAAACATCTTTTCTAGATATACTTCCTAAATCTCCATGCGAACATTCGTTAGCATTTATTGAAAAAGATGGGCAACCTACTGATGACATGGTGCTACTTACTTTGGATGCTATTAAAAAACTTTTACCTACACCACAAACTATGATTTTTGATTTACAATTTACTATTGCCTTTACTGCATCATTAAAAGTTTTTCCAATAGAATTTTTTAACCTCTTTAATGCTAAAATTTCTAACTCTAAAACTTTTTCGGCTATTTTTCTTAAGTTGGTATTTTTCATTTAATGATCGAATGTTGAAATTTTGAAGCCTTTTATTTCCATCTCTACTAATGTCGGTATCATCTTAATACATCTATTGTAAAGAATTAATCTATTCTCTCTTTTTAATGTTTCTATTAATTTTTCTCTAATTTGAAATAAATATTGTGTATCTTGTGCTGCGTAATTAATTTGTTTCTCAGTTAAATTGGGATTACCCCAATCACTTTGTTGTTCTTTTTTAGATATATCTTTTCCACATATCTCTTTTACTAAATCTTTATAGCCATGATATTGACTTGCAGTTCTAGCCATTTTAGAGGCAAGCTTTGTACAAAATATTTTTTTAGGTTCTACATTAAGGTGGTACTTCAGCCAAAGTAAATCTTGTCTTGCATAGTGCATAATAAATTCTGCTCCTGGATTAGATAAAAACTTTATCAAATTTGGAGCGTGGTATGTTTCGCGATTTAGTTTAACCAAATAAAAATTATTATTTGC
Source organism: uncultured Pelagibacteraceae bacterium (assembly GCA_902529105.1). GTDB lineage: Bacteria > Pseudomonadota > Alphaproteobacteria > Pelagibacterales > Pelagibacteraceae > Pelagibacter. The sequence continues at coordinate 74,357 of CABZUW010000003.1, forward strand.
CAAACCTAGTTGGACCAATGTGAGGGGATCTCTACCTAAAACTAGACCTAAAGCCTCATTATCAAGTGCGACTAATTTTTCACCTGATAAATCCAAATCTGAAGGAAGATCATTATTATATATTTTGATATTCATTTTTAAATTTATATATATATAAATACATAACAATATTGTCTAATAAATGGTTAAAAAAAAAATATTAATTTTTGGTGCAACTGGACAGATCGGAAGGCACTTAATAAGAAAATTAACAAAAAACAATTATAAAGTAATATGTCAGACAAGAAACATTCACAAAGCTATTTTTTTAAAAACTAGCGGATCAATAGGTTATATCGATATTAAAGAGGCTAAGATATTTGATTACGAAAAAATCAGCGAATTAGTTGACGGTTCAGATATAGTTATAAATTTAATTGGAATATTATATGAAAGTGGAAAAATAAATACATTTGAAAAAATACATACATTATTTCCTAATTTTTTATCTAAAATGTGTAAAAAAAAAAATAAACATTTTATTCATATTTCCTCTCTTGGAGTTGAAAATGCTCATGACTCTAAATATGCTATTTCCAAATCCGAGGGTGAAAACAAAATTTTTGAAAATTTGCCAACAGCAACTATATTAAAACCTTCTATAGTTTATTCAGTAAATGACTCATTCACTACACGATTTATGAGTTTATTAAATTTTTTTCCTATATTTCCTTTGTACTATGGTGGAAAAACTAAATTTGCGCCTATTCATGCCTCAGATTTAACAAATATAATTTTTCAAGTAATTGAAAAAAATATAAAAGGAAAAAAAATTGAAACTATAGGCCCTAAAACTTTATCATTTCAAGAAATTCTAGAGATATTGTCAAAATGTATAGACAAAAAGAGAGTATTTCTGCCCTTGCCTTTTTTAATTGCTAAAATTTCAGCAAAAATTTTAGAAAAATTGCCAAATCCTCTTTTAACTGTTGATCAATTAAAATTACTAAAATACGATAATGTTAGTTCTAAAAATAATATAAATAATTTCGACTTAGGAATTCCTAGTGAGATAAATTTTGAGGAGGGTGTTATGAAGTATGCCTATAACTGGAGAGAAGGAGGACAATTCTCAATTAAGAACTTTAAAAAAAGTTAAAACAATATGTTAGCAAACATCATCTATATAGTCGTAGCATTAATCTTAATTTTTGTTTTATATTTAGCTGTTAAAGCTATAACAAGAGGTGTTGAGGCAAAAAGTGAGTTGTCAAAAGAGAAAGATGAAAATGATATTAATGAATTAAAACAAGATCTTTCAGATGAAATTTCTAAGTTAAAAAAAATGCATGACGATGGAGTAATTACTGAAGAAGAATTTAAAAAGGCGAAGGAAAAGATTTTAAAATAGTTTTATCAGGCAGACTTTATTTTTTTCTCTATAAATTTTGGTACTTCGTCTTTCTCAACAACTTCTTCTTTTTTGCCCCGAGGTTGAAAAATCATTATAAGGTGCAGAGGGCAATAAGAAAATTTTTCAACATTCTTCCTGCCGCAAAAAGAGGACCCCTCTTCATCCGGATGACCCTCCATATATTTGCAAGTGTTTTCGTTTAATTCTTCTAACTGTAAGTTTTTTGCAGGTTCAAAGTTTTTATCTAATAAAAGAGATTGAAACTTAAATTTTCGGCTCTTTCTTACTCTAGGCGAATTGCCAAGGTTAGAATTATTTTTTATATTATTAGTCGCAATAGTTGTTCTTGTTTTAATTTTAGCACTTAAATTCAAACGATGTGCTTTACCAATCACTGCGTTTCTGCTTACTCCACCAATTATTTCTGCAATTTGGCTAGCAGTTTTGCCTCTGCCCCATAAATCCTTTAATGTTTTAACTTTTTCTTCAGTCCAGCTCATATATCTATATAAGGTACATATAATTTTAACATTAACAATATATAGCTATTAGCAATATGATATAATAACAAGCAAATTTTTTAATTTATTAACACTTTTTATCATTTATAGAAAAGAATGAGTCAAATTAATAACAAATACAAGATCGGAGTAAGAAGATTCAATATTAATTGGGTAGGTGTAAAATCATTAGTTTTGAAAGAAAACTTAAGATTTTTATCTGTAGCTGGTCAAACAATCGTTGGACCAATAATAACAGCAATTCTATTTTTGACAGTTATTAATTTAGCAATTGGCGAAAGTAGATCAGATGTATTAGGAGTTGTATTTATTAATTTTTTAGCTCCTGGTTTAATTGCCATGCAAATTATATCTCAATCATTCGCTCATACCTCTTCATCAATCCTTATGGGTAAAGTAATGGGGAACATTGTAGATTTAATAGGAGCCCCTTTGTCCTCTGCAGAGGTGACTTTATCAATTATATCTGCATCAATAACACGTGCAATAATTATAACATTCCTTTCAATAATTATTTTTTCTTCATTTATTAATTTGAAAATTGAACACCCATTGGTTCTGGTAACATATCTGATTTTATCGTCGTTTATTTTAGGTGCAGCAGGCATATGTGCTGGACTTTGGGCAGATAAATTTGACAACATGGCGACTATTACAAATTTTGTAATAGTTCCCTTATCTTTTCTGTCTGGTACTTTTTATTCTGTTAGTGAATTACCAAGCATACTTAAGACATTAAGTTATTATAATCCCTTTTTTTATATGATTGATGGATTTAGATTTGCCTTTATTGGTCAATCTGATGGATCAATTATGATTGGAATATGTTATTTATTAATTTTAGCTTTCATATCCTGGTTTATATCTTACCTGCTTTATAAAGAAGGTTATAAAATAAAATCCTAAATTATGAGTTATTTAGCAAAAAATTATAATAGAAAAAATATTGCCTTTAAATATGGAAAAGGAAGCTATCTTTACGCAACAAATGGAAAAAAATATCTTGATTTCGTCAGCGGTATTGCTGTCAACTCTTTAGGTCACTCCCATCCAAAATTAATAAATGCTTTAAAAAAACAATCAAAAAAAATTTGGCACATATCTAATGCATTTCAAATTCCTGAGGGAGAAAAGTTAGCCAAAAAACTTTGCAAAAAAACTTTTGCTGATTATGTAATATTTCAGAATAGCGGCGCTGAAGCGACAGAAGCTGCTATAAAGGTTGCGAGAAGATATTTTTACTCTATCGGCAAGCCTCACAAATATGAAATTTTATGTGTAAAAAATTCTTTTCACGGCAGAACAATTGCTGCAATTTTTGCAAGTGGATCAAAGAAAATGACAGAGGGATTTGGTCCAAAATTACCTGGATTTACTACATTTGTATTTGGAGATCACAAAGCTTTGAAAAAAAAGATTAATAAAAAAACTGCAGCAATAATGGTCGAGCCAATCATGGGAGAGGGTGGTATTAAAGAAATACCTGTTTGGTGTCTTCAAGAATTAAGAAAATTATGCAACAAGAAAAAAATATTATTAATTCTTGACGAAGTACAATGTGGAATTTCAAGATCTGGTGATTTTTTTGCTTTTGAAAAATCAAAAATTAAACCTGATATAGTTCCAATTGCAAAGGGAATTGGTGGGGGATTTCCAATTGGTGCTGTATTAATGAATAAAAAGGTTGCTTCAGGTATGATACCTGGTACTCACGGATCTACTTTCGGAGGAAATCCTTTAGCTATGGTAGTAGGAAACGCTGTAATGGATGTGGTTTCGAGTAAAAGGTTTTTAAAAAATGTTAAAACTTTATCAAAATATTTTTTATCAAGTTTAAACAATTTAAAAGATAAATATCCTAAAATTATTAAAGAGATTAGAGGTAGAGGATTGCTAATAGGCATACAACTTAAAAAAGATCAGACAAAGTTTATAGAGAAATTAATGGATAATGGATTGTTAACTATAAGAGCAGGTGAGAACGTTATTAGAATTTTACCTCCTCTGAATGTTAAAAAAAAAGAATTAGATTTAGCTTTAAAAATTATAAATCAGGTATGTAAAAAATTTAATTAAAATGAGACATTTTATTAATTTGCATGATATTCCTGCCGGTGATTTGAGAAAAATTATAAAAGATGCAAAGAAAAGAAAGACTTTGAGAAATAGATTAAAAAATCTAGATGTAGATCTAGACGCTCCATTAAAAGGAAATTTATTAATTCAAATGTTTGAAAAATCCAGTCTACGCACAAGATTGAGTTTTTATTTAGCAATTAAGCAGCTAGGGGGTAGTACCCTAACACTAAGACCTGATGAATTGCATTTATCAAAGGGAGGAGAAAGTATAGCAGACACTGCAAAAATTCTATCAAATTTTGGTAATGTTTTTATGCTTAGAACGGATAATGATGCAAAACTTGAGGAATTTAAAAAATATTTATCAATCCCAATTATCAATGGATTAAGTCCATCGTCTCATCCAACCCAAATTTTGTCAGATATTTTTACGATTGAGGAAATAAAAAAGAAACAAATATCGAAATTAAATATTGCTTGGATAGGGGATTCTAACAACGTTTTAAATTCTTTAATTGCTGCATCTATAAAATTTTCATTTGTGTTAAAAATAGGTTGTCCAAAAAAATATCAACCAAATAAAAATATTATGAAATATATCAATAAAAATAAAAATAAGATTTTCATTTACAACAATCCAAGACAAGCAGCTCATGGTGCAGATGTAGTCTTTTCAGACAAAGTGATATCAATGAATGATAAGGTTAATAAAAAAAATAAACTAAATCAATTCAAAAAATTTAGAATTGACAGAAAACTTTTAAGCTTCGCTAATAAAGATTGCATATTTTTACATTGTTTACCAAGAGGAGCCGAAGTAGACGAAGAAGTGTTTGCCAGTCGAAAGTCTAAAGTTTGGCAACAAGCCTCTAATAGAATACATGTTCAGAAATCTATATTACTTTATTGTCTTAATAAATTAAGGTAGGGGTATTGGTTGATCTGAGCTCTCATTCATATACAATATTACACTCGATCTATCTTTCTCATCTTTTAATCCAGCGAAACCCATCTTATTTCCTTTTATCCATGTTGCAGGTTTGAGAAGAAATCCATTTAGTTCTGCAAACGACCATGTCTTTCCATGATTTATCAAAGCTTTAGAATAATTATAGTCAGATAACTCTCCCGACTTTCTCTGCATTACCGACCAAAGAGCTGGACCAATTTTGTTTTTTCCACCTTGTTTAATGCTATGACAGGCTGCACATTTTTTAAAAACTTTTTTTCCATGCTCGACATCACCAAGTGAAACAAAAGATGCTAAATCAAATACTTTTTCTGAGGTAGCAGTTTTTTCTTTTTCTATTATCTCAACCTTATATGCAACGACATTCTCGTCTGTTTTAAATATAAAATTACTTAATTTAGCAATTCCAATTACTACTAAAACTACCAAAAGAACTGAAGTTATTAATTTTTGAAATTCGTACATTATAATATAATAATTCGTATAACATTAATATTATTAAAAAAACAAAATTTTTTGATATTTTTTTTGCGTCTGAAAGACGCATAATTATAAAACAATATGCCAAAAGTAGTTATTTTAATCCCCTCGAGATATTCCGCAAGTAGATTGCCCGGAAAACCTCTTTTAAAGGTAAAAGGCATTCCAATGATAGCTCATGTATATAAAAAAGCAAAAGAAACTAAAATAGGACAAATCTATGTGGTAACAGGTGATATACAAATATTTAAAGCATTAAAAAAATTTACAAATAACTGCATAATAACAAAAAAAAAACATAGAACAGGCACTGATAGAATTTATGAGGGGGCAAATAAGTTGAGATTAAATAAAAATGACTATGTAGTAAATCTTCAAGGTGACGAGCCTTTAATTTCGGTTAAAGATATAAATAGACTTATTAAAGTAATAGTTAAAAAAAATTTAAAAATTGGAACCTTAGCGTGTAAAATTAATAAAGATACAGTCAAACAAAAATTCAATGACAAAAATATAGTAAAAGTTCAAACTTACAAAAAAATAAACAAAAAAATTATTTCTGAGGCAAAGAATTTTTTTAGAATTGTAAAAAAAAATAAAAGTAAAAATTTTTATCAACATGTAGGAATCTATATATACAAATTTGACATACTTAAATTATTTGTCTCACTTAAACAAACTTTACGAGAAAAAAAATTAAAACTTGAACAATTAAGGGCTTTAGATAATCAAATTCCTATAAATGTTGTTCTAGCCGAAACAAAACCTATGGGTATAGATACAAAGGCAGATTTCGTAAAATTTAAAAATTTATTGGAAAGAAATAATTTATAGAATATAAGATGCTATGAAATTTGCTTACCAAGGAATTCCAGGATCTTACAGCGAAAGTTGTATAAAAGAAAATTATCCAGATTGCGAAAAAACTATATCTTGCAGAACTTTTCAGGATGCTTTTGAACTTGCAAGAAATAATAATAATGTAAAAGCTTTAGTGCCAGAGCAAAATCAATTAATTGGCTCAATAAATATTGAAACACTTATATTAAAATATAGACTTAATATTGTTGCAGAACATTTTTTTAAAATTAATCACAGTCTTCTTGGAATTACAGGAGCTCAATTAAAAGATATCAAAAACGTTTATTCACACACAGCAGCGTTAAGTCAAACCAATTCATTTATACGAGCAAACAATTTTACTGAAAATGTAATGGCAGATACAGCCGGAAGTGCTGCTTATGTTGCTAAACAAAAAGATAAGTCGAAGGCTGCTATAGCATCACTGCATAGTGCAGAAATATATGGCTTAGAGGTTCTAAGCTCAAAAATTCAAGATGAGGAAGAAAATTATACGAGATTTTTAGTTTTTCAAAAAGATGTTGCTCAACCAGATTTTCATAAAAATGAAAAATATATTACATCATTTTTATTTAAATTAAAAAATAAGCCATCTGCTCTTTTCCAGTCTTTAACAGGAATGAGTCTGAGACATGTGGATATGACTAAATTACAATCATTCCCCGAGAAGGGAACTTTTTCGTCATATTTCTTTTTTTGTGAAGTTCAAGGTCATATTGTAGAAGAAAAAATTTCAGGTGCTTTGAGCGATTTAGAACTGCATTGTTCAGAGTTTCAATTGCTAGGTGTGTTTAAACAATCACCTTTTCGAAACAGATGAAATGATATAAATTATTTTTTATAAAAAAAATAAGCTGATATAATGTTTTTGGGTCAATCAGGTGAATATACGGTCAATCCTGCCAGGTTCGAAAGAAAGCAACAGTAACCAGTATTTTTCAGGTTGATTGGCCCTACAAATTTATGAAAAATTCTGAAGTTTTAGCACTTAAGTATAGACCAAAAAGTCTTAAAGATTTAATCGGTCAGGATATTGTTGCTAAAACTATTTTTAATTCAATCAAAAACAACAAAATTCCAAATGCTTATTTGTTTCATGGAATAAGAGGAACAGGTAAAACTAGTATTGCTCGGATTATTGCAAAAAGCCTTAATTGTGAAAAAGGAATTGAGAATTTATGCGAGAAAAATTTTTGTTCAAATTGCGAAGCAATTTCAAATTCAAATCATTTAGATGTAATAGAACAAGATTGCGCGACTGCAACAGGAATAGACTCCGTGCGGGATTTGATTGAATTTTGCAGATACCCACCTTCACAAGGTAAATTTAAAGTTTTAATTTTAGATGAAATCCAAGCAATGTCAAAAGCAGGCGCACAGTCTTTATTAAAAATTTTAGAGGAACCACCACCGTATGTTAAATTTATATTTTGTACAACAGAAATAAAGAAAATTCTGATAACTTTACTTTCGAGATGTTCTAGGTTTGATCTACAGAGAGTTAATTTTGAAATGTTATTTCAACATTTAAAAAAAATATCAATTTTAGAAAAAGGAAAAATAACAGATGAAGCTATTAGACTTATTTGCAAATGCTCTGAGGGCAGTGTTAGAGATGCTCTTTCACTATTAGATAGAGCACTATTAAGTACTAATGATAGTGTAATGGATTTGAATTTAGCTCAAAAAATTTTTGGACACTTTGACAAAACATTAATAATAGATTTATTAAAATATGTATTAGAAGGAAACGAGGAAAAAGCTATAGAAAAATATAAGACAATTTTTGATTTTGGTATAGAGCCCAACATTTTCTTAAATGATTTTTTAGAAATACTATATTACCTAAAAAATATAAACTTAATTAATTTAAGCGGTAACAGTTTTGATATGACCGAAAATAATTATAAAGAATTGAAAAATTTGAGTAAACAAATAGAAACTAAGACTTTGATTTTATTTTGGCAGTTCACAATAAAGACTTTAGATGAAATCAGTATCGTTTCTAATCAAGACATAGCTATAGAAATGTTTATAATTAGATTGTTACATTTAAAAGAAAGAAAAAAAATTGAAGCTTCTGATAATATAGAAGATAAAAATTTTGAAAAAAATAAAAATCTTGAGTTTGCAAGCAGCTTAAAGAATAAAGATAAGAATGACTTGATAAACCAAATAAAAAATATTGCTCAAAAAGAAGAACCACAAACCAATATTGAAAACGTAAATATCAAAGATATAAATTCATTTAAAAATTTAATTGAAGTCTGTACTGAAAAAAAAGAAATGAATCTTAAATATGATTTAGAAACAAATGTAAACCTTGTCAGTTTCGAAAAAAACAGGATTGAGATTTCATTTAATGAAAATTTGAAAAAAGATTTTATTAAAACTTTATCCTCAAAACTTTATGAATGGACAAATAATAGATGGATTATTTCTCTGTCAAAAAATCAAGGATCAAAATCAGTCAAAGAAAAACAACTAATTGTTGACAGCAATGAAATGGATGAATTCAAAAAAACTAAAGCTTATAAAAAAATAAAGGACATATTTGAGGACTCAAAGCTGTCAAAAATTGAAAACATAAAATTATGAATGATTTCAGTAAAATTTTAAATAAAGCCAAGGAACTAGAAGCTAGCATGAAAGATAGTCGCGAAAAAATAAAAAAAATAACTGCTGAGGGAGTTTCTGGAGGAGACAAAGTGAAGATTGTTTTAAATGGTGAAAATGAAATAATTGATATAAAAATTTCCAATGGAATTCTCAATGAAGATATAAATGTTTTGGAAGACCTGATTAAAGCTGCTCATACAAATGCAAAAATATCCTTAAAAAGCAAAACTGAGGAAGAGATTTCTAAATTAACAGGTGGATTTGGTATACCAGGTTTTAAGTGGCCGATTTGAAATGGATAAAATTCCTGAAATAGAAGAACTTATCAAATTAATTTCAAAATTACCTGGGTTAGGACCAAAGTCTGCTAGAAAAATAATTCTTAAACTAATAAATAATAAAGAGGAATTGCACAAACCTCTAGTAAATTCGATGGCAAATGTTTTTAAAAATATAATTAGATGTGAAGTATGTGGTTCTTTAAAATCAGCCAATGTTAACTGTGAAAATTGTAATAAAAAAATAAATAAAGTAAATAAAATTTGTATTGTTGAGACTATTGCAGATCAGTGGTCTATTGAAAATTCAAATGTATTTAGTGGTTATTTTCATATTTTAGGAGGTAATGTTTTATCTTCTAGTAAAAATAAAAAAAATTTTTTAATTGAAAGTTTAATTGATCGCATTAAAATATTAAAAATTGACGAAGTAATAATAGCCACAAGTGTTACAATAGAAGGACAAACTATGGCATACTATATACAGGACAGTCTAAAAAACTTAGATATAAAAATTTCAAAACTAGCTCAAGGTATACCGATGGGGGGCGAGCTTGAAAATCTAGACGACGGTACTTTAAATTCTGCTTTTAAAAACAGAAAAAACATAATTATTTAATTTTTTTTAATTAATCTATTTAAATGCAGTAGTGGCTCTGTGTAACCTGAAGGTTGATTTTTTCCTTGAAAAATTAATTCACAGGCAGTTTTAAAAGCAATTGATTTATCATAGTTAGGGCACATATTTTGATAATTTTTATCATTATGATTTTGTTTATCAACAACCTCTGCCATTTTTTTCATAATTTCAAGAACTTGCTTTCTGCTACAAATTCCATGGTGCAACCAATTTGCAATAAGTTGAGATGATATTCTTAATGTTGCTCTATCTTCCATTAGAAAAACACCATTTATATCAGGAACTTTCGAACAACCTATTCCCTGATCAATCCACCTAACCACATATCCGAGTATACTTTGTGCGCAATTAGCTATTTCATTTCTTATATCTTTATTTTTCCAAATATTTTTTTTGGCGAAAGGGATTTTCAGCAAATCTATTTGTTTAGTTTTTTTTCTTTTTTTTAACTCTTTCTGTCTCTTAAAAACATCTATTTGATGATAGTGCAATGAGTGTAATGCAGCTGCTGTTGGCGATGGGACCCATGCACAATTTGCTCCAGCACTTAAATGATTTATTTTCTCATTCATCATCTTGCCCATATTATCAGGCTCTGCAAACATACCTTTACCAATTTGAGCCACACCACTAAAACCACACTTTAATCCAATATCAACATTGTTATTTTCATAAGCTTTAATCCATTCTGCATTTTTCATATCAGCTTTTTTGATCATTGGTCCAAATTCCATTGAGGTATGTATTTCATCTCCTGTTCTATCTAAAAAACCAGTATTAATGAAAAAAACTCTATTTTGTAATTTTCTAATACATTCCTTTAAATTTAATGACGTACGTCTTTCTTCATCCATAATCCCACATTTAATCGTATATTTTTTGAGTTTTAAAACTTTTTCAACCTTTTCAAAAATCAAATTAGTAAACCAACATTCTTCTGGTCCATGTTGTTTTGGTTTAACAATCATTATCGAGCCTGTCCTAGAATTTTTTTTTATTTTTAAATCATGTAATGAGCAAAGAGAGGTAACAAATGCATCTAAAATACCCTCCGGTATTTCTGATCCATCTTTAAGCAATACACATGGATTAGTCATTAAATGTCCTACGTTTCTATTTAACAGAAGTGCTCTTCCATGTAGCTTGCTAATTGAGCCGTCTTTTTTTAAAAATTTTCTGTCCGGATTTAATTTTCTCAAATATACTTTACCTTTTTTTTCAAATTTTGACTTTAAATTACCCTTCATTAAACCAAGCCAGTTTTTATATCCATTCACTTTATCTTTAGCGTCAACACCAGATACAGAATCTTCATGATCACAAATTGTAGTTACGGCTGACTCAACTATAATATCAGCTATACCTGCAGGATCACTTTTTGCACTAAATGCGGATGGATTTATTATTATTTCAACGTGTAAATTATTATTTTTTAATATTATTGCTGTTGGATTATCTTTTGTACCTCTAAATCCAATAAATTTGTTGGAGTCCTTAAGACCATCTTTAAATTTATAAGTATCTAAAACTAATTCAGAATTTTCTATTTTTATATTAACAATATCTTTCCAATTTTTTTTTTTTAAACTAAAAAAATTGTCTAAAAATTTTTTAGCATATTTAATAACTTCTAATCCTCTTTCTGGATCATATCTTTCACTTGCAGACTCCTCTGTTTGAATAACATCAGTTCCATACAAGCTATCATAAAGAGATTGAAACCTAGCATTGACAGCATTTAAAGCGTATCTGGCATTACTAATTGGTACTACAAGTTGTGGTCCAGGTATCTTTGAAATCTCATCATCCAAATCTTTAGTTTTAATCTTAAAATCTGGCCCCTCTTTTTTTAAATAACCAATTTTCCTCAAAAATAACTCATAATCTTTTAAATTAAAATTTTTGCTATTATTAAGATGCCATCTATCTATTTCTAATTGTAATTTTCTTCTCTCATCTAATAATTTTTTATTAATTGGAACTAATATTTTTAATGAGTCACTTAACCCTACCCAAAACTGATTAGATGTAATTCCACTTTCTGTCAAAGCTTCATAATTTATAAAATCATAAAGATTTTTTGACACTGACAAATTAGCCACTTTCAAATACTCCTCAGACAAATTTTATCTCCCTAGGTCTCTTAAATAGAAATTTTAATTGACATTTTATTGTCTTTTTTGATTATAATAAACATAAATTTATGAAAAATTATTTAAATTTTGAAAATGAAATTAAAGACTTAGAAAAAGAACTCGAGAGGCTTAAAGATCCTTTTAATTCAGAGGGAATATCACAAGTTAATACAGACAAGATATCAATTTTAGAAAAAGATCTAAATAACAAATTAAAAAAAATTTACTCAAATCTAAACCCATGGCAAACAACTCTTGTTGCAAGACATGAAGACAGACCTAAATCAAAATTTTTTATTGAAAATTTATTCAGCGATTTTGTACAATTATCTGGCGACAGGTCTTATGGTGAAGATAAATCATTGATTTCAGGTCTAGGAAGATTTGAAGGGAAATCTGTATTAGTCCTTGGTCAAGAGAAAGGGGAGGATCTAGATACTAGAATCGAAAGAAATTTTGGCATGATGAAACCTGAGGGATACAGAAAAAATATTAGATTAATGAAGTTAGCTGAAAAATTTAATATTCCAATAATTTGTTTTATAGACACTCCAGGGGCATATCCAGGTGTAGGGGCTGAGGAAAGAGGACAGGCCGAGGCTATTGCGCGCTCCATAGAAACATGCATGGAACTCAACGTGCCAAATATTTCAATTATAATTGGAGAGGGTGGATCTGGTGGTGCTATCGCACTTGCATCATCTAATAAAGTATTGATGTTGGAAAATGCTATATACTCAGTAATTTCTCCCGAAGGTTGTGCAACAATACTTTGGCGAGATCCCACTAAAACATTAGAGGCTGCTCAAGCGATGAAACTTACCTCATCAGACTTACTAAAGTTAAATATAATCGACGAAATAATACCTGAACCTGTTGGTGGGGCTCATAGAAATACAGATGAAATATTAATCTCATTAAAAAAATCTATATCGAAAAATTTATTTTTCTTTGAACAAATGAGTTCAAACCAGATTCTTGAACATAGAAAAAATAAATTTTTATCAATTGGAAGAGATAAAGGTTTCATTATAGGTGAAAGCAAAATTAGCCTTGTTAAAGAGAAATCATTCTCAAATAAAATGAAAGAACAAATATTTAAAAAGCCTTATTTAGTAATTTATTTAATGATCATTCTAGTTTTGATTTACTTATTTATATTATAATGATCCGCAACAATGCTTATATTTCTTTTTTGAACCACAAAAGCATGGCTCATTCCTTCCGATTTTTTTTCCAATAAACTTTGGATCAATCTTTTTTTTTTTATCATTATTCTCTTGTTGCTCACTTTTAATTATGGAAATATTTGTGATAATAGTTATAAAATCTGTTTTCAATTTTTCTAATAAGTTTTCAAATAGCATAAAGGCTTCTTTTTTATATTCAATCAATGGATCTCTATTTCCATAAGATCTTAAACCAATTACTTGCCTTAATTGTTCCAAATATTGAATGTGCAACTTCCAATTTTGGTCAATAACCTGCAAAAAAAATTTTTTTTCTATATCTTCATAGTTTTTTTTTCCTAATAAGACTATTCTTTCATTTTTATTTTTAATGTATTTAGCTTTGATATCATTCATAAAATCGTCGCCTGTCTTTTTAGCCAGTTCTAAAATTTCATTATCTTTGTACATCTTTCCATAAATTTTTTTAAATTTATTGATAAAGTTATTATCTTTTGGATTTATAAGATACCTCTCTTTTTCTTTGGCAAAATCAGAATTAATTTCATCAATAAATTTGTCAGTAAAATTAAATCCTTCTTTATCTAATATAATTTTTTTCCTCTGTTCAAATATCACTTGTCTTTGATCATTTAATACATTGTCAAATTTTAATAATGTTTTTCTTATATCAAAATTTCTAGACTCAACTTTCTGTTGTGCTCTTTCTAAGGCCTTATTTATCCAAGGATGATCTATGCTTTCTCCATCTTTTAAACCAAGTTTTTCTAGCATTTTATTCATGGATTCTGATCCGAAAATTCTCATTAAATCATCCTCAAGGCTTACATAAAAAATGGAAAATCCCTCATCACCCTGTCTCCCAGATCTACCTCTTGCCTGATTATCTACTCTTCTGCTTTCCATTCTTTCTGTACCTATTATATATAGTCCTCCTAACTTTTTAATTTTATCTTTTTGATTATCTCTATTTTCTTTACCACCAAGTTTAATATCAACGCCTCGTCCAGATATGCTGGTAGTAATAATAATAGAGCCTAAACGTCCAGCATTTGCAATAATATCTGCCTCTCTTTCATGATTTTTTGCATTTAAAATTAAATGATCAATTTTCTTTTTCTTTAATAACTCAGAATAATGTTCAGATTTATTTATACTTGAGGTAAAAACTAATATTGGTTGTGCTTTTGATTTTATTTCGACTATTTTTTTAATAATCGCATCGTCTTTTTCAGCTTGTGTTCTAAAGATTTGGTCGTTCAAATCTTTACGAATCATTTTTTTATTTGTAGGAATAGAGACAACATTCAAATTATAGATTTCAAAAAATTCTTCAGCCTCTGTTAAAGCGGTACCAGTGCATCCGGAGAGTTTTGTATATAATTTAAAATAATTCTGATATGTGATAGATGCTAATGTTTGATTTTCAGATTGAATATCTAAATTTTCTTTTGCTTCTAAACTTTGATGTAAACCATCTCCAAATCGTCTTCCTGGCAATTGACGTCCCGTTTGCTCATCTATAATTATAATTTGATTGTCTTTTATAATATAATCTCTTCCATTTACGAATAAATAATTTGCTTTTAAAGCTTGATTAACGTAATGGACAAGACTGATATTTTCTGGATCATAAAAATTATTATTTTTAAGAATACCAGCATTAGAAAAAATATTCTCAATTTTATCAACACCTTTCTCTGTTAATATAATATTTTTATCTTTTTCATCAATTTCAAAATCATGATTGTTTAGTTTTTTTATAAGTTTATTTACGATTGTATACTGAGTAGCCTTATCTTCAGATTGCCCGCTAATTATCAAAGGTGTTCTTGCTTCATCAATTAGACAAGAATCTATCTCATCAACAATGGCATAATGATGACCTCTTTGCACTAATGTCTCAGATGAGTATTTCATGTTATCTCTTAGATAATCAAATCCAAGTTCACTATTTGTTGCATAAGTTATATCGCAATTATAATTTTTCTTTCTTTCTTCATCGGACTGTCCTGAGTTGATAAATCCACAAGTTAAACCTAAATATTCAAATATTTTTCCCATATTTTCGCAGTCTCTTTTAGCAAGGTAATCATTAACAGTAACAATGTGGACTCCTTTTTTTTCAAGTGCGTTTAAGTAAGCAGCTAAAACAATAGTCAAAGTTTTTCCCTCTCCTGTTTTCATTTCAGCTATTTTTGCAGAATTTAATACAACTCCACCGACTATCTGTACATCAAAATGCCTTTCATTGAATATTCTTTTAGAACTCTCTCTTACTAACGCGTAAGCCTCCGGCAAAACTTCAGTCAACGTTGTACCATTAGCTATTTTACTTACTAGAATTTTTGTCTTATTTTTAAATTCTTGCTCCTCTAAATTTGAAATTTTTAATTCAAATTTGTTTACCTCATCAACAGTTTTCTTTATTTTATCTAACTCTTTTTGATTGTTAGATCTAAACAATTTGCCAAGTATTTTAATTGGATTTAACATTATTTATAAATTTGATGTATAATTTTTCATCTCTATTTAATATAGTAATTAAGAAAATAAATTAAATAGTATGCCAATAAAGATTAGCAATTTCTTTAATTATCAAAATAATAACTCTAAAATTGGAGATTTTCAGGATCTTGAGCACATTGATGGGGTTTCAATTTCAGCCACTAGCGCTAATTTGTATAACCTTAAAAGAGATGATGTGGTTCTTTTTTATTTCAGGAAGGGAGCCTCATATGCAAATGTTTATACTCAATCAAAGATTATTTCAGAAAATATCAAGTGGAATCAAAAAATTAAAACAAAAAAGATTAAATGCATTATGATCAATACCAGAAATGCAAATGCCTTTACTGGCACCCAAGGACATAAAAGTTTAAAAATAATTTCTGAAAAATTAGCTGAGGGTCTTACACTTAAACAAAAAGAAGATGAGGAGCAACCAGTCAGAATAAAATCAAATGAGATACTTTTTGCATGCACAGGCACTATTGGTGAACCTTTTCCTTTAGAAAAAATATCAAGTTCACTGCCGTCACTTTTAAAAAATTTAAAGTATACTCAAAATAAATATCTTTGGATCAAAGCTTCTATGGGTATATTAACTACTGACATCAAACCAAAAATGTCAATGGAAGAATGCAGAATAGGAAATACTAACATCAAAATATATGGTATCGCAAAAGGTTCGGGTATGATTTATCCTAATATGGCAACAACTTTAGGGTTCTTATTCACTGATGCCAAACTATCGTCCGCTGTATTAAAAAAAATTCTTAAAAAAGGTATAGCTAATTCATTTAATGCAATAACATGTGATGGAGATACTAGCACGAATGATATGGTCTCTATTTTTGCTACTGGTGAAGCAAAGAATACTGAAATAAAAAATGTCAATGATCAAAAACTTACTGAATTTCAAAAAAAAGTTGATACAGTTTTACTTAACCTAGCCAAAAGTATCGTTGCAGACGGTGAAGGTGCATCTAAATTTATTACTGTATCCGTATTAAATTGTAAAAAAGATGAAGATGCAAAAAAAATTGCATTTTCTATTGCTAACTCACCACTAGTTAAAACAGCTATAAATGGAGAAGATCCAAATTGGGGGAGAATTGTCATGGCACTTGGAAAAACAAATATTAAATTAAATATAAATAAGTTAGAAATTTTTATTGGAAATATTAAAATAATCGAGAATGGTCAAATTTACTCAAAATATAAAGAAGATGATGCATCAGAATATATGAAAAATGAAAAAATTGATATTACAGTTGATTTGAATATTGGTAATAAGAATTTTACCGCATATACCATGGATTTTAGTAAAGATTATATAAACATAAATTCTGATTATAGATCTTAAATGTTGAAATTTACTAACTAGTTATTAAATTAAGGTAGTGATTAAATATAAATTAGAATGTAAAAGTTGTTTAAAAACTTTTGATAGCTGGTTTAGCTCCTCTAAAGAATTTGATAGAATAAAGAGTTTAAAACTCTTAAATTGTAACTACTGCAAATCTAAAAATATTGATAAAACTTTGATGGCACCAAATGTTAAATTAATTAAAAAAAGTAAAATCACTCAAAATATAAATAAATTTAAAGAGTTTAAAAAAAAAATAAGAAGTTATCAAAATTTTATAAGAAATAATTTTAAGTACGTTGGTGATAATTTTTCTTACGAAGCAAGAGCTATAAATTATTTAAATAAAAAAAATCATAAAGGTATTTATGGCAAAGCTAATATTAAAGAAATAAAAGAATTAAATCAGGAGGGCATCAAAACCCAGATTATTCCTTGGTTTAATGATATAGAAAATTAATATTTAATGAATTTTGATATATAATTTACAGAATTATCGGAGCTAATTTTCCATTGATTTGAAATTAGGTCAAGTTTTACTCCATCTAGTTTATTTAATTTTAATGAACTGTTTTTAGCAAGTTTTTCAAGGTGATCAGGTTTTACAAATTTATTCCAATCATGAGTTCCAATTGGTAGCCACTTCAGTACATATTCAGCACCAACAATTGCAAATAAATAAGATTTTAAAGTTTTGTTAATAGTAGCTATATACATTAAACCACCTTTTTTTAAAAATTTCGACGTTTGTCTTAAAAATAAATCTAGATTTTCGACATGCTCAACTATTTCCATATTTAGTATAATGTCGAATTTTTTTTTATATTTGAAATTTTCTGGAGATGTACAAAAATATTTAACTTTTAAATTATTTTTTTTTAAATGTTTTTTAGCTATTTTGATGTTTTTAGAGGATGCATCAATTCCCACCACATTCGCACCTAATCTTGACAGAGGTTCAGTTAATAGACCTCCTCCACAACCAACATCAAGAATATTCAAACCTTTTAGAGGTTCGTATGTATTCTTAATTTTAAAATGTACTTGAGTATTATTTTTAATATACTTTAACCTTACAGGATTAAATTTATGCAAAGGCTTAAATTTTCCGTTAGGGTCCCACCATTCCTCAGACATTTGTGTAAATTTATCAATTTCTTCTTTGATAACTGTTGATTTACTCATTCTTGTTGACATAATAATTTAGATGTATTTTATGAGGTTATTTAGAGTTAAATATAAAATTTATCAATGAAAATTGTTGTTATAAAATTTGGCGGTACATCTGTTGGGTCAATAAACAGAATAAAAAAAGTAGCAGAAATCATAGCAAAATATAAAAAAAATAAATATAAAGTTGTAGTAGTATCTTCTGCAATGAGCGGTGTAACAAATGATTTAGTGAAAAAATCTGAAAAAATTTCAGACGACTTTGATAAAACTGAATATGATACCTTAGTATCAGCAGGCGAACAGATTTCCTGCTCTCTTATAGCTGGAAGACTAAATCATATTGGATATGTTTCAAAATCTATGATGGCTTGGCAAATACCAATACAGACAGATGATAATTTCAGAAATGCAAATATAAATAATATTAACATAAGAAAAATAATAAATTATTTAAAAATTGGAGGAGTACCTATAATAGCAGGATTTCAAGGAGTAACTAAAAATGGAAGAATAACTACTTTAGGTCGAGGAGGCTCAGATTACTCAGCAATCGTACTTGCAAAAAGTCTTAAAGCTATTAAGTGTATTATTTATACCGATGTAATTGGTGTAATGACCACTGATCCTAAAATTAACAATAAAGCTAAAAAAATAAAAGTAATTTCTTACGAAGAAATGCTAGAGATGTCTTCTTTAGGATCAAAAGTTATGCAATCTAATTCTGTTCAAGATGCAAGGTTGAATAGAATTGATGTAATTGTAAAATCATCTTTTTCAAAAAACTCTGGAACTCTTATTACTAAAAGAAAAAATATAATTAATAATAAAGTAATTACCGGAATATCTGTTACAAAAAATGATGCTAAAGTTACTCTGGTAGGAGTAGTAGACAAACCTGGTGTTGCAGCATCCATATTTAAACCTTTATATATTAACAATATAAACGTTGATATGGTTGTTCAAAATATATCTGCAGATGGTCATAAAACTGATATTACTTTTACAATTAATTCTAAGGACTTAAATAAAACTCAAAATTTACTTAAATTTAACAAAAATGTTAAGTATAATAAAATTTTATTTGATCGAGAAGTCTCAAAAGTATCCATAATTGGTGTAGGAATGATAACAACACCGGGAGTTACTTTTAGAATGTTTCAGAGTTTAAGTAAAAAAAAAATAAACATCTTAGCTATTTCTACATCAGAAATTAAGATATCTGTTTTAATAAAAAGAAAACATATTAGAAAAGCCGTTGTTAGTCTTCATAGAGAATTTAAACTTGATCAATAAATGAGTATTAGACCTTTTAGAGATATAAAAAGAAAAAAGACGAGAGAAATAAATGTCGGAGACGTAAAAATCGGTAATAATAATCCAATAAGTGTTCAATCTATGACAAATACTTTAACAACAGATATTAAATTGACTCTAAAACAAATAGAAGCTATTGCTGAGGAAGGTGCAGATTTAGTTCGTGTATCCATACCAGATGAGGACAGCGCAAAGGCCCTAAAAGAAATATCTAAACACTCCTCTATACCTATAGTTGCAGATATTCATTACCATTATAAAAGGGCATTGGAAGCTGCTGAAAATGGTGCGAAGTGTTTAAGAATTAATCCGGGAAATATTGGAGATAAAAAAAAAATAAAAGATGTCATTTCTGCAGCTAAAAATAATAACTGTGCTATTAGAATTGGAGTCAACGCAGGATCATTGGAGAAAGACATTCTTGATAAATATAAAGAGCCTTGTCCTGAAGCACTAGTTGATAGTGCTATTCGAAATATATCTTTTTTAGAAAATGAGGATTTTTTCAATTTCAAAATTAGTGTGAAATCCTCTGATGTTTTCCTTGCGATTGCTGCTTACAGACAACTATCTGTCAAAGTTGATTATCCACTTCATTTAGGTATAACCGAGTCTGGTAGTTTTATACCTGGTAGCGTCAAATCCTCAATTGGTATTGGTTCACTTTTGTTGGATGGAATTGGAGATACTTTGCGAGTATCACTATCAGATGATCCAGTAAAAGAAATCAAAATAGCAAACGAAATTTTAAAATCATTAAATTTAAGAAACAAAGGAGTGAAAATTATTTCCTGCCCCTCATGTGCTAGACAGGGTTTTGATGTAATTAATACGGTAAAAATATTAGAGAAAAAACTATCACATATTAAAACACCAATTACATTGTCTATAATTGGTTGTGTTGTTAATGGACCAGGTGAAGCCTCTCAAACTGACATAGGCATTACTGGCGGAGGCAAGGATAGTAATATGTTATATATATCTGGTTTGCAAAACAAAAAAATATCTAATAACGAAATGGTATCTGAAATTGTAAAATTAGTTGAGAAAAAAGCAACTGAATTAAAGAAATAAATAATGATACCACAAAAAAAAATTAAAGAGATAATCTCTAAACATAAATCAATAGAGGAAAGCCTGTCTACAGGTTCCATTGACAAAAAAGATTTTGCTAAAAAATCAAAAGAGTATTCAGATCTCAAAGAGATTATATCAAGTGCAAAAGAATATATAAAATTTGATGATAGTAAAAAAGAATTAGAGTCGATAATAAATGATAAAAATAACGATATAGAAATAAAAGACCTTGCAAAAAAAGAATTATCAACTTTAATCGATCAGAATCTTTTAAACGAAAAAAAACTTAAATTATTTTTGCTTCCAAAAGACGAGGCAGACTCAAAGAATGCAATTCTTGAAATTAGAGCAGGAACAGGAGGATTAGAAGCGAGCCTTTTTGCAAGTGATTTATTTAAAATGTATGAAAAAGTATGTAGCAAAAAAAAGTGGAAATTAGAGATAATAAGCATTTCAAAAAGTGAGGCCGGAGGTTTGAAAGAAGTAGTTGCCTTGATAAAAGGAATAAATATTTATTCTTTATTAAAGTATGAGAGCGGTGTTCATAGAGTACAGAGAGTACCAGATACTGAAACACAAGGAAGAGTTCACACATCCGCAGCAACTGTTGCAGTGTTACCCGAGGCGGAAGACTTTGATGTCAAAATTGAGGATAAAGATTTAAGAATAGATGTTTTTAGAAGTAGTGGACCTGGAGGTCAAAGTGTAAATACCACTGATAGTGCAGTAAGAATTACTCACATACCTACGGGTATAGTAGTCAGTCAGCAAGACGAAAAATCACAAATTAGAAATAAGGAAAAAGGGCTAAAGATCCTTAGATCGAGAATTTATGAATTTGAGAGGCAAAAAAGAGAAAATGAGAGATCTAAAGATAGAAAAAATAAAATTGGTTCAGGTGATAGATCAGAAAGAATTCGAACTTATAATTTTCCACAAGGAAGAGTTACAGACCACAGAATAAATTTAACATTACATAAACTTGAGGAGTTTATGCAAGGAGAAATTTTTGAATACATAAATGAAAACTTGCTTTTACAGGCTCAAGAAAACGAACTTAATGATTTAAATTAATGAATTCAATAAAGCTTTCAAAAATAGGCGAAAAAATACTAAAAAATAAATTTGTTAATAATTCAGGTTTAGAAAGTGAATTGATATTATCTAATATTCTAAATACCACTAGGGAAAAACTTATAATTTATCCAAAAAAAAATTTAAGTAAATTTATAGAGAAAAAATTTTATATAGATGTTCATAAAAGAGTAAACAAAAAACCTATAGCATATATAACCGGATATAAAGAATTTTGGCGTAAACGTTTTTTTACAAATGAATATGTCTTAATACCTAGACCTGACACTGAATTAATAGTTGAAAAAGTTTTAAGTTGCTATGATTTAAATGATAGCAAAAAAATTCTTGATATAGGTACTGGATCTGGATGCATAATTTTGAGCTTACTACTAGAAAGAAAAAAATTTAGAGGCATTGGTATTGACATATCAAAATACGCGATAAATGTAGCTAAAATCAATGCAAAAATGCAACAGTTAGAAAATAGAATTAAATTAATTAATACTGATATTGACAAATTTTTTTTAGGAAAATATGATCTTATAGTTTCTAACCCTCCATATATTAAAAAAAGTAAACTAAGTAGTTTAAATGAGGATGTGAAACACTTTGAGCCAAAGCTAGCTCTTGACGGAGGTATAGACGGCTATTCAACAATTTTGAAAGTAATAAAAAAAAGTTCAAAATTGTTAAAAAAACGTGGAAATCTTTTTTTAGAAATTGATAACTCACAGATGTTAAGAACTAAAGAAATACTATTAAAAAATAATTTTTTCACCAAAGAGATCTGTAAAGATTTAAGTGGACTTAATAGGTGTTTAGTGGCTACAAAATTATAAGTATTATGAAGAATTATAAAAATTTTAAGAGAAATAGAAATAGAAACAACAATATACGTAGTTTTAAAAGTAATGTTTCAATGAAATATAATGGAGATTTTAATATCTCTAGTGATTTTAAAAGAAAAAAAATATCAAAAAATATTAACGCAGCTAAATTAATAGAGAAATATACCGAGCTTGCGAAAGAGGCGTTATCAAATGGAGATAAAATTCTTTCCGAAAATTATTTTCAACATGCAGATCATTTTATAAGGATCTCAGAAAAGCAAGGCATAAACTCAGAAAAAAAAACCGAGAATTTGGCAGAAAATAACTTTGAAGAAAAAAAAATAATTAAGGATATAAATTCCTAATAATTAGTTTTTATCTAGCTCAATTTATCAATAAGTTCGGATTTTAAAACATTGGTTTTAATTTTTATAATTTCAAATACTTTTCTTTCATTACCTTTTAAAGTTTTTCCAGATGGCAATTTTAGTGTTTGAGAGTTTACTTTTCTCCCATTTTCTATAACTTCATAATGCAAATGTGGTCCAGTTGACATTCCTGTAGAACCTACATATCCAATAGTTTGACCCTGTTTAACTTTAGATCCTTTTTTTATACCTCTTCCAAATTTAGAAAGATGTGCGTATACAGTTGAATAGACAGAATTATGTTTTATCTTTACACAATTCCCTCCGCCACCGCACCATGATGCTTTAGTAACAGTTCCATCACCTGAGGCCATTATTGGCGTACCTTTAGGAGCAGCGAAATCAGTTCCGGTGTGCATTTTGGTGAAACCTAATATTGGATGTTTCCTTTTTCCAAAACTTGAGGATAATCTAGCTCCATTTATAGGTGTTTTCATTAAAGTTTTTTTTATACTTTGACCTGTCTCATCATAGTAATCACTTTCTCTACCATTCTTAAAATAGTATAATTGGTTTTCTTTACCCTGCAGTACTAAATTAGAATATAATATATTTCCTGTTTCAATTTCCTCATTACTATCATTGTAATAACTTTCATAGATAATTTGGAAACTATCATTCTTCCAAATATCTCTTTGAAAATCTATCTGAAAACCATAAATTCTTGCAAACTCAACTATTAATGAGGCAGGAATTTTCTCATTAATGGCACTAGTGTATAAACTATTTTTAATAATTGACTCTTTATAAGTAAAAGTTTTTTTTAAATTTTTTTCAATTTTATTTACAACGAATTTATCACTAGATATTTCTCTTTTGAAAATAAAATTAGTAGTTTTATTCATTGTAAAATCTACTTCAATTATCTTAACTGGAATTTTTTTGTCTATTTTGAATGATATTGTCTGTTTTTCGAAAATTTTTGTAATTTTTTTATTTTTTAAAATATTACTTAAAACAATTTTTTTTTCTTCATCGTCAATTTTGAGTTTATTTAGAATTTTGTCTAGGCTATCACCTTCCTTTACGGTATATTTTAATATTTCATATCTAGGATTAAGATCCTCAACAACACTATCTAATGTTTTGTTTAAATAAGTATTTTTTAAAAACTTTTCAAAATGTAAAATTTCATTTTTCTTATAAGAATTATAAAAATTAATAATTGTTAGTAAAAAAATTAGAGACAAGACTATGATAATTAAATGCAGATAATTTTTGAAAATCTTATTTAATATTAAATTTTTCATTAAAAAACGTTGATTTATATGGTTTTTTATCATATTTTTTTAAATCTAATAGCTTGATTTCCTATAATTTTAGCATATAAGCGTCACACTCAGCCTTATAAAAGCTGTAATTTATTAGGTTTTAATCCTAATTAGCTATTTTTATTGTTAAAATTGAAAAGAGAAGTGTGGACGGTTAAGGTTACCAAAATTTGTCGTACATACTTCAAAATCACATAAGTATTATTCTTAGTACTTATGTTGAAGCTAGTGTGCGCCGTTTTTAAACTTGAGAGTTTGATCATGGCTCAGAACGTACGCTGGCGGCACGCCTAATACATGCAAGTCGAACGAAGTAGCAATACTTAGTGGCAGACGGGTGAGTAACATGTGGGTATCTTCCCTTTGGTGAGGAATAACACGAGGAAACTTGTGCTAATACCTCATAAGTCTTTACGGAGAAAGCTTTATGCGCCAATGGATGAGCCCGCACTTGATTAGTTAGTTGGTAAGGTAATGGCTTACCAAGACTTTGATCAATAGCTGATTTGAGAGGATGATCAGCCACATTGGGACTGAGACACGGCCCAAACTCCTACGGGAGGCAGCAGTAGGGAATCTTGCACAATGGGGGAAACCCTGATGCAGCGATGCCGCGTGAGTGAAGAAGGCCTTTGGGTTGTAAAGCTCTTTCGTCGGGGAAGAAAATGACTGTACCCGAATAAGAAGGTCCGGCTAACTTCGTGCCAGCAGCCGCGGTAATACGAAGGGACCTAGCGTAGTTCGGAATTACTGGGCTTAAAGAGTTCGTAGGTTGTTAAAATAGTTGGTGGTGAAATCCCAGAGCTTAACTCTGGAACTGCCATCAAAACTTTTTAGCTAGAGTTTGATAGAGGAAAGCAGAATTTCTAGTGTAGAGGTGAAATTCGTAGATATTAGAAAGAATACCAATTGCGAAGGCAGCTTTCTGGATCATTACTGACACTGAGGAACGAAAGCATGGGTAGCGAAGAGGATTAGATACCCTCGTAGTCCATGCCGTAAACGATGTGTGTTAGACGTTGGAAATTTATTTTCAGTGTCGCAGCGAAAGCAATAAACACACCGCCTGGGGAGTACGACCGCAAGGTTAAAACTCAAATGAATTGACGGGGACCCGCACAAGTAGTGGAGCATGTGGTTTAATTCGAAGATACGCGCAGAACCTTACCAACACTTGACATGTTCGTCGCGACTTTAAGAGATTAAAGTTTTCGGTTCGGCCGGACGAAACACAGGTGCTGCATGGCTGTCGTCAGCTCGTGTCGTGAGATGTTGGGTTAAGTCCCGCAACGAGCGCAACCCTCACTTTTAGTTGCCATCATTTAGTTGGGCACTCTGAAAGAACTGCCAGTGATAAGCTGGAGGAAGGTGGGGATGACGTCAAGTCCTCATGGCCCTTACGTGTTGGGCTACACACGTGCTACAATGGCATTCACAATAGGAAGCAAAACGGCGACGTTAAGCAAATCCTAAAAAAATGCCTCAGTTCGGATTGTACTCTGCAACTCGAGTACATGAAGCTGGAATTACTAGTAATCGCGGATCAGCGCGCCGCGGTGAATACGTTCCCGGGTCTTGTACACACCGCCCGTCACACCATGGGAGTTGGTTCTACCTTAAGGCAAAGGTTAAAAACTTTGACCACGGTATAGTCAGCGACTGGGGTGAAGTCGTAACAAGGTAGCCGTAGGGGAACCTGCGGCTGGATTACCTCCTTTCTAAGGATGATTAAAAAAATTTTTTTAATCTAAATAATATACAGGTTAATGTTGACCGTCCTCATTTCTCTTTTCAAAAAATGTTACTCTTGGTCTCATTTACGGGCCGGTAGCTCAGTTGGTTAGAGCACACCCTTGATAAGGGTGGGGTCGAAAGTTCGAGTCTTTCTCGGCCCACCAATAAATTTTCTTGGGGGGATTAGCTCAGCTGGGAGAGCGCCTGATTTGCATTCAGGAGGTCAGCGGTTCGATCCCGCTATCCTCCACCAAAAGTAACCTAGTTATTAAATTCGTAAATATTTTTAAATTATCAATATCTATATCCGATTGTTCGAATTGATGAACAATCATAAAAATTTGATTCACACAGAATTTTTTTCTGTGCATAAATCAAGCGTTTAAGGGCGTGTGGCGGATGCCTTGGCACTAAAAGACGACGAAGGACGTGGTATACTGCGATAAGTTTCGGGGAGCTGTATGCAAGTTTTGATCCGAAAATATCCGAATGGGGAAACCCTACACTTTATGTGTAACTTCAAATTGAATACATAGATTTGAAGAGATAACCTGGAGAACTGAAACATCTAAGTAACCAGAGGAAAAGAAATCAATTGAGATTCCGTAAGTAGTGGCGAGCGAAAGCGGAATAGGCCAGTAATGAGATTAAGAAAACTTGAGTAGTTTGGAAAAGCTAACCAAAGAAGGTGATAGTCCTGTAGAGGCAAAGCTTAATTTCATTCTTGAGTAAAGCGGGACACGTGAAATCTTGCTCGAATATAGGGGGACCACCCTCTAAGCCTAAATACTCTTTAGTGACCGATAGTGAACTAGTACCGTGAGGGAAAGGTGAAAAGAACCCCTATTAGGGGAGTGAAATAGAACCTGAAACTGCATGCCTACAATCAGTCGAAGCTCTTTTTAGAGTGACGGCGTACCTTTTGTATAATGGGTCAGTGACTTAATTTATAAAGCAAGCTTATGCCATCTAGGTGTAGGCGCAGCGAAAGCAAGTCTTAATAGGGCGATTAGTTTTATGAATTAGACCCGAAAACGAATGAGCTTACCATGAGCAGGTTGAATGCAAGGTAACACTTGCTGGAGGACCGAACCAGTTGACGTTGAAAAGTCTTTGGATGACTTGTGGTAAGGGGTGAAAGGCCAACCAAATTCGTAGATAGCTGGTTTTCCGCGAAAACTATTTAGGTAGTGCGATGAGTAAATATATATTTAGAGGTAGAGCACTAAATGGGCTAGGGGGAAGAGATTCTTACCAAACCTAATAAAACTCCGAATGCTAAATATAGTTCCTCATCAGACAGACTGTGGGTGCTAAGGTCCATGGTCGAGAGGGAAAAAGCCCAGACCACCAGATAAGGTCCCGAAATTATGATTAAGTGTGAAAGGATGTGGAAATTCCTTAACAGCCGGGAGGTTGGCTTAGAAGCAGCCATCCTTTAAAGATAGCGTAACAGCTCACCGGTCTAATAGAGTTTCTGCGCCGAAGATGTAACGGGGCTAAAATCATATACCGAATCTGTGGGTTTATAAAACTTTAAGTTTTATAAGCGGTAGCGGAACGTTCTGTAAGCCTGCAAAGGAATACCCGTGAGGGATTCTGGAGGTATCAGAAGTGCGAATGCTGACATAAGTAACGATAAATAAAGTGAAAAACTTTATCGCCGAAAATCCAAGGGTTTCTGCGCAAGGTTAATCCGCGCAGAGTTAGTCGGCCCCTAAGGCGAGGGCGAAAGCCGTAGTCGATGGAAATAAGGTTAATATTCCTTAACCTGATGGTAGTGACGAATTTCATAAGTTGTGAATTCTTAATGGATTGAATTTGCAGTGAAGAAGTTCCGGGAAATAGCTCCATCATTAAGACCGTACCCTAAACCGACACAGGTGGATTAATAGAGTATATTTAGGCGCTTGAGAGAATGATGTTGAAGGAACTCGGCAAAATGCTTCTGTAACTTCGGGATAAAGAAGACCTTTTTTTGGGCAACCAATTAAAGGTGGCACAAGCCAGGGAGAAGCGACTGTTTATCAAAAACACAGGGCTCTGCTAACACGTAAGTGGATGTATAGGGTCTGACGCCTGCCCGGTGCTGGAAGGTTAATGCGATGGGTGCAAGCTCATTTCTGAAGCCCCAGTAAACGGCGGCCGTAACTATAACGGTCCTAAGGTAGCGAAATTCCTTGTCGGGTAAGTTCCGACCTGCATGAATGGCGTAACGATTTCTCCGCTGTCTCCAACATCAACTCAGTGAAATTGAATTCTCCGTGAAGATGCGGAGTTCGCGTAGTTAGACGGAAAGACCCCGTGCACCTTTACTGCAACTTTACATTGGTATTAGGAAAAACATATTTAGCATAGGAGGGAGACATTGAAGCAAGAGCGTCAGCTTTTGTGGAGTCAACAGTGAAATACCTCTTTTGTTTTTCTTGATATCTAACTGATAGCCGTTATCCGGCATCAAGACATTGTATGGTGGGTAGTTTGACTGGGGCGGTCGCCTCCCAAATAGTAACGGAGGCGTGCGAAGGTAAGCTCAGAACGGTCAGAAATCGTTCGTAGAGTGCAATGGCATAAGCTTGCCTGACTGTGAGACTGACAAGTCGAGCAGAGTCGAAAGACGGTCATAGTGATCCGGTGGTTCTGAGTGGAAGGGCCATCGCTCAACGGATAAAAGGTACGCCGGGGATAACAGGCTGATACTGCCCAAGAGCTCATATCGACGGCAGTGTTTGGCACCTCGATGTCGGCTCATCACATCCTGGGGCTGGAGCAGGTCCCAAGGGTTTGGCTGTTCGCCAATTAAAGTGGTACGTGAGCTGGGTTCAGAACGTCGTGAGACAGTTCGGTCCCTATCTGCTATGCGTGTAGAAGAATTGAGAGGAGTTGACCCTAGTACGAGAGGACCGGGTTGAACATACCACTGGTGGACCGGTTGTAGCGCCAGCTGCAGTGCCGGGTAGCTAAGTATGGACGAGATAACTGCTGAAAGCATCTAAGCGGGAAACTCACCTCAAAACTAGTTCTTCCC
>CABZUW010000004.1 GCA_902529105.1 uncultured Pelagibacteraceae bacterium
AAGTAAATAAAATACTATGCCAAAAAAAAAGAAAAAAAAATCTAATAAAAAAAGAAAAAATAAAAAAAAAAATAAATCAAAAAAAAGAAAAAAAATTCTTAAATCAAAAAGAAAAAAGAAAATTAAATTAAAAAAAATAGAAGATACTGAGAGTCCAAAAGAACTTATTTATAAAGTTAAAACAGATTGGGTTAAAAAAGCTACAGTAAATAAGTCTGAGTACGAAAAGAAGTATAGACAATCATTGAAAGATAACGACGGATTTTGGAAAAAGGAAGGTAAGCGAATTACGTGGATTAAACCTTACACGAAAATTAAAGATGTTAAATATAGTAAATCAGATGTACACATTAAATGGTTTTATGATGGAACTTTAAATGCCTCAGCAAATTGTATCGATAGACATTTAAAAAGAAATAAAGATAAAACCGCAATTATTTGGGTCGGTGATGATCCTAAGGTTCAAAAAAAAATTACATACAAACAGTTACATCAAGAAGTTTCTAAAGCAGCAAATGGGTTAAAAGAGTTAGGAGTTAAAAAGGGAGATAGGGTTACAATATATTTAACTATGATACCCGAACTTGCTTACACGATGCTGGCATGCGCAAGAATAGGTGCCATTCATTCTATAATTTTTGGTGGCTTCTCGCCTGATAGTATATCTGGAAGAATAAATGATTGTGAGTCTGATTACGTAATAACTGCGGATGAGGGCATAAGAGGCGGTAAGACTATTCATTTAAAATCAATAACAGACGAGGCATTAGTTGAATGTCCTAAAGTAAAAAAATGTATAGTTATTAAAAGAACTGGAAATAGAATTAATTGGGATGAAAGTAGAGATGTTTGGTATCACGATATGATTAAAAATGTTTCTTCAAATTGCGAACCAGAAGAAATGTGCGCAGAGGATCCGTTGTTTATACTTTATACATCTGGTTCGACGGGCAAACCTAAAGGCGTATTACATACAACTGGGGGCTATATGGTTTATGCGTCTATGACACACCAATATATTTTCAATTATAAGTCTAAAGATATTTATTGGTGTAGCGCGGATATCGGTTGGGTTACAGGACATAGTTATATAATTTACGGACCTCTATCTAATGGAGCTACTACTATTATGTTTGAGGGAATACCAACATATCCAGATAGTTCGAGATGGTGGCAAATTATCGATAAATACAAAGTAAATATTTTTTATACTGCTCCAACTGCAATTAGAGCATTAATGAGAGAGGGAGATAAACCAGTTAAAAAAACCTCAAGAAAATCACTTAAATTGCTAGGAACTGTTGGTGAACCAATAAATCCTGAGGCTTGGCAATGGTATTTTAAAACTGTAGGAGACTCTAGATGCCCAATAGTTGACACTTGGTGGCAAACTGAAACTGGTGGAATTTTGATAAGCCCTCAAACTGGAGCCATAGATTTAAAACCTGGCTCAGCGACAAAGCCTTTTTATGGAATTAAGCCTGTATTAGTTGATAAAAATGGAAAAGTTCTTAAAGGTGAAGCTCAAGGCAGATTGTGTATTGCACAATCGTGGCCAGGACAAATGAGAACTGTTTATGGTGATCATCAAAGATTTATAGACACTTACTTTTCACAGTTTGATGGTAAATATTTTACAGGAGATGGATGTAGGAGAGATAAAGATGGATATTATTGGATCACAGGCAGAGTTGATGATGTAATAATTGTCTCTGGCCATAACCTAGGTACAGCTGAAATAGAAAGTGCATTTGTAGCTCACCCTAAAGTGGCAGAAGCCGCAGTAGTTGGATATCCTCATGATATTAAAGGTAACGGTTTATATTGCTACGTAACTCTTAATGTAGGTGAAGAACCAAATGGAGAACTTGAAAGAGATTTAAAATTATGGGTAAGAAAGCAAATTGGACCTATAGCTACACCAGATCTAATCCATTTTTCACCCGGACTTCCTAAAACAAGATCTGGAAAAATAATGAGAAGGATATTGAGAAAAATTGCAGCAAACGAGCATGATCAACTCGGTGATACAACTACACTTGCAGATCCTTCGGTAGTAAAGAGCTTGGTTAGCGAAAGAAAAAATATTTAAAAATTTATAAGCTTTTGAAATTCTTCTTTTATGTTATCCCATTTAAGTATCATAGAATTTAAAACTATTTTTCTGTCTAATGTTTTTAATTCCTCTGCTATTGGAGCCCATTCGTAAAGCGCTAATGCACTTTTATTAAAAGGTAAATCATTAGAGTATTTTTTCCAATCAATATTATGATATCTTTCTTCAAATAATTTTCTTGCTTTTTCAATTACTTCTTCTGGCATCCCATTTAATTTTTCTCTTTCTAAAATAGAATTATAAATTTTTTTTGCGTGTCCACCTTCTTGAAAATTTATTGTAATGTTTAAGTAAGAGAACGAATAAAATATCATATCCTGTAAAGCCACATAGTAAATATTCCATTTTGATTTGTTTATAGATCCTAGAAATTTTTCATTATCAAAATGCAAAACATATTTAGTTCCCATTCTAGTTTTTAAATATCCATAAAGGGTAACTTGAGTAACCCATGCAGATTTCTTTTGTACAAAATCCTCTAAATCATCCAAATTGTTGATTTTTTTCTTTGGTAAAATAGCTTTGAACATTGCAAGCAAATAAACTTTGAAATCCTCAAGTTTGATGTCTTTTAGATTAAATCTGTATTTTAGAACCATTTGACTACTTAAGGTTGTTTTATAAGCTAAAAATACCACAATTTGTAGCTTTTTTAGGGGTTCCAATAAATTTGATAATGAGTATGGTAATTTCTTTTAACCTATAGGGAGGGAAAAAAATGTCAAAACAAGCACAACATTGGGAAAAAACCAGAAATTTGCTTTTTGTAACATTAGCAATTTGGTTTGTTTTCTCGATTGGCATCTTTTTCTTCGCGACTGAAATGAACGCTTCTGGCATTAAACCATTTGGATATCCTTTAACGTATTGGTTTACATGTCAAGGTTCTCTTGGAATTTTTGTAATCTTAATTTTTTGGTTTGCAGGCAGACAAGAGAAAATCGATGAAGAGTTTGGTTTCACCGAGAGAGAGGATGACTAATGATTAAAGGTAAATTTATAGACAACTTGCCAAAAGTTTATGGAATTTATACAGGGGGTTTCCTTGGTTTCATAATTCTCATGGCAATTGCGGAACAAGCTGGGATGTCTGCGAAGATGATAGGAATTTTCTTCGTTGCATTTACAGTTTTAATCTATGCGCTAATCGGATACTTATCAAGAACACTTCAAGTAGACGCTTATTACGTAGCCGGAAGGCAGGTTCCAACTGTATTTAATGGAATGGCGACTGCAGCAGACTGGATGTCTGGTGCTTCATTTGTTGCTATGGCAGGTGGAATATACTTCAAAGGCTATGGTTATATGGCTCTGCTAGTTGGATGGACTGGTGGATACGTTTTAGTTGCATCTTTATTAGCACCATACTTAAGAAAATTTGGATGTTACACAGTTCCAGATTTTATCGGAACTAGATATGGTGGAAACATGGCAAGATTATCTGCAGTGATCGTTTTAACGGTTGCTTCATTCACATACGTGACAGCTCAGATTAATGCTACAGGAACTATTGCATCAGTTGCACTAGATATTCCTTTTAATATTGCTGTATACGTCGGTTTAGCAAGTATATTGATGTGTTCAATGCTTGGTGGAATGAGAGCAGTTACTTGGACCCAAGTTGCTCAGTACATTGTATTAATTATTGCATATTTAATACCGGTGTTCTGGATTAGTAACAAAATAGGCGCTGGTTTCTTCCCGCACTTTATGTTAGCGGATGAAGTTGCTAGAATTGCTGAACTTGAAAATCAATTTGGTCTAGGTACTATCAAAAACTCAGCAGCTGATTTAGCTACAGTACCAAAAGGTTTAGCTGGAATAACTAAAGCTCACTCTGATGTTAACACAACACCTTGGAAATTTATTTCATTGGCAGTTTGTATGATGGCTGGAACAGCTTCATTACCTCACGTAATGATGAGATACTTTACAACTCCAAGTGTGAAAGCAGCTAGAAGATCAGTAGGTTGGTCTTTATTCTTTATATTCCTACTATATTCTTCTGCACCTATGTTAGCGACTTTATCAAAACTTTCTTTGATGGATCCAAATCTATCAACAGGAATTATTGGTAAATCGATTGCAGATGTACAGGCTATAGACTGGTATCAAAACTGGAACCAAGCTAATCTAATGTTCGTAAGCGACTTTAATGGAAATGGAACACTTGAATTAAACGAGTTTTTCATGGGTGGTAAAGCCGTTGTATTAGCGACACCAGAAGTTGCTGGATTACCATATGTAATTTCAGGTCTAGTTGCTGCTGGAGGTATGGCTGCTGCCATGTCAACTGCAGACGGATTAGTGCTTGCAATTTCAAATGCTTTATCGCACGACATTTACTACAAGATGATTAATCCGAAAGCTGAAACAGCTAAAAGATTAATTGTAGCAAGGGTATTACTTGTAATAATTGGTTTTGCTGGAGCAACAATTGCAGCTCTTGAAATTCAAGGTATTCTTGGTTCGGTAATTTGGGCATTTGACTTTGCGATGTCTGGATTATTCTTCCCACTAGTACTGGGAGTATGGTGGAAGAGAGCGAATGCACAAGGTGCTGTTGCAGGAATGTTGTTAGGTCTAATATCAGGTTCTGCTTACTTAATTTGGGTAAGAAACGGTGGAGCTGGCTTCTGGGGAGTTACACAGTTAACTTTCGGTATAGTCGGATCACTTGTAAGCTTAGTTTCAATGATTGTAGTAAGCTTGATAACTAAAGCGCCAGATTCTGCTACGCAGAAAATGGTTGACGAAGTTAGAGTACCTAGCGGTAAAACTGTACTAGGAAAACAACACTAAATTATATAGTATAAAAAGGGGCGAGTTTATTTCGCCCCTTAAAAAATTCATGAGTGCAAATTTTCATCCTCTAATTTATTTAATTGATTATATATTAGGCGTCATTATGTGGACTCTTATTGGAAGGGTTGCGATGAATATCTTTCAAAGACAGGATTCAGAATTTTTTTTTATGAAAGTATTTGTTAAAATGACTGATCCGTTTATAAGAATGTTTAGATTTATAACTCCGTCTTTTATTGTTGCTCCGCTAGTTCCCCTCTATGTTGCATGGTTTTTTTATATGTTCCGTTTTTACCTAATGCCTTACTTAATGGGTTATTCTGTAATGGGGATGTTGTCTTTTCCACTCGAGAGTGAGATAGCAACACAAATATACCAAATATTTGGTAAAAATTAATTCAAAAAAAAAACAAATATTGATACTAGTGTAGTAGTAATCAATGAAAAAAATAAAAATATCTCCATCTATATTGTCTGCTGATTTTAGTGAGCTGGGAAAGGAAATAAAAAGACTTGATGAGGCAGGTGCTGATCTAATTCATGTAGATGTGATGGATGGTCATTTTGTTCCTAATTTAACAATTGGTCCGCCTGTAATAAAAGCCTTGAGAAAGTTTACTAATATTCCATTTGATGTTCATCTTATGATTTCACCAGTTCACAAGTACATAAAGGATTTTGCTGATGCAGGATCAGACATAATAACCATACACCCTGAGGCTACAGATAATCTAAAAAGTTCAATAAATCATATTAAAGATATGAAAAAAAAAGTCGGTATCTCTTTAAATCCAGATAAGCCGATAAGTCTGATTAAAAATTATCTAAAAGACATTGATTTAGTTTTAATCATGAGTGTTTATCCTGGATTTGGAGGTCAGAAATTTATTCCTGAAGTGGTAAATAAAATCAGTGAATTAGAGAACGTAAGAAAAACAAATAATTTTAAATTTGAGATAGAAGTGGATGGTGGCATAGACTTTACAAATTCAAAAGAGGTTATAAATGCCGGTGCAAATATTCTAGTATCAGGCACTACAATATTTAAAGAAAATAATGGAGATTTAAAAAAAAATATCGAAACTTTAAAGAAAATCTAGAATGAGATTAAAAAATTCTATAAATTTTTTTAAATATTTTAAAAATATAATTAATTTAGAGTTAAGAAAGTTTTATCTAAATACATCTTATTATGACGGTAAAATATCTAAATTAGACATAAAAAATTTAATTTACAGACCAAATCCATCTACATTCGACAGCATAATTAAATACAATAAAGAAAAAATAAATATTGAAACCTTAAATACAAATATAATTTGGAAAAATTATAACATAAATGATAGATCATATAAAAAGTTACATAATTTCTTTTGGCTTTTTTCAGTAGATTTAAAATCTTCAAATGAGATTATTCAATCAATAATTAAAAGCTGGATCGATAAAAATTCTAAATATAATGATCAAGTATGGGAAATAGATGTTTTATCAAAAAGAGTTATTTCCTGGTTGAGTAATTCTAAATTAACATATGAAGATGGTAATGATGATTTTAAAATTCAATTTAACTTTATTATAAGAAAGCAATTAAAGCATCTTATTAACCAAATTAATAAATCTGACACAATAGATGATAAAATTATATCCTGCACCGCAATAATTTTAGGCGGATTGTGTTATCAAGATGAATATTTGAGAAATTATGGTTTTAATTTATTAAGAAAAATAATTAATAAATGTTTAGATAAAAATCTATTCCCAAAATCAAGAAGTTTGAGACAGTTAGCATTTTACCTTAAGTACCTAATTTTAATTAGAGAATTACTTAAAGACTCACAACACGAGATACCAGATTATTTAGATGAAACTATTTATTACTTAGGGCGTGGTTATAGTTATTTAATTGGTAATTCAAATACCTCTTTTCTATTTAATGGAAACAACGAGACAAAAAATAGTGACTTTGATTTATATTTAAAAAGTAATGGTTATAAATTTAAGTGTGATGAAAACATAATAGGTGATTACGGATTTTTAAAAGGGAAAAAAATGTCCATAATTATGGACTTAGGTAAAGCACCTGAAAACCAATTTTCTCAAAATTATCAGTCTGGTCCCTTATCTTTTGAATTGGATTATTTAGGTGAGAAGTTAATATGTAACTCTGGTTATTTTCAGAAAATAGATCATCAACTTAACAATATATCTAGATCTTCAGCTTCACATTCAACTTTGACACTTGATAATAGCTCGGTTTCTCAATTTCTTTTTGAAAATAACAGTAAAAAACTTGTAAATAAAAATTTTAAAATTATTTCAAAAAAAGTCGTATCTGATAACAATAAATGGATATTAGAGGGATCACACGATGGTTATTTAAAAAGATATGGTGTAATACATAGTAGAAAAATTGAAATATCCAATAAAGATTTTGTAATTAATGGTTTAGACAGACTTTTAAAAAAAAAAAATCACAAGTCAGTAACTTTTGAGATCAGATTTCATATGTATCCAGGGACTAAGGTTACCAAAACCATTGATGGTAATACTATTTTGATAGACATGAAAAATGCAGGATGGAAATTTACTTGTAAAAATCAAAAAATAAATTTTGAAACTGGTTTATTTTTTGGAAAAAAAAATAATTATTCAGAAAATCAAAATATTTATATATATGGTAAAACCTCTGAGAATGATGAAAATATAAATTGGATATTCCAGAAAATATGAATAAAAGAATTAAAACAGCACTAATATCAGTAAGCAACAAATCAATATTAAAAATTTTAATTAAAAATTTATCTAAATATAAAATTAAAATTATAAGTTCGGGGGGAACATATAAAACAATAAAGAGTTATGGTTATAAATGTACGGAAGTATCAAAATTTACGAATTTTCCAGAATTGCTAGACGGAAGAGTAAAAACACTTCACCCTAAGATACATGCTGGAATTTTAAGTGATAGAGATAATAAAAAACATATGAAAGATCTTAAGAATCAAAATTTTGAGGAAATAGATTTGGTAATTTGTAACTTTTATCCTTTCGATAAAGTTTTAAAAATAACGAATAATAACAACAAAATAATAGAGAATATCGATATAGGTGGGCCCGCTATGGTTAGAGCTGCTGCAAAAAATTATAAAAATGTGACTGTAATAACATCTTGTGATGATTATGAAAATTTATTAAATGAATTAAAATTGAGGAAAGGATCGACCTCATTAACTTTTAGAAGAAACATGTCTGAGAAAGCTTTCATGGAAACTGGAAGCTATGATGCTTCGATTTTTAATTATTTCTCTAAAGTTTCAAAAAATATTTATCCTGAAAAGAAATTAATTGTATCAACTAAAGTTAAAGAATTAAGATACGGAGAAAATCCACACCAAACTGGGGCGATTTATTCATTGAATGAAAATCAGAAGATTAAACAATTACATGGCAAAATGTTAAGCTATAATAATTATAATGATATTTATTCTGCTCTTCTTATATCAAAATCACTTCCAAATAACTTGGGGACTGTAATAGTTAAACATGCAAATCCATGCGGAGTATCAATTAACAAAGGTAAAATTAATAGTTTCAAATCTGCTTTATCCTGTGATCCAACAAGTGCTTTTGGGGGAATAGTTTCTTGTAACTTTAAGTTAGATGAAAAAACTGCAAAAGAAATTAACAAAATTTTTTTTGAGGTTGTTTTAGCAGATGGTTTTGATTTTAAAGCTTTGAAGGAATTAAAAAAAAAGAAGAATTTACGTATTATTGACTCAAGGAGTTTTAGAATTAAGGATTTCTCAAATTTTACTAACAACTTTAATA
This sequence comes from uncultured Pelagibacteraceae bacterium, assembly GCA_902529105.1. Taxonomy (GTDB): domain Bacteria; phylum Pseudomonadota; class Alphaproteobacteria; order Pelagibacterales; family Pelagibacteraceae; genus Pelagibacter. Next base: position 8,750 of record CABZUW010000004.1, read on the forward strand.
ATCTACTCACTCAATCAACGGACTTAAAACCTTTTAATTTAAATAATTTTAAAGTCGTTTCTAAAATAAAACCTTCAAAAAAAATTATGGATAATCTTATGTTCGCATTTAACGTATGCAGATTTGTCAAATCTAATGCGATTGTAATTACCAAAGATTTTTCTACAGTTGGAATAGGGTCTGGGCAGGCAAGTAGAGTCGATAGTTGCAGAATTGCTATAAATAAACTTAGAAGTCAAAATAAAAATTATAAGCGAGATGAACTATATGCCGCCTCTGATGCCTTTTTTCCATTTACAGACGGCATTGAGGAACTTGTTTTATCTGGTGTTAAAGCTATTATTCAACCCTCTGGATCTATTAATGACAAAGAAATTATTAAGTTTGCTAATAAACTTGGAATAATTTTAGTTTTTTCTAAAACAAGACATTTTAGACATTAGTTTATTTTATCAATTTTTGCGGCAAGAACAAAATCACTTTCATGTAATCCATTGATAGCATGAGTAAATATTTTTATTTTAGCGTATCCCCATCCAAACCAAATATCGGGATGATGTCCTTCCTTTTCAGCTAAGTTTCCTACTTTATTTATAAAAGATTGACTCTCTAAAAAATCATTAAATTTAAATTCTTTTATTAAAAAGTAACTTTCGTTATTTTCGGATTTTACATCCCACCCGTCCACCTTTTTTAAATATTTATGGATTTCATTTAAATCAAAGCTAGGTATTCCACCTTCACAAGGTATACATTTTTTTTCTGATAAATCAGTCATTTTCCTCCTATAATGGAGCGGGCAATGGGACTTGAACCCACGACCTTCTCGTTGGCAACGAGACGCTCTACCACTGAGCTATGCCCGCATTTTTATTTATAGTTTATCATAGTTGAAAAAATAATTTAGGTAAAATAATATTTTTCATCACTAGATGAATTCCATAAAATTTGTTAAATTTAAACATGAACAAAAATAAAGATTTACCAAAAATTATACCAGTTTTCCCTCTATCAAATTTTATAATTTTTCCTGAAACTACAGTACCTCTTAACATATTTGAACCTAGATATATTCAGATGATTGATGATGCAATGAAAAGCGATAGAATTATTGGAATGATACAGCCAAGAAAAACTGGAAACAAAGATAAACCAGATCTTTATAAAACAGGATGTGCTGGTAAAATTACCAGTTTTAATGAAACCGAAGATGGCCGATACTTAATAATCATTAATGGAATTTCTAGATTTAACATTGTAAGTGAAGTTGATCACGAAAGACTTTACAGGAAATGTCAGGTAGATTTTAATTATTATAGTCAGGATGTGAGTGAGGTAAAAGAAAAAATGAATTTTTCTGATCTAGATAAAATACTTAAAAACTTAAAAACTTTATTTAAAAGACAAGGTTATGTTATAAATTGGAAGGATCTTCAAAAACAAAGTTTAGATCAAACAATTAATACTTTATCAATGGCATCACCATTTTCTCTTGAGGAAAAACAAATACTATTAGAGGCCACAAACTTAAATAAAAGAAGAGAAAAACTAGAAGAAATATTACACACTTATATACTAGACAAATTTAGCAATACCACTATTCAATAATTTTGAATTAAAAACCTCTATCAGCTAAAATAGAAATATATTTTTTAATCGCACTGTTTTTATTAAAGTAAAGAAATAATTTTTCAGACAATCCCTCTGGCAATTTTTTTTCAAATTTAAAAAATTCATGAATGAAATCAATTGAATTAGCGAAGATTACATTTTTATATTTATTATTTTTTTCAAATTCTTCAAGCATCGAACTATCTAAATTTAAACCATATTTGATCTTCTCATCTATTAACTTTAAAAAATACTTTATGTCTCTTAATGTCATATTGAAACCTTGGCCAGCTAAAGGGTGTATAGTGTGTACTTGGTCTCCAAAGGCTAAAACATTTTGTTTAAAATAATTTCTAAGTAAAGAAAATTGTAGTTTAAAACTCTCAAATTTCTCAAAACTAGTAATTTTATATTTGGTATTATAATTTTTAATCAATTCAATTACTTTTTCCTCACTCATTTTTGAACTATTGTTATCAAAAATTGAGTACACTAATGAAGTTTTATTGTTCGAAATTGGCAAAAATGCTAATGGTCCAGAGGATGAGAATATTTGTTTTGCAATATTATTTTTAATTTGCTTATGATTTATAATAGTTACGTATGCCCTACTAAAATAATCTTTTTTAATTTTTCTCGAAAAGAATTTTTTTGATAAAGTATTTCTTAAATTTATATCAATAATTAAGTCGTAGGATAATAAATATTTTTTTTGGATTAATTTTTTGTCAAATTTAGTCTTAATACTTTTAAAATTTTTTTCTTTCTTTAAAGAGGACTTAACAAATTTATAAATATTTTCATATTTAAATACTGCAAATTTAAAATTACTGTTGTTTTCAAAATTTAATAAATCTTTTTTCTGACGTTCAGTTGAAATTAAAATTTTATCAATCTTGTGACCTATTTTTTCTATACCTTTGAAATATTTGTTTAAAAATAATACATTAGATTGCGTTATACCAATAGTTCTTACGGATTTTTGATTTTTTGTTGTATTTTCCTCATAAAATAAATCAACATGTATTTTTTTTTTAAGTAGTACTTTTGCTAAAACTAACGCAGTTAAATTATTTCCTATTATAGATATTTTCATAAATTAATTTAATTTTATCAGTAAAAATTAAATGATACAAAGTGACATTCTGAGTCGAAAATATGAATATAAAAAAAATATTTGAAAAAAGTGCAGATTTTACAATAAAAAGAATTATAGAAATATTTGGAATAGTTTTAATTATTTTTTCCATTTTTTTGTTAATTTCTTTTGCTTCGTACTCTCCGGAAGATCCGAATTTTATTTTTAATAGCGAAAAAGAAATTGAAAATTTATTAGGTTTTAGAGGCAGTTATACATCTGACATTTTTTTTCAATCTTTTGGCGTTATTTCTTATTTGATACCTGTAACGCTAATTTTTACTGGTATATATATATTTAGATCCAAAAAAATATTTATTATATTGCAAAACTTATTCTATACAATCTTGTATATAATTCTAGGATCATTCTTTTTTTCTTTTTTCTATAAAGAGACATTTTGGTTAACAATAAATGGTAATGGTGGGTTTGTTGGTAGCTACCTAAGTAACTCATTTTTATATAATTTTGCTAAAATAAATCAAATAGCTGCTTATTATTTTTTAATTATAATAATATTGTATATATTTTTAGTCTCTATTAATTTCAAATTAAAATTCTTACCAACATTCATGAGTAAATTGGTAAAACTTTTTAAAAAAAATGAAAAGGAAATAATCAATATAGACATTGAGAAAAATACAAATAAAGAACAAGTTTTTGATAAGGATGAAAATAGAACACAAGAGAATTTTACTTTTAATGAAAAAATTAGAAATAAAAAAATAATATTTAAGTTGCCAAAAGACGATATTCTAAATGAACCAGAAAAAAATTTAAATAAATCTAAAAATGAACTAGATATAAGTGAAGATTTTTTAGAAAAAATATTGTTAGATTTTGGTGTTGAGGGAAAAATTAAAAAAATTAATAAAGGACCAGTTGTTACATTAAATGAATTTGAACCAGCTGCTGGGGTTAAAGTATCAAAAATAATAAATCTATCTGAGGATATTGCAAGAAACACAAGTTCAGAATCGGCTAGAATTTCAACAATCCCAGGAAGTAACACAATAGGTATAGAGTTGCCCAATGTTTCAAGAGAAGATGTTTATTTAAAAGAGATAATTTCTAATCCTAACTTTTTAAGAAAAGAGTATAAATTACCAATTGCGCTTGGAAAAAGCATTTCAGGAGTTCCTATAGTTGGCGATTTAAGCTCAATGCCTCATCTTTTAATAGCTGGCACAACAGGATCTGGTAAATCAGTTTGTATAAATACTATAATACTGTCTTTACTTTATAAACACCCTCCTGAAAAATGTAAATTTATTTTAATAGATCCTAAGATGCTTGAACTTTCTACGTATGAAGGACTACCACATCTATTGTGTCCGGTAATAACTGAAGCAAAAAAAGCTGCTTCAGTTTTAGGTTGGGTTGTAAAAGAAATGGAAAGTAGATACAGATTAATGACGCGCGAGGGTGTTAGAAATATTGATGGCTACAACAAAAAACATAAATTACCAATGCCTTACATTGTTGTAGTTGTAGATGAAATGTCTGATTTAATGCACGTAGCTGGTAAAGAAATTGAGGGATATATTCAAAAACTTTCTCAAATGGCAAGGGCATCTGGAATTCATATAATAATGGCTACACAGAGACCTAGTGTGGATGTAATAACTGGAACTATAAAAGCAAATTTTCCTACGAGAATATCATTTCAAGTCAGTTCAAAAATTGATAGTCGGACTATTCTTGGTGAGCAGGGTGCTGAACAGTTATTAGGAAAAGGTGACATGCTGTATATGTCCTCTGCAAATAAAATTATTAGAATACACGCTCCTTTTGTATCAGATGAAGAAATCAACAAAGTGAATGATTTTGTAAGATCTCAAGCTGAACCAGATTATATTGACGAAATTTTAAATTTTGCAGATCAAAGAGAGAGAAAAGATATTGATAAAGAAGAGGAAAACCATGACGAATTATACGACCAAGCTCTTGAAATCATAAAATCTGAGAGAAAAGCATCTACATCTTTTCTACAGAGAAAATTGCAAATTGGATACAATAGAGCAGCAAGAATTATAGATACCATGGAAGCAAGGGGTGAGGTAAGTAAGGCAAATCATGTAGGCAAAAGAGAAGTGCTAAAGTGAAAAAAAATTTATTATTAATTTTTTTAATACTATTTTCAACAAAATCTCTTGCTTCTATTAAAAATGAAATAATTAAAAGTTTTAGTGAGATAAAAAACTTAAACTTTAAATTTACCCAAACTATAAATGGTAAGGACGAAACAGGCAATTGTTCAATAGAGTTTCCAAAAAAAATTTATTGTAAGTATAATTTTCGATTTAATAAGGTTTTAGTATCAAATGGAAATTCATTAGTCATTAAAAGCGATAAAAATAATCAATATTATAGATACTCATTAAAAGATACTGCATTAAACCTGCTATTAGACAAAAAATACATTTTAGAAAAAATGAGTACTTTAAAAGGAAGTTTAATTGACGAAAAATTTTTTTTGTTTTCTATTGAAGAGAGTAATCAAAAGTTAAATATTTTTTTTAATAAAGATAATTATAATTTAATAGGATGGCAAACTGAGGACATTTACCAGAATTTAACCATCACTTATATTTATGATTTAAAAGTTAATCAAAATATTGAAGATGAAATTTTCAAGCTACCTAAAAACAACTAAGCAGAAATTTTAATAATATCTTTTTTAAAAACTTTCATTCCTCTTGACAAATAATTGGAAATTGCATTTTTGTGATCCAATGAGCACGTATGAACCCAAACTCTATTAATATGTTTTTTAAAACATGATTTAATTGCATAAGCTAATAAATACGATCCATATTTTTTATTTCTATATTCAGTCAAAATTCCAAAATAAGCTATTTCATATTCATTTTTTTCAGTGTTAAAAATTTGCTCAAAGTAACCAGCTAATTCTTTATCATGCTTTAATACAAATGTTTTTACATTTTTGTTGTCCAGATAGCTTTTCCAATTTTGATCAGTCCACGACAATCTATCAATCCATCTGTGATTTTTACCAATTTGTTTATAAAAAAATTTATTTAACTGAAAGTTTGGTTTTTTTAAAATTTCAATTTTGCATTTTTCATCAGGTTTATTTACATCATTTAATTCGTTTAAGCTTTTTATCTCAAGGTATTGTCTGAATATTTCTATCATTTCAAGATACCATTTTACCTATTTTTTCTCCTCCAAATAGATGAAAATGCAAATGAGGAACTTCTTGCCCCCCATTTTCAGCGATATTTGCTAAAGTTCTATATCCGTCTCCATTTTCTACAGAAATATTTAATTTTTTTGCAACTATTGTTACTCCCTTAATTAAACCAACAATTTCTTCATCAGAGGCGTTTTGATTGAAGTCGTCTAGATTCACATATTTACCTTTGGGAATTACTAATGCATGTACTTTTTTTTGAGGGTTAACATCGTGAAAAGATAAAACATATTTATCCTCGTAAATTTTTTTACATGGTATTTCACCTCTTAAGATCTTTGCAAAAATGTTATTATCATCATATTTCATTGAAACTCATTTATTTTCTGCTTAAAACATCCTTTACTGTTTCTCCCATCACTGAAGGATTCTTAGAGATGGTTACTCCAAATTCTCTCAAAATCTCAACTTTCTCAACCGCACTTTCTCCATAAGCAGAGACTATCGCTCCAGCATGACCCATTACCCTGCCTTTTGGAGCGGTTAAACCTGCTATGTAAGCTATAACAGGTTTTTTCATATTTTGTTTTGCAAATTCTCCAGCTGCAACTTCTTGAGGACCTCCTATTTCTCCAATCATTAGTATTGCATCAGTTTCATCATCTTCCTCAAATTTACCAATTATATCTTTAAAAGAACTTCCATTTATTGGATCTCCACCAATCCCAACACTTGTTGAAATACCAATATTAAGATCTTTTAATTGTTGTGCAGCTTCATATCCAAGGGTTCCAGATCTGCTAATTATTCCAACTCTTCCTTCTTTATAAATATGTCCAGGCATAATACCTAACATTGATTTGCCAGGACTTATTATTCCTGCGCAGTTGGGTCCTACTAAGCTCATTTTCTCAGATTTGGAATACCTTCTCATGTATCTTTTAATTTTTATCATGTCATGGGACGGGATGCCATCAACTATTGCAACACATGTCCTTATACCTGCATCAGCAGCTTCCATAGCAGAGTCAGCTGCAAATGCTGGAGGCACAAATAAAATTGAGGCAGTAGCATTTGTACTATCAACAGCCTCTTTTACAGTATTAAAAACTGGAAGATTTAAATGTTTTGTTCCTCCTTTACCTGGGGTTACTCCTCCAACAACATTTGATCCATATTTAATCATTTCATCAGCATGAAATGTACCCATTTTACCTGTGAACCCTTGGATTATAATTTTGGTATTTTTATCTATTATAACTGCCATGATTATTATTTTAAAATTTTAACAGCTTTATTCGCTGCATCCTCAAGTGAATTTGCCTCAATATATTTAATTTTACTCTCTCTTAAAATTTTATTTCCTTTGTCTACATTTGTACCTGCTAGTCTAATCACTAGTGGAACTTTTATTTCAATTTTATCTAAAGCTTGAACTATTCCCTCTGCTACCCAATCACATCTGTTAATACCAGCAAATATATTAACTAATATAACTTTAACCTTTTCGTCCATTGAAATTAATTTAAATGCTTTTACTATTTTTTCTGGTGTGGCTCCTCCTCCAACATCTAAGAAGTTTGCGGGTTCACCGCCTGCTAATTTAATCATGTCCATAGACGCCATAGCAAGACCTGCACCGTTAATTATATTTCCTATGTTTCCCTCTAAACTTACGTAATTTAAACCTCTATCTGATGCATAAACCTCGCTAGGGTTTTCTTGTGTTTTATCTCTTAGTTCAGATATTTGGTTTCTTCTAAATAATGCATTATTGTCAAAACTCATCTTACAATCTAGGGCAAGTATTTGTCCTTGGCCAGAAACTGCTAAAGGATTAATCTCAACCATGGTTGCATCTAGCTCACTAAATGCCCTGTAACAACCAATAATCGTATCTGCTGTTCGATTTATTAATTCTGGAGCAACCCCTAAACCAAAAGCTATTTCTCTAGCTTGAAATTTTTGCATACCAACAGCAACTTCAATTTTTGATCTTATAATACTCTCTGGCTTTTCTTTTGATATTTCTTCAACACTCATCCCTCCTTCTGTGGAAGCTACGACCATTATACTTTCAGAACTTCTGTCAAAAACTAAACCTAAATAAAACTCCTTTTTAATATCTGTTGCCTCTTCAACATAAATTCTATTTACTATTTTTCCTTGAGGTCCAGTCTGATTTGTAACTAATTTTTTTCCTAAAAGCTTATCAGTTGCTTGAGCAACCTCTAAAGGAGAGTTGCATAAAATAATTCCACCAGCCTTACCTCTTGCTCCTGAATGTATTTGTGCTTTAACAACCCATTTAGATCCACCAATTTCTCGAGCTTTATTTTCAGCGTTTTCTGGACTATAGGCAATTCCACCTCTTGGAATAACAACTCCAAATTCAGCTAATAGTTTTTTTGCTTGGTATTCGTGAATATCCATATTACTTTTTTTGAATTAGTTTATCTATGTTAACTATATTTTCAGCCATACGAGCTGACGCAGCATCTATCATTCTACCATCTAATTGGGCAGCACCTTTACCTTCCTTAGCAGCTTTATCGAGTTCATCTATAATTCTTTTTGCTTTTTTCACTTCTGCCTCTGGAGGTGTGAAAACTTGGTTTGCTAATTCAATTTGAGAAGGATGTATTGCCCATTTTCCCTCTATTCCAATCGCTGCAGCCCTTTTTGCAGACAGAATATATCCATCAGGATCATTAAAATCTCCAAATGGTCCATCTATTGCTCTTAATCCATAAGCTCTACAAGTCATAACCATTTGAGATAACCCATGATGCCATTGATCTCCAGGATAGTCTGGATTTAGTCCTCCAATTACAACAGTTCTTGCTCTCAAACTTGCTGCATAATCTGCAACGCCAAAATGGAGTGCTTCTAATCTTTCGCTAGAAGTTGCGATTTCTTTTATATTCGACATTCCGAGTGCTGTTTCTATCAGGCATTCTAAACCGATTTTATTTTTAATTTTTTTACTCTCTTCAATCTGTGTCAACAAACAATCAACCATATAAACATCGCTTGCAGTTCCTGCTTTAGGAATTAATATTGTATCTACTTTATCTCCAACTTGTTCTACAATGTCTATTACATCACGATACATATAATGAGTATCTAATCCATTTATTCTTACTGATATTGTTTTTCCTTTTTCTTTCCAATTGATATCTTTTAGAGCTTTGATCGTATTTTCTCTTGCAGCTATTTTATCATTTGGTGAGACAGCATCCTCTAAATCTAAAAAAACGTAATCAGCATCTGAATTAAGTGCTTTTTCGAACATTTTAGGAGCAGAACCTGGTACTGCTAATTCACTTCTATGTAATCTAGACTTTGCGGGTTTATAATATTTATGACTCATAATTTTATTATAGATTTATTTAATCAGGCAATCCGCAATAAACCTAATTTTTATTAGACTTGTAGCAAATAATATTAATTTAATGAAGTTATTTCTTACGTTTATTTAATTCGGCCATAACATCTTCTATATTTATGTTATTTGCCTCTAGATATACCATCAAATGGTATAAAACATCTGCAGCCTCGTGAACAGTATTAGTATTTTTATCAACTGCCTCTATAAGTTCACCAACTTCTTCTTTCACTTTCTCTAAGCTAAGATTTTTATCATGAAGTAGTTTTTTAGTGTATGAACTCTCATCAGAGCTTTTTTTCCTCTCTCTAATTAGTTCTATCAATGCCTCTAAAGTTTTTAACATCAAATTCTTACTGGTATTCCTTTGCTATTTAAATATTCTTTTGCTTCTATAACAGAATGCGTTCCATAATGAAATATTGAAGCTGCAAGAACAGCGTTGGCGTTTCCCTCTCTTATGCCCTCAACCATATGATCAAGATTACCTACACCGCCCGATGCTATCAATGGAATATTAACCTTCTTTGATATCTTTTTCATTAGGTTAATATCATACCCAATTTGAGTTCCGTCTCTATCCATAGAAGTAACTAATAGTTCTCCTGCTCCACTATCTTCCATTTTTTTGGCAAACTCTAAAGCATCTAATCCTGAATTATTTCTTCCGCCATGAGTGTATACATCCCATTTGTCTCCATTTTTTTTAGCATCAATAGCGATAACAATACATTGCGATCCAAATTTTTTTGAACTTTCAACTACCACATTTGCATCTTGTACTGCTGCGGTATTTATAGATACCTTATCTGCACCACAGTTTAGTAGTTTATTTATATCTTCAACATTTCTTACGCCTCCCCCTACTGTTAAAGGCACAAAGCATTTTTTTGAAGTTTCTTTCACAACCTCGTAGATTGTATCTCGATTTTCATTAGAAGCAGTAATATCTAAGAAACAAATTTCATCTGCACCACCATCACTATAAATTTTAGCTTGCTCAACAGGATCTCCTGCATCTTGTAAATCAACAAAGTTTATTCCTTTAACAACCCTGCCATTCTTAACATCTAAGCAAGGTATTATTCTATTTTTAAGCATCAATCTCCTTTGCTAAATCTTCTAGTTTTATATCTCCATCATAAATTGCTTTTCCCACTATTATGCCTTCTATTTTTTTGTTGTTTAGCTCCTTTGCTTTTTTTATATCTTCTATCGATGAAACACCTCCTGAAATTATTACAGGAAAGTTTGAAGTATTGGCTATTTTTTCAGTCCCTTCAAAATTTGGGCTTGTTTTCATTCCATCTTTATTAATATCTGTATAAATTAATCTTGATACTCCATATTCGTTTACTTCTTTTAAAAAATCTAAAGTTTTAAAATTAGAATTTTTTTTCCAACCAGAAACAGCCAAATATCCATCTTTAGCATCTAAACCTAAAGCAATTTTATTTGGAAATTTGTTGCAGGCATTCTCTAAAAATTCTCTATCATTGATCGCAGCACTTCCTAATATAACTTTTTCAACACCAATATCAGTATATTTTTGAATGCTATCGAAGTTTCTTACACCACCACCCACTTCTATATTAATGTCAAATTTTTTAACTATATCTTCAATAACATCTAAATTTACAGTTTCGCCAGTTAAAGCTCCATCAAGATCTATAATATGCAAATTTTTAAAACCACTATCCTTATACTTACCAGCTTGTTCAACAGGGGACATTTCATACTCAGTTTTGTTATCAAAGTTTCCTTTAACTAATCTTACACATTTTTTGTCTTTAATATCTATCGCGGGAAAAATTTTCATTTACAAATTTATAAAATTATTAACTAATTTTAGACCAGTTTTATCACTTTTTTCTGGGTGAAATTGTGTTCCAAATATATTTTCTTTCTCGACTGAACAAACTATTTTTGTTGAATAATCAATAGTTGCCGAAATAACTTTATTATCAGAAGGTATAAACTCATAACTATGAACAAAGTACATATGAGAATTGTTTTCTATACTTTTAAAAATCTTACTATCTTTTACAATATTAATTTCATTCCAACCAATATGAGGAAGTTTATATTTTCCGTTTTGATTATCGATTTTTGACACTTTTCCTGATATCCAGCCTAAACCTTTTGTTTCTGTTTCCTCATAGCCTACATCAGCAAACATTTGTAAACCTACGCAAATACCTAGCAATGGTTTTTTTTTATTAATTACAAATTCATTCAGTTCATCCACTAAACCAGTGATATTGTTTAAAGCCTCAATACAACTTTTAAAAGAACCCTGTCCTGGCAAAACTACTTTATCGCTTGAACCTATTTTTTTAATGTCAGATGTGACTTCAATATTTACTTTATCTTTTGCTACTTCTTTAAACGAATTGATAACAGAACTTATGTTACCTGATTTGTAATCAACAATAGATAGTTTCATTAATTCTTTAGTTTTATAAAGAACCTTTTGTGGATGGAATAGCTTTTTTATTTCTTGGATCTATCTCCATTGCAGTTCTTAATGATCTAGCTAGGCCTTTAAAGCATGACTCTATAATGTGATGACTGTTGTCACCATAAATATTTTCTACGTGTAAAGTAATTCCTGCCGACTGAGAGAATGCCTGAAACCACTCCTTAAAAAGCTCAGTATCCATCTCTCCTAATTTCTCAACCTTTAATTTTACATTCCATATTAAGTAAGGTCTATTTGAAACATCTATTACTACTCTTGTTAAAGCTTCATCCATGGGGATTAAAGCGTGGGAGTAACGTCTAATTCCCTTGAATTTATTAGATGCTTTTTTTAAACATTCGCCAATAGCAATACCAGAATCTTCTGTTGTATGATGAAGATCAATATGAGTATCTCCTTTAGCTTTTATATTCATATCAATTGAAGAGTGTTTTGATAATTGTTCAAGCATGTGATTAAGAAAACCTATTCCAGTATCAATTTTATATTTACCCTTACCATCAATATTCATATCTACAGATATGCTAGTTTCTTTTGTTTTTCTATTTATTTTAGCTTTTCTCTTCATTTTTAAACAACATATATAGCGATTATCTCGCTATATCAATAATAGTCTCAACCTCTTGAAGTATATAAAATAATCTCCATTTAATAGTTATGACAACAATTGTATTAGTAAGAAAAAATAATGACGTAGTTGTGGCGGGCGATGGACAAGTTAGTATGGGGAATACTGTTATAAAAAGCACAGCTAAAAAAGTTAGAAGAATTGAAAAAAGAGATGTAGTAGCTGGATTTGCAGGATCGACAGCTGACGCACTAACTTTATTTGAGAGATTAGAATCAAAGTTAGAAAAACATGCAGGTAATCTTTCGAGATCTGCTGTGGAATTAGCAAAAGATTGGAGAACTGATAAATATTTAAGAAGATTAGAAGCATTAATGGCTGTGGCAGATAAAGAAAATAGTTTTATAATCTCTGGTACAGGAGATGTTTTAGAACCAGAAGGTGATGTTATTGGAATAGGTTCTGGTGGAAATTATGCATTAGCAGCTGCAAAGGTTTTAATGGATACCGATATGTCTGCAGAAGAAGTTGCAAAAAAAGCAATTAAAGTAGCTTCTGATATATGCGTATTTACAAATAATAATTTAAATATTGAAAAAGTATAATGGAAAAATCAAACGTAACTACTTTAAAAACTAAAGATAAAAAAGAGGAAAAAGAAAATTTAACCACTTCTCTTTCACCAAGAGAAATAGTCTCAGAACTAGATAGATTTGTGGTAGGACAAAATAAAGCCAAAAGAGCAGTTGCAATAGCTTTAAGAAATAGATGGAGAAGACAAGCACTAACTGGGGATATGAAAGATGAGGTTTTACCTAAAAATATCTTAATGATAGGCCCAACAGGCGTAGGTAAAACAGAAATTTCAAGAAGACTATCAAAACTTGCTGAAGCTCCTTTTGTAAAAGTAGAAGCTACAAGATTTACCGAAGTAGGTTATGTAGGTAGAGATGTTGAACAAATAGTTAGAGATTTATTAGAAATAGCAATCTCAATGGAGAAAGTTAAAAAAAGGAAAGAAGTTAAAGCACAAGTGCAAAAATTAGCAGAGGAAAGAGTTCTAGACGCATTAGTTGGTCCAAAAGCAAGCGTTGCTACAAGAGAAAGCTTCCGTAAGAGATTACGAAGTGGCGATTTAGATGATAACGAGATTGAAATTGCTGTGAGTGAAAGCGGAGGTATGCCTTCATTTGAAATTCCAGGAATGCCAGGAGCAAATGTTGGGATGATTAATATTTCAGATATGCTTGGGAAATCTATGGGTAGTAAGCCAAAAAGAAAAAAAATGACAGTAAAAGAGTCCTATGAAATTTTAATGAATGAGGAGTCTGATAAGTTAATAGAGCAAGATAAAATAATTAAGTCAGCAAAAAATACCACAGAGAACAATGGAATTGTTTTTCTAGATGAGATAGACAAAATTTCTGCGAGAACAGATAGAGTTGGTGGTGACGTTTCAAGAGAAGGTGTTCAAAGGGATTTATTGCCGTTAATAGAAGGTACAACTGTTAGCACTAAATATGGACCTGTTAAAACTGACCATATTTTGTTTATAGCGTCTGGTGCTTTTCAACTAGCAAAACCGTCAGATCTGTTACCAGAATTGCAAGGGAGACTACCTATTCGAGTTGAGCTTGATCCACTAACAAGTGAAGATTTCAAAAGAATACTTAAAGAGCCTGATAACAGTTTAATAAAGCAATACAAAGCTCTCCTTCAAACTGAAAAAGTCGAATTGGAATTTACAGAAGACGGTATAAATACAATTGCCGATATTGCCATGGAGGTAAACTCAACAGTAGAGAATATAGGTGCGAGAAGATTACATACTATTATTGAAAGAGTATTAGATGAAATTAGTTTTACAGCAACTGATAAGGCTGGAGAAAGAATTGTAGTAGACTCAGAGTATATAAACAAAAATTTAGGTGAATTAACTAAAGATACTGATTTATCTAAGTTTATTTTATAACTTTATATTCAAAGTTTTGAGTTTGATCATTCACTTGTAACTCAACTGCACCATTTCTAAGATGAAATTTCCGAGCCATTTCAGTTAATGGTGAAAGTGTAACTAATCTATTTAAATGATTTGACTTTTTAATCATTTTATAAACTTCTTTTACAATAAGTTTACCTCCACCTTTTTTTTTTGACCAAACGGTATAGGCGATAGCAATTTTACCCACATTTTGATCTCTATGTGTACTTTGCAAAAATGCGTCTTTACTTAATAGATCTAATTCATCTACGGTTTTGGGAATATTATTTGTAAAAGCAAAACACATTACAGCATGGATTTCACCTTGATATTTCACGCCATAAATTTTTCTTCCAAAACTTGTTCTAAATTCGTTGCTTAGCTCAGGTCTTACAGGATCATCGCTTGTATCACATTTTTCAAGTTCAACTAGTTCGGCACCTTTAACCCAATCAAAAAAGTTTTTTATCTTTTTTTCTAAATTTTCTTTAACTTTAAATAAGTTTTCTTTATTTTTTGAAATATTTTTTTTTATTTTTTCGTTAAGATCATTTGTTTTATTTTTTATATCTATTTTCATTATTTTTTTGCTTTTAAGTAAATAGAAAAATCACCACTATTTAAATTTTGGATATCATCGTGGTTTATTTTTTTTATCATATCAACTAATTCTTTTTCTCCCTGAATAAACTCAGGTACTGAATATTTTAAAATACCTAATTTATTTGATTTATAAGGGTCTTTTATATTATTTGAACGGTTTCCTTTCCCGGTTATAATTTTTAATTTTTTAATACCATTATTGTAAGAGTTTATTATCAAATTCTTGACTGCAATATTTGCATCTCTGAGCCCATAACCATGCAAATCTAAAGTCTCTTCATATTTTGGTATTTTTTTATAAATTTTATTATCTTTGTCTTCCAATCTCTCATTGCTTTTGATAAAATTTTCCCAGTCTTTTTTATCTTTGTCTGAAATTTTATTGTTCAATTAAACTTGAGTGTCTATTAATAACCAATTTGGATTATTAGTTGTTACATCTTTTTGAAATTTCCACGTATCATAAACCTTTTTAATTTTATCAGGATCGCCAGAAATTACTTTTTTTTCTTTATCTTTTATAGATGAAATTATTTCACTAACAAAATCAACTGTTACTTCTAGAAAATTATTTTTTTGTTCGTGATCTTTTATATTTGATGAATTGATACCAATAAAGGTTGTATCAGAAGTATAGCCTTTAGAATCTCTCTCCTTTATTGCATCATTAAATTCGTCATAAACTTTTTTGTTTAGTAGATTTTTAATATCTTTAAGGTTTCCCTTAGAAAAATTTGTTATAATTGTTTCGTATGCAATATTAGCGCCTTTTAAAAACTCCTTTTTTTGTGCATCATCGAAAGAATTTATATCAACTTTTTTTTCGGCTTTTTTAGGCTGGAAATCATGAGGAAAGCTTGTTGAAATATCCTCTTCATATCCTGTTTTTTTTCCTAAAATCCCTCTTAGCCTCAAAAATATGAAGCCAGCAATCATTGCTAAAAGTATAATATCAATGTATTCAAAACTATAACTCATACAAATATAATATTTATTATGTTAGACAATTTCAACTGACAATTTACATTAAAGACAAATGAACACAGCGCTTATTCTAATTATTTTAATACCAATTATTGAAATTTATCTATTTATTAAGATCGGATCGCAAATAGGAGCTTTCAATACCATTTCTCTAATATTTATAACTGCTATACTTGGTGTATGGTACGCCCGATATGAAGGTTTTAACACTTTAAAATCTGGGTTAAGCCAACTAATTAAAAACGAATTACCGCTTTATGAGATAATTTCTGGTGCTGCTCTAGCTGTTGCAGCTATTCTTTTAATAATCCCAGGTTTTGCTACTGATTTCTTGGGTTTAATAATGATATTCCCTCCTACAAGAAAGTTGTTATTTGGGAAAATATCAAAAAATTATTCCAAAAGAAAAAATTATAATGATAAAGTTATTGAGGGAGAGTCTGAAGATTTGGATGATAAGAAATAATAATGGATAAAAAATTTGAAGTCATACTAAATTATATAAAAGATCTGTCGATTGAAACTCCTAATGCTGAGACTCTTTTATTTGTACGTGAGAATATTAATAAATATCAGCTTGGTATAGATATTAATTCTAAGCCTTTAAAAAATAAAATGGTAGAAGTAAGCACAAAACTTTCATTTAAAGATAATAGTACAAATGAAAAAAAGTCTGTATTTGAAATAGATTATGCGTCTGTTGTCAAAATCGATGAAGGAGTGAATGATAAAAAAGAACTTGGTAAAATATTACTCTGTGATGTACAAAAAGAAGTCTATCCAGAATTAGAAACCATATTTGTAAATCTAATAAATAAATCTGGTTATCCAAATATTAAGTTCGAAAAAAAAGTAGATTTTGAGAAATTATATAGTGAAAAATTAAACTAGAAATAATTTTTTTTCATTTTACTTTTAATAAAACTTTTATGTAGTTCGAATTCTTCTTTAGAGATTGGTATAACTCTTTTTGAATAATCTTGATTGCTAATATTTTTTAAATTTTCTTCTACAATGTTTTGTGTTGAAAAATCTAAAGATGGCTCTTTTTGATCTAATAAATTTATATAAACTTTTGATAACAATTCGCAGTCGATTAAGGCATTGTGTTTTTCTCTTCTTGAATTATCAATACGAAATCTCTTACACAGTGCGTCTAGACTTGCATTTGATCCAGGATATTTTTCTCTTGCTAAGGTTAAAGTATCTACAACATTACTATTTTCTAGTTCTTTTTTCCCAATTAATTTTAACTCATTATTAATATGAGAAATATCAAATTCTGCATTGTGAATTATAATCTTTTTTCCATCAATAAATTTTAGAAAGTCTTCAGATACTTGTTTAAAACTTTTTTTATCAGATAAGAATTCATCAGTGTAGCCATGTACCTTAAATGCACTTTCTGAAACTTTTCTTCCCGGATTTAGAAAACAGTGAAAAATTTTTTTTGTTGGAATTAAATTATCCAATTCTATACATCCTATCTCAACAATTCTATGACCTTCCTTTACAGATAAGCCTGTAGTTTCTGTATCTAAGATAACTTCTTTCATTATATTCCTAGTTCTACTTTTAACTCATTTAATTGTTTGATAACAAATTCTTTTTTAAAGTTATTTCTAATTACAAAATTGCATCTTCTCTTCTTATACACAGGAGGTAGCTGATTTTTAGCCATTATCTTATAAGTTTTTTTATTAAAATTTTTTCTACTCTTTAGTTTATTAATTATTTCATTCGTTTTTGCATCAACATAAACTAAAAATATATTTTTTATTTTGATATTATTTTCGAGCAATAGAGGGATATCTAGTACTATTACTTTTTTCTTAGAATATTTTTTCAAAAATTTTTTTAATTCCACTCTAACAATTGGATGGACTATTTTACCTAATTTTTTTAAATTATTTTTATTTTTGTTTACAATTCTTTGCAATTCTTTTTTATCTATTGGAAATTTTGTGATCTGATTAGGAAATACTTTTTTAATCCTATTATAAAACTTTTTATTTTTTTTATAAATTTTATTTACTTCTTTATCAGCGTTAAAGTTAAATTTAGTAATTTTATTAGCAATATACGTTTTTCCTGATCCAATTTTTCCTATAATACCTATGATTATCATTCGCTTACAATTGTTATTGTTTCTTTATCAATATTAGGCATAACTTTATGCCACAATGTGAAAGATTGGTGAGCTTGATAAATAAACATCATTTTACCATTTTCTACAATATGCATCATTTGTCTTGCACTCTTAAGAAATTTGGTTTCTTTAGGATTGTAAATCAAATCATAAAAAAGAATTTTTTTCTTTATACTTTCAAAATTTAAACCTAAGTCATCTTCTTTATTAAGCCCGAGACTGGTTGCATTAATTATCATATCAAAATCTCTAATATCCCCCCAATCAACGATCTCTATATATTCCAATTTTTCTCTGATTTTTTGGGCTTTTTCTTTGGTTCTATTCATTAAGAAAATATTTTTAGTATTTAAATTTTTTAAAGCACTTATTACAGAAGGAACGACTCCACCAGCACCCAGAATTAAAACATTTTTATTTGATGTATCAAATTTAATATGTCTAATAGCTAATTCAAAACCTGCTATATCTGTATTATGACCCACTAATTTATTATTTTCTAAATATACTGTATTCACTGATTGTGTATTTTGTGCCTCAGGACTTAATTTTTCTAAACAAGGGATTATCAACTGTTTGAATGGAACTGTTACATTCAAACCAGATATTTCGCCAGTTTTAACTTTTTGAACTATTTTGTTTAGGTTGTCTTTTTCTAAGAGTAATTTTTCATATTTCGCATTTAAATTATGTTTTCTAAACCAAAAATTATGCAGCTTTGGTGAAAGAGAATGACTTATTGGATTGCCAATAACAAAATATTTTTTCATTTTTGTATTCGAATTTTGCCTTTTAACTTATGTATTATAAATAAAGCTATTGCAGTTAATACTGCAAATACTTCTAAAGCATGGCCTGAGCTTCCCAAAATTAATTGGACGAAAGCAAATATTATACAAACGACGAACCAAATTAATACTAGCATTATAAATTATTTAAATAGTTTTTTAATTCACGAATCGGCAAACCCATAATCGTATCTTTATCTCCTTCTATATTGCTAAATAAATTTTTACCCTCTCCTTCAACTTGATACACATTATAAGAATATAGATTTTCATCCGTTATTTTTGAAAGATATTCAGATAACTCTTTATCACTAAATTTTTTCATAGTTAACAATGCTTTATCTGTGTGGTTCCAGATCATTGATCCGTTCTTTGAAATGCACAGCGAGCTTATTAAATAATGCTGATTATTATTGAGTTTTTTTAAAATTCCCATTGCCTCTAGTCTATCCTTTGGTTTAGAAATTATATTATTTTGTAGATCTATTACACTGTCCGCTCCTAGAACTATTTTTTCTGGGTTGTTGTTACTAACTTTATTAGCTTTTAATTCTGCTAAGTTTTTTGAAACTATTTCCGGAGAAGCTCCTTCTTTAATAAGACTTTCTTTTACAGGCTCTTCGTCTACATTTGATGGTTGGACCTCACAAAATATACCATTGTTTTCCAAGATATTTTTTCTTACTTTGCTTTTCGAGGCTAAGATAATTTTATTCATTTCTACTATTAATCTCATGTATCTTAATTATAGATGCTGCCGTTTCTTCTACAGACTTTCTTGTAACATCAATGACTGGCCATTTATATTTTTTAAATGTTTTTCTAGCAGCTTTTACTTCTTCAGATATTTTTTTTAAGTTCGTGTAATCTGTTTTCTCATTTTCTTTTAAAGATCTCAATCTGTTTTTTCTAAGATCAATCAAACGTTCTGGATCGGTTGTTAACCCAACAACACAAATTTTTCTTTTATTTTTTTTTATTTTTTCTGGTATAGAGTTTTCGTTTACTAAGGGAATATTTGAAGTCTTATAACCTCTATTAGCTAAATATATTGATGTAGGTGTTTTACTTGTTCTACTTACGCCAAGTAAGATTATGTCGGATTCCTCTATATCTTTAACATCGTTTCCATCGTCATGTCTCATGGTAAATTGTATTGCTTCTACTCGTTCATAATATTCTTCATTTAATTTATGCTGTCTGCTTGGAATATTTAAAGATTGTTTATTTAGTATTTTTGAGAAATTTTTTATTAATTCTCCTAAAACACCAAAGCACGGAATGTTATTTTTTTTTGATAATTCATTTAAAAATAGTGCAAGCTTTTGATCTACCAAAGTATAAAGAATAATTGTATTTTCTTTTGTCTTGGCCTCTTTTAATATTTCTGAAATTTGATTCTCTGTTCTAGTAAATGAAAACTGCTGAGTTTTGTAAGAAAAATCTTTGAATTGAGCCCTTAAAGCTGTAAAGATTCTATCTATAGTTTCGCCAGTTGAGTCGGATATTAGGAATATTTCATGTGTATTCTTCATGTATAAAATTTAATAAAATTACCTAAATTTTGCTTTTAGCGCCATTTAATAGATTTTATTATAATTAGCACCTTCTTATTAACAATGTTTTAGATATTGTATAAAACAATACATAATATTTGATAAGATTTAATATTGTCTTATAAACCTTAAAAAACAACATTTTTTCACATTTGTTTATTTTATAAAGAGTTTATAACTTGTGAAAAAATAATAATTAAACTAATTCACAATACATAATACTAATAAAGTTAAATACTTATATATATTTATTAATGGAGAAAATTAAACAAGTTATTGAAAATAAAGTCGTCAATATCAAACCTATATGGTTGATGAGACAGGCAGGAAGGTATCTACCTGAATTCAGAGAAATTAGATCAAAAAATCAAGACTTTATAAAGTTGTGCTTAAACGAAACTTTAGTTCCTGAAATAACCCTTCAACCTTTAAAAAGGTTTGATCTAGATGCTGCCATTATATTTTCAGATATTTTAATGCTACATTATGGTTTAGGTCAGTCGGTTAAATTTAAAAAAGATTTTGGTCCTATGTTGGGAGATATTGATGATGTAAATCTAAATAATGTTACTGAGAAAGATTTTATAAAAAATCTTGAACCTGTTTATATATCTATGAATAAGCTGTCTAATTCCTTAAAGGGTCTAGATAAAAGTCTTATCGGCTTTGTAGGGGCACCGTGGACAACCTTAATTTATATGCTAAACCGCCAGTCACCAAAAAAACAGTTATCAAGTGATCTTCATAATATTGATAAAAAAAAATCATTATCTAAAATAATAACGAATTATTTAAAAATTCACATTAGAGAACAAGTTAAATCTGGAGCAACAATTATACAAATATTTGATAGTTGGGCAGGTCTTGCAGTTAAAGATGATATTAAAACTCTAATATATAATTGTTCAGCTGATTTAGTCGAATTTACAAAGTCTCTTGGCGTTCCAGCGATATGTTTCCCAAGAGAAATAGTAGACTATAAAGAATATATATCTGAAGTTAACCCTAGTGCTGTAAACATTGATTATAATGTAGATATAGATTATATCTCAAAAAATATAGACATTCCTGTTCAAGGAGGATTAGATCCAAAATTCCTATTATCAGATAAAGAAACTCTGAAATCTGAAAGTTTGAAAATACTAGATATTTTTAAAGACCATCCTTATATTTTTAATTTAGGTCATGGTGTCCTTCCTAAGACAGATCCAAATATGGTAGATTACTTAGTAAACATTGTAAAAGATTATTAAATGAAAAACGATCATCCAAAAGTTAAGTTTGGAAAGACAGGAGTATTGCTCATAAACTTGGGAACACCAGATTCAACTAATTGGTGGGATATAAGAAAATATCTAAAAGAGTTTTTATCTGATAGAAGAGTGATAGAAGTAAATCCCTTTCTTTGGCAAATAATCTTAAATCTTTTTATTTTAACCTTTAGACCATCAAAAACTGCAAAGGCTTATAGAAAAATATGGATGAAAGATAAAAACATGTCTCCTTTAAGATATTATACTGAAATGCAATCCTCTAAATTACATAACAAAATTTCAAATGAAAATATT
Source organism: uncultured Pelagibacteraceae bacterium (assembly GCA_902529105.1). GTDB lineage: Bacteria > Pseudomonadota > Alphaproteobacteria > Pelagibacterales > Pelagibacteraceae > Pelagibacter. Next base: position 30,723 of record CABZUW010000004.1, read on the forward strand.
ATTGTAGATTTCGCTATGAGGTATGGTAATCCAAGCATAAAATCAAAGATAAATTCTTTAAAAGATTTAGGGTGCGAGAATTTAATTGTGCTACCTCTTTACCCGCAGTATGCAGCAGCGACGACAGCAACAGTGTGTGATGAAGTTTATAGATCGTTATCAAAAATGAGATGGCAACCTAGTCTTCAAATAATACCGCATTATGAGTCTGAACCTTTGTACATTAAAGCAATATGTAAATCTATCGAGGATAGAATTAGTGAAATTAATTGGAAGCCAGATATTATCATGGCCTCTTATCATGGAATCCCAAAAAAATATTTTGACAAAGGAGACCCGTATCATTGCTATTGTCATAAAACGACAAGACTAATTTCTGAAAACATAAAGACCAGTATTCCAATTATGACGACTTTTCAGTCAAGATTTGGACCACAGGAATGGTTACAACCTTACACTGATAAAACTCTAGAAAAGTTACCTAAAGAGGATAAGAAAAATATATTAGTTATTTGTCCAGGTTTTGCCTCTGATTGTGTTGAAACACTAGAAGAAATATCAATGGAAGGAAAAGAGAGCTTTTTAGGGTCTGGCGGAAAGAACTTTGACTTTGTTCCATGTTTGAATGATAATGATGACCATATAAACTTATTTGCTAATTTAGTAAAAAAATACTTATAAATGATAGATTCCTACTTAGTTTTAAAGTCATTACATTTAATTGCGGTTATTTCTTGGATGGCAGGCCTTTTGTATCTTCCAAGGATCTATGTTTATCACGTTGAGAATATGGAAAATCTCAGTGTTTCACAAATATTTAAAACAATGGAGAGAAAACTTTATTTTTTTATAATGTATCCTGCAATGGTACTTTCTTGGATTTTTGCTTTGATAATGTTTCATAAAAATTCATCACTCTTAAGCGCAGGATGGATGCATATGAAGCTGTTGCTTGTTATATTCTTAACAATATATCATTTTTATTTAGGCTTGTGCTTGAAAAGGTTCAAAAACGATAATAACAACAAAAGTTCAAAATTTTTTAGAATTGCCAATGAAATACCCACAGTTCTACTAATATTGATTGTTTTTTTGGCTATTTTAAAGCCCTTCTAGGGTTGAAAATTTTGTAACTGTATATATATTAGTTGTATCTAACAATAACAATCCCACAATATGAATATACAAGAACTTAAAAGTAAATCATCTGAGAGCCTTATTTCTGAAGCTGAAAAGCTTGGAATAGAAAATGCTAGTACTTTAAGAAGACAAGAAATTTATTTTGCGATTCTAAAAAAATTAGCAGAAAAAGGAGAGGAAATAACAGGCGGAGGTGTCTTGCAATTGTTACAGGACGGTTTTGGTTTCCTTAGAGCAATGGAGTCTAATTATCTACCCGGCGCTGATGATATTTACGTTAGCCCAAGTCAAATAAGAAGATTTGGTTTAAGAACAGGAGATACTGTAGAAGGACCTATTAGAGCTCCAAAAGAAGGAGAAAGGTATTTTGCATTATTGCAGGTAAACAACATCAATTTTGGTGCGCCTGAAAACGTTAGACATAAGATTGCATTTGATAACTTAACACCACTATATCCAAATAAACAATTAGTAATGGAAGTTGAGACTACTAAGATTGAAAAAAAACCAGATTTGACTCCTAGATTAATTGATTTAGTAAGCCCAATTGGAAAGGGACAAAGATCACTTATAATTTCCCCACCAAAAGCTGGAAAGACAATGATACTGCAAAGTATAGCTAACTCCATTACAGCAAACCACCCCGAGTGTTACCTAATGGTTTTACTTATAGATGAAAGACCTGAGGAAGTTACAGATATGCAAAGAACTGTAAAAGGTGAAGTTATAAGTTCAACTTTTGACGAACCAGCTCAGAGACATGTAGCGGTTGCTGAAATGGTCATAGAAAAAGCAAAAAGATTAACGGAACATAAAAAAGATGTTGTAATTTTGCTAGATTCTATAACACGACTCGGAAGAGCTTATAATGCTGTTGTTCCTAGCTCTGGTAAAGTTCTAACTGGAGGTGTAGATGCCAATGCGCTTCAAAGACCTAAAAGATTTTTTGGTGCTGCAAGAAATATTGAAGAGGGTGGCTCTTTAACGATAATTGCAACTGCACTAATTGATACAGGTAGCAGAATGGATGAAGTTATATTTGAGGAATTTAAAGGGACAGGAAATAGTGAAACTATACTTGATAGAAAAATTTCAGAGAAAAGAATCTTTCCTGCTATGGATATAACAAAATCGGGGACAAGAAGAGAAGAGTTGCTTTTTAGTAAAAATGATTTGCAAAAAATGAATGTGTTAAGAAGAATAATAGCTCCTATGGGCTCAATGGATGCAGTTGAATTTATAAATTCCAAATTAAAGAACACAAAAAATAATGCTGAATTTTTCAATTCAATGAATAAACCCGCCTAAATTTATTTTGTATTTCATCGTTTTTTGATTAAATTATTTAAATGGATTTAAACAAAGAAATACAAAAAATTCAGAACAATATTCAGTCAAAAAATATTGAACTAGCAATTTCACAATGCAACAAATTAATACAAAAGTATCCTAATAATTCATTCCTACACAATCTCGGAGGTTTGGCGCTTCAACAATTTAAGAAAATTAAATTGTCGGTAAATTATTTCCAAAAAGCAATCGATTTAGATCCAAAAAATCTAGCTGCAAAAAATAATCTTGCAAATTCTCTGAAAGTATTAGGAAAATTAGATTTAGCAGAAAAACTTTATAATGATATTCTTAAAATTAATCCTAATAATGTTAAATGTCTTAATAATTATGGTAACTTAAAACAACAGTTTAATGACTATGATGGTGCTATAGAATTTTATACTAAGGCATTATCTCAGGATCAAACAAATACAACAATTTTATTAAGCTTAGCGAGCTCTTATCAGGGCATTGGCAACTTCGATAAAGCAAAAGAGACTGTAAATATTATCATAAAAATTAACCCCAATATGATGTCAGCCCATAAATTATTAAGTGGCATTATAAATTACCAAGACGACCAAACACACCTAAATGACATGTTAGAGCTTTCTAAATCAAGATCTCTAACAGATAGTCAACATATTGATTTGTTTTTTGCGATTGGCAAAGCATATGAAGATTTAAAACAATATGAAAAATCTTTTGAATACATTAGAAAAGCAAATGAAATTAAAAATACAATTATAAATTACGATTTTGAACAAGAAATAAATAAATTTAAAAGCATTAAAAATACTTTTAAAAAAGTTGATTTTAAAAACACTATAAATAAAAATAGAGATTCAAATATCATATTTATTTGTGGTATGCCTAGATCGGGCACAACACTAGTCGAACAAATTATTGCTTCTCATAAAAAAGTATCTGGCGCTGGTGAATTAATATATTTACAAAAATCGATCGAAAAAAATTTTTTTAATAACGATATGCTAAATGAACAAACTGTCAGGGAGGATATTTTTGCTGAAAGAACAAAACTGAATGATGATTATTACGAATTACTTAATTTACACAATGTAAATTCTAATTATATTACAGATAAAGCGCCACAAAATTTTAGATGGATAGGTTTTATTAAAATTTTTTTTCCAAACTCTAAAATTATTCATTGCACTAGAAATTCAAGAGATATTTGCTTATCCATTTATAAAAATAGTTTTGCATCAACAGATATGAACTGGAGTTATACACAAGAAAATATAGCTAAGTACTATAATTTATATAAGGATATAATGAATTTTTGGAATGAAACTATCGGTGAATTCATTTACGAAATAAAATATGAAAAACTAATAAAAAATAAAGACAATGAAATTAAGAATTTATTAGATTTTTGTAATCTCGAGTTTGACCCTGCTTGTCTTAATCATCATGAGAAAACAAAAACCCCTATAAAGACGGTTAGTGTGGCACAAGCTAGAAAACCGATATATTCTTCATCAGTAGATAAAAATAAATTTTATGAAAACAATCTAAGCAAAATGTTTTCTATGCTAGAATAATAAACATATATATATTAGTTTATTTTTATGACGATTTATGCTTTGTCCTCTGGTCCAGGACTATCCGGTTTAGCAGTTATTAGAGTTTCTGGTGAAGGAGCTCTTAATATTATACAGAAGATAACAAATGAGAAAATCCCTACCCCTAGAGTTGCAACATTAAGAAATATAAGAAAATTCGGTAGTGATGAAATAATAGATAGGGGTATTATATTATGGTTTCCTGGACCTAGGAGCTACACAGGTGAAGATCTTATCGAATTGCATATTCACGGAAGCCTAGCAGTAATTAATGAAATTCAGAATACTCTGTCAAAATTTGAAAATTGTAGACTAGCTGAACCTGGCGAATTTACAAAATTGGCGTTTCAAAATGGTAAAATTAATTTGCTTGAGGCAGAAAGTATTGGAGATTTAATTTCAGCAGAAACCGAGATTCAGAGAAGACAAGCTATTGATATTATGTCAGGTCTTCAAGGAAAAAAATTTGAAAGTTGGAGATCAAGATTAGTAAAAATATTATCAAACTTGGAAGCAAAAATAGATTTTCCTGAAGAAGATTTGCCAAAAGATATACTAAGTGAAATTCACAAAACATCTAATGATGTAAAAAACGAAATTAAAAAAGCTCTAGATGATCAAAAGGTTGGCGAGAGGATTAGAGAAGGATTTAAAATAGCTATATTAGGTCCTGCTAATGCAGGAAAATCTTCATTACTGAATTACTTATCTAAGAGGGAAGTGGCAATTGTTTCAGAAATTGCAGGCACTACGAGAGATGTAATTGAAACACATCTTAATATAGACGGATATCCAGTTATAATGTCGGACACGGCTGGTATACGAGATGCACAAGATGAAATAGAAAAAAAGGGTGTTAAACTTGCATTAAAAAAAGCTGAAAACGCTGATTTAAATATTGTAGTTATAGAGCCCAAAAGTGGTTATTTTACAGGTGTTTTGAAAGGTTTAGTTAATTCTGATAAAACTATTTTAATCGTAAATAAATCAGACCTTGGAACAAAAAATATAGAGAAAGAGTTAAGTAAATTTGATCCAATATATATCTCTATAATGAAAGAGACTAATGTTGATAAATTAATTTCAGAAATAAGAAATAAATTAAAAAATAAGTTTGTTACAACGGACGATACAATAATTACTCGTGAACGGCATAGGCAACATTTAATTCAATGTTATGAAAATTTGGACAATTTTGAAAATAAAAAAAAAGAAGAGGAATTTGATAAAGCTGCTGAAGATTTAAGATTAGCTATAAGGCACCTAGGAATGATAGTTGGTAAAGTAGATGTTGAGGAGATATTAGGCTCAATATTTAATGACTTTTGCATAGGTAAATAGTTGTTAAAAATTAAGGATTTATAAAATAATTCCACTGTTTTCTTGTAATATTTAAGATCGATAATAAATTACTTATATGAAAAACGATTTATCATTTGATGTAGTAGTTATTGGTGGTGGACATGCTGGTTGCGAAGCTGCTGCAGCTTCAGCAAGACTTGGTGTTAATACAGCATTATTTACTCATAAGTTTGATACAATTGGAGAGATGTCATGTAATCCTGCAATAGGCGGTCTTGGCAAAGGTCATTTAGTAAGAGAAATAGATGCATTAGATGGTGTTATGGGAGTGGTTGCCGACAAATCTGGTATTCAATTTAGATTACTTAATAGAAGTAGAGGGCCAGCTGTAAGAGGACCACGTACGCAAAGCGATAGATCATTATATAAAAAATATATGCAGGAAATCCTAGTAAACTATTGTAATTTATGTATTTTTTCAGACTCTGTAATTGAGTTTATTTTTAATAATAATGAGATAAATGGGTTTAAAACTCTTTCTGGCAAAGAAGTAAGATCTGCTAAGATAATTCTAACTACTGGTACTTTTTTAAACGGTCTCATACATATAGGCGATGAAAAGACCCCGGCGGGTAGGTATGATGAAAAACCTACTACAGGATTAAGTGAGCAATTAAAAAAATATCAATTTAAAATTGGTCGACTTAAAACAGGAACACCACCTAGGCTTGATGCCAGAACGATTAATTTTGAAAATTTAGAGGAACAGAAGGCAGATGATGATCCATATTTTTTTTCTTTCTTAACTTCAAAAATTATTAACAAGCAAGTTTCGTGTCGAATGACTTACACTAACGAACTGGTTCATAAAATAATTTCCAAAAATATTAATCGGAGTGCAATGTATTCTGGAAACATAAAAGGAGTTGGTCCCAGATATTGTCCTTCTATAGAGGATAAAGTAATAAAATTTTCTGATAAACAAAGACATCAAATATTTTTAGAGCCAGAAGGTTTAGATGATAATACTATTTACCCAAATGGCATTTCAACATCCCTACCATCTGATGTACAAGCTGAAATATGCAGTAAAATCAGTGGTTTAGAGAATGTTTCAATATTAAGACCTGGTTATGCTATAGAATATGATTTTATTGATCCTAGAGAGCTATTTCTAACATTAGAGACAAAAAAAATAAAAAATTTGTACTTAGCAGGTCAAATTAATGGAACGACAGGTTATGAAGAAGCAGCTGCTCAAGGTTTAATTGCAGGAATAAATGCTGCTCTGTCCTTTAAAAAGGAGGAACCATTTATACTGGATAGATCTGAGGCTTATATTGGGGTTATGATTGATGATCTAGTAACAAAAGGTGTTGCTGAGCCATATAGAATGTTTACATCAAGGGCAGAGTATAGACTTTCTCTTAGATCAGATAATGCTGATTTAAGATTAACAGAAAAAGGGATAAATTTAGGAATTGTAGATAAAAAAAGGAAAGAAATATTCTTAGACAAAAATAAAAGACTCTCTGAAATCCAAGAAAAAATGGATAATTTAAAAATTTCACCTACAAAAGTGGAAAAATACGGAGTTAATATAGCTAAAGATGGAGTTAATCGAAGTGCTACACAAATTCTCAGTCAAATATCGGTCAATATGGATAAAATCAGACAAATTTGGCCTGAAATACAGTATATTTCACGTGAAATTGATGAACAAATAGAAATTAGCTCACATTATAAAGGTTACTTAAAAAAACAGAAAGCCGATATTCTGGCATTTAAAAGGGATGAAAACTTAATAATTCCAGAAAATTTGAATTATGACGATTTTTCAGGTCTATCTAATGAAATTAAATCAAAATTAAAAAAAATAAAACCAAAAACTATGGGTCAAGCTCTGAGAATTGATGGAGTAACGCCTGCAGCAGTATATATTTTGTTGTCTCACCTTAAAAGAAAGTCTATTAAGCATATAGCTTGATTGATTCGCAAATTATAAAAAAAAATTTAAAAAATATTGGATATGATGTTTCACGTGAAACATTAAGGGAATTAGATATGTTTAGTTCCTCAATATTGCTAAAAAATTCGCATATAAATTTAATCAGTAAAAATAGCGAAAAAGACATAATTAACAGACATATATTAGATAGCGCGCAAATAATTGATTATGTTGATAAAAATGATATATTATCATGTACAGATTTAGGCTCTGGTGCCGGCTTACCTGGTATAGTTATTGGTATTTTAATGAAATCTAAAAAACCACTATTTAAGTTAATTTTTTACGAAAAGAGCTTTCATAAAAGTAATTTTCTAAAACAAATGAATGAAAAATTTAAATTAAATGCAGAAGTCTATCAAAAAAATGTCTTCAATGAAAAAAATATACAAACAGATATAATAGTTTCAAGAGCATTTAAGCCTCTACCAGTAATATTTGAACTAGCAATTAAAAATTTTAAAAAGTTTAAATATATAATTTTATTTCTAGGCAAAAGTGGAAATCAAATATTAGATGAGGCTAGCAGAGAATGGATTTTTAATTATGAAAAAAGGAAAAGTTTAACCAATAAAGAGTCATTAATAATTAAAATTTTTAATCTTAGAAAAAAAAATGCATAACAAAATTATTTCGATCATAAATCAAAAAGGTGGTGTAGGAAAAACAACAACGGTTATAAATTTGGCTGCAGGACTTTCAATGAAAGGAAAAAAAATCCTTGTCATTGACTTAGACCCACAAGGAAATGCAACAACAGGATTAGGTTTGTCTAATATTGAAAATTCCGATCAAACAATTTATTCCGTACTGAATGGCACAAAAAAAATCTTTGAGGTAATCCAAAAAACTAAATTTGAGAATCTTGATTTAGTAACTTCAAATGTAGATTTGTCAGGACTGGAGGTTGAGACTGCAGGGGACAGTCGTAGAGCCTTTAAATTAAAGGATGAATTAGCCTCTATTTTAAATGATTCTAGAGCATTTTATGATTATATCCTTATTGATTGTCCTCCATCACTTAGTCTTTTAACAATTATGGCACTAGTATCATCAAATTCATTGATTGTGCCTTTGCAAACAGAATTCTTTGCTCTTGAAGGTTTAACTCAGCTAATGAAAACAATTGAGAGAATTAAATCTAATCTAAACCCAACTCTAGAGATAAAAGGAATACTCTTAACGATGTATGATAAGAGAAACAAGCTTTCAAGCGAAGTCGAGCAAGAAGCGAGAAATTTTTTTAGAGAAAAAGTTTACTCAACTATAGTCCCAAGAAATGTTAGACTATCAGAAGCACCCTCACATGGTGTTCCAGTATTGATATATGATAAGGCTTGCCCCGGGAGCAAAGCATACTTTAGCTTAACAGATGAGTTTTTAAATAAAGACAAATTAGTTGAAAGTGCTGCATGATGAATCCCTTTAAAAATAGAAAAGGTTTAGGTAGAGGTCTATCATCTCTAATTGGTGATAATGAAATTAAGATTGAAAAAAATAAGATTTCTATAGGTTCCATATTGCCAAATAAATTTCAACCGCGAAAAAATTTTGATAAAGAAAGATTATCAGAGTTAACAAATTCCATAAAAGAAAGTGGTATAATCCAACCTTTAATTGTCAGAAAGTCTAAAGAGCAGAATAAATATGAATTGATAGCTGGAGAGCGTAGGTGGCAAGCAGCACAAAATGCTGGATTGCATGAGGTTCCAATTGTTGAGATTGTGGCTGATGATTTAAAATCATTAGAATTTGCTATTGTAGAGAATGTACAAAGATCAGACTTAAATGCAATTGAAGAAGCTGAAGGTTATAAAAAATTAATAGACGATTTTAATTATGATCAGGAAAAGGTAGCGAAATTCATAGGCAAAAGTAGATCACATGTATCTAATTCTTTGAGACTTTTGACTTTACCAAAACAGATAAAAGATATGATCACAGAATATAAGCTTTCACAAGGTCATTGTAAAATATTAGTAGGTTTGGAAAATAATTTATTTATAGCTAAGACAATAATTAAGAAAAAGTTGTCTGTAAGACAAACAGAGAGCTTAATAAGATCAATTCGAAATAGTGGCAAGATTTCAAAAAAATCAAAAGATCCTAACTTATCAAGCTTAGAGGACTCTTTAAAAGATAAGATTGGTATAAATGTACGTATTAATAATAAAAAAAATAATAATGGAAATTTAATATTTGATTATAAAGATTTAGATCAACTAAATAGATTAATCATGGTCGTTAAAGCAAACTACTAAATTTTTGCTTGAGCAGTATCTATTAAAAAATCGTATAGAATATTTAAGGATCTAGATGAATTCTTTTTAATTAATAATTCAAGATCATTTATTTTAAAAATTAAATCATCAATTTTTATTGAATTCCATGCTTTGACCTGCGTTTTGACAGCATTTTTATCTTTCCAAAAAATTGGAGGTCTGTAGGTTGATATAATTTGGTCTAGATTTTCATTTTTTTCGTAATCTTTTAATATTTTGCTTAGTCTTTTAGATTTTGAGATTAATGTTCTTATTATTAATATACAATCTTCCGTCGAATAGTTGTTTTCATTCAAAATTTTAATTGTCTTATTTAAATTTTTGCCTAAACAATTATCAACTAATTCACTAACACTGTAATTTTCAGATAAATTTACAATTTTATAAATTTCGTCAATTTTGATAATTTTATTTTTATCTAAGTAAGAAATAATTTTAACTATTTCATTTTTTAAATTATTTCTATCCCCACTAGATTTTTGAACAATCATGTCTATGCATTCTCTGGAAATAGATATTTGGTTTTCTTTGAAATACGAAGTTGCAATTTTTGATAAAGTATTATTGTCGTCGGGATAAACAGGTACACATCCAGTATTTTTGTTTTTTTCAAAAAAGGTTCTAATTTTAGATTTTTTGTCTAGTCTTTCTGAAAGCAAAACTATTTTTGTATCGGTTATTTTCTTTTCTAAAATATCTTGAATGAATCCGAGCGATCTATCGGTAGATCTAAATATTACAAATGCTTTATTTTCCTCGAAAAAAGATTGATTTAAAAGACTTGATAGAACTTCATTTTTGTTTTCTAATAATTCTCTTTCGTCGTATTTTGTTGTTAATCCTTTAAAGTTTTTTAATATACTTTTTAAAACCTCTTTTTTCTGGCCCTCATTATCACCATAAACCAAATAAAAATCTAACCCAATTTTATCAATTTTTTCTTTTTCGAAAAATTTAATAATCATATTAAATCGAACCAAGATAAATCAAGATATCTCGAGTTATCTTTTCAATCAAATTAGATTTCAAATTATTTTCGTACTGTTTAAGTTCAAATTTACTTTTCAAGTTATTATAACTTAATGTTTCAACAAATCTATTTCTTAAGATTTCATCATCTTTTTTAAGTGTCAAATTAACATCTAAACTCATATCAAATACTTCAGGATCTCCTTTCTTATTTTTCGAAGAAACATCCTTCTTAAAGTTTGACTCAATTATTAATTCATATTCTCCTGATGCATTTTTAAGACTATTTAAATTGTTTATAATATTATTTGATATTTTAATATCTCCAACTGCGCTACTTTTTTTAAAATTAAAATCAGATTTCTCGCTTATGTAAATTGATTGAAAACCACAAGATGCCAGAAGCAAGAATATAATTGAGAATTTTGTAAATTTAATCATTTTAATAGTATATTTATTAATCTATTTTTAACAAAAAAACTTTTTTCTATTTTTTTTCCATAAATTAATTTACTAAAATTTTTGTCATTTGTAAGTTGATCTAGAAGATCTTTCTCTTTAATATTAAATTTTGATGAGATTGTAGCTTTTTTCTTACCATTTATTTGAATTACGAAATCTATATACTCTAATTTTATCTTATTTTTATCAACCTTTGGCCAACTCGGTATTTTACTCACGCCCAAAGTTTCAAAACATTCAGTGGCGAAGTGAGGCATTATAGGAGAAATAATTGTTAGTATTTTTAAGTAATTTTTTAGTAATATTTCACCATTTATCTCTTGTTCAATAACCTCGCAGAAAAAATTGTAAGTTTCATACAGACTTGCAATTAAAACATTGTAATTAAATTTTTCTAGATTGTAATCGAATTTGTTAATTGTCTCGTTAACAAATTTTTCAAACCTATTTTGAACTTCAGGATTTATTATTTTATTATTTATTTTTTCCTTAATTTTTTTATGTAATGTCCATAGTTTCTGTACAAACTTATAAGATGCGACCATGCCTTGCTCCGACCATTGAATATCTTTTTCTGGCGGACTATCAGATAAAATAAACAACCTTACTGCATCTGCACCATAATTCTTTATCATTTGTTCGGGGTCAATTGTATTTTTTTTTGATTTAGACATTGATTCTGATGGTCCAACTTTAACTGGATTATTTAGATTATTTTTTAAAAAATAATTTTTACCATCATTGGTATCAACTTCGTCTGGACTGAGCCAATTTCCCGTTTTATCTTTATATGTTTCATGACAAACCATTCCCTGTGTAAATAAGCCCTCAAATGGCTCTACAAATTTAAAATAGTCTTTTTTATATCCTATAGCTCTCATAAAAAATCTAGAATAAAGTAAGTGTAGGATCGCGTGTTCCACTCCACCAATGTACTGATCTACAGGCATCCAATAATCTATTTCGTCCTTCTTGTAGGCATAACTTGTTTCATTTGGTGAACAAAATCTTAGAAAATACCATGATGAGTCTACAAATGTGTCTAGAGTATCTGTTTCTCTAATATAATTTTCACCTTTATATTTTAAGAATTTCCATTCCTTTATGCTGTCTAATGGGTTACCCTTAGCCTCTAAATTAATGTTCTCTGGCAATTTTACTGGCAAAAGTTCATTAGGAACTGGATGAGGATTTCCAGAAATATCATACATTATAGGAATTGGACATCCCCAGTATCGTTGTCTAGAAACTCCCCAGTCTTTTAATCTAAAATTTATTTTTTTTTTGCCAATATTTCTTTTTTCTAAAATTTTTATAGTTTCTATTATAGACTCTTTTGGAACTTTTAACCCATTTAAAAAATCTGAATTAATAAGCTCACCGCCTTCAATATATGCTTTATCTTTTACTTTAAAAGAAACGTCTTCATCATGAGGTTTTACTACAGTCTTTATTTCAAGCTTATACTTGATTGCAAAATCCATATCTCTTTGATCGTGAGCAGGGCAACCAAAAACTGCACCAAATCCATAATCCATCAAAACGAAGTTTGCAAAATATACTGGAACTTCTTTTTTTTCATCAAACGGATTTATTGCAGTAAGATTTGTTTTAAATCCAATTTTTTCACCTTGAGCAATTGACTCCTCTGTAGTTCCTGTTTTTGCACACTCTCTTTTAAAAACTTTAAATTTTTCATCATTTTCAAAATATTTTGACACTGGGTGATCTACAGATAAAGCTAAAAATGAAAAACCGAAAAGGGTATCTGGTCTTGTAGTGAAACACCTTATTGTCTTTATATCCCTGTTACCTTGAATTTTAAAATCAATCTCACAACCAAAAGATTTTCCAATCCAATTTTTTTGCATTGTTTTAACCTTTTTTGGCCAGTTTGGTAAATTATCTAACTCATTTAGTAAGTTTTCAGAAAATTTTGAGATATTAAAAAACCATTGATTAAGTTTTTTTCTCTGTACTATTGCTCCAGATCTCCATCCCCTACCATCAATAACTTGCTCATTTGCTAAAACTGTTTCATCAATTGGGTCCCAATTAACATAATTTTCTTTTCTATAAACTAATCCGTTCTTATACATTTCTAAAAAAAAGTTTTGTTGATGTTTATAATAATCCTCAGAGCAAGTTGAAATTTCTCTATCCCAATCTATTGATAAACCAAGCATCTGTAGCTGGCTTTTCATTACTGAAATATTTTTTTCAGTCCAGGTTTTTGGATCTAATTTATTTTCTCTAGCTGCATTCTCAGCAGGCATTCCAAAAGAGTCCCACCCCATTGGATGCAAAACATTAAAATTTTGAAGAATTTTGTGTCTAGATAGTACATCACCAATCGTATAATTTCTAACATGTCCCATATGAATTTTTCCAGAGGGGTATGGAAACATTTCTAAACAGTAAAATTTTTTTTTATCTTTATTTATTGTGGATTTGTATATTTTGTTTGCTTTCCAGAAATCTTGCCATTTCTTTTCTACAACCTTAAAATTATATCTATTCACTTGAACAAAATTTTTTAATTGAATAGACCACCACCGTCTTTACCTTTTCCTTCGAAGGTTGGTCCTTTATATTTCTTAATATTTTTTTTCTTATCTTTTTCGTATAATGCTGCTTTTTTTAGTATACTTTTTTTAATCTCTAAATTTATATCTCCTCTTTCTTCATACATGCTACAATTTTGATTACTATTGCAATCTTTTTTAAAAATTTTAATATCTAAAGCATCTGAGCGAATCTCATTCGTTAAGAATCTTATTGTAATTTTTATAGACTCATTCGTATTATTGTCGTCGCTGTACCAATCAGTTATAATAATTCCACCACTATAATTTGCAGATGCTAAAGGCATAAAATCTATAGTATCTAAACTTGCTCTCCATAATTCATTTGAGCTAGCAAAATCAAATGTTCCACCCTTTTTATCACCGCCCATAAGTCTAAAGCCACGACCTTCCTCTATATTTTTAGCAACTCTTTTTTCTGGTTCAGGCGGATAGTCTTTAGCGCTAACTGGTCGATAAATTCCACAAGAGTTTAATAGGTAAAATAGTGACAATAATAAAATTGAACTTAATAGTGTAGTTATGTATTTCATATAGCTAAATAATGAAAATTGTTCTAATATTTTTTCAATAATATGCAATTATTAATAAACTATCAAAAAAAACCTCGTATTTATTAGTTATTTTATATGATGTATTTTTGCAACAATATTTAAATTTTTAGACAAAAAGACAAAAAAAAACTCATATTTTATATATGTTTTGCTAAAAAAGGCCTGTTTATAATTAATTATTAACAATTAGGAGTAAATTTATGAACAACTTAAAAAAACTAGGATTAACTGCTTTAGCAGGATCTTTAGTTACTTCTGCTGCATATGCAGGTGCACTTGATGTATCTGGTTCAGCGAAGATGACTTACAAGTCGCAAGATGAAGATGAAGTTACTGGAAACAGTTTCAGTACATCTAAAGGGATTACATTCTCTGGATCTGGTGACTTAGATAATGGTATGACTATGTCATACGTGTATACTATGACTGATGCTGCGTTTTCATCTACTTCAGTAATGATTGATATGGGTGATATGGGTTCAATTGGTATTGGTAACAGTGCAGGTGGAGCTGGTATTCCAGCATACGACTCTGTAATTCCTACAGCTGGTGAAGAGGTATGGGATGATGTTGACACAGTCGACAACGGTGTTGTAATGCACTCAAAAGCTAACGCTATAGAGTATAACGGAACTTTCGGTGGTTTTGGTGTTAGTGCTGCATACGTAAATGACGGATCAGGTGCATCATCTGACTCATCTATGGTATTAACATACGATGGTTTAATGGATGGTTTATCACTTGGTTATGGTCTAGGAGAAGACTCAGTTGATGAAGACCTAGAAACAATCTTTGTTAAATACACAGTTGGTGGAATTACTGCTGCGTTCCAAAGATCTGAACTAGACTCAGCTGGTGTATCAAGCGACCAAGACTCAGATGCAATGGGTGTTTCATTTGCGATAAATGAAAACCTATCAATATCATATGGTACTCACGATGTTGACTTTGGATCTTCAGGAAGTGCTGACGAGGAATCAGCAGGTGTTTCTGCTTCTTACACAATGGGCGGAATGACTATCACAGGTATTTCTAACACTACTGATAACGTAGGTGGATCAGACGCAAGTAACGACTCTTACAGAGAAGTTACAATTGCATTTGCTTTCTAAGTTATAGATACTTAAAACAAATTTAAGGCCCCTTTAAAAAAAGGGGCCTTTTTTTTTGGAAGTAATTAATAGCAGCAAAACCTTCTGCATTCAGGAAACTTATCATATTCATTTTTTCTTTCGTTACACCGCCCAAAATAATTAAGTTTCTATTAGTAAAATTTTTTAACTTTAAGAAACCATAAATACCAAGCTTATATCTTTTTTTTTTGAATACAGGCGCAATAAAAATACTTTTTACTTTTTGTCTTATCTTAGTATTTAATTCTGTAACATTGTGAGCTGAACCTATAACATCAAAATTTTTCTTAAATTTAAAACAATTGTATCTTGTGCTTTTATTGAATGAAGGTAAATAAACACCGTCCAGTTGAAGCTTAAGAGCTAACTTAAAATTATTGGATAAATATAACTTTACTCCTTTTTTTTTGCAAAAATTTCTCAAATTTATTAATATTTTTATATTAAGTGGATTTTTGTAATTTCTGTAAATAATATGAACACCATTGTCCAATTTTTCTAAATGATTTTTATCGAATTTGTTAATAAAGTAATATTTTTTTAGAAATTTATTATGCATCAAACTGTTCAAAATCTTATTCAAATCAAGGAAGAAATTAAAGAGGAAATACTTAAAAATAATATAGGTGATTATGAACCAAATGTTATCGCAGTATCAAAAACATTCAAAATTGAACACATTTCTCACTTAATAGATTATGGTCATTTTCATTATGGAGAGAATAAAGTTCAAGAGGCACTAGAAAAGTGGTCAAATATTAAACAAAATAATAAAAATATTAAATTACATATGTTAGGTAAGCTGCAATCTAATAAAGTTAAGTATGCTGTGAAAATCTTTGATTATATCCATTCTGTAGATAGCAAAAAAGTTGCTCAAAAAATTTCTGACGAGGAAGCGAAAGTTAATAAAAAAATAAAAATTTTTATACAAGTTAATTTAGGAAATGAAATACAAAAATCAGGTATTAACATAGACCGTACTAGAGAATTATTAGATTTTTGTAAAAGTAAGAAATTAGAAGTTCTCGGCTTAATGTGCTTACCGCCATTTGATGAAGACCCAGAGGATTATTTTAAGGAATTAAAAAAATTAAATGATAGCCTAGAGTTAAAAGAGATAAGTATGGGAATGTCAAACGATTATATGAAAGCAATAAAATATTGTTCTACCTTTTTAAGAATCGGCTCTAGCATTTTTGGTAAAAGAAACTAAATTACAATTTTACTTTTTTTAGTTAATATTTTAGCTATTATCAAAAAATCTTTTTTATTCACTGCTATACATCCAGCAGTTTTTTTATAGTCCTTTGTCAAATGCAGAAATATTGCACTGCCCCTGTTTTTAATTGGTCTTTTGTAATTATATTTAATTAAAATAAAGCAATCATATTTGTTGTCCTTTCTGAATAATTTTTCAGATTTAATTCTACTACTAGTAATCTCTTTATTGTAATTTGAATTATTTATATCATTACACCAGTACATATTTTTTCTTATTATTTTTTTATTAAGACTTGTCTCTACTTTGTTTATTCTATCTTTTCTCCAATATAGAGTTCCTAACTCAAACTTGCCTCTTGGTGTTCCTTTATCGCCCTCTATCTTGTTGATTTTTAAACCATTTTTACCAATGCAACACTTAAATTTAAATTCATCAATTATTAAGGTATCTTTATTTATTAACTTTAATATCATAATGTTTAAACAATGAGTAAAACAATTGTATTAATATACAAACTTCCGACATTATATGAAATTTTACATGAAATAAATGATATATTAAATTTTGAGCTTCAAAGCTCATTAGATGAAATCGAACTAATTAATATTATAAGTGATAAAAAAAAAACTTTCGTCGTAATTTCTGAATCTAAAATAAGTGAGATACAAGAAGATAACAATATTATTTTACCTAAATTTCCTATTAAAGTTTTTAATCTTATTGAAAAGATTAATATATTTCTTCTTAAAAAGAATTTTGTTACACAATCCAAAATTAACATAAATGATTATCAATTAGACTTGAATTCTAGGGCTTTAAAAATAGGTAAGAAAAAACTTAAACTTACACAAAAAGAAACTGAAATTATATTTTTTATAAAAAATTCAAACAAAGAAGTATCTATTTCAAGTTTAAAGAAAAATGTTTGGGGACATTCTTCTGAACTTGAAACACACACAGTCGAGACACATGTTTATAGACTTAGAAAAAAAATTAAGGATTATTTTAATGACAGTAGGTTTATAAAAAGCACTGATAATGGCTATAAAATTTAAAAAAAGAAGGAATTTTACTGCTAAGAAATTAATTTCAAGAAAATTTAGTCAAAAGGTTATAAAACCAAAAAAAGGGAAAGGAAGTTTCAAAAGAATAAAAAAATAAAATTATCTATAGTCTGGCCCCAATCTGTTGGATTACTTTTGCAGACATTTCTGTCCCTTTTTCTAAACTATCCTTTAAAGATAAGTTATTTATGTAGCCATGGAGAAAACCTGCTGCAAAAAGATCTCCAGCTCCTGTTAAATCCACAACCTTTAAACCTTCTTGAATTCCACATTCAGCAACCTCATTACCTTTTATAGCTATTGCCCCTTTGTCCCCTCTAGTCACTACAATAATTTTTCCAAGTTCTTTACCAAAACTAATCACATCATCGAAGTTCTTAGCGTCAATCAAAGATAATATTTCCTGCTCATTAGCAAATGTTATATCAAGTTTGTTTTTTACTAGATCAAGAAAATGAGGTTTATGTCTATCAACGCAAAATTGATCAGATAAAGACATAGCAACTTTTTTCGCACTATTGATAGCTTTATCAAAAGCTTTTTTAGGGTCACCTTCGTCCCAAAGATACCCTTCTAAAAGAATTACTTCACTATTTGTAATAATATCTGAATTAATATCATTTTCATTTATTTTACCTGCCGTTCCTAAAAATGTGCACATTGTTCTTTCTGAGTCAGGTGTTACAAGTATCAGACAAGTGCCAGTAGGCAATTCCTCTTTTTTTTTTGAGTAAAAATACTCAACATTTTCTTTTTTTAAACCTTCGTCATATTTAGCCCCAAGCTCGTCATCGCAAACTTTGCCAATAAAACCAACTTTATTTCCGAGTTGAGATAAACCTACTATAGAATTGGCTACAGAACCACCAGACACAGTCTTCTCAATTTTTAAATTTGATAACAAATTTTTGAATTCTTTTTCATCAAAAATTAATTTCATAGTGCTTTTTGTAAGTTTATTCTTATCTAAGAAATCTTCATCAACTCGACAAATTACATCTACTATAGCATTACCTATACCTAAAATTTTCATATTATGCTTTCTTTGTTATAATTGGTTTTTTTCTTGTAGGATAACAAGTGGTACAAATTTTACAAGTTATTCCATAACAATCTCTGGCTTTACAATACTCTCTTCCATAATAAATGATTTGTAAATGTAATTTATTCCAATTTTTTTTGGGGAATAATCTTTTTAAATCCTTTTCAGTTTGAATAACATTTTTTCCATTTGTAAGTCCCCATCTTTGAGCTAATCGGTGTATATGAGTATCTACTGGAAATGCAGGGTAGCCAAACCCTTGAGACATCACAACACTAGCAGTTTTATGTCCAACTCCTGGCAACTCCTCAAGTTGCTCAAACGTTTTAGGTACCTTACCACCATACTTTTCAACTAATGTTTTTGACAAATTGTAAACGCTTTTTGCTTTAATTCTAAATATTCCAATACTTTTTATCAGTCTCTCAATTTTTTTTCTACCAAGTTTAACAAAGTGCTCTGGTTTATTGTATTTTGGATAAATATTTTTTGTAACATTATTTACATTCACATCAGTACATTGTGCCGACAGAAGCACAGATAAAAGAAGTGTAAAAATATTTCTATGTTTTAAAGGAACAGGTGTTTTAGGATAAATTTTATTTAAAATTTTTAGTATTAATTTTGCTTTTTGAACATTATTCATTATTTAAAGTTCAAAAGATCTCTCATTGAATATAGTCCTGTTTTTTTAGAGCTTATCCATTTTGCGGCCTCTAAAGCTCCCTCCGAATATAAGGATCTATCAAAAGCTTCGTGATTTAAAGTAATTATTTCTTTGCCACTTGAAAATCTAACTTCGTGTTCTCCTATAATCTCACCTTTTCTTAATGAATTAAAATTAATTTTTTTTCCATAAGGAAAAGACTTTTTGTTTAAATATTTTTTTCCAATAATTTTATAAAAATCTTTGCCTTTTCCATTAGCTATTCCCTTTCCTAACATCAATGCTGTTCCAGAGGGATGATCTTTTTTATGTTTATGATGTACCTCAAATACCTTACTTAAATAGTTTTTTCCAAGAGTTTTCGAAGTTATTTCTGTCAAAAACATTAATAAGTTTATACCCAAACTCATGTTTCCTGCTTTTAAAATTGGTATCTTCTTAGAAAATTTTTTTATTTGATTTTCCTCTGTTTTGCTAAAACCAGTAGTACCAATTACAACCTTTTTTTTTAATTTACTTGCGATTTTTAAAACCTCAAATGTGCATTTAGGACTCGTGAAATCGATTATCACATGAGCTTTTTGGAATGCTTTTTCACTATTTTTTTTAAGATAGATGCCCGAAATCTTTTTGTTTAATAATGTGTTTTCCGTTAGTGAAACTATTTTCACAGATCTATCTTTAACCGCTGTTTTAATAAGTTGCCTACCCATTCTGCCAAGGCAACCTGTTATTGCTAGATTAATTTTGCCCATTAATAATCTTCATATCCTAAATTTTTTAAATCTTCTTTATAATAATCATTCATTTTTATCTGAATATCTTTCGGTAATACAGTTTTCCAATTATTTTTTGGTCCCATATTAAAAAACTTTACTTTTTTTTCATTTCTAATGACATTTTCGTTAAATTTCCCCTCCTCCTCACCTTTTTGTAAAATATCGAATTTTGTTGAATTCAAAGATTTTATAAACTTATCTTTATTTAAACCTACTTTAATATTTAAAAGGGCATCAACAAATTCTACAACTTTAGAAAACTCTTTTTCAGGAGAATTTACTAAATCTTCATATCTAATTGATATTCTTCTTAAAGATTGATTTTTCATCCATGATATAAAATGAGTTTTCCAAGAATCTACAATTGCATATCTAGCATTATCTTCTCCTTCCATGTAAGCACCCTCAGTTTGCATATATTTTAATGCCATTTCGTAATCACTAAATCCAAAATGGTTTTTAATTGAAGTTATAACATTTCTTGGATCTCTAACAATATGAACCACCCCAAGAGTATTTTTGCTTTTAGTAAAAGGAATATTATTTATCGGTTTTAAAGAGTTGTGAGTTTTTAAAAATTTAGCTTTATTTTTTTTGCGTATATTATTTTGTGTACTTTCCCAATAGTTATATATTTCACCTTTTTTGATATTATTAATATCAAGATTTTCATCAAAGAAAATCTTGTTTGGATAGTCAGGAATTCTACTTAAATCTTCAAAACGAAAATTACCATCACTTGAAAAATAGTACGAAACTAAAAAAGATCTCAACCAAGTGTTACCACTTTTTGGATATGAAGCTAACCAAATTATCATATAATTATAATTAAAAAATTGTTAGGTAATATATACAATTTAATTAGTTAAAATTAATTAACTTTTTTATTTATATGTAATTAATTGCTCCAAAAATTTTTAGCCTTATTGAAAAATTGTTTAATACTAGGATTTGACTTATCATTTTCAATTTCTCTAAATTTTTCTAGTAACTCTTTTTGTTCTTTATTAAGGGATATTGGAACCTCTGTGTTGACTTGAACATACAAGTCTCCAACGCCACTTCCTCTCATATATGGCATTCCTTTACCTTTTAATCTAAATTGTTTACCGCTTTGTGTGCCTGCTGGTATTTTAATTTTCGCTCTTCCTCCATCTATAGTGGGAATTTCTATTGATGATCCTAATGCAGCATCAGTTATTGATATTGGACACTCAAAAAATAAGTTTTCGTCTGATCTTTTAAATAGATCGTGTGAGTTTACGTTAATGAAAAGATATAAGTCTCCATTACCTGCGCCTCTGGATCCAGCCTCACCTTTGCCTGCGAGCCTTATTCTTGTTCCATCGTCAACACCCTTAGGAATAGTAACAGATAGTCTCTTACTAGCCTGTTTTTTCCCTTGCCCACTACATGAGGAACATGGGTGTGTAATTTCCTCTCCAGAACCAGTGCATTGAGGACAAGTTTGTTGAACTGTGAAAAATCCTTGACTAGATCTAACCTGACCATGACCCCCGCACATAGAACAAGATCCTGCATTATATCCTGGTTTTGAGCCTGTACCGCTACATGTTTCACATTTGTCAGAAGTGGTAAATTTTATATCTTGTTTTTTTCCTGAATATGCTTCTTCGAGACTAATTGTTAAATCGTATCTTAAATCTGATCCACGGTAACTTGACTTTCTAGATCTTCTGCCACCTCCACCAAATCCTTCTCCAAAAAAATCCTCAAATATATCTGAAAAACTTCCTGAAAAATCGAAATTACTAAACCCACCTCTTCCACCTCCTCCGTTTTCAAAAGCTGCGTGACCAAAATTATCGTAATTTTGTTTTCTTTCAGAATTGGAGAGAACGTGATAAGCCTCAGATGCTTCTTTAAATTTTTCTTCGGCGGCTTTATCACCTTTATTTTTGTCTGGGTGGTATTTGACTGCTAATTTCCTGTAAGCTGATTTTATTTGATCCGCACTTGAACTTTTACCAACACCTAAGACGTCGTAGTAATCTCTTTTTGCCATAACTAATTACAGACAAATTGTTGCTAGCTTAGGCGCTTTTTTCTTTATTCTCGTCTTTTACTTCCTCAAAGTCTGCATCAACAACATTTTCGTCTTTTTTATCCTCTTTTTTTGCTTCCTTAGGTGTATCTCCTGGCTTTGTATTCTGTTGCGACTTATAAATTGCTTCACCTAATTTCATAGAAGCTTGAACCAAATCTTGTGTTTTTTTCTTAATATCTTCAACGTCAGTACCCTTTAGAGAATTTCTTAGATTTGCAGATGCTGTTTCAATAGCTTTCTTATCAGCATCAGAAACTTTCGAACCGTGATCTTTTAAATTTTTTTCAGTTGAGTGCAATAATGTATCAGCTTGGTTTCTCGCATCAACAGCTTCTCTTTTCTTTTTGTCTGCCTCTTTATTAGACTCTGCTTCTTTAACCATCTTATTGATTTCTTCATCGCTAAGTCCCCCTGAAGCTTGAATTTGAATTTTTTGTTCTTTACCTGTTCCTTTATCTTTTGCTGATACATTAACAATACCATTTGCATCTATATCAAAAGTTACTTCTATTTGTGGAACACCTCTCGGAGCAGGTGCAATTCCAACTAATTCAAAATTACCTAAAATTTTGTTGTCTGAAGCCATCTCTCTTTCACCTTGTAAAACTCTTATCGAAACAGCTGGCTGATTATCCTCAGCTGTAGAAAATACCTGACTTTTTTTTGTTGGTATAGTCGTATTTTTTTCAATTAATTTTGTAGATATACCACCTAGTGTTTCAATACCAAGCGAGAGTGGAGTTACGTCAAGTAACAACACATCTTTCACATCACCTTGAAGAACTCCTGCTTGAATAGCAGCTCCCATGGCAACTACTTCATCTGGATTAACGCTTTTGTTTGGTTCTTTGCCAAAGAAATTTTTAACTTCTTCGATTACTTTCGGCATTCTGGTCATACCACCAACTAATATTACTTCGTTTATATCTGATGCTGATAAGCCAGCATCTTTAAGTGCAGTTTGACATGGTGGAATAGTTCTTGTAATTAAATCTTCAACTAAAGCCTCTAATTTTGCTCTAGTCATTTTTAAGTTTATATGCTTTGGACCTGTTTTGTCAGCAGTTATAAATGGTAAATTAATCTCTGTTTGAGCAGCTGAAGATAATTCAATTTTTGCTTTTTCTGCTGCTTCCTTCAATCTTTGTAATGCTAATTTGTCTGATTTTAAATCAATACCATTTTCTTTTTTAAATTCAGATAATAAATATTCAACAATTGCATTATCAAAATCTTCACCACCTAGAAATGTATCTCCATTTGTAGATTTAACCTCAAATACACCGTCTCCAAGTTCTAGAATTGAAACATCAAATGTTCCACCACCTAAGTCGTAAACAGCAATTTTTTTATTTGTTTTTTTATCAAGTCCATAAGCTAACGATGCAGCAGTTGGTTCATTGATAATTCTAAGCACTTCCAAACCTGCAATCTTTCCAGCATCTTTTGTTGCCTGCCTCTGCGCGTCATTAAAGTACGCAGGCACAGTTATTACTGCCTTACTTACTTCTTGACCTAAATATTTTTCTGCAGTCTCTTTCATTTTTTGAAGAACAAAAGCAGAAATTTGTGAGGGAGAATATTTTTGTCCTTTTGCCTCTATCCAAGCATCACCTTTTTCAGAATTAATTATCTTAAAGGGTGATGTCTCAACATCTTTCTTAACTGAAGCATCATTGAAATTTCTTCCAATTAATCTTTTAACAGCAAAAATTGTATTTTCTGGATTTGTAACAGCCTGTCTTTTTGCTGGTTGTCCAATTAACTTTTCATCATTGTCAGTAAATGCTACTACTGAAGGTGTCGTTCTCGCACCTTCGGCGTTTTCCAAAACTTTAGCCTGTGAACCTTCCATAACGGCTACGCAAGAATTTGTTGTTCCTAAATCTATTCCAATTACTTTGCTCATATAATATTGTGTATGATGTTCATATAAGTGTTAATTTTTGCAGTACAAGATATTCTAAAAATTAAATTTTTCATTGTTTTTCCTCGTTTTTTTGAGGATTTTCTGCTTTCTTAAGATCCTCTCGGACTTCTTTTTTTGATACTCCAACCAAAGATGGTCTTAAAAGTCTATCTTTCATTAAAAATCCTTTTTGTATTTCTTGCACAATAATACCCGGTTCTTTTGAATTATCTTCAATTTCCATCATTGCTTGATGTAAATTTGGATCAAGTTTTTGATCTATAGATTTTATGGGTTCAATATTATTTTTCTTGAATATTGAAAGCATATCTTTGTAAATAATATCTAAATGGCTAATTACTTTTTTTAAAATATCTTTATCTTTTATAGTCTCATCATTGTTAAGTGATTCTTTCGCTCGTTCTAGGTTATCTAATAAATTTAATGCCTCTTTTGCAAAAGAAAAACCACCGTATTCAAAGGCCTCATCTTTTTCTTTATCATACCGTCTCCTTTGGTTTTCCATTTCCGCGTAAAGTCTAACAGTTTTCTCCTCTAACTCTTTTATTTTTTCATCTAAAGAGAGTTCTTTAACTTCCTCTGTGTTTTCTTTCTCCGATTGGTCTATGTTATTTTTATCAGTTTGATTATTTTTGGTATCGTTAGACTTATCATCTTTTTTTGAGGTTTCTTCTTTGTTCATAGTAATCTATATGGTAAGTAAATTATTAATTTCTAGATGCAAAGACAAAAAATTAGAGAAATAGTAATTGGTACAAATAATAAGGGAAAATTAAGGGAAATTAGAGATCTTATTCCTAAAAAAGTAAAAGTTTTGAGTTTAAAAAACATAACAGCCAAAAGTCCTAAGGAGACCAGTAAAACATTTAAAGGTAATGCATTATTAAAAGCAAAATATTACTCTAAATTGACAGGTAAGATCTGCTTAGCCGATGACTCTGGTCTCGAAATCGATTTGTTAAATAAAGCACCTGGGATTTATTCAGCAAGATGGTCTGGAAAAAAAAATGATTTTAATTCAGCTATAAAAAAAGTGTTTAAAAAAATTAACCTCAAAGATAAAAATTGGAAAAAGAGAAATATAAAAGCTAGGTTTAAATGTGCATTATCAATCTATGGGCCTCGTTTCAAAACTGTAAGTGTAATTGGTAAAATTGAAGGAACGATTTCTAAAAAAAAATTGGGTAGTAGGGGATTTGGATATGATCCAATATTTATTCCAATAGGAAAAAAAATTACATTCGGACAAATGAGACCCGAAATGAAACATAAGATTGACCATAGATTTAAAGCATTTAAAAAAATCAGAAAATTTTTTTAAATTTTTTATTTTCAACAGAATAAAAACTTAGATCATGAGTAATATTATTTTTGTTAATTTTAAAAATTCCAATTTTACCCTTAAATTTATTTTTTTTTGTAAAAATTTTATTGTCTACTTCAAAATTATTTTGTATGAGCAAATAATATATAAGTCCTAATATATCATAACTTAAAAATGAAATTTGATTGGGAGTATCATCAAATTCTTTTTTATATTCTTCAATAAAACTATCGTAGTTTGATTTATTAACAGATGGAAAAAACATTGGTTGCAGAGACGTTTCCTCCAATAAACTTCTATCAAACCATTGATTGAGACTAATATAATTAACTCTTTTTGAGGAAACATCGGTATAAAGCAAAGATGTAGCTACACTTTTTAAATTCTCATCAAAGTCAGCTATTATGATTGAATCAAAATTAATACCACCCAATGTATCTTTTTTTTCTAATTTTTCGATTTTAACTTCTTTGTTTGGATCATTTGATTTTTCCAATCTCTTAATTTCATCAATTAAATTTTGTTTTCTTTGGGGATATCTTGTAATTTTTTCGATTTGAGCAGTTAATTTTGTTGGGTCAGAATCATAAAAAAATTTATCTTTTAATTTTATTTTTGTTTTTGAAATTGCATTTTCAATTTCTAATTTAAAATCATTATTGGGGACTAAGAAAAAAGTTCTTTCTAAATTATTTATTTCTTGAAATCTTTTTATAGCGTCGATTTGTGAGACTGCGTTTACACCTGTGCTTATTACATTGGATTTATTATTTGTTAATTTATTTGTAAAAGAAAGAAAGGTTACTTCCGGTAAATTAATTAAGAATTTTGTACTAGAATTAAAGATGGGTCCAATAACAATTTTTGTATCATAGTTTGTGTATAATTCTTTAGCAACTTTCAAAGTCTCAGTCGGGTCTGATTTTGTATCTCTTGGCAATATTCTAATTCTTTTATTATCTATAGAGTTTAGCGCAAGTCTTATGGAGTTAACGATAGAATTTCCGATATTTTTATATTCCCCTGAAAGAGGAACAAGAAGTCCAATATTTATTGTTTCAGATGAAAAAACTTGTTTGTTAAATCCAAAAATGACAAAAAAAATTAAAATTATTTTTTTAAAAGTTTTCATGACTAATCTAATAATATATTGATGATTATTATGCACCCAGAAATAGACAAAAATAAGTTTAAAAATGGTTTATATATCGTATCTACTCCTATTGGAAATCTTGGAGATATTACTTTTAGAGCAATAGAGGTATTAAAAAATTCCAAACATATTTTTTGTGAGGATACCAGAGTAACAAAAAAATTAACAAGCCATTTTAATATCAAATCAACACTTATTTCAAACCATAAGTTTAACGAGAGCAAAAACATAAAAAAAATAATTGAATTACTTAATTCTGGTCAAATTGTTTCATTAGTATCAGATGCAGGCACACCTGCGTTATCTGATCCAGGCAGGCTAATAGTCGAGGAGTGTGTTAAAAAAAAAATAAATATATTTCCAATTCCTGGACCCTCTTCAGTTACAGCAGCAGTGTCTGTAAGTGGTTTTTCAAGTAATTTTTTCTTTAATGGTTTCATATCTGACAAAAAGAGTGAAATCGAAAAAGATTTTAAATTTTTATCAAGCATATCTTCTACAATTGTATTTTTTATATCATCAAAAAAATTCAATAAAATTTGTAAGTTAATTCAGAAATATTTTTACTCTAGAAAAATAGTTATTTGTAAAGAAATTACCAAGTATTATGAGGAATACTTCAGATGCGATGTTAAAGATTTAAATGAGAACGATTATACCTTAAAGGGTGAAATAACAATTGTAATTTCTGAAGAAAAAAAAATTAAAAATTACTCAGGAAATCTCTCCGAATCTGATAAAAACAAAATAAAAATATTAATAAAAAAATTAAGTATAAAAGATATTTTAAAAATTTTAGATAATGATAATAAAATATCAAAATCAGAAATATACAAATACTGCCTCAAAATAAAAAATGAAAAATAAATATATTTTAAATTTAATTATTCTATTTTTATTATCAGGATGTATAGGGGCCTCTTCTACTGGAGTTTTTGGAACCGGTGTATCTATAGCTATGGATCCTAGAACTTTAGGAACACAAATTGATGACTCTATTATGGACAAAAGTCTAGATGCAAGGTTAGTTGCAATGAACAAAAACTATCTACTTAATGTTAAGACAAAAGTCCTAGATGGAAGAATTTTTCTAACAGGAAAGATTGATACCCCTGAGGAAAAATTACAAATAACAAAACTTGCTTGGGAAACAAAGGGAGCAAGATCTGTTAAAAACGATTTAAAAATTAAAGAGGAATTTAATTTTCAGCAATCAGCAAAAGATATTTTAATTACGTCTCAACTTAGATCTGCAATGATATTTAATAAAAAAATCAAAGCAGTTAACTATAATATAGATACTTTTAAAAAAGTTATCTATGTATATGGAATAGCCCAATCTAAAGACGAAAAAGATGAGATTGTTAAGGAAGCTAAAGAAATCTTAGACGTTAAAGATGTAATAACTAGTATTCTATTAGTCGAAGACTTAAGAATTAAAAAAGATTAATTTTTTTTGTTATAATCAATGACACCTGCCGAGTATGCAGCCACTGAAGCTAGATTTAAAATTTCCGAGGTTGAACATCTTAAAGGTGCAATTTCAATTGCAGCACCTAAACCAATTAAGAGTGGTCCAATTACTTTTGCGCTGCTCATTGATTTCATAATTTTGTAAGATATAGCAGCACTATGTTGACCAGGCATAATTAATACGTTAGCGTTTCCAACAATATCGGATAAAGGATATAATTCTTTGTACTCATCATTAAGGGCCACATCAGGTTGCATGTCCCCATCAAATTTGAAATCTACTTTCATTTTTTTCAAAATTTCTACAGCATCTCTTATATGTTTAGTACGACTAGTCATAGGTTGACCGAATGTAGAATGAGATAAAAATGCTACTTTAGGAGTGAAACCGAAGAGTCTAATAACTCTAGCAGATGAAATTGCTATTTCAGCCAATTGTTTTGACGTAGGGTATTCATGAACACTTGTATCTCCAATGAAAACAGTTCTACCTTTATTCACAACCATATTTAAACCAAACATAATTTCTCCAGGTCTAGGATCCACTACCTTGATAATTTTTTGCAAAGATTGTCCATATCTTCTCGTGTTTCCAGTTACCATTGCATCTGCATCACCACATGCGACCATGCATGAACCCCATATAACCCTATCATTTCTAATCAGACGATCGCAGTCTCTTTCCAAAAGTCCCTGAGATCTATGTAGTTTTTTAAATATATAATTAGAATATTTTTCTCTTAGGTTTTTCTTTGTGGAATTTATAATTTCGATATTAAAGTTTTCACTATAACCTATATCTTTAAGTCTCTCTTTCACAACTTTTTCTTTTGCAACTAATATAGGTATACCTAATCCACTATTTTTAAAAGCAATCGCTGCTTTCAATGTATTTTCATCTTCTCCATCTGCGAAAACAACTTTCTTTTGTGTTTTTTTGATTTGTGAATTAATCCCCTGCATAATTGTAACAGAAGGGTCTAGCCTTTGTTTAAGTTGTTCAGAATAAAAATCAAAATTATCTATTCTTTTTCTAGCTACACCAGTTTTGATTGCAGCTTTTGCGACAGCAACCGGAATTACATTAATAAGTCTAGGGTCAAAAGTTGATGGAATTATATATTCTTTTCCATATTTTGGCCTTTCACCACCCATTGCTGCAACAACTTCATCTGGAACTCTTTCTCTAGCAAGTGATGCAATTGCATTTGCTGCTGCTATTTTCATTTCATCATTAATTGTTTTAGCCCTAACATCTAAGGCACCCCTAAAAATGTAAGGAAAACCTATTAAGTTATTTACTTGATTTGGATAATCAGATCTTCCTGTTGCTATAATAGCATCTTTTCTTACATCCTCTACTTCCTCAGGAGTAATCTCAGGATCAGGATTAGCGCAAGCAAAAATAATTGGATTTTTTGACATGCTAACGACATTTTCTTTACTTAATACGCCGGCAGAGGATAAACCTAAAAAAACATCTGCGTCTTTTATTGCCTCTTTTAAATTTTTAGCTTTAGTGTTGGATGCGTAGAAAGACTTCCATTTATTAAGATTTTTTCTTTTCTTGTTAATTACACCTTTACTATCCAACATTATTATATTTGATTTTTTAACACCCGACTTAAGGAGTAAATTCGTACAAGCCATTGCTGAAGCTCCCGCACCATTTACAACAATTCTTATTTTTTTTTTATCTTTTTTTTGAATATCTAAGGCGTTCATTAATGCAGCATATGTAATAATTGCAGTACCATGCTGATCATCATGGAAGACTGGGATGTCTAATAATTTTTTTAATTTATCCTCTATAATAAAGCACGCAGGAGCAGCTATATCTTCAAGATTTATCCCACCAAAGCTTTTTGCAAAGTTTTTTATAGAATTAATAATCTCATCTGTGTCGTTTGAATCTATTTCAAGATCAATAGCATCTATATCTGCAAATCTTTTAAATAATACCGCCTTTCCTTCCATTACAGGTTTTGAGGCAATAGCACCTAAATTACCTAATCCAAGTATCGCAGAACCATTACTTATTACAGCCACAAGGTTTCCTTTTGTCGTATAATCATAAGCTAGCTCAGGATTTGCGGATATAGCTTTTACAGGTGCTGCAACTCCTGGCGAATATGCTAACGCCAAATCTCTTTTGGTGGTCATTGGTTTCGACGATATGATCTCAATCTTGCCAGATTTATTACTATTATGAAAATCTAATGCTTCCTTATCTGAATAATGCTCAATATTTTTTTTCTTCATTTTTTTATTAGATATAAAAATAGAACTAAGTTATCACTAATATGATTTATGAATCTAATTAAGTCAACCGGCACCTTTAGTTTTTATACTATATTGAGTAGGATTTTGGGTTATCTAAGGGATTTTCTGATAGCTATAAACTTGGGATCGGGTCCAATTGCTGACGCTTTTTTTGTTGCATTTAGAATTCCAAACACATTTAGAAGGTTATTTTCAGAGGGAACATTTAATGCTGCGTTCGTCCCAATTTATTCATCAGAAATGGTCAGATCAAAAAAAAATGCTGACGATTTCTCTAACGATATTTTTAAATTTTTATTACTAGGTCTTTTGTTGATAACTTTAGTTATAGAGCTATTGATGCCTTTATTTATATTTGTAATTGCTCCAGGATTTAATGAAAGTAGTGATAAACTTGAGTTAACTATACTACTTACTAGAATCACATTTCCCTTTTTATTGTTTATTAGTTTAGCATCTTTCTTTTCTGCTATATTAAACTCTCATAATAGATTTGGGATAGCTGCAGCAACTCCGATAGTATTGAATATAATATTAATATTTATCTTGTTTTTTTTAAAATACGAAAATGATACTCTAGTAATTTATTTAGCATATGGAGTTTCTTTAGCTGGTATTGTTCAACTTATTATTCTTTTTCATGTTGTTAAAAAATATTTTTTACCAAAATTAAAATTAGATTTTAAGATCACTAAACAAGTTAAAATATTTTTTAATAAACTAATACCAAGTATATTTTCCTCTGGTGTTACCCAAATAAATATATTAGTAGGGACTATTATAGCATCATTTCAGGCTAATGCTGTTTCATATTTGTATTATGCTGACAGAATTTACCAAATAAATTTAGCAATTGCAGGCATAGCAATTGGTACTGTGGTGTTACCTAGTCTCAGTAAATATATTCAATCTAAAGATAAAATTAAAATTGAGTTTATACAAAATAAATCAGTTGAATTGAGCTTATTCTTAAGTTTACCAGCAATGTTTGCTTTAATAATTGCATCTGAAGAAATTACCTCAAGTCTATTTGGATATGGTTCATTTGATGAGGCAAGTGTAAAAAATTCTGCTAGAGCTTTATATTATTTTGCTTTTGGATTGCCAGCATTTGCCTTGATAAAAATTTTTTCATCTTTTTTATTTGCACGACAAAATACAAAAATACCTTTTTACTATTCTTTGGTTTCTGTAATATTTAACATCGTTATAAGTGTCTTTTTCTTTAAAGAAGTTGGATTTATAATAATTCCTATTGCTACAACAATATCTTCTTGGATTAATGTATTATTATTATTTTATCATTTAAACAAAAAAAGTTTTTATAATGTAAAATTAAACTTAATTTTATCATTACTTAAAATCATGTGTATAGTATTCATATCCTCTTATTTCTTTTATTTTATGATAAGTAACTTTTCAGACAGCTTAATCTATAAAAGTAATTATAAACTTCTCAGCATGATAATTATTGTAATAATAACTTTATTCTCATACATTTTGTTATCAATTTTTACAAAAGCTTTCAAATTGTCTGATATTAAATTAAAGTATTAAATTATGAGTAAAAAAATTTTTTCTGGAGTTCAGCCTACCGGAAATCTTCACCTTGGAAACTACCTTGGCGCCATAAAAAATTTTGTAAATTTTCAAAATCAAACCAATACAGATTGTATTTATTGTGTGGTAGACCTGCACGCAATCACAGTAAAACAAGACCCAAGTAAATTAAAAGCTAACATTAGAGAAACTACAGCAGCATTTATTGCAAGCGGTCTAGATCACAAAAAAAGTATAATTTTTCAACAATCAATGGTCGCTTCACATTCTGAATTTTCTTGGATTTTAGGATGTTCTGCCAGAATGGGTTGGTTAAATAGGATGACGCAATTTAAAGAAAAAGCTGGAAAAGATAAAGAAAAAGCGAGCGTTGGATTATATGTTTATCCTGTTCTAATGGCTGCAGATATATTGCTGTATGATACAACACATGTTCCAGTTGGTGAAGATCAAAAACAGCATTTAGAATTGACAAGAGACATTGCTCAGAAATTTAATTTGGACTTCAACTCAAATGATTTCTTAAAAATACCAGAACCCATGATTCAAAAGGAATTTGCTAGAATTATGAGTTTAAAGGATGGAACCAAAAAAATGAGCAAATCCGATCCCTCTGAAATGAGCAGGATAAATTTAAATGATTCAAAAGAGGAAATTGAGAATAAAATAAAAAAAGCTAAAACTGATACTTTGGCTTTGCCAGATAACACTAACGAATTAGAAAATAGGCCTGAGGCTAAAAATTTACTTGGAATTTATTCTTCATTAAATAATCAAGAAATTAACAAAACAATCAAAGAATTTTCAGGAAAGAGTTTTTCTGAATTTAAAAAAAAACTC
This sequence comes from uncultured Pelagibacteraceae bacterium, assembly GCA_902529105.1. GTDB lineage: Bacteria > Pseudomonadota > Alphaproteobacteria > Pelagibacterales > Pelagibacteraceae > Pelagibacter. Next base: position 63,484 of record CABZUW010000004.1, read on the forward strand.
TCAGAAATAGCAATTGAAAAAATTTACCCAATATCTCTTGAAATGAGCAAGCTAAAAAAAGATTTTACTTTTATTGATAGTGTATTAACAGATGGAAATGCTAAAGCTGATACAATTTCATCAAAAAAAGTTAGTGAGATAAAGAAAATTATTGGTTTTTAACAACAATTAGATCTTTAATTTTAGAAAATAACGTCTATATAAGTTTCATGTTTGTACAGACTCAAAATACACCGAACCCAAATTCTTTAAAATTTGTTCCTGGAAAAAAAGTTTCAAAGATTGGTCCTGTCGAGGTTCTAGATTTAAAAGATACAAATAATGAGCTTATAAGAAATATACTTTCAATTAATGGGATTTTAAGTGTATTTCTTTATGAAGATTTTTTATCTGTTAATAAAAAGAATAATATAGAATGGTCTGAGGCAAAACATATTATTATTTCTTATATAAATGATTATTATTCTAAAGGTAATGACTGTGTAATTCAGGATAAGGACTCTCAAAATGTATCTGAAAATTTAAGTGAACTTGAAAAGAAAATCGTTAATTTGCTCGAAACCAAAATTCGACCTGCGGTTTCAAGAGACGGTGGCGATATAGTTTTTCAAAAATTTTCCGAGGGTGTCGTAACTGTAAAGTTAAAAGGCAGTTGTTCAGGGTGTCCAAGTTCTACTCTAACGTTAAAAAAAGGTGTTGAAAATCTACTTTGTCATTATATTCCCGAGGTTAAGGAAGTTATATCAATATAACGAAAATTATTTATTTTTATGGTAAATATATATAAATCTATGTCAACGAATCAATTAAAAAAAATCTTAATTAAAAAAGGTTTTAAAGTTTATAAATTAAAAAACAAATCTTTTTATAAAGATTATAAAAGTTTAATTTTTACTAGCGTTGTAAGTTTATTTTTAATATCAATTTTTTTTACGTTGCCGCTAAGTTCAAAATTAATTGTAGACAAATTTGAAAGAACAGAGGTCATTGAAAATTACTCAAAGAAGTACCTTGAAAAAGTTTTATCTGGTGAGACTTTAATCACAGAAAATTCTGTAGATGATGGTTTAGATCCCAGACATTTAGTCGAGGATATAGAATTTAAAAAAGGGCCATCAAAGTCAGTTAGAATTGAAGCTTCAACTTTAAATCAGATGTTTCTTGACAAAAATTATACTTTAGAAGTTGTAAGAATAGAAAATATTGTAAAACCTTTCGAGGTTGGAATGTTGCCAGTCGAACTTAAGCAGATACAGAGTACCAAAGAAAGAAAAGAGCTATTTATAAAGATTGTTTTGCCATTAATTTTAAGTGAAAACAACAGGATCAGAAGAGATAGAAGTACGCTTTTTAAAATTTTGAATAAAAACATAAATTCAAAAGCTGAGAAAAATTGGTTAAATAATAAATTCAAACAATATGGTGTTGTAAATAAAGATGTGTCCACTCTTAAAGTGAGAATGGATGAGATACCTGTTTCATTAGCAATAGCTCAAGCAGCTAAAGAGACTGGGTGGGGAACATCAAGGTTTGCAATTGAAGGAAATGCACTTTTTGGTCAATGGACTTATTCTGGAGAGGGCATCAAACCAGCTGGTTCAGATAAAAATAGCAAACATAAAGTAATGGCATTTAGTGTACTTAAAGCATCAGTACGTGCATATCAAAGGAATCTAAATACACATTCGAGTTACAAAGAGTTTAGAAAAGTTAGAGCTATTCAAAGAGATAATGATGAACCACTTAATAGTCTAGAACTTGCGAATTATCTAAATTCTTATGCAGAGACAGGCGAGGAATACACAAAAACACTAAAAAAAATTATTGTACAAAATAGTCTCAAAGACTTTGATAAAGCCAAAATACTTCCGCTAAGCAAAAATCTTAAAGAAAACATTTAATTTTTTATAGAAAACTGCAGACCAAACCATCTCCAACCTGTTTCATCTTTCATTGAACAATTAATTCTACCTCGTCTAAAAGTAAATTTATCTCTAAATTCTACAAACATTTTATTTTCAATAAAATTAATTTTAGTTTTATCCCATTTATTTCCCTCATTTGAAAAACAATTTATTTTTTGGATATTTTTTTGGTTTTCAAAAAATTCAATCGATAGTTTTGGGGGATTATTTGATGGTAATATGTAATTATCATTTAAATTAACTTTTTTATATTCTAATGGTTTTAATTTAGTTAAAAAATCAAATCTTTCTAAGTCACCATACTCTTCATTAATTGGAAATCTCGGTAACTCGAATTTATCTTTATTAACGTCAATTACCCCAGAATGTTGGCCAAATGCAATTTCAAAATTTTCTTTTATAAATAATTTTTGTTTTAGGCTGTACTCACCGAATGGATATGAGAAATATTTGGGGTTATAGCCCAATTTTTTTTTAAAAATTTCTATTGATTTTTTTATATCTTTGACGAATTCTTCATGACTTAAGTTAAGTAAATACTCATGGCTATGCGAATGATTCCCAATAAATACAAAATCCTCTTTTTCAATTTCATTTATCTGTTCCCATGTCATATAACCATTTGATCCAACAGGTTCCGTAGATATAAACAAAATAAATGGAATTTTTTTACTTTTTAAGTATGGCCAAGCATTTTCGTAAAATGAACTAAATCCATCGTCTATAGTAATTAATACTTTTTTTTTATTTTTGGGTTGATTAAAGTTATCTAAAAAATTTGATGGTATAATATAATCCAAGTTATTATTTTCAATAATTTCAATGTGCTTTTTAAATACTTCCATTTGAATATTCGTAGAAGGATATTTATTTTCGTTGAATCTATGATACATAATAGATACAGTCCCTTTATCTTTAGAGTAAAATTTGTTTGTATTTCCAACTGCTTGTGATTTTGATAGTAATATTATTATAATTATGAACTTAATAGTGGACGCTGCAAAAGATAAAGTTTTTTTAAAAATCATTACAAATAAACAATCTTATACTAACGAATATTCTAATACTAAAGAAAACTTTGATAAGATGGGCATAATTATATTTGATTTTTTAGAAAAAAATAACTTCAAATTGGAAGAAATAAAAAATTTATATGTAAATATAGGACCTGGAAAATTTTCAAGCATCAGGTCATCGATTGTATCGTGTAAAGCATTATCTATGTCAAACAACATAAATTTGTATGGTTTTTCTTCCAATCAAATTGAAGACAATGATTATAAAAAACTACTAGAATTATCAGAAAAAGGTTTTTTAACGAAAAACTTGATAAATCCTATATATTCGGGTTAAATAATAATATGTCAGACTCAATTGAAGATAAATGCATAGCAAAAGGTATTAAATTAACGGATCAACGTAAAGTTATTGCTAGAGTAATGTCGGAGTCTAAGGAAACATACGGAGAGGCCGATCATCCAGATGTCGATGAATTATATAATAGGGTATCAAAAATTGACCCAAAAATAAGTATTGCAACAGTTTATAGAACTGTAAAAATTTTCGAGGAAGCTGGTATACTAACTAAACATGATTTTAAGGGTGGTAAAGCAAGATATGAGGAGATTAGAGAAAGTCACCATGATCATTTAATTGATGTCAAGACTGGGCACATAATAGAGTTCAGCGACAACGATATTCATAACTTACAAAAAAAAATTGCAGAAAAGTATGGCTATGATTTAGTTGATCATAAGCTTGAGCTATACGGCGTTAAAAAAAAATAACTTAAATGAAAAAAAAAATTTACATTAAGACATTTGGTTGTCAAATGAACGAATACGACTCTAATAGAATTTATGATTCTTTAAAAAATATTAATTTCGAAAAAACAGATAATCAAAGTGATGCAGACTGTTATGTATTAAATACTTGCCATATTAGAGATAAGGCTAAAGAAAAAGTATATCACGAAGTTGGAAGAGTACGAAAAATCTTTAGGAATAAAAAAAAACCAATAGTGGTAATTGCTGGATGTGTTGCTCAAGCCGAAAATGAAGAAATGTTTAAAAGAGAACCTTATATTGATATAGTAATTGGTCCTCAAGCTTATCATAAAATTAGTGATTTAGTAAAAAAACATGTTAAGTCAGATCACTTAGAGGAAACAGAAATTGACACCATAGAAAAGTTTAAACATTTTGATACAATCAAAAATGATAGTAACAAAGTTTCATCTTTTCTAACAATACAAGAAGGATGTGATAAGTTTTGTCATTTTTGTGTTGTGCCTTTCACAAGGGGACCAGAATATTCTAGACCTTTTGACAAAATAATTAGCGAAGCAGAGCAACTGATAGAAAATGGAGTTAAAGAAATCACGTTATTAGGACAAAACGTAAATGCTTATTCTGATAAAAATAATTCGAAAGAATTTAGATTGTCTGACTTAATCAAAAAACTTGAAACATATTCGGAGTTGGAAAGAGTAAGATATACAACCTCGCATCCTCTAGATATGACGGATGATTTAATTGATTGCTACAAAAATTGTAATAAATTAATGCCATTCGTACATTTACCAATCCAAAGTGGATCAAATAAAATTTTAAATGCAATGAATAGAAAACATACCGTTGAACAATATTTAGAAACATATGAAAAAATAATAAAAATCAATGATGAGATAAAATTTTCAAGCGATTTTATTATTGGTTACCCTGGTGAAGAGGATAAAGATTTTGAAGAAACACTTCTCTTAGTTGAAAAAATTAAATTTATAAATTCTTTTTCTTTTATTTTTAGCCCAAGACCTGGAACTAGGGCTGCAGATTTAAATTTATTAGATAAAGCTATTGCAAAAAATAGATTAGAAAAAATACAAAAAATTTTATTTACTCATCAAATAAACATAAACAAAAGTTTGGTAAAAAAGAATATTAATGTTTTAGTTGAAAATAAAATAAAATCCCAAAATAAACTGTTTGGGAGAAATAAGTATTTGAATTCTGTAATAATAGACGGAAAAGATGAACATATTGGTAAGTTAGTTAATGTTCATGTTGACAACTACAATCAAAATACTTTATTTGGAAAAATAATAAGTTTAAAACATAAAGCTGCTTAATTGAAAAATACAATTCAAAATATTAAATCAAATATCAAAGTTGTTTATTCTGACAATGATACTCTTAGTATAATTTTTAATAGTAACGAACTGTTGTCAGGTGTAGTAGGTGAGTTTAACAGCAATATCAAAGAATTAGAGAATATTACTCAAACTAGTATTTATACAAGGGGAAATTCTATATCTGTTAAAGGAAGTTCAAAAAAAAATGAGTTAATTAAGAATGCCATTACTTTTTTGTCTGAACAATTTTTAATAAATGGATCAATAGAAAAAAAAGATGTACATTCATCCATTACAAAATTTATGATAAGTGAAAATAAGACAAAATCAAATAAAATTGATTATATTATTAAGACACCAAAAAAATCAGTAATACCGAGATCTGAAAAGCAGAAAAATTATGTGAGAGCTTTAAATGAGAAAGATATAATTATTTCAGCAGGACCTGCTGGAACAGGAAAAACTTTTCTTGCAGTAGCAGTTGCTCTAACAATGCTTCTTGAAAAAAAAATTGAAAGAATAATCCTTTCCCGTCCTGCAGTTGAAGCGGGAGAAAGGCTTGGGTTTTTACCTGGTGATATGAGAGAAAAAGTTGATCCATATCTACGACCATTATACGATTCATTATATGATCTTTTGGATTATGAAAAAATTCAAAAAAAAATTGAAATAGGAGATATAGAAATCGCACCGTTAGCATTTATGAGAGGAAGAACATTAAAAAATTCTTTTGCAATATTGGATGAGGCACAAAATGCTACTGATACACAAATTAAAATGTTTTTAACTAGAATTGGTGAAAATTCAAAAATAGTTATTAATGGTGATCCATCCCAAATAGATTTGCCCAACAAATCGTTATCTGGTTTAGAAAGATCTAAAAAAATCCTTAGAGATATCAATGAAATTTCAACCGTCAATTTTGATCATGAAGATGTTGTAAGGCACCCTTTAGTATCTAAAATAGTCAGAGCTTATAACAAAGACAAAGATAATGGATGATAAAAGTCAATGTTATTTTAGATAAAATTATTTGGAAAAAAAAAATTAAACGTCCTGATTATTATTTAAAGAAAAAATTTAACAAATTTTTAAAAAAATTGAAAATAAACTCAAACTCGCAAGAGATTTCTATTTTTTTAACAAATAGTGAAAAAATGAGGCAATTAAATTTAAAATTTAGAAAAAAAAATAAACCAACCGATGTTCTTTCATTTCCTGTAAATATTATTAAAAAAAAAATAGGATATTTAGGTGATGTTGCTATTAGTTATGAAATAGTGAATAAGCGATCAAAGAAGTCTAATTTTGATTATGAGTTTGATAAGATGTGGGTTCACGGTTATCTTCACCTACTTGGGTATGATCATAAAAAAAATAGGGAATTTGAGAAAATGCATAAATTAGAAAAAAAAATATTAAATTATATTGAAAGCACAAATAAAAAATAAAATAAAAAAAAATAAATCCCTTATTTTTATTCTCAGTACTTTACTGGGTGTTTTTTCATCATTCGCGCTGCCACCTTATAACTACTTCATCATAAATTTTATTGTTTATTCCTTACTATTCATTTTTTGTATTTTTTTAGTTGGTAATAAAAAATATTTTTTTATCTATGGATTATTATTTGGTTTTGGTTATTTTTTTTCAAACCTATATTGGATATCTAATTCACTAAAATTTGATGATACATTCAAATTTTTGATACCTATATCTCTAATTCTGATACCCTTATTTCTCTCAATTTTTTATGGTTTATCTTTTTTAATTTTATCTTTCTTTAAACTTAATTATAATTTTTCATCAATATTATTTTTTGCTAGTGTCATATCATTTGTCGAATATTTAAGAGGAACAATCTTAACAGGCTTTCCATGGAACTTAACTGCTTTTAGTCTATCAGAGTTAACATATTCTATTCAAATCTTATCCCTAATAGGCACATACTCCTTAAATTTACTTGCGATTACTTTATTTGTCCTTCCATCATTAATATTTTTTAGTATCAACACAAAATTAAAGATTTTGTTTTTCCTTGTTATATTTATAGCTGTAGTAACAAATAATATTTACGGTTTTAAAAGAATTGAAAAATTTTC
>CABZUW010000005.1 GCA_902529105.1 uncultured Pelagibacteraceae bacterium
ATTCTCATAGAAATTATATTTCCGAAGGATTAAAAAATGCTAGCAATGAAGATATTATAATGATTTCAGATATTGATGAAATTCCAAATTTAGAAGAAAAAACTTTTTCTAATATCAGCAAGAAGATTTTAATGTTTCAACAAGATATGTTTTGTTACAAATTTAATTTAAAATTACCTAATACTAAGTGGATTGGCACAAAAGCCTGTAAATTTAAAGATTTTAAAAACCCTCAATGGTTGAGAAATGTAAAAGATAGAAAATATAAATTTTACAGACTGGATACTTTATTTTCGGAGACAAAATATCAAAGTATTGAGGTAAAAAAGAATGGTGGATGGCATTTTACTAATATAAAAACTGCAGAAGAGATAAAACACAAATTAAATTCATATCTACATCACAACGAATTTGAAAAATCATCTTTAGACATAGAGGATATACAGGACATTATATCTAATCAAAAAACAATTTATAATCTCAAAGCTGATAAAAGAATTTATAAAATAGGTGAAGGTGAAAAATTAGAAAAAATTGAGGTTTCATATTTGCCAAACTATATAAAAAATAACGATCTTAAATATAAAAAATGGATACAAGAATGAAAGGTTATTGGATAGCAACATATAAAAAAATTGATAATTTGGAAAAACTTAAGGAGTATGCTGAAAAAGCGACACCAATCATAAAAGAATTTGGGGGTAAACCAATAATTAGGGGTGGAAAATATCATTTAATTGATGGAGATGAGTTTATAAGAACTGTTATATGGGAATTTCCAAGCTTTAATAAAGCACTAGAGTGTCATAACTCTGCAGAGTATCAAGAAAAATGGAATATTGTTAAAGGAACCTGCAAAAGAAATTTACAAATTGTTGAGGGATTTAATACTGAATAGGTTCATCATCAATAGATCTCCATAAATACCATGTAGCAACTGAACAATACGGAGAATATATTTTAGATAATTTTTTCACAAAACTCATTGGTGGAAGATATTTTTTATTATAATTATTAGAAATAGCTCTCAACAAACCTATATCCTGCACAGGCCAAATATTTGATCTATTAAATGTGAATAATAAAATCATTTCTGCTGACCATCTTCCTATCTGTCTTAAAGTTGATAAATATTCTATTGCTTCTTCATCATTCATTTTTTTTATTAAACTAGGATCAAAAGATTTATTAATAAATTTTATTGAAAGTTCCTTTATCCCTTTAGCTTTTTGTTTACTTAACCCACATTTTTTTAATTTAGTAATACCTAGTTTTTTTACACTTTGTGGTGTTATCTTACCTTTGCAAGCAGTATTAAATTTTTTATAAACCGAATTAGCGGCAGCTACACTTATTTGTTGTCCTATAATACTTTTACAAAGAGAATAAAATACATCCTTACGAGTACTTAAAGTAGCATCATCGTATCTTTTAATTAAATTCTTCATCACTTTATCTTTACTTGACAAATAATTTTTTGCTTTTTTCCAGTAATGAGGAGGCTTAGTCATGTCTTTGAACTGATACCTGTTTCTTTAATTGAATTTCTCTTCTAAAAATTATTATTGACGACAATATCACTAAAATAGCTCCAGATAATGTCTTTAAAGTAGGTACTTCGTCCCAAATAAAGTAACCAAAGATAATTGCAAAAACAAGTGCCAAATACTTTAAAGGTGTAACTAAAGACACCTCTGAAAATTTATATGATTGACTTAACCATAAATTTGCGACTCCACCAAATACCCCTAAAAGAGATAATATAATTAAATCATTCAAACTAGGCATAATCCATCCACTAGGAATAGTGATTAAACTTATAATAGTTATAGCAATAGAAAAATAAAGTGAGATTAACCAAACTGGTTCTGTTTTAGATAATTGTCTTATTGAAATTGCCACATATGCCATTCCAAGACAAAAAATAATTGGGTAAATATAAAATATATTGAGTTCAGTGAATCCCGGTTCGGCTATAATTACAATACCTATAAATCCAATTAACACTGCAAGCCATCTATAAATTCCAACTTTTTCACTTAAAAAGAAAATTGAAAAAATGGTTGTGAATATAGGTGCTGCGAAAGATATACTCACTACGGTTGCTAAAGGTAAATTTCTTAATGCCGTAAATATCGATAGCAAAGCTATAAGACCAAAGAAACACCTCAAAAAATGTAGTCCAGCTCTTTTTGTATAATAAAAATTCTTTATTCTTTCTCTTGGTATTATCAAGAAATATATGACGGCACCTACAAAACCCCTAAAAAAAAGGACTTGTCCTAAAGGATATTCATTTGACCATTTAACGACTAGATCCATTAAAGAAAAGGCACAAACAGACATAAACATGTACAAAAAGCCTAATTGATTTTTGGAGAACATGTAATTAATTTAAGATAATTATAAATTTATATCAATGGAAATAGCAATACTTGCAGCCGGTTGTTTTTGGGGACCTGAAATTAAATTCAGTAAACTAAATGGTGTGTTAAAAACTGAAGTTGGATATTGTGGAGGAATTAATTCCAAAACAACATACAAAGAAGTTTGTACCGGTGAAACAAATCATGCTGAAGTTGTTAAAATTGAGTTTGATAATAAAGTGATTTCTTACGAACAAATATTAGATTTTTTTTTTGAAATACACGACCCTACGACACTGAATCAACAAGGTTATGACATTGGAACTCAATACAGAAGTGAAATTTTTTATACATCTGAAAACCAAAAACAGACTGCTGAAAAAGTTTTAGATAAAACTAATAATAAATTTAATGGAAAAATAGTAACTAATATTTCTGAGAGTAAAAATTATTGTAAAGCTGAAGATTATCATCAAAAATATTTAGAAAAATAAATTAAATGTCTTTAGTATCAACAGAATGGTTGTTCGAAAATAAAGATAAAGTAAAAATTATTGATAGTTCATGGCATCTACCGAGTGAAAATAGAAATAGTTTAAAAGAATATAGTTCAGAACATATACCCAATGCTATTTATTTTGATATAGATAAAAATTCGGACCTGAACTCTAATTTGCCTCACATGCTTCCAAATAAGGATATGTGGGAAAAAATAATGTCATCAAATGGAATATCAAACAATGATAAAATTGTGATTTACGATAATTCAAAAGTCCTTAGTTCCTGTAGGCTTTGGTATATGCTTCTATATTTTGGCCATAGTAAAAAATTAGTAAGTGTATTGAATGGTGGGTTAGAAAAATGGAAGAAAAATAATTTTCCAATTACAGAGGATCATACTAAATTAAAAATGACAAACTATAAGGCCTATGAAAATAAATTTATGGTTAAGAATTTAGATGAAATAGATCAAAATATAGAAAACAAAGTATTTAGTTTAGTAGATGCTCGTAGTAAAGACAGGTTTGAAGGCAAAACAAATGAGCCACGAGAAGGAGTTAGGAGTGGTTCTATTAAAAATTCAATTTGCATACCATTTAATAATGTAATTAAAGATGACAAAACATTTAAAGATAAAGAGGAATTGAAAGTTATATTTAATAATATTATTAGCAACATTGATAATAATAATGTGGTCTTTTCCTGCGGTTCAGGTATTACCTCATGCGTTTTAGCACTTGCATATTCTCTAATTAATAATAATTATAATCCAACAATATATGACGGCTCTTGGGCTGAATATGGGAAGATATTTAAATGAAAAGATCAACTAAAATCACAACAATAATTATTATTTTTTTCTTGATCATTGCATCAGTTATCATTGGTAGGACTATGATTGGCAATCATTTTAAAAAAAAGTTTAGCAAAAGACCGCCCCCATCAATAATTGTATCTGAGGTTATAAAAAATGAATTTTCAGACAATATTGAGAGTTTTGGGACTGCTATATCAAAAAAGAATAAAACTTTTAGAATTGAAAAAAGTAATCTTATCTCAGATTTAAATCTAAAAAAATTTGTGAAAAAGGGTGAGATAATTGTAAAATTAAAAAGTGAAAATATTATAGCACCTTTTAGTGGCGTATTAGGTGTGAGAGGTATTACTGAAGATGTGCTTGGATCAGAGAATTCTATAATAGTAACATTAGATGATAGTTCCGAAATATATGTAGATCTGAAAATACCTGAAAACTTTGCAACTGTTATTAAAAAAGATTTGTCTGTAATAGCTAAGTTTTCTGGCATTAAAGACAAAATCTATAAAGGAAAAATTGACGGTGTTGCAAGCAGGATAAATGCTGAAACAAGAAGTATATTAACTAGAGTTAAAATAGATAATCCAGATTATGAACTCATTCCAGGCTCATTATTAGAAATAACATTAAGCACTAATAAAAGAGACTCTTTAAGTATTCCAGACACAAGTATAATCCTAGAGGGTAATAAAGCTTACGTATATAAAGTTTCTAAAGACAACATCGTAAATAGATCTGAAATTCAAATTGGGCTTAGAAACGACGGCAAAGTAGAAGTTACTTCTGGATTGAATGCAGGTGATATTATTGTTGCTGAGGGTTTAAAAAAAGTCAGACCTAACGGTAAAATTAAACCATTAAATAAATAATGTTAATAACAGAATTAAGTATTAAACGACCAGCATTTTCATGGGTATTATCTTTAATATTGGTGTTGTTTGGGTCATTTGTTTTTTGGAAATTACCTGTTAGAGAATTACCATCTGGATTACAGCCACCAGTCGTTCAAGTAAATGTTGAATATTCGTCTGCATCTTCACAAATAGTAGATGAAGAAGTAACTCAAGTTCTTGAAGAGGTTATAGGAGGTGCTGAAGGTATTAAAAATATAGACTCATCATCTGAAAATGGAAAAAGTAAAATAAACATCGAATTTGAGACAGATATAGATTTAGATGATGCAGCTAATGATATAAGAGAAAGAGTGGCCAGAGTTGTTGAGAGACTTCCATCAGAGTCTGATCCTCCAAGAATTTTAAAACAGGCTGCTGGTTTTACTACAACCATGTGGTTATCTTTGTCTTCACCAACTTGGAGCGACTTAGAGTTAGGAGATTATGTTGAAAGGTATTTAATTGATCAATTTTCAAGTATTAAAAATGTTGGAAGAATAAGAACTGGAGGTTTAAGAGAACTAAGTGTTAGAGTTTGGATAGATCCCATAAAATTAGCTGCATATAACTTAACTACTCATGAGGTCGAATTAGCACTAAACAAAGAAAACGTCAGATTACCTGCAGGATCTCTTGAGGCAGATAATAAAGATTTAACACTTAATATTGATAAATCATACAATGATTTAGAAAAACTAAAACAACTTCCAATTAAAAAAGTTAAAAATAATGTTGTTAAATTATCAGATGTAGCCGAAATAGAATTTGGACCAGTATCTGAAAAAGCATTTTTTAGATCACAAAGTAAAAATGCATTAAACTATAATTCTGTTGGTATAGGAATTTATGCTCGTAGTGGTGCATCAACAGTTGAGCTATCAAACGATATTAAAGATAAAATCAAAGCAATTAAGCCTAATTTACCCGCTGGATTAAACTTAGAAGTAGCCTTTAATAGAGCCACATATATAAGTGTAGCAATCAATGAAGTCTATAAAACTTTGTTTATTGCATTTATTTTAGTTGTAATAATCATTTATTTATTTTTAGGAAATTTAAAAGCAGTTATAGTTCCCGCAATAGCACTGCCGGTAAGTCTTATAGCAACCTTTTTAGGTATATATATATTTAATTTATCAATTAATATTTTTGTACTATTAAGTTTTATTTTAGCGATAGGTATAATAACAGATGATTCAGTTATAATGACCGATGCTATTTATCGAAGAATTGAACAGGGAGAAACACCGCTGGTTGCAGCATTTAAAGGATCGAAACAAATAACTTTTGCAATAATAGCTACTACATTAATATTGGTAGCGGTATTCTTACCACTCATCTTCATAGAGGGAATAGCTGGAACATTATTTAAAGAAACTGCAATTGCTTTATCATTTGCCATCGTAGTCTCGTCTTTAGTCGCATTAACACTATCACCAATGCTAGGAAGTAAATTTTTGGACAACAAAAAAAAATCAAATATTATAGTTAAAAACTTTAATAAATTTTTTATTGGTTTTTCAAACTTTTATAAAGATACTCTTCAGTTCTGGTTGTATCGTAAAAATATAATAATTGGATTTATATTTTTTATTATTATTGGATCTGCACTTTTATATAATTTTACCAAAAAAGAATTATTGCCGCTAGAAGACAGAGGAGCCTATCTAGTGATTGGATTCACAGATGAAGGAAGCTCTTTTGATTACACTCAACAAAGGGCTGAAGATGTAGAAAGAAGACTAATACCTCTTTTGAAAGATGACAATAGTCCTTATAAAAAATTTTTAATGATCGTGCCCGGTTTTGGAGCTGATAATAGTTTTTTAATAATATCTTTATTAGACAATTGGAAAAATAGATCAGAAAATTCACAAAACATAATGAGGAAAGCAATTGGAAAAATTGTAAGTGTTCCTCAAACACTAGCTTTTCCAATTTCCCCACAATCTATAAGAACGTCTAATTATAACAAACCTGTTCAAATGGTGATTTACGGAAATACTTACGAAGACCTTGAAGAAACACAAAAAAAAGTGATAAGAGCAATGAGAGAAAACCCGAATTTATCAAGAATAGAATCGGATTATACAAGAAATAGACCTGAGATAAAATTATTGATAAATAAAACAAAAGCTAAAGATCTTGGTATTTCAATTAAAACTATTGGTGAGACCTTAGAAACTCTTTATGGAGGTAAAATAGTTACTAAATTTAATAAATTAGGCAAGGAATATCCAATAATTTTACAGCAGTATAAAGATGATAGGAAGAATCAACAGGGTTTAAGTAAAATTTTTGTAAGGTCAGAAAATTCTGGTGAACTTATTTCTCTTGCAAACTTAGTTGAGTATAAAGAAGAGGGTTCTGCTAATAAATTGTCGAGATATAATAGACAAAGAGCAGTAACCATTTCTGCAGATTTGAGTGAAAATTATACTTTAAATGAAGCAATTAAATTTTTAGAAAATACTATGTCCGTAGTTGCATCAGATAAACAAATTACATGGAAAGGAAAGTCTGAGGAACTCAAAGAGACAAGTAATGAATTATATATTATTTTTGCTTTAGCTTTGTTGACAGCTTATTTAGTGATGTCTGCAACATTCAATTCTTTTATTCATCCTTTTATCATAATACTTACAGTGCCATTAGCTGTTTTTGGTGGATTAGTTTTTATACTTTTCCTTAATAGCTCGATTAACGTATTTTCGCAGATAGCTTTAATAATATTAATCGGTATATCTACTAAAAATAGTATCTTAATAGTTGATTATACTAATCAATTACGCGTAGCGGGAAAAAACATTGAGACCGCTTTAAAGGAAGCATGTTATTTAAGGTTCAGACCAATTATTATGACATCATTAAGCACAATGATTGCAATGATACCTTTGGTTCTAGGTAATATAGGACCTGGTGCTGGCGAAGGATCAAGATTAGCGGTTGGTTGTACAATACTTGGGGGAATGTTAATTTCCACATTTTTTACACTTTATGTAACCCCAGCGATGTATTTGGCTCTTGCAAAAAATACAAAAAGAATAGATTCAATTGATATTGAGTTGAAGAAACAACTTCGTTAAAAAATAATATATTTTTTTGTTGTTAAAGAGCTTTTACAATCGTTTAACTGTTTTTTATATTTTTTTGATTGTTTCTCTACTCTTTTGGCAAGTCCAATAACTTTCTGTTTATTTTTATAGTTTTTGTATGCTCCCCAACCTTCATGGTATGCAATATACTGCCTGAAGGCATCCTTTTTAGAAATTTTTAATATTTTTTCGGTTTTATTTGTGTACCAACCAATAAAATCAACACTATCTTTAAATCTAGATCTTAATGCATATTTATTTCCAGTTTCTTCTTTGTACTGTTTCCAAGTTCCTTTCACAGCTTGTGAGTATCCAAATGAGGAGGAGGGTCTTTTATATGGAATTACTTTAAACAATTTATATCTTTCAGGTTTTGCAAGCCAATCGAAATCGGACTCCATTTTAATAATGGCTAATTGTAAATAAATTGGGGTTCCCCATTTCAATTCAGTTTTTTTAGCATGTTTATACCAAAGATATCTCTCTGAAAATATTAAGCATCCGTCAGCTGTATTTTTTGGTATAGATGAACAAGCCGAAATAAACATTAATAAAAAATACAGTACATACCTTTTTAATAAAATCACTAACACATTTATATTTTATTTATTCATTTTTCTCCATGACCATGGATATTCAAATTTCATTGTCCATAGCCCTAATTTTTTTTCTTTAGCAAAATTTTGATCACTTTGATATTTACCTTTAGAATATTTGGCATAATCAAAAGCATATCCATTTCTAACCATATATGAGGATATGCTCTCTTTTTCTATAAAACATTCTGCAATGATTCTGTTGTATCTGTCTTTATTCTCTGGAATGCAAACAATAAATTGGTTTTTAACTTTATCTTTAAGTGCTTTTTTTGATATATCGCCACAGAAAATTTTTTCACCGCTTTCAATAGAATTACAAGTTTGTGATTTACCTTTAAAATAACTCTCAGGTGCATCAATACCACTAAAACGAATTTTAAAATTATTTATTAAAATTGTATCACCATCAATTACTTTTGCTATTCCTAAAATTTTATCTTTACTAAAGCTTTCTGACGATAAAAAAATTAACAATATAAAAATTTTACATAAAGTCTGACTTAGCCTTTTCATTAAGCTCTTTCATTTTCGATCTGATTTCATTATCATTGATATTTTTATCTATTAGGTCAGATTTTATTTTTCTAAAAACATCTTCATCACCAGCCTCAGCAAAATCTGCTTTTATTACATCTTGGATATACTGCTTTTTTTGATCTTCATTAAATTCGAGAACATCAGAAACCCATTCAGCAATATATTTATTTTTCCTTGCATTAATTTTAAATTGTAATTCTTCGTCATGAGCAAATTTTTTTTCAAAACTTTTTTTTCTATCTTCAAATGTGTTCATTTTTTTTCCTAAATTTATATAATTTATTTATAATAAAAGGTATTATAACACCTAATATATTACCAAATAAGTCAGAGAATTGAAACGATCTATTTGGAATTATTAGATGGCAAACTTCAAGAAATATTGAAATGAAAATTAAGTAAGAAAATAATAATAAATTTTTTTTAATTGATAAAAGACCAAGCAAACTTAGTATAATAAAAACATATAAATGATTAGAGGAAATTGAAAAAAAATCAGAAGTTATTTGTGGTTGACGACTTAAATCTTTATAAACTACAAACCCCAAGATACTTCCTGGATAAATGTATAAAATGATTAATAATAAATTGTAAAAATGAAATAAAATCTTTAACATTTACTATATTTAATTATAAATAAAAGTTTACAATGAGTCATTTAATATTAGTTAGACATGGTCAGAGCTTGTGGAATCTTGAAAATCGATTTACAGGCTGGGTAGATGTGGAATTATCAAAAAAAGGTGAGGAAGAAGCTATAAAGGCGGGAAATCTTATAAAAGATTTGGATATAACTATAGATAGTATTTTTACATCATATTTAACAAGAGCAATTAAGACTTTAGAATTAATAATGAAAGTTAATAAGTTTAAAAATTTACCATTCACAAAAGCATGGGAGTTAAATGAAAGGCATTATGGTTCCCTAACAGGTTTAAATAAAGATGAAATGAAAAAAAAATTAAGTGAAGATAAAGTGCATGAATTAAGAAGATCATGGGATAAGCCGCCAGATAAACTTGACGCTAGTAGTATTTATCACCCGAATAATATTGATATTTATAAAAATATTCCAAAAGATAAGATACCAAACACAGAGTCGTTAAGAGATACATATGAGAGAGTAGTGCCGTACTATAAAAAAAATATTAACAATATAAACAAAAATATTTTAATTTCCGCACACGGAAATTCTATCAGAGCACTTTGCAAATATTTATTTGATTTAAGCAATGACAATATTTCTAAATTAGAAATTCCAACTGGCAACCCACTGTTGTTGGAAATAGAAAATGATAAGGCTAAAAGCGGAAAATACTTGGACTCGGAAAGAGCTAAAGATTTAATTATTTTTTAATAATTTTTTGTAAATTTCAATATCTGTTAAGTGTACAAATTCTTGGTCGCTCTCAAAACCAAAAAGGTCGGAAGTTTTTATCTTGTTATTCCAAACTTTATTCATAGAAAATTTTTTATTTTTTATACTGCTCAAAATCGCTTTATTAATAATTTGGCATCCTGTGTAAATATAGTTACATTTTTTGTTTTTAGACAGGATATGATTGTTCATGGAAAAATCGCCGACAAATCTAGTATCATAGCTTTTTGATTTATGCGCAACCATCAGTAAATTGTTTAAATTTTTAATTCTATAATATTCAATCATTTCTAAAATTATTTTTTTATAACCTAAGTTCCAAATTGTATCAGGATTTAAAACCAAAAAATTTTCATCTTTTGAGGTTTTCATTATGTTTTTAATACCCCCACCTGTATCAAGTATCTCGTCACCATCTTTGATAATTTCAATCTTGCCATAATTTTCAAGTTTATTAACAAAATCCTCAATTTGTTCCCCTAAATAATAAGTATTTAATTTAATTTTTTTTATTCCTAAGTTTGCTACTAGTTCAATAGTATTTAATAATAATGATTTATTTTTGATTTTAATTAATGGCTTTGGCACTTCTAAAGTTATGGGATGCAATCTCTTTCCATAGCCTGCACAAAGAATTATAGCTGTTTCAATTTTCATTTTTTTTTAAATTTTTTGAAAGTAAATACTTAAAAAATTATTTAATTCTTCAAATCTAGTGTTATGTTTTCTTCTTTCATCTATCATTTTCCAAGCATAGGGTATCAGTTTCAAATATTTGTGTTTTTTATCTCTTTTTGAAAGTCTTGTAAAAATTCCTATAATTTTTAAGTTTCTTAGAACTGACAATATCTCAAAATCATTCCTTAATTTATCTGGGTTTATTTTTTTTTGTTTTGAAATAAACTTTTCGTAAATCTTTTCTCTATTTTTTAGTTTTATTTTAATTCTTACGTCATCGATTAGAGATGCCAGATCATAAGCTTCATTTCCAAAAACTGCATCTTGACTATCTATTAAATAAATTTTATTTTTTTTTATCATTATATTTGAAATATGAAAATCTCTATGAACAAAAACTTTTTTTTTTAACTTTAAACTTAATATTAGTTTTTTGATAATTTTAATATATAATTTCCTTGATAAAGATAATTTTTTTTTAATTATTTTTGGCATGTACCAGTCTGAAAATAATTTTGCTTCCCTAAGTAACTCATTGTTTGAAAAGTTTTTTATGATGTAATTAGTTTTTAAAAAAGTATTAATAGTTCTTTTTCTCACTAATTTAAGTTTTTTTAAAATTTCAAATAATTTTATATAATTATCAATCTTGTAATTTTTAAATTTTTTTAGTCCTGTATAATCCCCAAGATCTTCTATTATAATATAGTTTTTTTTGTATTTTTCAGAAATTAATCGGGGTGTTAAGATTTTGTTATTATTCAGTAATTCATTTATAGCCGCGTATATTAATAAATTTTTTCTTTTTTCTTTTTTTGCATAAACAATAATCGAATTATTTTTTTTATCTCTATAAAACTTCCTATGAGAGGCATCACCAGATAGTTCTACAATATTTTTAAAATTCATTAATTATATTTTTTTGGTTTGTGGAAATTGTTATCGACCTTTTATCAAAATCATTTTCATATCTAAAATTAAGACTGATAAAATCTTTCAAATTTTTAGAAATTATTTCGGGCCATTCAATTAATGTGATATTATTTTTCAACTCTTCATATATTCCAAGATTATCTATTTCTCTAATATCCTTTAATCTATATAAATCATAATGATGAATATTTATGTTGTTAATTTTATACTCATTTAAGATATTAAAAGTTGGACTTGAAACTTCTGTAGTATTCTCTTGAAATTTTTTTTGTAGATAATTAATCAAGTATTTAATAAATGTAGTCTTGCCTACACCTAAATCACCAAATAAACAAACTAAATCACCAGGTTTTAAAAATTCTGCAAATCTTTCAGATACGTTTTTTGTATTTATTTCAGATGAAATATCTAATTTTTTAGAATTAGTACCGATATGCATCGGGTTTGTAAGGCCCCTCTTGTTTAACGCTAATGTAATCTGCTTGATCTTTGGATAATTTTGTTAACTTTGCACCAACTTTTTCTAAATGTAGCATAGCAACTTTTTCATCTAAATGTTTTGGTAAAACATAAACTTTCTTCTCATATTTTTCTGAATTATTCCATAGTTCTATTTGAGCGGTTACTTGGTTTGTAAATGAAGCACTCATTACGAAGCTTGGATGGCCAGTAGCACAACCTAAATTTACCAACCTACCTTCAGCTAATAATATTATTCTTTTATTACTTGGCAATGTAATCTCATGAACTTGGGGTTTAATTTCGTCCCATTTATAATTTTTTAAAGCATCAACTTGTATTTCATTATCGAAGTGGCCAATGTTACATAAAATTGCTCTATCCTTCATTTCTCTCATATGATCTGCTGTAACAATATCCTTATTACCAGTTGCAGTAACTACTATATCCGCTTGGCTAATCATATCATCCATTGTAACAACTTCATAACCCTCCATTGCAGCTTGAAGTGCACAAATTGGATCAGTTTCCGTAACCATTACTCTAGCACCAGATTGTCTAAGTGAGGCTGCACTACCCTTACCTACATCACCAAAACCAGCTACTATTGCAACCTTACCTGACATCATAACATCTGTTGCTCTTTTAATTCCATCTACTAAACTTTCTCTGCAACCATACAGGTTATCAAATTTTGATTTTGTCACTGAGTCGTTGACGTTAATCGCTGGAACTAACAGCGTACCATCTTGTTCCATTTTCTTAAGTGCTAATACTCCAGTTGTTGTTTCTTCTGATAAACCCTTAATATCTTTCATTAATTCTTTGTAATCTTTATGCATTAAAGCTGTTAGATCACCACCATCATCCAAGATCATATTAGGCTTCCAATCTTTCTTACCTTCGATAGTTTGTCTAACACACCACCAATATTCTTCTTCAGTTTCACCTTTCCAAGCAAATACTGGAATACCAGCTTTTGCGATAGCAGCAGCTGCATGATCTTGAGTTGAGAATATATTGCAAGACGACCATCTGACCTCAGCTCCTAATTCAACTAGCGTTTCAATTAATACTGCTGTTTGAATTGTCATATGCAAACAACCAACAATTCTCGCACCTTTTAAGGGATGTTTTCCTTTGTATTCTTTTCTTAAAGCCATTAAACCTGGCATCTCTGTCTCTGCTAGAGAAATTTCTTTCCTACCAAAATCTGCTTCGTTAATATCTTTAACTTTGTAGTCTGTCATGAGCGAGGCTTTTAACAACTTTATTACAATTAATCAACTTTAGAATCAGCGCTTGGAAAAATAATTTCTACGTTTGCGCCCTTATCTTTATTATTTTTTGCGATTATTGTCCCATTATGTAATTCTACAAGGTTTTTTACTATATTTAGTCCCAAACCCGAATGCTCACCAAACTTGTCAGGCCTGTTACTATAAAACCTTTTAAATATTTTTTTTGTATCCAATTCCTTAAAACCACGACCTTCATCAATCACATTAACTTTGACATATCCATCACTATCAGAATTTAACAAAATATTAATTTTTTTGTTATCATCGCTAAATGAAACAGAATTATCTAATAAATTTGCAATTATTTGCTCTATTCTATTCTCAATTCCAAGAATTTTATAATTACCAGAACCATTAGCTGATAATTTAACCGATATACCTCTTTTAGTATTATAAATATTATTGAAATCATCTACGACCGATGTCAAAATATTTTTTAAATTTAATATGATCATTTTTTCAGACGAAATAGCTGCCTCGTCTTTTAACATTTGTGAATAATCTGTTATTAATCTCTCTATTCTTTCTACATCATGAGATACAATTTTAATTAATTTACTTTTTTGCTCTTTACTATCTGTTTCTGATATTATTTCCGACGCGCTTTTAAGTGAGGCGAGCGGATTTCTAATTTCATGAACTAGGTCTCTTGAAAAATTTTCGGCGTTATTTATTCTTCTTTGTAATTCATTGGTCATCTCATCCATAGATTTTGAGAGTGTTCCTAATTCATCTTTTCTATTTTTATAAATATCTATATTTGTATCTTCTTTACTTTTATCTTTAATTATTTCGGTATAATGAACTAAATTTTTTATAGGTTTTAAAAAGTATCTATTTAAAACAAAAGAAAATATTAATATCACTAATGCGATAATTGCAGCAGTTCTTAAAACGAAGTTTTTCCTCTCGATAAATGCAAACTTAATATCATTTGACTCTTCAATTACAGCTATATATCCGACTTTTTTTTGATCAACCAAAATATTCTTTACTGAAACTAATAAAAATTGATCGTTTATCTCGTGAGTAAATGTAAAAGGATTTTCGAAATTTTCTGAAATTAAATATTCATTTAATTTATTTTTTAAAAAACTGCTTTTGTCCTTTAAATCCTTTGATTGCTCTGTTGAAATATCTGAGCCACTATTTGAGATATCTGTCTCAAAAATCTCGAAGTTTCTCGAAAAAGATCTAGGATCTAGATCAAGCGCATCTGTATCTGAAATACTATTGAAGGCTTTATCATAAATAATAACTCTATCAATTGTTTGAAATAAAAACTTTGTTGAAATTAGAAATTTTCTTATTTCTTCTTGAATAAAACTAATATTTAATCTTTGTATGTGGTTTACGGTATTATCAATAATTTTATAGTGATTGGCAGATTTATCTTTAATCAAACTTGGCTGAATACTATAAATATATACTGTGGTAAAAATACTAATAATAAGAAAAAAAATAAAATTAATAAATAAAAATTTTTTTAGTATAGAAAAGTTTTTTAAAATATTGCTCAACATTAGCTAACATTCCATCTATATCCACTTCCATAACGTGTTTCAATAGCTGCAAAATTACTATCAACTTTTTTAAACTTTTTTCTTATTCTTTTTACGTGACTGTCGATTGTTCTATCCTCTATATCTGTGTCTTCTCTATAAGCAATGTCCATTAATTGGGCTCTTTCCTTAATAATACCTGGTCTTTTGGCTAATTCTTTAACTATTAAAAATTCAGTTGTTGTTAATTTGTCTGGTAGTTGATGACCATTCCACTCGCACTCTAATTGTGAAGGATCTAGTTTTAATTTCCCATGTGAAATAATATTTTTTGTATCTTCTATATTATTATCTTTTTTTCTAAGTTGTACTCTTATTCTCTCAATCAAAACTTTTATAGAAAATCCTCCTGATTTTTTTACAAAATCATCTGCACCTAATTTAAGACCTAAAAGTTCATCGACTTCATCGTCTTTGGATGTCAAAAAAATAACTGGCATAGATGTTTTTTTTCTAAGTTTTTTTAACAACTCTTCTCCGTCCATTTTCGGCATTTTAATATCAACAATAGCTAAATCAGGCGGCGTTCTTGTTAACCCAATTAATGCACTCTCTCCATCAAGATAAGTTTGAACTTTATAGCCCTCTTTTTCAAGTGCAATACTAATGCTTGTTAAAATATTTCTATCATCATCTACTAATGCAATAGTTTGAGTCATAGTGTAATTAAAAATACTAAATTGTTCTAATTTGGGCAATACTTACAAACTTCTAATGTAATAAACCCCAGTTTTCCCCATAATTTATGTCAACTGATAAGGGTATAGAAAATGAGTGAAGATCGCTATTTTGCACACTTGTCATTTCATCTTTAATAATTTTAGACATTATATTCAAATCTTTTTTCGGTATTTCAAAAATAAGTTCATCATGGATTTGTAAAATCATTTTTGAGTTTTTATATTTTTTATCCAATAATTTTTCGTTAATTCTTATCATAGCAAGCCTCATTATTTCTGATGCTGATCCTTGAATTGGAGCATTTATAGCAGCTCTTTCCTGAAAATTTCTTACATTAAAATTTTTGTCATTTATTCCGGTTATATGTGTTCTCCGCCCAAATATATTACTTACATAACCGCTTTTCCTACAAAATTTAATTGTCGACGACATATAATCTTTTATTTCTGGAAACCTCAAAAAGTAAGCATTCAAAAAGTCAGCTGCCTCATTATTTGAAACATTAATCTGTTTGGCAAGACCATATTGTGAGATACCATATATTATTCCAAAATTTATTGCCTTTGCTTTTCTTCTCATATCATTTGTTACTTTTTTAATATCGGTGTTAAATATCTGGCTTGCAGTTAGTGAATGTATATCTTCATTATTTTTAAATGCTTTTTTTAATTCTTTGACATCAGCAAGATCAGATAAAATTCTCATTTCAATCTGATTATAATCTGCAGAAATAAATAACATATTTTTTTCTGCAACAAATGCCTTTCTTATATCTTTACCGTCCTCAGTTTTGATTGGTATATTTTGTAGATTAGGGTCACTAGATGCTAATCTACCAGTCGTTGTTGCTGCTAATAAAAATGAAGTATGTACTCTTTTTGTATTGTTATTAAAATGTTCTGGTAGCGAGTCTGAGTAAGTGTTTTTTAACTTTGATAATTGTCTCCACTCTAAAACAAGTTTAGGTAGATCGTAACCTTTAAATGCTAAATCCTCCAATACTGAGGCGCTTGTTGCAAAGCTACCTTTTTTAGTTTTTTTTATATTTGCAATTTTTAGGTCATTATACATTATTTCACCTAATTGCTTTGTTGAGCCTATCTTAAATTCCTTTTTTGAAATTTTAAAAATTTGTTTTTCTAAAATTTCAATTTTTTTTTGGAATTTAGTTGAGAGTTTTTTAAGAAAATTTTGGTCAATTTTAACTCCATAAATTTCCATCAAAGCTAAAATTTTAATAAGTGGTTTTTCGAATGTTTCATAAATATTAGTAAGTTTTTCTAATTTTAGATTTTTTTGAAAAATTTTATAAAGTCTATAAGTTATATCAGCATCTTCAGCTGCATAATCTTTAGCTAATTCAATATCGACCTCGCTAAAATTTATTTGTTTTTTTCCAGTACCTACTATTTCTTTATATGATATTGGTTTATGACTTAAATGAATTTCTGAAAGTGTATCCATGTTGTGACGGTTTTTTCCTGCGTCGAGAACATATGACATTAGCATAGTGTCTTCTATAGTGTTCATTTCGATACCTCTTTTAAATAAAATAATGAAATCAAATTTAATATTTTGACCTATTTTTTTTATACTTTTGTCTTCTAATATTGGTTTTAAAATTTTAATTACTTTATTCTCATCTAAGTTTTTATCACTGTTGTGGCCAATGGGAATGTAGCATGCATAGCCAATTTTTGTTGATAAGGATATTCCTACTAAATCTGCTTGATGTGGATCAAGTGATGTGGTTTCGGTATCAATACATATTTCTCCTATTTCCTCCGCTTGTCTTAAATAATCATGTATTTCATTTTCATTATTAATAAGAGAATAATGTTTATTTGAAATTTTTTCATTTTTTCTGGTTTCATTAGCATTTTCTACTGTTTTAAATTTTGTATCTCCATATGTAGATATTGCAGAACTTAATAGTCTGTTGAATTCCATCTCTCTTAAAAAAGAGTAAAGTTTTTCTCTGTCGATTTCTTTTAGTATAAAATTTTCTGCCTTATCTTTAACTGGTACATCTTTTTTTAAAGTAACTAATTTTTTGCTAATTAATGCTTTATCTTTGTTTTCAATTAAAGTTTCTCTTCTTTTGTTCTGTTTTATTTGATTTGCATTTTTAAGTAAATTCTCAAGTGAGCCAAAATTAGTGATTAATTCTGCAGCTGTTTTTACACCTATGCCTGGAACTCCGGGGACATTATCGCTACTATCTCCTGCTAAAGACTGAACATCAATTACTTTTTCAGCACCAACACCAAATTTATTTTTAATGTCGCCTTCATTAACGAACTTATTCTTCATTGGGTCGTAAATTCTAATATTTTTTTTGTATAACTGCATTAAATCTTTATCGGACGAAACAATTGTAACTTTACCTCCAAGTTTGAGTATTTGTTCTGAGTAAGTTGCTATTAAATCGTCAGCTTCATAATTTAAAAGTTCAATTGAAGGTAAATTAAAAGCTAAGACAGACTTTCTGATATATTCAAATTGTGGAATTAAATCATCTGGTGCATCAGATCTATTACCTTTATAATCTGAGTATATTTCGTTTCTAAAATTTTTTCTTGCAGAGTCAAAAATTACCGCAAAATGTGTTGGTTTATGTTTATTATCATTTGATTTTGAATCTTCTAGTAATTTGAAAAGCATATTACAAAAACCACTCACAGCACCTGTTGGTAATCCATCACTCTTTCTGGTGAGCGGTGGTAACGCGTAATAAGCTCTAAATATGTATCCTGATCCATCAATTAGATAGAAATGGTCATTTTTTTTTATCTTATTCATTAAAATTATTTTATCTTAATTATTCCTAATGTTATAAAACTAAATTCTTTATGGAAAAAAAATCTATTCTCTCGGTTAAAAATCTACAGAAAATTTATAAAAAAAATGGCAAACTACAAACAAAGGCAATTGAAAATTTAAACTTAGAGGTGAAAGAAGGAGAGATTTTTGGTTTACTTGGACCTAATGGTGCTGGAAAAAGCACATTTATAAATATTCTCGCTGGCCTTGTTTTAAAAACATCTGGTGAGGTTAATGTATGGGGTTTTGATATAGATAAAAACCCTCGACAAGTAAGAGCTTCAATTGGAATTGTGCCTCAAGAATTAAATTTAGATCCATTTTTTAATCCTAGAAAGCTACTAGAATTACAAGCTGGCTTGTATGGTGTAAAAAAAAAAGACAGGATTACAGACACAATTTTGAAGATGGTTTCCTTAGACAATCAAGCTGATAGTTATTCAAGGGGATTATCTGGTGGAATGAAAAGAAGGTTAATGATTGCAAAGGCATTAGTGCATCAGCCTCCAATTGTTATTTTAGATGAGCCTACTGCAGGAGTTGATGTAGAACTAAGAAAAAATCTTTGGCAAAATGTTAAATTACTTAATAAAAACGGGGTAAGTATAATACTTACCACTCATTATCTTCACGAAGCCCAGGAAATGTGTGATCGAATTGGAATAATTAATAAAGGTAAATTAGTTGCATTAGATACAACAAAAAATTTATTGAATAGGATTGAAAAAAAAAAAATAACTTTAAAACTAAGTGAGAAGATTGATTTGAAAGATAATGAATTAGAAACATTAAAAATCTTGTCTTTAAACCACAAAGAATTAACTTTGATTTATGATAAGAATAGACTGAACATTGATCAAATACTAAACTATGTTAACAAAAAAAATGTTAGAATTATCGATATGTCTACCGATGACGGAGATTTAGAAGACGTATTTGTTGCCCTAACAAATAACTAGAAATAACAAAAATTATAAGTTAGAATAATCTAATATGGAGTTAGTACAAAAAATTAAGCAATATAAAATTTTAAAAAATATTTTGTATATTTTACTTGGATCTACTTTATTGATTATATCTGCAAAAATTAAATTACCATTTTATCCTGTACCAATGACAATGCAAACGTTTGTAGTATTGTTTTTAGGTGTATTACTTGGACCAAAGTTGGGGGCTACTACAATATTGTTTTATTTATGTGAAGGAATTTTAGGTTTACCAGTTTTCTCGAATTCTCCTGAAAAAGGTATCGGTTTAGTATATTTTACTGGACCTACCATGGGTTACTTAATTGGATTTATTTTCGCCTCTTATTTCGCTGGATATATTAATACTAAAGATAGTTATTTTAAAATTTATATTAAACTAGTTCTTTCAGTTTCAATAATTTATTTATTAGGGTTGTTGTGGCTGGGTACACTAATAGGATGGGAAAAACCAATTTTTTCTTTAGGTGCTAAACCTTTTTTATTAGCAGAGATGTTTAAAATATTATTACTTGGAATAATTTGTAAATATTTAATTAAATTGCAAAAAGCTATCTAGGGGATCTTTTAGATAAAATTCTTTGTAAAGTTCTTCTGTGCATTTTAAGTCTTCTTGCTGTTTCAGATACATTTCTATTACAAAGCTCGAACACTCTATGAATATGTTCCCACTTAACTCTATCAGCTGACATAGGATTTTCTGGTGGTTCTGCTTTTTTATTTGGATCAGCCAATAATGCTTTTTCAACGTCATCTGCATCTGCAGGTTTTGACATATAATCTATCGCACCCTGTTTTATTGCTGATACCGCAGTTGGGATATTTCCATAACCAGTTAACATTACAATTCTGCTCTTTTCATTTGAATTTTGTATTTCTTTAACAACCTCTAAGCCATTTCCATCATTGAGCCTTAAATCGACAACAGCAAAAGCTGGTTTTTTTGATTTAACGGCATCTATACCCTTTTTTACCCCCTCAGCTTGTATTACCTCAAATCCTTTTTTTTCCATTGCTCTAGCTAGTCTTTCTCTAAATGGATTATCATCATCTACTAGAAGCAGTGATTTGTCTGTAAAATCAGTAATTTTTTTTATTCCCACAGTTGAATTCATAGCACCTATATGGATATGAATAACATAATTTCAATGGCATTATTTGCTTTACATTGGGCTGAATTTCCCATAATTCAGCAATTTATATAAATTTGCATATGAGATATGCAGGTTTTTTTTATTAGATTTTTTTTTAGGAGCTAATATGAAAAAATTTAAATCAGTTGAAAAATTAGTTAATCAGCTGAAACCAAATGACCCTGTTTATTGCATTAGGAAGCATCCTATAATTAATGCTTCTAAATTCTTTCAAAAAAATTTTCCTGGAAAAATACTATATGCTGTAAAAACAAATCCTAACCAAGAAGTTTTAAAAACCATACTTGATAGTGGAATTAATCAATTCGATGTAGCATCGATTAAAGAAATAGAGACCGTTAAAAAATTAAATAATAGAGTAAAGTGCTCCTATATGCATACTGTGAAAAGCAGAGACAATATAAAGCAAGCGTATTTTAAATATGGAATAAAAACGTTTGCATTAGACTCCAAAGAAGAGCTTATTAAAATAATTGAAACAACTAATTATGCTAAAGATCTAGAGCTATTTGTGAGGGTCTCGGTATCTAATGAACATGCAGAGATAGATTTATCAAAAAAATTTGGAGCAATTACTTCTGAGGCGATTGGACTTTTTAGATTAACTAAACAATATTCAAAAAAAATTGGTATTAGTTTTCATGTTGGATCGCAATGTATGCATCCCATTTCATATTCAAAAGGTATAGATGAAATAGGAAAAGTCATTAAGAAAACAAAAATTTGTCCTGATTATATCAATGTTGGAGGAGGTTTTCCTACAATATATCCTGATTTAATTTCTCAACCATTAATTAATTATTTTGAAGAAATTAAAAAAAGTTTAAAAAATTTAGGTTTAAATAAACTACCAGAAATCATTTGTGAACCTGGAAGAGCGATTGTGGCTGAAAGCGGTTCAACTATTGTAAGAGTTATACTTAGGAAAAAACAAAAATTATTCATAAATGATGGAACTTATGGAACACTATTTGATGCAGGTGTTCCAAATATTGTTTATCCATCAAAATTAATAACTGATGGAAGAATTTTATCCAAAAAAATGACCGCATTCGATTTTTATGGTCCTACCTGTGATAGCATGGATTATATGAAAGGACCTTTTTTATTACCTAACAATGTAAAAGAGGGTGACTATATTGAGCTTGGTCAACTTGGAGCGTATGGTTTAACATTTAGAACAGAATTTAATGGCTTTTATTCAAATCAAATATACGAAGTTGAAGACTCTCCAATTATGACGATGTATGACAAAGAAAATAAAGGTGAATTCCTTGTTGCTTAAATGTCAAAAAATAAAAACTTAGGTCACAACAGTAAAAAAGATTTTTTAAAAAATCCAGTTGAACATATTGATATCACATCCTTTGATGCAAGAGATATAATTTCGTCTATGCAAAAAATGTCTTTTGTTTCAAGAGAAACTGGTAATGCTGCAGATATATTTAATCAAATGTTAAGTGACAAAAATTGTACAATTTTTTTGACATTAGCAGGTTCAACCTCAGCCGCGGGGTGTATGAATATTTATAGAGATATGGTTAAATATAATATGGTTGATGCAATAGTAGCGACTGGAGCCTCAATTATAGATATGGATTTTTTTGAAGCTCTAGGTTTCAAACATTACCAAGGTTCACAATTCCAAAACGATAAGGAGTTAAGGAAAAATTATATAGATAGAATTTATGATACATATATTGATGAAGATGAATTACAACTTTGTGATAAAACTATTTGTAATATTGCTGATAATTTAGATCCTAAAAGCTATACCTCAAGAGAATTTATAATGGAAATTGGCAGATATTTGAAAAAGTATGCTAAAAAAAAAGGATCTTTAATTGAAACAGCTTATGACAATAATGTTCCTATTTTTTGTCCTGCATTTACAGACTCTAGTGCTGGATTTGGACTAGTCATGCATCAGGAAAAAAACCCATCAAAACATATTACAATTGACTCAATAAGAGAGTTTCGGGAACTTACGGAGATCAAAATAAGATCTAAAGGTTCAGGATTATTCATGATTGGAGGAGGTGTACCTAAAAACTTTATCCAAGATACAGTTATTTGCGCAGAGTTACTTGGTAAAGAAGTAGATATGCATCAATATGCTATTCAAATTACAGTAGCGGACTCTAGAGACGGAGCGTGTAGTAGCTCAACTTTAAAAGAGGCAAGTTCTTGGGGTAAAGTAGATACAACTAAAGAACAGATGGTTTTTGCAGAAGCTACTAGTGTTTTACCTTTGATTGCAAGCGACGCCTATCATAGAGGTGAGTGGAAAAATAGAGATAGAAAAAATTTCTTAAATTTATTTAAATAAAATGTCAAAAAAAACAAAAGTTGGTGTTATTCAACTTAAAATTACAAAAAATAAAGAATTTAATTTAAAAAATTCAATTAGCAAAATAAAGGAGGCAGCGCGTAAGGGTGCAAAAATTATTTGTATGCCAGAGCTATTCTTGACAGAATATTTTTGTAAGGTTGAAGATCACTCCAATTTTAAAATTGCAGAAAAAGTTCCTAGTTCTACTTCTGATATTTTTTGTAAGTTAGCAAAAGAATTGAACGTTATATTAATTATTTCCTTATTTGAAAAAAAATTATCTGGGATTTATTATAATACCTGTATCACTATTAACAACAATGGAAAAATAATATCAAAATATAGGAAGATGCATATACCAGATGACCCGGGATATTATGAAAAATTTTATTTTACACCAGGTGATTTAGGATTTAAAAATGTGAAAACTAAATTTGGCGATATAGGAACACTTATTTGTTGGGATCAGTGGTTTCCTGAAGCAGCTAGACTTACTGCATTAAAAGGTTCAGAGATAATATTTTACCCTACGGCAATTGGATGGCATCCTAAAGAAAAAAAGAAGTATGGAAAATCTCAACTAGACTCTTGGATTACAATACAAAGATCACACGCAATTGCTAATGGTGTTTTTGTTGTAGCAATAAATAGAGTTGGAAAAGAAAAAAAAGGGAAAAGAGAAATTGAATTTTGGGGTAATTCTTTTGTTATAGACCCTAATGGAAATATAGTATCTAAACTAAAATCAAACAAAGAAGGAATCTTAGTTTGTGACATAAATTTAAAAAAGGTAGAAAGTGCTAGACAACACTGGCCCTTTCTGAGAGACAGACGAATTGATGCTTATAAAGGTCTAATCAAAAATCAAAATAATGATTAAAAACTTTTCTCTTATTGGTTTTAGAGTGCCAGGTGAATGGGAAAAACAAGATTCAATATGGATTACATGGCCTTATAATAAAAAAGATTGGCCAGGTCTATTTGAAAATATCCCCTGCACCGTATCAAAAATAGTATCTGCTATATCAAAAAATCAAGTTGTAAATTTAATTATTAAGCCCAATGAAGATATAGATAAAATAAAAAAAATATTGTTGAGGCAAAAAGCAAAATTAAAACTTATTAGGTTTCATAAAATTCCCTCAAATAGAGTATGGATTAGAGATTTCGGTCCAATTTATTTGATAAATAAAAAAATTAAAAAAAAAGTTATTATAAATTTTCAATTTAATGGTTGGTCTAAATACAGTGATTTTAAGTTAGATAATAAGATCAATGATAAAATCTCAAAAATTACCAAGATCAGAAAGTTAGAGCCTACATTTAAAATTGGAAAAAAAATAAGAAAATTTGTATTGGAGGGTGGTGCAATTGACGTAAATGGCATGGGTTCAATTTTATTAACTAAAGAATGTCTTCTCAGCAAGATCCAACAAAGAAATTTTGGTATAAAAAAAAAAGATTATGAAAACATGCTATCTAAATTTTTAAATGTTAATAATTTTATTTGGCTTAACAAGGGCATCAAGGGTGATGATACGCATGGCCATATTGATGACATTTGCAGATTTGTATCTCCTGATACAATTATGACGGCAGTAGAAACTAATAAAAAGGACGTAAATTACAAAATTTTGCAAAATAATCTTAATATTTTAAAAAAAGCTAAAACTAATAATGATAAAAATTTTAATTTAATTAAAATTCCCATGCCCAAAGCAATATTTATAAATAAAATAAGGGTTCCCGCAAGTTACTTAAATTTTTTAATATGTAATAAATCTGTTTTGTTACCATTATTTAATGATAAAAATGATAAGATGGTGATTAAAATATTCAAAAAATTTTTTAAAACAAGAAAAGTAATTGGTATAGATTGTACAAATTTGATTTGGGGTTTTGGAGCAATACATTGTATGACCCAAAGTGAACCAAGCGTTTAGGTCAAACTGGTTTAAGTGTTGATAATAACAATCTAAAAGGAATTAACATTATTAAGGCAACGAATAATTTCACTGCTAAGTCACCAAGAGAAAGTGTAAACCAAGGTATACCAGTCCCATAAAATGATATTGAGAAAAATAAAAAAGTATCAACTGTTGAACCTATAATTGAAGATCCTAATGGTGCAATGAACCATTTCTGTTTTCTTAATTTATCAAAAATTTGTACGTCTAATAATTGGGCAATTAAAAATGCTGTTCCTGATCCAATTGCAATCCTTAAAGATATTAAATCAGTAAAATTAGTTGAAAATAAAAGAGTAAAGCTAATACCTATAGCAAATCCAATATAAACAATTTTTCTGGCAGCTAGTTTTCCGTAAGTCCTATTTGCTAAATCTGTAATTAAAAATGCTATCGGATAGCTAAAGGCACCATAAGTTAGTATTTTCTCAAGACCATATGCTTTTACAGGGAACTGAACAAGAAAATTTGAAGCTAAAACAATTAACCCCATCAAAATTGATAATGTAAGGAATATTTTGTTCACTAAGCAGTTTTGTTAAGGATTGTTTTTTTCATTTTTTTTAATCTTAAAGACAAATATTTGGTCTTTGTAGATTTTAGGAATTCATCAAAACTACCTTTTTTATCAACTGATCTCACACCTGCATTCGAAACGGTTAATCTGAAATTTCTTTTTAAAATTTCACTTTTGAAATAAACCTTTTTCAAATTAGGTAAAAATTTTCTTTTTGTCTTATTGTTAGCATGACTCACGTTATGACCCTTAAGCGGTATTTTACCAGTAAGTTCGCATTTTTTTGACATAGTGAAGCTTATATAGAATTTCGTGGATCAATCGTCAAGTTGATTTTTTTAATCCAATCACATCATTTATATTGTTTATGCCTTCTTGTTCTAAGATTTTAATTAATCCATTATTAATTTGTGCTGCAATACGCGGACCCCTATAAACCATTCCTGTGTAAAGTTGCACTAGCGTTGCACCGCTTAAAATTTTCTCATACGCACTTTTTGCAGAGTCTACGCCACCTACGCCGATGATCTTAATCTGTTTTCCTACTAGATTGTAGAACTCGTTAATTATTCTGTTAGAGATTTTTTCTATAGGCTTTCCTGATAATCCACCTTTTTCAAATCTATTCATATTCGTCAAACTTTCTCTATTTCTATCAGTCGAGTTAGAGATAATTATAGTTTCGATTTTATTATCTATTAATATTTGAGAAATTTTTTCTACTTGATTTGATGATAAGTCCGGTGAAATTTTAACTGCTATTGGTATGCTTGAGTTAGAATTATTTTTTTCTTCAAGTATTGATTTGATTAAGTTATTTAATTCACTAGTTTTATGAAAATCTCTAAGATTTTCAGTATTAGGAGAAGATATATTAATCGTGATATAACTTGCAAGATTTATAAATTTTTTTAGGCATGTAATGTAGTCTTCGATTCTATCACTTGAATCTTTATTTGGACCAATGTTTATTCCCAATAAACCCTTAGGTTGGTTTTTTTTTATTCTCAAACTAATTTCTTCACATCCTTGATTGTTAAAACCTAATCTATTTATTAGAGCCTCATCTTCTTCTAATCTAAATACTCTTGGTCTTGGATTTCCAAATTGTGGTTTAGGTGTTACGGTTCCAACTTCTACAAATCCAAATCCTAAATTAAATAAAGAGTTATAAACTTCGGCATTCTTATCAAAACCAGCTGCAACACCTATTGGAGAATGTATTTTTTCATTAAATATTGACGTTTCTATTCTTGGAGATTTATTTATTTTGATAGAGGCAATGTTTCCAAATTTTAAAGCATTTATTGCTAAAGAATGTGCAGTTTCAGGATTAATTTTAAAAAGAAAAGGTCTTAAAATATCAAACATTATTTAATTTATTTTTAATTAATTCAATTGTCTCACTTAAACCAAAAAAGCTTATAAAAAAACCCATTCTTGGTCCATTTTCATCTCCAAAAGTTACCTGATAAATTAATTTAAACCAATCTCTGAGTTTATCTTTGTATCCGTTTTCTTTTCCAACTGTGTATATTTCAGTCTGTATTTCCTCAGGTGTCATTTTATTATTACAATTCTCAAGTTTTTTTACTAGTTGATTTAGCGCTTTTCTCTCCTCACTATTTGGTTTTATATATTTTTTTGTTTTCTTAATAACTTCATCAAAATATTTAATTGCATAACCAATTAATTGATCGAAAATTGGATAATTTTTTTCATTTATGTTGGTTTTATATTTTTTAACAAATTTCCAAAGTATTTCCTTAGACGTCGCGTTACTTGTCTCAACTAAATTAAGTAGCATTGAAAAACTCATAATAATATCCTCTTTTGGAACCTTGCCATTATGAACATGCCATGCAGGATTTAACAATAGCTGTAATTCATCTTGCGTCTTACTTCTATCTATAAAATTTAAGTATTCGTCTACAGCTTTTGAAACAACTTCATCATAAAGTTTCTTTGCTCTCTTAGGGTTTTGATACATAAAAAGAGATAAGCTCTCCGGAGATGCGTATTTAAGCCATTGATCAATTGTGATTCCATTTCCTTTAGATTTAGATATCTTTTCGCCTTTTTCATCTAAAAATAACTCATATGCAAATCCAGATGGATTATTTTTTCCTAGAACTTTAATTATTTTTGTTGATAGGATAGCACTTTCAATAAGGTCTTTTCCATACATCTCAAAGTCTACATCTAATGCATACCATCTCATTGCCCAATCAACTTTCCATTGTAGTTTACAATTACCATCTAAAATACTAGCCTCTAAATCTTTACCATTATTATCAAATATAATTTTGTTTTCTTTATTCTTAATTTCTTTAACAGGTATCTCTAGTACTTTTTCAGTATTGGGGCATAAAGGTAAAAATGGTGAGTATGTTTTTTGCCTTTCCTTTCCTAATGTTGGAATAATGATATTCATAATTTCATTAAAATTATTTAAAATTAGTATTAGTGTTTCATTGAAAAAACCCTTTTTGTAAAGTTCTGTAGAACTTTGAAAGGTATAGCTAAATTTAAAATTGTTTAAAAATTTTTTTAACATTTCATTATTATGCTCTCCAAAACTATTAAATTTTCCAAACGGATCCGGAACTTTGGTTAGGGGCTTATTTAGATTTTTATTTAATATATCTTTATTCGGAACATTGTCTGGAATTTTTCTTAAACCATCCATGTCGTCCGAAAAGGTAATAATTTCTTTGGGGAGATCAGTTAAGTGATTTAGAGCATTTACCACCATTGAAGTTCTAGCTACCTCACCAAAAGTCCCTATATGCGGTAAACCACTTGGTCCATAGCCGGTTTGCAAAATAATCTTACCTTTTTTGTCTATATTTTTTTTTCTTTCTCTTAAAATTTTTTTAGCCTCAACGAAAGGCCAAGCGTTTGTTTTTTCGATGTTTTCTTTGTCTAGCACAATTAACCTAAATTTTCCCCATAAATACTATTATATTTTTTTCTAATAGAGTTGAAATTTATTTACCATAAAATAATGTTCATTCAAAATGTCCAATTACAAAACAGTTTTTTTTACTCTAGGCTTGCTGCAAATTATTCTAGGTTTATCAATGATAATCCCAGTGTTGATACAATTAGTATATAGTGAATCAGACTCGGGTTTTATTGTATCAGGTTTAGCTACAATAATATTCGGAATGTTATTTTATCTCTCAAATTTAGACCATGACAAAAAAATAAACTTACAACAAGCTTTTTTGCTTACATCTCTTTCATGGTTAAGTATTGCAATATTTGGTTCACTACCTTTTATTTTTTCTGAAATAAATTTGTCTCTAACTGATGCTTTTTTTGAGAGCATGTCTGGGATTACTACTACGGGTTCAACAATAATTTCTAATCTGAATGATACGCCAAAAAGTATCTTGCTATGGCGGTCAATGTTACAATGGTTAGGTGGAATTGGAATTATTGTCATGGCAATAACACTAATGCCAATAATGAATGTAGGTGGTATGCAATTATTTAAAATATCAACAAATGATAAAACTGAAAAAGTTCTACCAAAAACAAAGGAGATATCTCTTAGATTAATTTTAATTTATTTATCACTTACTTTTTTTTGTTCAATTTTATACAAAATTTGCGGAATGAATTTTTTTGATAGTTTTACTCATGCAATGACTACGATAGCAACTGGAGGTTTTTCTAATTATAATGAATCGATTGGATATTTTAATAATTCATATATAGAAATCACTTCCATAATTTTTATTTTATCAGGCAGTATTCCTTTTATTGTTTACTTAAAGTTTTTAAATGGAGATAAAAAAATATTTATATCAGATAGCCAAATTAAATTATTTTTTAAGATTGTTATATTTTCCATATTTTTCTTGTTTATTTATCTTTCAATAGTTAACAAAAATTTTTATGAAATAGATTTTCTTTCAGTTTCATTTAATGTTGTATCTGTTTTAACTGGAACCGGATATGTCACTGAAAACTACAGTAGTTGGGGTAATTTCCCACTATTTTTCTTTCTG
The DNA here is from genome assembly GCA_902529105.1 of uncultured Pelagibacteraceae bacterium. Classification (GTDB taxonomy): domain Bacteria; phylum Pseudomonadota; class Alphaproteobacteria; order Pelagibacterales; family Pelagibacteraceae; genus Pelagibacter. The sequence goes on from CABZUW010000005.1 coordinate 29,599, forward strand.
ATCCTCATGTTTATTGGAGGATGTGCAGGATCTACGACATGTGGAATAAAAATATTTAGAGTTCAAATTTTATATCAGTTTTTTTCTAATCAGATAAAGAAAATAATATATCCTCACGGAGTATTTACTATGAAATATGAAAAACAAAATATTGATGAAAAATTTATGTCATCGGTAATCTCTTTTATATATTTATACTTTATAATTTTTTTTATAGTTACCTCTTTATTAACAATTAATGGTCTTGATCTTGTATCAGCGTTATCAGCTGCTGCTACTGCAATATCTAATGTTGGTCCTGGACTAGGAGATACCATTGGTCCTAATGGAAATTTTGCGGAAATTTCTAATAATTCAAAATGGATTTTAAGTTTTGCAATGATACTAGGTAGACTTGAACTTTTTGCAATTTTAGTTTTATTTATCCCGTCGTTTTGGAGAAAATTTTAATGATTGAAAAAAAACAATCCTGGTCTGAGTCAATACTAGTTTATAGAGATATTAGAATGTTAAGAATTCTTTTATTAGGAGCGATAAGTGGTTTTCCATGGGTTTTGATTGCTAGCAGTTTGAGTTTATGGCTCAAAGAGGAGGGGTTGAGTAGATCAACTATTGGATGGGCAGGTTTGATATTTGGTGTTTACGCGTTTAATTATTTATGGGCTCCTTTAGTAGATAGAATACAAATACCTTATTTATCAAAAAAAATTGGTCATAGACGAGGATGGATAGTTTTAATGCAATTAATTATTTTGTTAAGTTTATTAATTTGGAGTGTGATAAATCCTACACAAAATTTAGCTCTTCTTATTGGAGTTGGATTGATTATTGCAACTGCATCTGCAACTCAAGATATAACGGTTGATGCTTTAAGAATTGAGCAAATTAATGCTAATGAAGGAAAATCAATGGCAGCAGGTGCTGCAGTAGCTGTTGTAGGATGGTGGACAGGATATAAACTTGGTGGAGTGATTGCTTTATTTACAGCAGAGTTTTTTGAAAATGTTGGTATTGAGGATTATTGGCAATCGACTTTTTTAGTTTTGGGCGGAATAGTTATTTTGATGAACATAGCTTTAATGTTTGTTCACGAACCGAGTAATAATTTAAGACAAATAAAACAATCGGAAAATGATAAACTAATTGAGGAAAAACTTGGATCATCAAATAAATTAAGTAGATTTGTTGCATACATATCAGGAACTATCGGAAATCCAATAATTAGTTTTTTCAAAAAAAATGGATTTACAATTGCTATTTGGATACTAGGTTTTGTATTTTTATTCAAAATTGGGGAAGCATTTCTTGGTAGGATGTCCATTGTATTTTATAAGGAGATTGGTTTCTCTAAAGGAGAAATTGCAATTTATTCTAAAACATTGGGTTGGATAACGACTGTGATTTTTACTTTAATTGGTGGGGTATTTGCTATGAGATCAGGAACAATCAAAACAATGTTTGTTGCTGGAGGTTTTATGGCCGCAACAAATCTTTTATTTGCTTTACTTGCTTGGTCAGGCAAATCTGAATGGCTATTTGCTTTAGCAGTCATTGCTGATGATATCTCAGCTGCATTTGCAACTGTAGCTTTTGTTGCCTTTATATCTTTGCTTGTAGACAGAACATATACTGCAACTCAATACGCACTACTTGCTTCGATTGGTACGGCTGGAAGGACTACACTTGCATCCTCCTCTGGAGCTTTAGTTGATTGGTTAAATGGTGATTGGGGTACTTTTTTTATAATCACTACTTTGATGGTAGTTCCTTCATTAATATGTTTGTGGTTTATTAAAGATAAAATTGTAATAAGTGGAAAATAATTTTTTTTGCACAAAGCCAGTTATAAATGTTCTTTTAGAACCAAAGAAATCTTCTAAGGTTAGTAGTCAATTAATTTACGGTGAAAAATTTCAAATCATATCAAGGAGCAAAAATTATATTAAAATTAAAAATTTTTATGACAGATATATTGGTTACATAAATATTAACAATTTTAGATCACACTATAAACCAACTCATAAAGTAATATGTCTGAAATCAAGGATTTATTTACAAAAAAAAGGAAAAACCAAACCATCCAATACATTCCTTCCTTTTTTAAGTGAAATAGAAATTTTAAAGTCAAAAAAAAATCTGATTATGTTTGAAAGTAATAAATGGATAAAAAAAAAAGAAGTTTTACCAATAGATAGAAAAGTAAATGATTATAATAAAATTTTTAAATTATTCTTAAATTGTCCCTATAAATGGGGAGGAAAGTCTTACATGGGTATAGATTGTTCCGCTTTAATACAAATGTATTATAAATTTAATCGGAAATTTTTTCCAAGAGATACAATTGACCAAATTAAAATTAAAAAGGGTTATAAAATTAAAAAATCGTATTCGAAAGGGGATATAATTTTTTGGAAAGGACATGTTGCAGTTTGTCTAAATAATAAAATGCTAATACATGCTTATGGCCCTAGGAAAAAGGTTTTAATAATGCCAATCAAAAATACAATGAATATAATTCAGCAAACTGCTAATCTAAAAGTAAAAAAAATATATAAAATCTAAATTTCTCTTCCAAAATCTGGTTTTGAAACATCTTGTTTCCAGTCAATAATTTGCTTTCGAACTTTTTTTGAGTTCGTCAAAATTTTTTTAAGCTCTTTATCTTTGTTATCTTTAATTTTTATTTTTATTAAATTAAGGTTTTTAATAAATTTATTAATTGAATTAATCATATTATCTTTATTACTAAAAAATATATCCCTCCACATAATTTCGTTGGATGCAGCTGTTCTTGAAAAATCTCTTAAGCCACCAGCGCTATATTTGATTATATTTTTCTTTTCAACCTTTTGATAATCTTGAGCTGTTTTTATTAAGTTATAAGCTATTAAATGTGGAAGGTGACTTGTAATAGCAAAAATTTTATCGTGCTCTTTAGCATTCATCAAAATTACCTTAGAACCTAGTTTTTTCCAAAATTTTTTTACAGTATTAATTTTGCTCTTTTTACCTTTGTTAATTAAGATACACCATTTATTATTAAATAAATCTTTACTTCCAAACTTTGGCCCACTAACCTCAGATCCTGCGATAGGGTGACTTAGAATTAAGTTTTTATTTTTTGTAAATTTAATCAAATTTCGTTTAGTAGATCCTACCTCTGTTATAACTGAATCTTCTGACATAAATTTATTTATTTTTGGAAAGATAAATTTATATTCACTCATTGGGGTACAAATTATTATGAAATTCATCATTTCTAGATCTTTGTTTAAGTTAGAAATGAATTTAATTCTCTTATTTATTTTTCTTATGATTTTTATATTTTTTTTTAATTTTTCGTAAACATAGATTCTTTTTGAAATTTTGTTTTTAATTAAGCTTTTTAAGATTGAAGAACCAATTAAGCCACAACCAACAATTAAAACATTATTGAACATTTTTAAATATATTTTTAACTTCTTTAAGAAATAATTTATTTTCCGCAATATTGCCAATTGTTAATCTCAGATGATTGTCGATTCCATAGGTTTTCATTTCTCTTAAAATAATACCTTTTTTTTCTAATTTTTTTTCAATTTTGTTCGCAGATAATTTACAACTATTAAAATTTAGTAGTAGAAAGTTTGCACTAATTTTATTTGAATAAATATTAAATTGCTCTAACGATTTTTTAATTTTTTTACTCCACAATAAATTGTGTTTAATTGACTTGTTAATAAATTTATTATCTTTTAGTGCCTCAATTGCACATAATTGCGCAACCTCATTAACATTAAATGGTGGTTTAATTGAATTTAAAGCATTAACAATATTTTTATCACCATAACCCCAGCCAATTCTTAAAGCTGCTAATCCATAAATTTTTGAAAATGTTCTCAAAATAAATACATTTTTGTGATTTTTAAACATTTCCAGTCCGGAAGCATAATTCCTATCTTTCATATATTCATAATATGCATCATCAATTACTAATAAAATATCTTTTCTTAATCTTTTTCTTAAATTGATTAAATCTTTTTTATAAAGATAGGTACCAGTAGGATTGTTAGGATTTGCTAAAAAGACAATTTTAGTTTTTTTGCTTACATTTTTAATTATATTATCAATAGAAATTGTAAAATTTTTCTCTTTAGAATAAATTACTTTCGCTCCTGAAATAGATGCATAAATTCTATACATCAAAAAACTAAATTGTGGAACTATTACCTGGTCACCTTTACTTAGAAATAACTGACACAGCATTTGAATAATCTCATCTGAACCAGATCCACAGATTACTTTATTAATATCGCAATTAAATTTAGTAGAAATTCGTTTTCTTAATAGTTTAGATGTGTAGTCTGGATATTTAGAGGTGCTAAAATTATTTCTCAAAATTGCTTTAACTTTTGAACTTGCTCCTAATGCTGATTCATTTGCTGACAATTTAATTATTTTTTTTGTATTATTTAAATTAGGTATTTCGTGTTTTCCAGGCTTGTATGACTGAAACTTTAGTTTTTTAAATTTTGTTAATTTCATATCTTTAAATTTTTCTGGTATTTATAGATAAATTATTATTTATTCAAATTAAATAAGTAAAAATACCTTAAAAATTTGACATATAAAAATTGATAATGTAAACATTTATTGCGCTGATTTAACTGAATTGCGAGCGCTATAAAAAAACCGCTAAATAAGTTTTTTTTCCTCACAATTCACACAAATGCTATGAACAAAATTGATAATTTAAAAAAATATATAGTTAAAAAAAAGTTAAAGTTAGATTGTGGTAAAGAAATATCAAATTTTCCTTTAGCTTACGAAACTTTTGGTGAGTTAAATGAGGGTAAAAACAATGGTATTTTAATATTTCATGCTTTAACAGGAGACCAGTTTCCACACGGGATAAATCCTATAACAAACAAAGAAGGTTGGTGGAATTATGCACTTGGACCAAACAAAGCTATTGATACAAATAAATTTTTTGTGATTAGTGCCAATGTTATCGGAGGGTGCATGGGATCATTTGGACCTTCTAGTATTGATCCTTCTACAAACAAACCTTATGGATCTAACTTTCCTGTTATTACGATTAATGACATGGTAAACGCGCAAAATTTTCTGTTAGATCATTTTAAAATCAAAAAATTATTTGCAGTCATAGGTGGGTCTATGGGTGGTATGCAAGTTCTACAATTCGTTTCTAATTTTCCAAATAAAGCAGATGTAGCAATACCAATTGCTTGTACCGCAAGTCATTCAGCGCAGAACATTGCATTAAATGAGCTAGGTAGACAGGCAATTATGGCTGATAAAGAATGGGATAAAGGCAAATATTTGGAAAATGGAAAATCTCCATCTAAAGGTTTAGCTGTAGCGCGAATGGCAGCCCACATAACTTATTTATCAAAAAAAGGTTTGCAGGAAAAATTTGGTAGAAAACTTCAAGAGAGAGATGCATTAAAATTTGGTTTTGATGCAGACTTCCAAATAGAAAGTTATTTGAGATATCAAGGGTCAGTTTTTGTCGATAGATTTGATGCAAATAGCTATTTATATATAACAAGAGCAATGGATTACTTCGATTTAACAAAGCAATTTGATGGAAATCTCTCAGATGCTTTTAAAGGAAGTAAAACAAAATTTTTTATAATTTCTTTCACTTCTGATTGGCTTTATCCTACATCCGAAAATAGAGAAATTGTTATTGCGTTAAATGCAATTGGGGCTGATGTTGGATTTATTGAAATAACGTCTGATAAAGGTCACGATTCATTTTTATTAGATGTGCCAGATTTTTTAAATTCTGTTAAAAACTTTTTAAATAATTCATATAAAAATATTCATGAAGCAAGAATTTAAAATAATTTCCTCATTAATAAATGAAAATTCGAAAATTTTAGATGTAGGGTGTGGAAATGGAGAGCTTATGAAATATATACTAGAAAATATTTCAAAAAATATAAGAGGTTTGGAAATATCAAAAAAAAATGTTCAAGAGTGTATAGAAAAGGGTTTAACAGTTATTGAAGGAAACGCTGAGTTAGATTTAGGCCAATTCCCAGCTGAATCATTTAATTATGTCATCCTAAGTCAAACACTTCAAGCTTTTTTAAATCCTGAAAAAGTTTTATATGAATTATTGAGAGTTGGAAAAAAAGCAATTGTGACAATACCAAATTTTGGTCACTGGAAGGTAAGAATAGATTTGCTATTTAAAGGTACAATGCCTGTAACTGAAAATTTGCCTAACGAATGGTATAATACCCCAAATTTGCATATGTGCACAATAAAAGACTTTGTAACTTTCTGTAACCAAAGGCAGTTAAAATTAACAAAATCTATTTCTTTAAGTGGGAAAAAAGTTTCCTATATTAAAAAAAATAATTTAAATTATAAAAATCTTACTTCAGAGTTAGGAATATTTGAAATAGAAAAATAATATGAGAATTATAACCGTCAAGTGCCTAGATGATAATTTTTCTTATATTCTGATAAATGAAGAAAGTAATAATGCCTGTGTAATTGATCCAGGAGAATCAAAGCCAATAATTGACATTATTATAAAAGAAAAGTTAAATTTAAAATATATACTAAATACCCACCATCATGGTGATCATGTAGGTGGAAATTTAGATTTAAAGGAAAAATTTAATTGTGGTGTAATAGGCTTCAATAAAGATAAAAATAATATTCCCGGAATTAATATTTTTGTCAAAGATAAAGAATTATATCAAAATAATGATTTTGAATTTACCACATATCATACTCCTGGTCATACTAAAGGTCATGTAATATTCCATTTTCATATTCAAAATTTATTATTTACCGGAGATACACTTTTTTCTTTAGGTTGTGGAAGAATTTTTGAAGGGTCATATGACCAAATGTTTAATTCTTTAAAATTAATTAAAAATTTTTCGAAGGATACATTGATATATTTTGGTCACGAGTATACTTTTCAAAATTCAAAATTCTGTAGCCATCATGATCCTGACAACGGCAAACTAAAAAATAAAATTTTAGAAATCACAGATAAATTAAAAAAAAATGTACCAACAACACCAACTTCTTTAAAAGAAGAACTAGACTGTAATATTTTTCTAAAATGTAAAGATTTGAATTCCTTTTCAAAATTGAGAGAATTAAAGGATAATTTCTAGGTTATTCAACTTGACTAAAAGGAGCCTCTGACTATATTGCTGTTATAAATTTTTATATTAAAATGTCTTTTGCAATAATTAAAACTGGTGGAAAACAATACAAAGTAAGTGCTGGAGAAATAATTAAAGTAGAGTTGTTGAAAGATTCGAAACCTGAATCAAAAATAGAGTTTAAAGAAGTTCTAGCATATAGCGATGAAAAGTCTTTTGAAATTGGTAGTCCAACTGTAGATGGTGCAAAGGTTGAGGCAGATTTAATTAAAAATTCAAAAGAAAGAACAGTTTTAATTTTTAAAAAAAGAAGACGTAAGAATTCAAGAAGAAAAAACGGACACAGACAACAATATTCAATGGTGAGAATTAGCAGAATATATTCTAAAGATGGCTCTGTAATAGCAGAAGCTGAAAAGTATGTTAAAAAAGAAAAAAAATTAGAAAATTTAAAAACCGAGGAAAAAAAATAATATTTTATTATGGCAACAAAAAAAGCAGGTGGTTCGTCGAGGAATGGAAGAGATAGTGCTGGTAGACGACTGGGGGTAAAAAAATACGGTGGTGAAATAGTACTTCCAGGAAACATAATTATTAGGCAAAGAGGTACAAAAATTTTCCCAGGAGACAATGTAAAAATGGGAAAAGATCATTCAATTTTTTCAATTATTAAGGGTAAGGTTATTTTCAAAAAAAGTAAATCTGATAGAACTGTAGTTTCAGTAAAACCCAACTAATTAATCCAACTATAACATTGTAGTATGAAATTTCTAGACCAAGTAAAAATATATATAAAAGCAGGTGATGGAGGATCAGGTTCACCTAGTTTTAGAAGAGAAAAATTTATTGAGTTTGGTGGTCCGGATGGAGGTGATGGAGGAAAAGGTGGATCAGTTATTTTAACATCAGAGAGGAACTTAAATACCTTAATAGATTTTCGTTATCAGCAACACTTTAAGGCAAAAAGAGGTGAAGATGGCAGAGGCAAAAATCAAACAGGTAGAGGTGGTGAAAATTTATATTTAAAGGTTCCTGTTGGTACACAAGTTTACGAGGAGGACAACAAAACATTAATATATGATTTTAAAAAAGAAAACGAAGAGTACGTAGCAGCAATAGGCGGTAAGGGAGGATTTGGTAATACTAAATTTAAATCTTCCACAAATAGAGCTCCAAAGAAATTTACTAAAGGAAAAATAGGAGAAGAATTTTGGATATGGCTCCAACTTAAAACAATCGCAGATATTGGTATTATAGGTCTGCCTAATGCTGGTAAATCTAGTTTGTTGGCATCAGTAACTGGCGCAAAGCCTAAAATTGCAAATTATAAATTTACTACACTAAATCCAAATTTAGGTGTTGCACAATATGATGATAAAGAAATTACTTTGGCAGACATCCCTGGTTTGATCGAAAATGCTCATTCCGGAGTTGGACTGGGGATTAAATTTTTAAAACATATTGAGAGATGTAAAACCTTACTGCATTTAATCGATGTTAATGAAAAAGATTTGATAAGATCGTACAATCAAGTAAGAGGCGAATTAGGTAAATATAGTAAAAAGCTATTAAAAAAGGAAGAAATTGTAATTTTTAATAAAGTTGATTTGATAGAAACTTCAGAACTAAATGTTAAAAAAAAAGAATTTAAGCGTGAGACTGGAAAAGAAATATGGATATTATCAACATTAGAAAAAAAACTTGTATCAAAAATTAAAGCTAAAGTAATTAAATATGTATCTTAAGAATTATAAAACTATAGTAATTAAGGTTGGTTCATCTCTTTTAATTGATACTAAGAAAAAAGTAAGAAGAACATGGTTAGAAAAATTTGCTTTAGATATTAAAGATTTAAAAAATAAAAAAAAAAATGTCATAATTGTAAGTTCTGGAGCTATTGCTTTAGGATGCGAAAAACTAAAAATAAACAAAAAAAGTATAAAACTTGATAAGAGCCAGGCTGTTGCCTCAATTGGTCAGATTGAATTAATGAATTTATATAAAAACATATTTAATAAATATAAAATTAATTTATCACAGATTTTAATTACTCTAGAAGATACTGAACAAAGACGTAGAGCAATAAATGCAAAAAGAACTTTTGAGAATCTCTTTGACCTTAATTACGTCCCAATAGTGAATGAAAACGACAGTATTGCTACTACCGAAATAAAATATGGGGATAATGATAGACTAGCGTCAAGAGTAGCTCAAATATTAGGGGCTGATTGTTTAATCTTACTTTCAGATGTAGATGGACTGTATTCTTCAAACCCAAAAATTAATAAAAATGCAAAATTAATTAATAAGATTAATAACATTGATACGAACATCGAAAAAATTGCAACTAAAAGTATTGGTGAACATGGAACAGGAGGGATGACAACTAAGATTGAGGCTGCTAAAATTTGTCAAAACTCAGGATGTAATATGGTAATAGCAAATGGTTTAATGAATAGGCCAATTTTAAATATTGATAAAACAAACAAAGGCACTTGGTTTTTGCCAAAAGTTTCAAAGTTGCATGCAAGGAAAAAGTGGATTATTAGCTCAATTTCACCTAAAGGAGATTTAATAATAGATGATGGTGCGGTACAAGCACTAAAAAAAGGTAAAAGCCTTTTAGCCACGGGTATAAAAAAGGTTAATGGGCAATTTATTAAAGGTGACCATATAAGAATATTGGATAAAAATAATAAAGAGTACGCGAGAGGATTAAGTTCGTTTAGCTCAGTAGAAATTAAAAAAATTCAAGGTCAACATTCAAATAAAATTAAAGATTTGTTAGGATACGTATCTAAATCTGAGGTTATACATAAAGATGATATGGTAGAGGTTTAAATGAAAAATAAATTAATTGAAATATGTAAAAAAGCTAAGAAAGCAAGTAATCAAGTTATAGATAATAAGATTAAGAATAAAGTTCTTCTTAAATTCGCTAAATTAGTAAATAAAAATAAATTTAAAATTTTATCGAATAATAAAAAAGATGTATCTAACGCAAAAAAAAATGGTTTAAAAAGTAATATGATACAAAGGCTTGAATTAAATGAAAAAAAAATTGAGGATATTGTTTCTAGTATCAAACAGATATCTAAGATGAAAGATCCTGTAAATGTAATTTTAAAAAAATGGAAAAGACCTAATGGGTTAAAAATGAGAAGAGTAACTGTTCCATTGGGGGTAATTGGCGTAATTTATGAAAGTAGACCCAACGTAACCTCTGATATTTCGTGTCTATGCTTTAAATCGGGTAACTGTGTAATTTTAAAAGGAGGATCGGAGGCTTATTATAGTAACAAGTTAATTTCTGATCTATTTCGTGAGGCACTTAAATTTTACAACGTTAATATAAATTACGTTCAGTTTATAAAGCATAAGAGTAGAAAGATAGTTCAATTAATGCTGTCTAACACGAAAGATTATATCGATGTAATTATTCCTAGAGGGGGTAAAAGTCTGGTTAAAACTGTGCAGGATTATTCAAAAATTCCAGTGATAGGTCATTTAGAGGGAGTCTGTCATACATATGTCGATGAACATGCAAACTTGAAAATGGCTGAAAAAATTGTAGTTAACGCTAAAATGAGAAATACAAGTATTTGTGGAGCAACTGAAACTTTGTTAATTCACGAGAAAGTTTTAAAAGAATACGCTCATTCAATATTAAAGAAATTAGAGAAGAAAAATTGTATAATTTATGCTGATAAAAAAATTCAAAATATTTATAAAGGAAGAACTAAGAGTGCAAATTTAAGTGATTGGAGTAAAGAATATTTGTCAGCTGAAATTGCAGTAAAATCTGTAAAGAATTTGGATGAAGCGATAAATCATATAAATACATATGGTACAATGCACACTGATGCAATCATCACAAAAGATAAAAGAAAAGCTAATTTATTTATGAAAAAAGTTAAAAGCTCAATTGCTATTCATAATTCTTCGACACAGTTTGCGGATGGTGGGGAATTTGGTTTTGGAGGAGAAGTTGGAATTTCTACTAATAAACTTCCACCTAGAGGTCCTGTAGGTCTTGCTCAGTTGGTTACATATAAGTACGAAGTCTATGGGTCGGGTCAAGTAAGAGATTAATTTGAGAAAATTAGGAAAAAAGAAATTAGGAATTCTGGGTGGCTCTTTTGATCCACCGCATGTAGGACACTTAAAAATTTCTTTAGAAGCAAAAAAAAGATTTAAATTAAATACTGTTATATGGGCTTTAACAAATAAGAATCCATTTAAGAATAAATGTGAAAATAGTTTAAAAGAAAGAATTTTTTTATCTAAGAAGTTAGCCTTTAAAAATAAATTTATAAAAATAGAATATTACGAGAAAAAATTGCGATCCAATAGAACAATTAATTTGATCAGATTTATAGAAAAAAAATATCATAATACACAACTATTTTTTATTATTGGGGCCGATAATTTAATTAATTTTCATAAATGGCATAAATGGAGAGACATTTGTGACAAATGTAAAATATTGGTTTTTGACAGAGATGGCTACAAGTTGAAATCACTTAAATCTGTCGCCTACCAAAAAATGGGTGACAAAACTTTTGATTTTATTACATTTAAAAAAGTCAATATTTCATCTTCAAAATTAAGAAAATTTTGATACAGTAAATCATTATTTGGTAATAATTTGAATTTAAAAGACAAAATCATAAAAACTCTGGACAGCAATAAAGCATCAAATATCGTAGCAATTGATTTGGAAGGAAAATCCTCTGTTGCGGACTATATGATAATAGCTAGTGGAACATCATCTAGACATTTACAATCTTTGTCGGAACAAGTTTTAAGTGAATTCAAACGTCAGGGTATAGTTGACTCAAAAATTGAGGGCAAAGATAGCAATGATTGGAAATTGGTAGATGGTATAGATCTTATAGTTCATTTATTTAATCCAGAAAAAAGAAAGTTTTATGAATTAGAAAAAATGTGGTCGGAATTAATTCCGAAAGAAAAAGTAATAATATGAAACTTAATTTAAAAAACTTATTTATTTTATTTTTTATACTTTTTAATTTTTTAACCCTATCCTCAAAATCTGAGGAAGATATTTATAAAAAAATAGATCTATTTAGTGAGGTATTAAACAAAATAAATAAGCAGTATGTTGATGATGTTAATCAAAGCGAGATGATGGATGCAGCTATAAATGGTGTATTACAATCTCTCGATCCTTACTCAGCGTATATGTCACCAGAAATGTTTAAAAATATGGCTACTGAAACCAGTGGGGAATTTGGAGGACTTGGAATTGAAGTAGGAATGGAGGCAGGAGTTGTAAAAGTTATATCACCTATAGATAACTCACCAGCTTACAGAGTTGGTGTTAAGGCTGGCGATTACATAGTCAAAATCAATGAAATACAAGTGCAAGGAAAATCTTTATCTGAAGCTGTGGAATTAATGAGAGGTCCGGTTGGCTCAGATATAGAAATAACAGTGAGACGAAGAGGAGAAAGAAAAGCACTAACTTTTACAATTACTAGAGAAATTATTGAAGTTGCATCTGTTAAAACAGAAATTAAAGATAAAAATGTTGGTTATATCAGGTTAACTTCATTTAATGAAAATAGTTCTGACCAAATTAAAAAGAAATTGAGTGAATTTAAGAAAAACAAAAATATAGAAAAATATATTTTAGATCTGAGAAATAATCCTGGTGGATTGCTATCACAAGCAATTAAAATTTCAGATTTCTTTCTTGAAAATGGTGAAATAGTTTCAACAAAAAGTAGAAAAAATTCTGAAAATAGAAAATGGTTTGCAAAAAAAGGAGATATAATTAATGGTGATACTATTTTGGTTCTAATAAATTATGGATCAGCTTCTGCATCTGAAATAGTTGCAGGCGCTTTGAAAGATCACAAGAGAGCAATTTTAATTGGTGAGGCCACTTATGGGAAAGGGTCTGTTCAATCAATAATACCATTAGACAATAAAGGTGCAATTAGACTTACAGTTTCAAAATATTATTTACCCTCTGGGGACTCAATATCTGATGTTGGAGTTGTTCCTGATTTTGAAGTCGCTGAGGAAAATAATTCATTTAGAATTAATACCGAGACTGATAACCAACTAGATTTCGCATTGAAACTTCTGAATGGTTGAAAATGTTAGAAAAGTATAAAAATCTTCCTTTGAGAAATGGAGTTGGAATTGTAATTTTAAATAAGCAGAATAAAATTTTTGTAGCGAAAAGAATTGATAATCCAAAAAATTTTTGGCAAATGCCTCAAGGTGGTGTTGATGAAGGTGAAGATTTATACGATGCTGCTTTAAGAGAATTAGAAGAGGAAACAAGTATAAAAAGTGTCAGTTTACTAAAAGAAGTAGAGGATATACTTACTTATGAATTGCCAGATTATTTACTAGGTATTATTTGGAAAGGCAAATTTAGAGGACAGAAACAGAAATGGTACATTATGCGTTTTAATGGAGAAGATAGTGAAATTAACATAAAGACGAAAAAACCAGAATTTTTTGAATGGAAGTGGGAGTCTAATGAAAATTTAACTAAAGTTGTTGTTCCATTTAAATTAAATGTTTACAAAAAAATTCAACAAGAAGTTAACGATATAATATTTAAGAAGTAGAGATAGATCTTAAACTTTCAATTTTTTGTTCAATAAGGAATTTTTTTTGGTCATCAAGATCTGGGTTTTCTAGGGATTTCTCAGCGTCACTTAAATTTTTATCAATGACTGATTTATCAAAGTCTTTTAAATTAAAAATTGAACTTGTAAGCACAGATAAATTATTATCTTTAAACTCAACGATACCATCATCGACATAAAACTTTTCTTCAACATTTTTTGAAAAAATTTTAATTATACCTGGCTTAAGAAAGGAAATTATAGATATATGGTCCTTTAAAATTCCCATCTCTCCTTCAAATGCTGGTACTATAACTTCTGTAACATTCTCGCTTGAAAAGAAAGATTTTTCTGGATTTACAATTTCTACTTTAAACTCTTCGCTCATTAAGCTGCTGCTTCTTTTGCCATTTTTTCTGCTTTTTCTACTGCTTCTTCAATTGTACCAACCATGTAAAAAGCCGCTTCCGGCAAATGATCATATTCACCTTTACAAATTGCATCAAAACCTTTGATTGTCGATTCTAAATCAACAAGTTTACCTGGAGACCCTGTAAAAACTTCTGCAACGAAAAAAGGTTGAGATAAGAATCTTTGAATTTTTCTAGCTCTTGCAACTGTAAGTTTGTCTTCCTCAGATAATTCATCCATTCCTAATATAGCAATAATATCTTGTAAAGATTTATAAGTTTGTAGTATTTTTTGTACTTCCCTTGCTACTCTATAGTGCTCATCTCCAACGATTCTCGGATCTAGTATTCTTGAAGTAGAGTCTAATGGGTCGACTGCTGGATAAATACCTAACTCTGCAATTTGTCTAGACAATACCGTAGTTGCATCTAGGTGTGAGAAAGATGTGGCTGGTGCCGGGTCTGTTAAATCATCTGCAGGAACATAAATTGCTTGTACAGACGTAATTGAACCCTTATTTGTTGTTGTAATTCTTTCTTGAAGATTTCCCATATCAGTTGCTAAAGTAGGTTGATAGCCTACTGCAGAGGGTATTCTTCCTAATAGCGCAGAAACCTCAGAGCCCGCTTGTGTAAAACGAAAAATATTGTCCACAAAAAATAAAACGTCCTGGCCCTCTTGGTCTCTAAAATACTCTGCAACTGTTAATCCTGTTAAAGCTACTCTTGCTCTAGCACCTGGAGGTTCGTTCATTTGGCCATATACTAATGCAGCTTTTGAACCATCGCCATCTGGTTTGATTACTCCCGACTCAATCATTTCATGATAAAGATCATTTCCTTCTCTGGTTCTTTCTCCAACTCCGGCAAACACAGAAAAGCCCCCGTGCGCTTTTGCAATGTTATTTATTAATTCCATTATAATAACTGTCTTGCCAACTCCTGCTCCACCAAATAAACCTATTTTCCCACCTTTTGCATATGGTGCTAATAAATCAATTACCTTAATTCCAGTTACTAAAATTTCTGTTTCTGTAGACTGATCATTAAATGAAGGTGCTTGTCTATGTATTGGCCAATTTTCTTTTGTTTGAACATTTCCTTTTTGGTCTATAGGTTCGCCAATCACATTTATTATCCTGCCTAATGTTTCAGGACCGACTGGGACTTGTATTGGTTTTCCAGTATCAACTACTTCGTCGCCTCTTTTTAAACCTTCTGTACTATCCATAGCTATTGTTCTTGCACTCGATTCTCCTAAATGCTGAGCAACCTCTAAGACCAATCTGGTTCCGCCATTGTTGCATTCTAATGCGGTTAATATTTCAGGTAATTCATCGTCAAATTTAACGTCAACTACCGCTCCTATAACTTGTGTAATGTATCCTTTTTTGCTCATAATTATAAACTTTCTGCTCCTGATATTATTTCTATTAACTCTTTTGTAATTGCTGCTTGACGACTTCTATTGTATTCAATAGATAATTTGTCAACCAATTCGCCAGCGTTTCTAGTTGCATTGTCCATAGCTGTCATTCTAGATCCTTGTTCGCTTGCTGAATTCTCTAACATTGCCTTGAAAATTTGTGTTGAAATATTCTTTGGTAATAAGTTATTCAATATTTCGTCCTCGTCAGGCTCAAACTCATAATTTAAATTATCTTTTTCTGGTGTATCCGCATTTTCTTCTTTTTGAAGAGGTATAATTTGTTGTTTTTGGGGAATTTGTGTCATAACATTTTTAAATTGATTATAAAAAATGTGGCAAACGTCAAATTCTTCTTTTTCAAATTTTTCCAAAACAATTTTACCTACTTTATCTGCATCAAAATAATTAATATTTTTTGACTCTTTAAACGTGATTTTTTCAATTATCTGATTGCTATAATTTCTTTTTAATTGATCATAACCTTTCATACCTACAGTTATAATTTTTAAATTTTTTCCTTGTTTTTTTAGATCCTCGAAATGACTTTTCGCTTTTTTAATAATATTTGTGTTAAAACCTCCGCATAAACCCCTATCTGCTGTAAGCACTACACATAAATGAGTATCATCTTTACCAGTCCCAACAAGAAGTTTTGAGGAATTTTCTTTATCGGATACTCCACCTGATAAGTTAAGTATTATATTGTTCATTCTTTCTGAATAAGGTCTACCTTTTTCCGCGTTCTCTTGTGCTTTTCTTAACTTTGCTGTGGCTACCATTTTCATAGCTTTCGTAATTTTTTGAGTGGATTTGACACTAGTTATTCTTTTCTTTAAATCATCTAAGCTTGGCATAAATTACTTCATATTGCTTTTTAAACTTGAAATAACCTCAGAAAGTTTTTTTTCATTTTCATCATCAAGTTTTCCGGTATTTCTGATTGACTCAATTATGTCAGAATTTTCATTCTTACATTTTTCTATTACTTTTTGTTCAAACTCTGAAATATTTTTTAATTCTATATCATCTAAAAAGCCCCTTACACCACAGAATATTGAAATTACCTGTTCCTCTACTGTCATAGGAGAGTATTGTTTTTGCTTTAGAAGTTCAGTTAGTTTTGAACCTCTGTTTAGTAACTGTTGTGTTGAAGCATCTAAGTCAGAACCGAACTGAGCAAAGGCAGCCATCTCTCTATATTGTGCAAGTTCTAATTTTATAGAACCAGCGACTTTTTTCATTGCTTTTGTTTGAGCAGCTGAACCAACTCTAGAAACTGATAATCCTACATTAATTGCTGGTCTAATTCCTTGGTTAAATATCTCTGTTCCTAAAAAAATTTGTCCATCTGTAATAGAAATAACATTTGTTGGTATATATGCAGAGACGTCTCCTGCTTGTGTTTCAATTATCGGCAAGGCAGTTAATGAACCCCCTCCACTTTCATCGTTTAATTTTGCTGCTCGTTCTAATAATCTGCTATGAAGGTAAAATACGTCACCTGGATAAGCTTCTCTTCCTGGTGGTCTTCTCAGCAATAATGACATCTGTCTATATGCAACTGCTTGCTTCGACAAGTCGTCATAAATTATTAAAGCATGCATCCCATTGTCTCTAAAGTATTCGCCCATTGTGCATCCAGTATATGGAGCCAAAAATTGTAGTGGCGCTGAGTCTGATGCTGTGGCAGATACAATAGTTGTATATTCCATGGCTCCAGCATCTTCTAAGGTTTTTACAATCTGGGCAACAGTTGATCTCTTTTGACCTACTGCAACATATATACAATAAAGTTTCTTACTCTCATCGTCTGACTCGTTAATTTTCTTTTGATTTATAATGGTATCGATTGCAACCGCGGTTTTTCCCGTTTGTCTGTCACCAATAATAAGTTCTCTTTGACCTCTTCCTACAGGTATTAAGCTATCAATAGCTTTTAATCCTGTTTGCATTGGTTCGCTCACAGATTTTCTTGGAATAATACCAGGAGCTTTGACCTCAACTCTATTTCTTTTTAATGATTTATCTAATGATCCTTTGCCATCAATAGGATTCCCTAATGCATCAACTACTCTTCCTAATAATTCTTTACCAACTGGCACGTCAACAATAGCACCAGTTCTTTTTACAGTATCACCTTCTTTGATGGCCCTGTCATCACCAAAAATTACTACTCCGACATTGTCACTCTCTAAATTAAGAGCCATACCTTTAGAGCCATCAGAAAATTCTACCATCTCTCCAGCCTGAACATTGTCTAAGCCATAAATTCTTGCAATACCATCTCCTACTGACAAAACTTGACCAACCTCAGAAACTTCTGCTTTGTCACCGAATTTTTTTATTTGCTCTTTTAAAATCTTTGTTACTTCTGAAGGATTTATTTCCATTTATGCCTCTATCATTTTTGTTTCTAATTGTTGTAATTTACTTTTAATTGAAGTGTCAATCATCACACTTCCAATCTGTATTATCAAACCCCCTATCAAACTAGGGTCATGTTCAAAATTTAATTTTAGGTTTGCTCCAAAGTTTTCTGTTAAATCTTTTTTTATATTATTTATTTCTTCTTCATTTAGTTGTTTCGCAGCTTTAAGTTTTGCAATTATTTCACCCTTTTTATTTGAGCTTATAATTAAAAAATCTTTTAAAATCTTCTCCAAATAAAATAATCTAGCTTTATTTACTAAAAAGCATAAAAATTTATTGAATATATCACTGAGGTTAAATTTTTTTGAGAAAGCGATTACTACTTGCATCAATTCATCCTTTTTTATTGTTGGATCTTTTATTAAATTTCTAAAATCTGTGTTTTCACCAATTAGTTTCAATATTGAGTTAACTTCATCCTCAACTTTTGACAAATCTTTAGACTCCTCGGCTAATTCGTATAATGCCTGAGAATAGCTATTATTTGCAGTAAGTGTAAGATTATTTGAAGTCAATTAATGTTCCTTATTTACTCTAAAATTGGCAATTAATTAGCATAACTAGTATTTCCCTTCAAGCGACAGATTTACCAAAACCTGTATATTTTTATTAATTAATTGAAGCTAATAGGATCAACATCAACCGTCAGTTTTATTTCGGGTTGAATTTTGAAATTTTTTAATGCTTTCGACAAATTATTTTGAATTGTCATAGATTTGCTTGCTCTTATTAGAAGCCTATTTCTGTATTTTTTTTTAATTTTGTAAATAGGAGCTTGGACAGGACCAAGTATTTTGCCACTTATTTTTTTAGAAAGATAATTTTTAAGTTCATTTGAAAAGTCAAATAACTTTTTTTCATTTGAAGCAGTTAATATAATTGCAATAAACCTTTCATATGGAGGCAAATTATATTTTTTTCTTATTTCAAGTTCATTTTCTAAAAAATTGAATGGATCCTGATTAACAATCTGATTTATTGTTTTTGAGTTGAGATCATATGTTTGAAAGTATACTGTTGCAGGTTTTCCAGCTCTTCCAGCTCTTCCAGATAATTGATGATACAATTGTAAATTTTTTTCGGATGACCTTAAATCATGTCCCATGGATGATAAATCAATATCTAAAACTATAATACAGTTCAAATTTGGAAAATGAAAACCTTTAGAAATTAATTGAGTTCCAACAAGTATATTTATATCATTATTTATTATCTTATTTAGAGTTTCTTTAGAAGATTTTCTACTCATTGTATCACTTGAAAATATTACCGAATTAAATTTAGGAAATTTTTTTTTTACTTCTTCACTTATTCTTTCTACACCAGGGCCGCTAAAAATAACATCACAGTTAACATTCCTACTACATTTTCTCTGTAATTCAGTTTTGTAACCACAATAGTGACATATAAGTTTATTTGTATTTAAATGATAAACTAAATTTATAGAACAATTGGGACATGAGAAAACCTTATGACAATTTTTACAAATTACATAAGGAGAATAACCTCTTCTATTTAAGAAAAAAAGGACCTGATCACCATTAAGTAGATGATCTTGTACTCTATTTTTTGTAAGCGGACTTATCCAAGATTTACTTTCTAATCTATTTTGATTTAAATTAATTATTTCGTATTTAGGTAAATTATAGTTTTTGTATCTATTTATTAATCTTGAAAAAGAATATTTTTTTTTTTGAATATTTTCATACGTTTCAATTGAAGGAACTGCGCTTACAAGATTTATGGGAATATTTTCAAATTGTGCACGGGCTACAGCCATATCTCTGGCATTATAAGTTACGCCTTCGTCTTGTTTGTATGACTGATCGTGTTCCTCATCTACAATTATTTCTCCTAAATTTTTAAATGGTAAAAATAAAGAGGACCTTGCACCTATTACCACCTTAATTTTTCCTAAGGCTAGTCCATTCCATATAATTTTCTTGTTTTTTTTTGTAATTTGAGAGTTCCAAATTGCAGGTTGGAAACCGAAAAAATTCTCAAATTTTTTTTCGAAATCAAATGTTAATCCAATTTCTGGCAATAAAATTAAACATTGATAGCCTTCTCTAATTTTATTTTTAATTGATTGAAAATATACGTATGTTTTACCAGAACCAGTTGTGCCTTGTAAAACATGAACTCTAAATTTATCTTTTATTTTATCTATATTAATTAAAGCTTTTTTCTGTTCAACGGATAATTCAATATCATGAATTTTAGTTTTAAAATTATACTTTTCGTAATTAAACTTTAAATTATTTTCAACAGCCTTTTTACTTAAAAGATGTAGTTTAAGCGACATACCTTTAGGAATAAGATTATATTCTGAAAACCAATTAAAAAAATTTATTGTATTTAAACTTAATTTCGGAATATCAAGTTTTTTTATAATTTTTTTTATTTTAAATTCTTTGTTTTTTTTTTCTTCAAATTTATCCCAAACGACACCATTTAAAGTATTTTTACCAAAAGGGACCTCAACATACTGGCCGATGTTAAGTTTTATATCACTTTCATACGTAAATGGATGATCGAATATGTTTGGTAAAAGCACAGGATACTTCATAATTATTTAATTTGTATATTACGAATGTATTTGTCTTTTATCTACTGATAAAGCTGCTTCCTTTATTGCTTCTGAAAAGGTTGGGTGTGCGTGACAAGTTCTTGCAATATCTTCTGAACTTGCGCCAAATTCCATTGCAACCGACATCTCAGCAATCATTTCACCTGCATGAGGTCCTATAATGTGAACACCTAAAACCTTGTCTGTCTTATTATCTGCTAATATTTTTACAAAACCTTCTGGTTTATTAATCGCTTTTGCTCTGGAATTAGCCATAAATGGAAATTTACCAACTTTATATCCTTGATTTATTTTTTTTAGTTCCTCCTCAGACTTTCCCACATAAGCCACCTCCGGTGTAGTGTAGATAACCCCTGGTATTAAATCGTAATTCACATGCCCTGCTTGGCCAGATATTAGTTCTGCTACTGCTATACCTTCTTCTTCAGCTTTATGTGCTAACATCGGTCCCTCAATTACGTCTCCGATAGCGTAAATGTTATTTACATTTGTTTGAAAATTTTTGTTTACTTTTATTCTTCCTTTGCTATCTGTATTAATACCAATTTTTTCTAAATTTAAATTTTTGGTGTAAGGTTTTCTACCAACTGAAACTAGCACTACATCACACTCGTGCAACACTTTTTTTTTGATTTACATCTATTACCTCTATATTTATTCCTTTTTCTGTTTTGTAAACTTTTTCGACTTTTGTACTTAAATGAAATTTTAAACCTTGTTTCTTTAAAATTTTTAAAAATTCACTTGATATTTCTTTATCTAATCCTGGAGTAATATGGTCAAGAGTTTCAATTACATGAACTTCTGAACCCAATCTGGACCATACAGATCCCATTTCTAGCCCAATATAACCACCACCAATTATAAACATTTTTTGTGGGACTTTGCTCATATTCAAAGCACCTGTAGATGACAATATTTTTTCCTCATCAAAACTCAACCCAGGTAGTGAAGCTGCTTCAGATCCGGTGCTTAAGACAATATTCTTACTTTCAATTGTTTGTTTATTATTTTTGTCTTCTACTAATATTTTATTTTTATCCAAAAGACTTCCTTTGCCTTTAAGATAAGTAACTTTATTTTTTTTAAATAAAAACTCTACGCCTTTAGTTAGAATTGTTACTGCTTTGTCTTTGTTTTGCATCATTTTACCTAAATTCAATTTAATATCTCCTGTTTCAATACCAATTTTAGAGAAACTTTGGGCTTCATGAAATGCTTCAGATAAATTTAATAAACTTTTAGATGGTATACATCCAATATTTAGGCATGTACCACCTAATGAACCTCTTGATTCAATACAAGCAGTTTTTAAGCCAAGTTGAGAAGATCTTATAGCACAGACATATCCTGCAGGACCACCACCAATAACAACAACATCAAATTTTTCAGACATTTAATTTTCTAAAAATAACTTTTCAGGATCCTCTAAATATTGTTTTATCTCTTTTAAAAATGAGACTGCTTCTTTTCCATCAATTATTCTGTGATCGTAAGACAATGCAAGATACATTATTGGTCTTATCTTTATTTCATTGTTTACTACTACTGGTCTTTCTACAATATTATGCATTCCTAATACTCCTGACTGAGGTGGATTTAGTATTGGTGTTGACAGCATAGAACCATACACACCTCCGTTACTTATAGTAAAAGTTCCACCCTGAAGATCTTCAATTGAAAGATTTCCATTATTTGCCTTTTCGGATAGAGTTTTTATCTCTGACTCAATGTCAGAAAAAGACATCTCATCTGCATTTTTAAGAACTGGAACAACCAAACCTTTGTCTGTTCCAACAGCAAAACTAATATTAAAATAATTTTTGTAAATTATATCATCATTTTCTATTTCTGCATTTATAGCTGGATAAGATTTTAAACTTTTTACAGATGCTTTTACAAAAAAAGACATAAATCCTAATTTAACTCCAAATTTTTTTTGAAATTCATCCTGGTTATTTTTTCTGAATGAAATAATTTCAGACATATCTACCTCGTTGAAGGTGGTCAACATTGCTGCATTTTCCTGAGCCGATTTTAATCTTTTCGCTATGGTTTGTCTTAGTCGTGTCATTTTAATTCTTTCCTCAGGCCCATATTTAACTTTTCTCTGATTAGGCTCAGGCTTTTTACTCATGAGTTTTAATAAATCACCTTTTAAAATAGTCCCATTCTTTCCAGAACCTTTAATGCCCTCAAGTTTAATATTTTGTTCGTTTACGATTTTTCTAACAGCTGGTGATAAATGTTTATTAATTATTGTTGATTTCCCATTTTTAACTTCATCAGTTAAAATTAAAGGTGCTTCTTCCTCAGATTCATTTTCAAACATAGAAGTTTCATTTTGAGCTTGTTTTTCATTTTCTTTAGAAGGTTCTTTTGACTTTGCTGTTTCCGCCTCTTTAATAATTTTTTCGGTTATCGGGGGAATTTTTTCAATTACATTTTCTTTTTTTTCT
Source organism: uncultured Pelagibacteraceae bacterium (assembly GCA_902529105.1). Classification (GTDB taxonomy): domain Bacteria; phylum Pseudomonadota; class Alphaproteobacteria; order Pelagibacterales; family Pelagibacteraceae; genus Pelagibacter. Next base: position 52,667 of record CABZUW010000005.1, read on the forward strand.
TTTTTTTTTGTTTCGTTTGATACAGTTCCTAATACAGATCCAACCTCAACATTCTCACCATCTTTCGAATTTATTTTTTCTATCACACCGCTTGCTGGAGATGGAACTTCTAGATTTACTTTGTCAGTTTCTAATTCTACGACAGGTTCATCTACTGCAACATGCTCGCCTTCTTTTTTTAACCACCTTGCGACTGTTGCTTCTGTTACACTTTCTCCTAGAACTGGTACTAATATATTTTCACTCATTTATTTAAATACTTCATTAATTATTTCTTCCTGTTGAGCTGAATGTCTTTTAGCATAACCAGTTGCAGGTGATGCAGCTGCATTCCTTCCAATATAAGAAATTTTATTATTATTAGCCCCAATATAATCTAAAGTCCATTGTATATAATCTCTAACAGAGTTCCAAGCTCCCATATTTTTTGGTTCCTCTTGACACCAGTAAAAATGGGCATTTTTAGAGTATTTTTTAATTTCTTTAACTAATGGTTTTACTGGGAAAGGATATAATTGTTCTATCCTTACAAAAACTACGTCGTCTCTTTTTAAATTTTCTCTAGCTTTTATTAAATCAAAGTAAACTTTGCCTGAGCAAATTATTACCTTCTTTATATCGGCATTAGGCTTTAACTTAATAAAATTCGTATCATCTAAATATGAATGATCACTTAAAACTCTATGAAATGAGTTTGATTTGTCAAAATCCTCTAATTTGGAAACACAAAATTTATTCCTAAGTAACGATTTCGGTGTCATGATGATTAATGGTTTTCTAAAATCTCTGTGTATTTGTCTTCTTAACACATGAAAATAGTTCGCTGGTGTAGTACAATTCACCACTTGTAGGTTTTCTTGACCACTTAATTGTAAAAATCTTTCTAATCTAGCTGAAGAATGTTCCGGCCCTTGACCTTCATAACCATGTGGAAGCAATAATACTAAACCTGATGCACGATTCCATTTTCTTTCACCTGAGGCAATAAATTGATCAATTACTACTTGAGCCCCGTTTGCAAAGTCACCAAACTGAGCTTCCCAAATAGTTAAAGTTTCAGGTTCAACCAAGCTATAACCATACTCAAATCCTAAAACTGCTAATTCAGATAGAAAACTGTCGACAATTTCAAAATTTTTTTGATTTTCCGAAATATTATTTAAAGGTATATATCTTGAATTGTCTTCTTGGTTCCTTAAAACCGAATGCCTCTGGCTAAAAGTTCCTCTACCAGAGTCTTGTCCAACTAATCTTACAGGAAATCCCTCATTTAAAAGTGATCCAAAAGCAAGCGCCTCTGATGTTGACCAATCTATATTTTTTTTTGCTAATATACTTTCATGTCTTTTAGAAAATATTTTTTTTATAGTTTTGTGAGCTTTTAATTGATCTTCTAAACTATTGATTTTATTTGAAATTGATATCAATGTATTTTCGTCAACACCTGTCTTGCCTCTTTTATCTTTCCCTTTTTGTGGCCTATATCTAGACCAAGTTCCCTCAAACCAATCTAATTTTGGCTTATCATCTTTTGCTGATTTAAATTGATTGTCTAGTAGCAAATTGAAATCTGTTTTATTTTTTTCGAATTCATCATTAGAAATCGAATTTTCTTCAATAAGTTTATTTGCATAAATATTCAAAGTTGTCGGATGTTCTCTAATTTTTTTATACATCAACGGTTGAGTGAAGGATGGCTCGTCACCCTCATTATGACCAAATCTTCGATAGCAAATTATATCAATAACTACGTCTCTATTAAATTTTTGCCTAAATTCAATTGCGATTTTTGCACAATGCACAACTGCTTCTGGATCATCGCCATTGCAATGTAGAATTGGTGCCTCAACAACTTTTCCTAAATCTGAGGGATATGGACTGGATCTTGCAAATCTAGGACTTGTAGTAAAACCGATTTGATTATTAACGATTATATGTATAGTGCCGCCTGTATTATGTCCTTTAAGACCTGACATTGCAAAACACTCTGCAACAACACCTTGGCCTGCAAATGCTGCATCTCCGTGTATTAAAATTGGTATTACTTGTTTTCTCTCTTTATCACCATGAAAAAACTGTTTTGCTCTTACTTGGCCTAAAACAACTGGATTCACTGCCTCAAGATGAGATGGATTGTCTGTTAGGCTAACATGCACTGAGTTTCCATCAAATTCTCTATTTGACGATGCGCCTAAATGATATTTTACATCTCCTGCTGAATCTTCACTTTTTGAGTCTAGTTCACCTGCGAACTCATTAAAGATCCTCTTGTAAGACTTTTGCAATACATTTGCTAATACATTTAATCTTCCTCTGTGAGGCATACCAATTTTTATTTCTTTAACCCCTAATTGACCTCCGCGTTTTATAATTTGTTCTAATGCAGGTACTAAAGATTCACCTCCATCAAGTCCAAATCTTTTAGTACCAATAAATTTTTTTGCTAAAAATTTCTCAAAACCCTCAGCTTTTATAATTGTATTTAAAATTGCTTTTTTTCCGTTATTTGTAAAATTAATTTGATTTTCTTTTCGCTCCATTCTTTCTCTAAACCAAATTTTTTCTTTTGGGTCTGATATATGCATGAACTCAGCCCCAATCGTTGAGCAATAAACTTTTCTCAACTTTAACATAATTTCGTTAACTGATGCATATTCTTTATCCAGGTATGAACTTAAGTAAATCTTTCTATTATAATCCTCTTTTTCAAAACCATGATCTGCAGGATGCAATTCGTGTAAGTAGTCTCTTTTCATCATCCCCAATGGATCTAAATTTGCAATTAAGTGGCCTCTAATCCTATAAGCTCTTATCAAAGCGATCGCTTTAACTGAGTCAACTTTTTGTTTTTCAATATCCTCTAATTTTGAATTATCTTTGTTATCATTATCTATTTTTTTTGACCATGACGGGCCATTTATATCTTTTATTATTGCTGATGCATCTTCGTTTAACTCTTGAAAATATTTTTTCCAACTTTCTGGTATAGAAGGATCATTGTTCACATACTTTATGTACATGTGTTCAATGAAAGCACTATTATTTTGAGATAAAAATGATGTTTTTTTTAAATTTAAATTTTTTTCAGCACTCATTAATAAAAATTATTATAGTGTCTGATAAGAAATTTTAAAGTGACAATTTGTTAAGTAATGTTTTGCCAATATCTGCAGGTGATTTTGCCATTGAAATTCCTGCCTCTTCCATGGTTTTAATTTTTTCTTCAGCGCCACCTTTACCTCCAGAAATAATAGCCCCTGCGTGACCCATTCTTCTACCAGGTGGTGCTGTCAAACCAGCAATGAACCCGACCATGGGTTTTTTTATCTTATGGTTCTTAATAAAATCAGCTGCTTCTTCCTCTGCAGATCCTCCAATTTCTCCAATCATTACAATGGACTCGGTATTTTCATCTTCTAAAAATAAATCTAAACAGTCTATAAAATTTGTACCATTTATTGGGTCACCACCTATTCCGACACAAGTTGATTGTCCGAGGCCAATTTTTGAAGTTTGATCTACAGCCTCATAAGTCAATGTGCCTGAACGTGAAACTATTCCAACTGAACCTTTCCTATGTATACTTCCCGGCATTATTCCTATTTTACACTCGTCAGGAGTTATTATACCAGGACAGTTTGGACCAATTAGTTTCGTATTTGAGTTTGATAGATATTTTTTTACTTTAAGCATATCTAAAACTGGAATACCTTCTGTTATACATACAACTAGATCAATAGATGCTTCGATAGCTTCGATAATTGCCTCAGATGCAAATTTTGCTGGTACATATATCATCGTTGCATTGGCACCTGTTGCTTCAACAGCCTCCTTCACAGTGTTAAAAACAGGTTTACCCAAATGAATTTGACCACCTTTTCTAGGTGTTACACCTCCTACTAAATTTGTTCCATATTTTATTGCTTGTTCTGAGTGGAAAGTTCCATGTGAACCAGTAAAACCTTGGCAAAGAAGTTTAGTATTTTTATTAACTAAAATGGACATTAATTTATTTCTTTCACAATTTTTTCAGCAGCATCTGACAAATCAGAAGCTGGGATTATTTTAAGTTTAGATTCTTTTAAAATTTTATTACCTTCCTCTACATTGGTCCCAGCAAGTCTAACAACCAAAGGAACATGAATTTTCATTTCTTTAGCAGCATCGACAACCCCCGCAGCGAGCACATCGCATCTCATTATTCCACCAAATATATTTATTAATATTCCTTTTACATTTTTATCAGATAAAATAATTTTCAACGCTGAGGAGACTTTTTCTTTTGAGGCTCCACCACCTACGTCCAAAAAATTTGCTGGAGTTTCTCCAAACAATTTAATTATATCCATTGTTGCCATTGCTAAACCAGCACCATTCACCATACAGCCGATATTTCCATCTAATTTTATGTAAGATAATCCGTGCTTACTAGCCTCTATCTCTATTGGATCTTCTTCTTGTAAATCTCTAAGCTCTAGATGTTCAGGATGTTTAAAAATTGCATTGTCATCTAAGATAACTTTAGCATCAAGACACACTATATTATTTTCTTTCGTTAAAATTAAAGGATTAATTTCGATTAAGCTAGCATCTTTCTCTCTAAACATTTTATAAAGAGATTTTATTAATTCAATTCCTTGATCCTTAGCGTCATACTCAAGATTAAAAACTTTTATAATTTTTTCGCAATCAGTTTCAGATATATCCTCTTTAAAATCTACTTTAGTAGTGATAATTTTTTCTGGATTTTTTAATGCAGTTTCCTCAATATCCATTCCACCTTGAACACTAGAAATAAATGCTATTTTGGAGCTTTTTCTATCTACTAAACAAGATAAATAAAATTCTTTTTCTATATTGGAAGCCTCTTCAACGTAAAGTCTCTCTACTTTTTTTCCTTTAGGTCCAGTTTGATGTGTAATCAAGATTTTACCTAAAAGCTGATTTGCAGCTTGTTCTAATTCATCTATGTTGCTTGCAATTGTGATCCCTCCAGCTTTACCCCTGCCACCTGCATGTATTTGAGCTTTTAAAACGTATTTTTCTGTATTAAGAATTTTTGATTTTTTAATTATCTCACTAACACTAAAACCATAGATACCATTTGGAACAGGAACTCCAAATTCCTTTAAGAGTTGTTTTGCTTGATGTTCATGAATATTCATTATCTTTCTAAATTAGGATCAATCTTTATTGCGGCTTCCCACAGCCTCCGGACTGAATCTACAGATTTTTTAAATTCGTTAATCTCATTGTCCTCTAATTTAATTTCTTGAATTTTTTCAACACCATCTTTTCCAATGATAACAGGAACTCCAGCATAAATATCCTTTACTCCATATTCTCCTTTCAAATAAGCCGCACATGGAAGTAGTTTTTTTTCGTCCTTTAGATAGCTTATAGCCATCTCAACTCCTGAAGCAGCAGGAGCGTAATATGCAGAACCTTTTTCAAGATATTTAACAATTTCAGCTCCCCCATCTCTAGTTCTTTGATTTATACTCTCTATTTTTTCTTTTGTAATTTTACCTTCTGACATTAAATCTAAAAGTTTTTTTCCATCAATTTTTGTATAACCTGGTAATGGAACCATAGTATCACCGTGTCCACCCATTACCATTGCATCAATTTTTTTAATTGGAACATTAAATTCCTCAGATAGAAATAATTTGTACCTAGATGTATCAAGTATACCCGCCATACCCACAACCTTATTTTTAGGAAATTGAGAGTACTTTTGGAGGGCCATAACCATAACATCTAAAGGATTAGTAATACAAATTACAAATGCATTTGGGCAGTTTAATTTAATTCCATCAGACACTTGTTTCATAATTTTTAAATTTATACCTAAAAGATCATCCCTGCTCATACCAGGTTTTCTTGGAACTCCAGCAGTAATAATAATTACATCTGAATCCTTAATATCTTGATAACTATCTGTTCCATAAAGTTTTACATTGAAACCATCCACTGCAGAAGATTGGGCAATATCTAAGGCTTTGCCTTTAGCTACTCCAGATGCAACATCAAACAGAACTACTTCTGATACAATTTCTTTTAACCCAATTAAATGAGCAAGCGTTCCTCCTATTTGACCTGCTCCAATTAATGAAATTTTTTTTCCCATAGCTTATTTCATTGTTGGCATTACAAATTCAGGATTTGATCTTATTCCAGAAGGCCACCTAGAAGTTATAGTTTTAAGTTTAGTATAAAATCTAACACCCTCAGGTCCATGCATGTGCTGATCACCAAATAGTGACCTTTTCCATCCACCAAAGCTATGGAATGCCATAGGCACAGGTATTGGAATATTAATACCTACCATCCCAACTTTTATTTTGCTTGAAAAAGTCCTAGCAGCATCACCATCTCTTGTAAAAATACTCACACCATTTCCATATTCGTGGTCATTTACTAGTTTTGAGGCCTCTTCAAAATCTTTAGCCCTTACAACTGATAGTACAGGTCCAAAAATTTCTTCTTTATAAATTCTCATGTCTTTTTTTACATTGTCAAATAGGCAGCCACCTATAAAAAAACCTTTTTCATAACCTTGAAGTTTTAAATTTCTTCCATCTACTACAAGTTTTGCTCCCTCTTTAACTCCTATATCAACATACCCTCTTACTTTTTCTAAATGTTCTTTTGTAATCAAAGGTCCCATTTCTGAATTTTTATCCATACCAGGCCCAACTTTTAAAACTTCAACTTTTTTTGAAAGTTTATCCACTAATCTATCACCAATATCTCCAACAGCTACTGCAACAGACTGTGCCATACATCTTTCTCCTGCAGATCCGTAGGCTGCTCCCATTAGACCATTCACAGCTTGATCTAAGTCACAATCTGGCATTACTACACAGTGATTTTTAGCTCCTCCCAATGCTTGTACTCTTTTTTCATTATGAGCTGCATTTTCGTATATATATTTAGCTATTGGTGTTGAGCCGACAAAGCTAACAGCTTGAATATCTTTATTTTCTAAAATCGCATCAACGACCTCTTTATCTCCATTTACAACATTAAGCACCCCATCAGGTAATCCTGCTTCTGATAACAATTCAGCTAACTTAAATGAACATGATGGATCCTTTTCAGAAGGTTTAAGTATAAATGAATTTCCACAAGCAATTGCCATAGGAAACATCCACATAGGAACCATAGCAGGAAAATTAAATGGAGTTATTCCTGCACAAACACCTAATGGCTGTCTTATAGACCAACTGTCAACTTCAGATCCAACATTTTCTGTGAATTCACCTTTTAACATTTGAGGTATTCCACAAGCAAATTCGACAACTTCGAGACCTCTAGTTAGCGATCCCTTGGCATCTTCGTAAACTTTACCATGTTCAGAGACAATTAATTTTGCAATCTCTTCAGAATTTCTTTCTATTAATTCTTTAAATTTGAACATTACCCTAGCTCTTTGTAAGGGTGGTTTTGCTGACCAACTTTCGAAAGCTTTTCTTGCTATATTAACTGTATTATTAAGATCCTCTTTTGAGCCTAATATAACTTCAGACTCTTGCTCACCAGTAGCTGGATTAAAAACTTTTCCTTTTCTATTTGAATTACCCTTGTATGATTTACCATTTACAAAGTGCTGTATTAAGCTCATGAGGAAATTATTTAATTAAGTAATTAGCTTGTTGCAAGCATTTTTTTTATAGATGCTATAGCTTTTGCTGGATTTAATCCTTTTGGACAAGCATTTGTACAATTCATTATGGTATGACATCTATAGAGCTTAAGTTCATCTGCTACTTTTTTTAATCTCTCTTTTCTATCCTCATCCCTTGAATCTATTATCCATCTATAAGCTTGTAGCAATACTGCAGGTCCCAAATATTTATCACCATTCCACCAGTAGCTTGGACATGAGGTAGAACAACACGCACACATAATACATTCGTATAGTCCATCCAGTTTCGCTCTATCCTCTTTAGATTGTATATTTTCTTTATCGGATTTATTACTTGTATTTTTTAACCAAGGTTCAACAGACTCATATTGCTTGTATAAAGTGCTTAAATCCCCAATTAGATCTTTTAAAACTTTAAGATGCGGTAAAGGATAAATATTTATATCTCCTTTTATTTCAGCATGTGGCTTGGTGCATGCTAAGCCATTTTTTCCATCCATGTTCATTGCACAAGACCCACACACGCCATGAGCACACGATCTCCTGTAAGCTATAGAAGGATCTATTTCGTTCTTAATTTTATTAAGAAGATCTAATACTTTCGAGGGACAATTATCCATATCAACTTCATAGGTATCTACTCTAGGATTTTCTCCTGTCGACGGATCCCATCTATAAATATTAACTTTACGTAAATTTTTTGAGCCTGTTTTATCCTTATAATATTTGCCTTTTTGTATCTTAGAATTTTGAGGCAAACTTATTTGGACCATTAATATACTCTTTCTTGAGGTGGAAAATACTGGACTTCGTTTGTTAAAGTAGACCTATGAACTGGTCTATAATCTATTTTAGTTTTATTTCCATCACACCAAGATAATGTATGTTGCATATATTTACTATCATCTCTTTTAGGATAATCTTCTCTAGCATGTGCACCTCTGCTCTCTTTCCTATGATATGCGGAGTCCATTGTTGTAATTGCTTGTCTTATCAAGTTGTCAAACTCTAAAGTCTCAACTAAATCTGTGTTGAATATTAATGATTTATCTTTAACAGATAAATCGTCCATTCCTTCATAAGGTTTTCTAATTTCATTAATACCTTCCTTAAGTGTTTTTTCTGTTCTAAATACTGCACATTTTGATTGCATAGTTTTTTGCATAGACAATCTTAATTCTGCTGTACTATTTGAACCACTGGAGTTTCTAAGTTTATCAAATCTTTCTAAACATTTATCAGTCTCTGATTGAGGAATTTCTTCGTGAGGTAATCCTGGTTTAACAAGCTCAGCTGCCCTTTTTGCTGCAGCCCTTCCAAAAACTACAAGATCAATCAATGAGTTTGATCCAAGTCTATTTGCTCCGTGAACTGATACACATGCTGCTTCTCCTATTGCCATCAGACCTGGCACCGTTTTTTCTGAACCATTAAGTGTTAAGACTTCAGCTTTATAATTGGTGGGAATTCCTCCCATATTGTAATGAACAGTTGGAACTACTGGAATTGGTTCCTTTGTTACATCTACATTTGCAAATAGCCTGGATGATTCTGAGATACCTGGTAATCTTTCTTCAATTACATTTTGATCTAAATGATCCAAGTGTAGATGAACATGATCTTTTTCTTTTCCTACACCTCTACCTTCATTAATTTCTACTGCAATAGATCGGCTAACAACATCTCTTGAGGCTAAATCTTTGGCTTTTGGAGCATATCTCTCCATAAATCTTTCACCCTTTGAATTTACTAAGTATCCTCCTTCACCTCTTACACCTTCAGATATTAACGTACCATGTCCATATATACCTGTTGGATGAAACTGAACAAATTCCATATCTTGCAGTGGAAGACCCGCTCTTAAAACCATAGCATTTCCGTCTCCTGTGCAAGTATGAGCAGATGTTGCTGAATAATAAACTTTTCCATAACCGCCAGTCGCTATAATTGTTATGTGTGACCTGAACCTATGTATTGTTCCATCATTTAAATTCCAAGCTATTAAACCTTTGCATTCTCCATTTTTCATTAACAGATCAAGTGCAAAATATTCAATAAAAAATTCAGTGTTATGTTTTAATGCTTGACCATAAAGTGTGTGTAAAATAGCATGTCCTGTTCTGTCAGCTGCCGCGCAAGTTCTTTGTACAGTTTCATTTCCGTAATTTTTAGTCATTCCACCAAATGGCCTTTGATAAATCTTTCCATCCTCTGTTCTGCTAAATGGAACACCATATTTTTCTAATTCTAGAACAGCTCTAGGGGCTTCTTTACATAGATATTCTATGCAATCTTGATCTCCCAACCAATCTGCTCCCTTAACCGTATCATACATGTGCCATCTCCAGTCGTCTTCACCCATATTTCCTAATGCTGCAGATATACCTCCCTGCGCAGCAGATGTATGACTTCTTGTTGGAAAAACTTTTGATACACATGCTGTTTTTAATCCAGCTTCACTTAGACCAACGGCAGCTCTTAATCCCGAGCCACCTGCTCCAAGAACTACTACATCATATTCATGATCAATAATTTTGTATGAACTCATAAATTTAAATTATAAATAATAATAAGTGTTAATAAAGGAATTAGTATAGCAAATAAATACAATATTTTGTTTGCGACATTTTTTATTTTCTGGTTTCTCATATAATCCTCGAAAATTTCACTTATAGTTAGAGCTGAAAAGAAATAAGAGACAACAAATAGTAGTGATATTAGGATTTTAGTTGGCTGACTTGTAAAAAACTCATTAACTTCAGCAAATGTTTTGTCATAAATTCCTGCTAATATGAATGTAAACCAAATCATTAATGGAATTAAAATTACTGATGAAACTTTTATAAAAAGCCATTTCTTTGTTGAACTAACCATTTAAATTACAATCCTTCCTATCAAGTAAATTAATACAGTAAATATTATCGAAAAAATTATAACTAAAGAACCTGTCAAATTAGCCGTTTTTAAATCAAAACCGTAACCCATGTCCCAAAAAAGGTGCCTTAACTCACTAAGAGAGTGAAATGTAAAAGACCAGATTGTTGCGATAATAAAAAATTTACCTAAAAATGAATTAAAGAAATTGAAAATAATTTCATAATTTTTTTCGCCTAGTAATAAAGATCCAAGCCAAAGAAAAATTAAAGTAAGGATAAAAATATTAATTACTCCTGTAATTCTATGCCCAATTGAAACAAGTGATGAGATATGCCAGCTGTAAATTTGAATATGAGGAGATAGAGGATTTTTATTTTCCATAAAAATTATTTTCTATTAAAGTTTCTGCTATTTCAACAGCATTTAAGGCAGCACCTTTTAATAAATTATCTGATACTATCCACATATTTATAGAGTTCTCTTGAGAAGAGTCATGACGTATTCTAGATATAAAAGTCTCAAATTTATTTTCAGCTTCAACAGGAGTTATATATCCTCCATCTTTGTGCTCATCGACAACTATACATCCTGGTGATGATGATAAAACTTTTTTAATCTCTTCAATTTTAGGTTTTTTATGAAATTCTATATTTATGCTTATAGAATGTGATACTAAAACAGGAATTCTTACACATGTAGAGGTGACATTAATTTTTTTATCTAAAATTTTTTTTATCTCATCATGATTTTTTTGCTCCTCTTTAGTACTACCATTTTCTAGAAAGCTATCGATGTGTGGAATTGCATTGAATGCAATTTGTTTTGTGAAATTTTTTGATTGAACATTTTTATTTTCTAAGATTTCTTTAGTTTGAGATAAAAGCTCATCCATTCCAGCTTTTCCTACTCCAGATACAGATTGGTAAGTCGATGCAACTATTCTTTTTACATTGTACAAATCATGTAAAGGTTTTAGTGCTACAACAATAGGTATAACTGAGCAATTTGCGTTAGCAATAATGTTTTTATTTTTAAATTTTGATAGCTCTTTTGAATTAACCTCTGGCACAATTAAAGGAATATCTGAATCTTTTCTAAAGAATTTTGAGTTATCTATCACTATTGTTTTATTTGCTGCTATTGGAGCCCATTTCTCTGCAACAGCACTCCCAGCTGCAAAAAAAGCTATCTTTACTTTTGAAAAATCAAATTTTTCCAAATCTTCAACTGTATGTTCTTTACCTAAAAAATTTATTTTTTTTCCTGAGCTTTTTGATGAAGCTACTAAGAAAGCCTCCGTTACAGAAAAATTTTTTTTTTCAAGTACCTCTATTAGTTTTCTTCCAACGTTACCGGTTGCACCAACTATTGCTATATTCATGATGATTTAAAATTTACACTAAATGAAAGGTAAATCACAGAGTTTTCCCGTGCAATCTTTTCCATTTATGTTTATTACGATTTCTTGAGAGTCGTTAAAATATGGTTCATTAATCATTGCTATTCCGATAACTTGCTTAAAAGATGGATTATATGTTCCAGATCTTAATTCACCAATCAGATTTTTTGTTTTATCGTACATGTTTATCGAACTATTAACCGCGATTTGATCAGCATCAATTTTTACTCCCATTAATTTTCTTTTAATTCCATCTGCCTTAACTTTTTTTAATTCCTCTTTCCCTAGAAACTCAACATTGGTATCTAGATTTACATATTTATCAAACCCACACTCTAAAGGATTATCACCGATATCGATATCGTTACCATATGATAATAAAGAACTTTCAATTCTTTCTATTAAATTTGGACAACCAGGTTTCAAATTAAATTCATCTCCCTGTTCAAATAATTTATCATATAATGCTAGTCCTGCCTTTTCATGTTCCATATATACCTCAAAACCACCTTGTTTAGACCATCCTGATCTTGCAATTAAGTGTTTTGCACCACCAAATTCAAAGTAATCAAAACCAAAAAATTTTAATTCTCCAATCTTTGGTCCTAATACTTTTTTCATTAAGTCAAAAGATTTTGGTCCTTGAACAGAAAAAATATCAACCTTTGCCTCAAATACATTCACATCATAACCTTTTCCTATTGCTAAACCTTTTGCAAACAATTCTAAATCTGAGTCCGATAGAGAGATCCACCATCTATCCTCTGCTAATTTAAGAATTACTGGATCGCTTATTAATTTTGCATTATTGTCAATTATAGGAGCATAATAACACCTTCCTACTTTAGCTTTTGAAAGGTCTCTACAAGTAATAAGTTGAACTAGTTTAGCTGAATCTTTTCCATTAATTTCAGTTTGTCTCTGCACTGAAACATCCCAAACCTGAACGTGATTTTTTAAATGATGGTATGCCTCCTCTAAAGAATCTTCAAATTTTGTAGGTAAAAGCATGTGGTTGTAAACTGTGTACGCAGTAACACCTTGTTTCTCAATTCTCGAGGTATAAGGTGTTCCTCTTAATCTCCTTGATTTTGATACAAAATAATTTTTCATCTATTTATAAACTCCAAAACAGATTTTCTCATTTCAAAAGCCTTTTCAAATATAATCATATGACCACAATTATTTATAATTTTTACTTCAGAATTTTTTATTGTCTCAGCCATTTTGTTTCCAATTTTTAGAGGAACCATTTTGTCCAAGTCTCCAAAAATACATAAAGTAGGACAAATAATTTTTTCTAAAGATTCTTTACCGGTTTTATAATTGTTACAAGCATTTAAGTCCACATACAAAATTTCTCTAATTTCTCTAGTCGAATTAATTATTTTTTTTACAGGGTTGCCTCCTATAAACGCCTTTGAACCCTCATAACCCCACTTCATCATTAACAAAATTGCTTTTTCATCTCCTGCGTAAGCTAGGTCTAAAAGATCTTGGTTTACTGGTAATTTATATGAACCAGCAACTAAAATGAGCTTTTCTGTTAATTCTGGATAACGCGACGCAAAATCAATTCCTACAAGACAACCTTGGGAATGACCTACAAAGTTAATTTTATTTAATTTTAAATTTTTTATCAAATCACTTACCCAATCTGATATTTTTTCGATCGACTCAATGGCAGGTCCGTCTGAATTTCCATGTCCTGGCAAATCTATAGATAAAACATTATATCCATTTGTAATATAAAATTGCTCATGCAAAGACCAAACGATGTGACTAAGTCCACTGCCGTGCATAAGTAATATTGATGATTTGGTAGGATCTATATCTCTGCCACCCGTTGAGATGAAAACATCTTTATCATTGATGTTTATATTCAGCTTAACTCCTTAGCCTTTTTTCTTAATTCAAACTTTTGGATTTTTCCTGTTGAGGTTTTTGGTAATTCACAAAATTCAATTTTTTTTGGTACTTTAAAGTTAGCTAATGTTTCCTTACAAAAATCTATTAGCTCTTTTTCTGTGGTAGATTTATCTTTTACAGCCTCAATAAATGCACACGGTACTTCACCCCATTTTTCATCAGGTTTAGCGACTACAGCTGCAATTGATACTGAAGGGTGTTTTGCTAAAGTATTTTCTATTTCGATTGAAGAAATATTTTCACCGCCAGATATAATAATATCTTTTGATCTGTCTTGAATTTTTATATAGCCATCAGGATGCATTACCGCCAAATCTCCTGAGTGAAACCATCCATCTTTCATAGCTTTATCAGTTGCATCTTTGTCCTTGTAATACCCTTTCATGACTACATTTCCTTTGATCATTATCTCACCCATGGTTTTTCCATCTCTAGGAACTGGCTTCATTGACTCTGGATTTATCACCGACACCCCCTCGGTATTAGGGTATCTAACACCTTGTCTAGCTTTAATCTCATTAACTTTATCTTCATCCAGTGAATTCCAGTCGTCATTCCACGCACATTGGGTAATATGACCATACGTTTCCGTTAAGCCATATACATGCATAACTTCAAAACCTAGACTTTTCATTTTTTTAAAAATTATACTTGGTGGGGGAGCGCCTGCAGTAAGAACATATACTTTATGTTTTAACTCTTTTCTGTCACTTTCAGAAGCACCCGTAATCATATTAAGTACGATTGGAGCCCCTCCAAAGTGAGTTACTTTATAAGTCTCAATTAATTCAAAAATTTTTTTTATATCTATATTTCTTAAACAAATCGTTTTTCCATTCAACATTGGAACAGTCCAAGGATAACACCACCCATTACAATGAAACATTGGGACAACACAAAGAAATACTAATCTATTTGGCATATTCCATGCTACAGCACTTCCTGTTGCCATTAAATATGAACCTCTATGATGATAAACTACACCTTTTGGATTACCCGTTGTTCCTGAAGTGTAACTTAATGAGATTGCCTGCCATTCATCATCTGGTCTCTTCCATACATAATCTGTGTCACCAGTTTTTAAGAATTCCTCGTATTCTAAATCTCCAATTTTACCTAGCTTTGATTGATCAGCATGCTTGTCAAAAATATCAATTATTTTGATCTCTTTTTTAATATTAGATAAAGCTTTTTTTACAACTTCATGAAACTGTCTATCTACAATTAATACCTTAGCATCACTATGTTCCAAAATATAACTTACTGTTTTAGAATCTAATCTAATATTAATTGTATTAAGAACAGCACCTGTCATAGGAACCGAATAATGTGCTTCAAATATTTCTGGAGTATTACATGCCATGACGGATACTGTATCTCCTTTAGTAATTCCAATTTTTTCAAGAGCGCTAGCAAATTGAGTACATCTTTTGTAAATATCAAGCCAAGTATATTTTCTATCCTCGTAAACTAGTGCCTCATAATTTGGATAAATATCTTTTGCTCTCTCTAAAAATGTTAAAGGTGTCAAAGGAACAAAATTTGCAGGATTTTTATCCAAATTTTTTTCAAAACTACTCATTTTAATTGAATTTAAAATCCATTATATACCCGCTTCCACTCATGGCAGATATGCAATGTGTGTCAATTCTTGGTAATACCCTTTGAAAAAAAAAGCGAGCGGTTTGTATTTTATCCTCATAAAATTCTTTATTATTATCATAATCATTGAAACTTACCTCAAGGACTTTAATCCAAGAGTGACCTACCGCAATAAGACCTAATACTTTTAAATAGTCATTACATGCTGCATTTGCATCATCCTTAGAGTTTTCAACTTTATCTTTTATCCATGTGGTAAATGAAATTAATTTATCTAAGTATATATTTAAGTCTTTAATAAATGGTGACAGCTTTAAGTTATTATTTTCTAAGTCTTTTTTAATCATTTTTATATATCTATCGATAATATCTCCATTTTTGTTAACTAATTTTCTAAAGACCAAATCAATTGCTTGAACAGAGTTAGTGCCCTCATAAATTGGTGTGATTCTATTGTCTCTGTATAATTGTTCTATACCTTGGTCTTTGGTATAACCATATCCACCAAATATTTGCATTGCCTCACTTGTAATTTCGGAACCCATATCTGTAAACAAAGCTTTGACGACAGGTGTCATCAAAGAAACGTAATCTGCAGCCTCTTGCTTAACTTCCTCGATATTATGGTTCAAACTAACTTCTGTTTGCTGTGATAACCAAAAACATAATGCTCTCTCACCCTCTATTATTGACTTCATATTTAAAAGAGATCTTCTTATGTCTGCATGCTCAATTATAAAATCTGCAGAACCATTAGAAGAATTATTTTTGTTACTTTTACCTTGTTTTCTTTCTTTAGAATAAATTAATGAGTTTTGATAAGCGATTTCAGATATACCAAGTCCCTGAATTCCGACAACAATTCTCTCCAAGTTCATCATTGTAAACATAGAATTTAATCCCTTATTTTTTGGACCTATCATATAACCTGTAGCCTCATCAAAATTTAATACACATGTAGCTGACCCTTTTATACCCATTTTACTTTCTATAGATCCTGTACTAATTCCATTTCTTGGACCTAAGGATCCATCCTCGTTGACTACAAATTTAGGTACCAGAAAAAGGCTTATACCTCTTGTTCCTGACGGTGAGTCGGATGACCTAGCAATAACTAGGTGAATAATATTTTCTGTTAAATCATGATCGCCAGAAGTGATAAAAATTTTTTGGCCAGTTAGTTTATAGGTTCCATCACTTTGTTCTACAGCTTTTGTCTTTAGTAAACCTAAATCTGTACCACAAACTGGCTCTGTTAAACACATTGTACCACTCCATTTGCCTTCAACCAT
>CABZUW010000006.1 GCA_902529105.1 uncultured Pelagibacteraceae bacterium
CAACTGGGTCAAAATTATTGATAAACATTAATAAAAAATATTATAAACTTAATTAACAAAAAAAAAATAATATTATGGCAAATTCTGAAGAACTATTAAAAAAATTCGGTAAATTGATTGAGAATGGAATTAATAGCTACAAAGATTTAAATTCTGAGATAATCAATATATGTAAGTCAAAAAGGGATGAATTTTTGTTTAAAATGAAAATTGTTGGAAAAGAGGATCTAGATATACTTAGAAAAAGGATTGAAAAAATTGAAATTGAACTTGCAAAATCAAATAAAAAAAAAATTAAGAAGGTAAAGAAACGATAACTCTTAAACCGCCTAATATAGATTTGCTCAACTCAATTTTTCCACCATGTGATCTAATTATGTCAGAGGATATAGATAACCCTAATCCAACACTACTTTTAGTGTCTTGTCTACTTTTATCTATTTTGTAAAAAGGTTTAAAAACATTTTCATATTCAGTTTCCGGAATACCCGGGCCATTGTCATCAATTATAACCCTAAAATTTTTTCTCAAAATTTCAATTTTTACGGCTAATTTACTTCCGTATTTTAAAGAGTTATCTATTAAATTATTAAAACATCTTTTTAAAAGTTCTTTTCTTCCCTCAAATTCTATATTTTCAGGACTCTCAAGTGTAATATCTGGATTATCATATTTGTCTAAAAGAGATGAGATTAATACTTGAAAATTAAATTTCTGTGTTTTTTCTTCTGCTCCAGTTTTAGCAAATTGAAGATATTCGTTTAACATTTTTTCCATCTCATCAACATCATCAGATAATTCCGATGCTATTTTTCTGTCCTTAATTAACGCTAGCTGTAATTTAATTCTAGTTAGTGGTGTTCTAAGGTCATGACTTATTCCAGACAACATTTCAGATCTTTGTGTTAAATGTCTAATAATCCTTTTTCTCATTTTTTCAAATTCAAAACCAGCTTTTCTAATTTCTAGTGCACCGGATGGTACAAATTCATCAATTTTTTCACCCCTTCCAAATTTCTCTGAAGCCTCTGCTAATTTTAAAATGGGTCTTGTTTGATTTTTCAAAAATATCATTGCTATAGAAATAACAAGTAAAGCAGGTACTGTTATCCATAAGGCAAAAATTCGGGCAGACGAGCTAGTTAATCTTTCTCTTGGAATGAAAAATTCAAAAAAACCATTTTCATATGAAATTTTAATGTTAACTAATTGTTTATATGAAGTTGTATCAAACCAGTAATTTAAATTTCTAGATTTCAATTCACGTCTTAATGTTCTATCAATAGGACTGAACCATCTTTTATCGTTATGTATTGGCAATTTTAAATTTTCTTTATATTTAATATTTATATCTAAATTTTCTTTATAAAGAACAATTATAAAATCTTTGTCGGTTTTTTCATTATCGTAGGCGTCTATGAAAGTTTTTAGCTCAGAGGCTAGTGCTCGCGTCATACCTTTATTAGTTTTAATCCATAAACTATCAAAAAAAACAAGCGTAATTGTTACTTGTAAAATAATTATAGGTATAGCAACAATTAAAAGTCCACGATAAAATAATTGCTTAGGTAAAATTTTTTTTAATGACTTAATCAATCCATAAAACATAACCTTTACCTCTTATAGTTTGTAAATATTTCGGGTTTTTAGGATCATCTTCAATTTTTTTTCTTAATCTTGTTATAATGACATCAACAGATCTTTCTTTATCTACTTTAATTAGATTACCTATCACTTCTCTAGATAATGTTTTGCCTGGTGAATTTATCATTTTTTCGAGAATTATTTTTTCTGTATTATTTATTTTATATTGCTTATCATTTTTTAAGATAAAAAGTTTATTCAAATCAATTTTAATGTTTTCAAATTCTGCTAGGTGTTTAACTCTTTTTGTTTTCGTTCTATTTAATATACTTTTTATTCTTAGTATCAGCTCCTTTGGCTCAAACGGTTTAGGTAGATAATCGTCCGCACCACTTTCAAATCCTCTAATTCTATCATCAGACTCTCCTCTTGCAGTCAAAAGTATAACTGGTGTATCAATGCTTTTTTTATTTTCTATTAAAAACTCTAAACCACTTTTACCAGACATCATTATATCGAGTACAATTAAATCAAATTCAACAAACTTAATTTTATTTTGGGCCTCCTCTGCACTATGTGCAGTTGTTACTAAGTAGTTATTTTCATTTAAAAACTGTTTAACAAGTTTTCTTATACCATCATCATCATCTACAACTAAAATATGAGCTAAAAAATTATTCATTAATTATTTTTTTAAGTACACTATTAAAATGTAAAACTTCATCTGATGAGGAGTTTAGAAGAGCTTTGTGTATCCTTTTCTTTTGTATAGAAAAAATTTGATTAAATAAATGTTCACCTTGCTCGCTTAGGTAAACATGTTTCTTTCGTGTGTCCTTAGTATCTTTTTTAAATTTAAGAGCATTAATTTTAATTAAATCATTTAACACTCTATTTAGACTTTGTTTTGTGACTTTAAGTTTACCCAATAGTTCAGAAATAGTAATACCATGGTACTGAGATATTAAATGAAGTACTTTTTGATGGGCAATGCCCAGGTTATGTTTATCTAAAATTTTTTTAGTATCTGAGAATGTTTCACGATAACTAACAAATAATTTCTCTATAAATTCTTTTAATTGATTATCTTTAAGGTAAAGTAACTGTTTCATTTTGGTAAGTTATATTGACATATTATACATACAAAGATATTTTTTGTTAATAAAATCTAATGATACCCTACGATAAAAGAGAAGGAAAAATTTGGTACAATAATGAGCTTGTGGATTGGCAAGACGTTAAACTACATGTATTAAGCCATGGTTTGCATTACGCAAGTTGTGTTTTTGAAGGAGAGCGAGTGTATGACGGAGATATATTTAAATTAGGTGAACATACCTCAAGATTTTTTCATTCTGCAAGAAGAATGGGTTTTGAAATTCCATATTCTGAAAAAGAAATTAATGAAGCGTCAAATAAAATTGTACTAACCCAAAATGTTAAAAATGGTTATGTGAGACCTGTAGCATGGAGAGGAAGTGAAATGATGGCAATTTCAGCCCAACAAACAAAAATACATGTTGCAATAGCAACTTGGGAATGGGGATCATACTTCGATCCAAAATTAAAATTAGAGGGTATCAAATTAAATATTTCTAATTGGAGACGTCCTGCTCCAAACACAATTCCATGGGACACTAAAGCTGCAGGTTTATATATGATTTGTACTCTGTCTAAACACGAAGCTGAAAAGCAAGGCTATACAGATTCATTAATGTTAGATCACGAGGGCTATGTTGCAGAGGCTACTGGAGCAAACATATTTTTTAAAGATAAAGATGGGACTTTGCATACTCCAATTCCAGATTCTTTTTTAGATGGAATTACAAGAAGAACAGTAATTGAAATTGCAAATTCTATGAATATAAAAGTTAATGAGAGAAAGATTAAACCTGATGAACTTAAAAACTTTGTAGGATGTTTTTTAACAGGTACTGCTGCTGAAGTTACCCCTGTATCTCAGATTGATAAATTTAATTATAAAGTATGTAATACGATAATCCAATTATCTGAAAATTACCAGCAAACTGTCAGAAAAAAGAAAGCAGCTTAATTTTTTTCATCTTCCGAGATTGCGTGGTCAATTCCTTTTCTTAAATAATCATACCCAGTGTAAAGTGTTAAAAACGCTGATAACCACAATATTATAATTCCAATTGTTTGTGCATTATAATCTTGAAAATTAATTAATTTATTACCTGTTTGCCCTAAGAGTAATATAGAAATAGCAAACATTTGTAGAAATGTTTTTAACTTAGCCAAACCCGAGACTGGCATGTTGACCTTACCTTTTGCTAAAAATTCTCTTAGTCCAGATATTAATATTTCTCGCGTTAAAATTATTATAGCTGCAATTACCTCAAAATTTTTTATTGTCCCATCCATAACAAGTAAAATTAATGCTGTGGCAACAATAATTTTATCTGCAATAGGATCTAACAACTCACCTAATTTAGACTCCTCTTTATACATTCTCGCTAAAAGCCCGTCTAAGAAATCTGTAAATGAAGCTATTACAAATAAAGAAAAAGGTATTATGTCACCATAAAAACCAGGTAAATAAAATGTTAATACAAAAATTGGTACAATAATTATTCTTCCTATTGTTAAATAATTTGGAATTTTAATTTTCATTCGTGAAAATAGTTATATATTTTTTTTGCCACTTTTTCCTCAATACCATCAACAGATTTAATTTCGTCTAAACTAGCTGATTCTACTGCTCTAGCAGATCCAAAATGGTTTAATAAAGCCCTTTTTCTTATACCACCGACACCTTCAATTTGATCAAGTAAAGATTTACTAATTCCTCGCTTTCTTTTGGCTCTATGGGCACTAATAGCAAATCTATGTACCTCGTCTCTTATCCTTTGAAGAAAAAATAGGGTGGGGTCATTTTTTTCAAATTTGTATTCTCGTCCATTGTGGAAGAAAGTTTCATTACCGCTATTTCTTTGCTTTCCTTTTGCTATGGCTACAACAGGTATATCGTGAAGTCCTAATTCATTCATAGTGTCTCTAGCTGTAGAGTATTGACCTTTCCCTCCATCTATTAAAACTAAATCCGGAAATGATAAGTAGTTGTCCTTTTCTTGTATTGCTCTTTTAAAGCGTCTATTTAGCACTTCCTTCATCATACCATAATCGTCTTGTTGATTACCCTTCACTTTAATATTAAACTTTCTATATCTTTTTTTAATAAATCCCTCCTCGCCATAAGCCACCAAAGCACCGACACTGTTTGTACCCTGGATATGACTGTTATCATAAACCTCAATTAATTTTATATTATTATCTAAATCAAATTTTTTACAAACTTCTTCAAATAAATTTTTATTATTTTGACTCTCATATAATTTTCTATTTAAACTGTCTTTAGCGTTATTGATCGCTTGCGTTATGACTTTTAATTTAGACCCTCTTTTGCCAACAGATATATTTATATCTTTGTTTTCTTTTTGAGTTAAAGTTTTCTCAATTAGTTCTTTTTCTTTAATTTCTTCACTTAGTATAATACTTTTAGGAACACTTTTATTTTCGTAAAATTGAATAACAAAAGAGTTTAAAATATCAGACAATTTTTCATCTGGATCATGTTTCGGAAAATAAGGCTGATTTCCCCAATTTTGTTTTGATCTGTAGAAAAACACTTGAACACAAGTTTTACCAGACTCTTTATATGCAGCGATAACATCAGCTTCAATCAAGTTTGCTTCATTAATTCTTTGTGAAGATTGAATTATGTTAAGTGATTTAATTCTATCTCTTAAAATTGCTGCTCTTTCGAAATCTAGCTCTTCACTTGCAACTTCCATTTGATCTGATAAGCTTTTTTGAATTTTTCTTGATTTTCCAGACACAAATTCGATCGCATCCTCTACACTTTTTTTGTAATCATGCTCTTTAACAAAACCAACACATGGACCTGAACATCTTTTTATTTGATATAGTATACATGGTCTCTCTCTATTTTTAAAAACAGTATCGTCACAAACTCTTAATTGAAAAATTTTTTGAATCATTTTAATAGTCCAATTAGCTGATCCTGCAGAAGCAAATGGACCGAAGAAAAAACCATCTTTATTTTTTTTCCCCCTATGTTTTGTGATTTGTGGCCATTGAGATTTATTCGAAATATAAATAAATGGGAAAGACTTATCGTCTCTTAATAAAATATTAAATTTTGGTTTATGTTTTTTTATCAAATTAGCTTCTAAAAGTAGTGCCTCACTCTCGTTAGAGGTTGTTGTAATTTCTAATTTTTTAGTTTGAGAGAGCATTCTTTCTGTTCGAATGATATGGTTCTTCTCTGAAACGTAACTCTTAAGTCTATTAGGGAGATTTTTTGCCTTACCCACGTATAAAATTTCATTATTTATACTTAACATTTTATATACTCCAGGTAACTTAGGTATTAGTGGAAGTTGTTTTTTTATTACTTCTTTTCCTATTTCGGAATTACGCATTGCTTCTTTTTTTCGAAATTTGAATTCCTACTGATGAGCAATCCTTTATAATTTCAAGTTTTTCAATTTTTAAGACTATTTTATCTATTCTTTTGTCTTTAAAAAGCTCATCAAAAATATCCTCTGCTAGCGTTTCTAAAAAATTATAATGTCTATTTTTTACCAGCTTTTTAATTAGTCTTACTAATTTGTCGTAATTCACAATAGACTTTAGATCTTTATCGTTCGTCGGTTTTTTATCCTTATAATTAGCCTCTAGACTAAATTTGACTTTTTGAGGCTTCTCTTTTTCAAAATCAAAGTATCCTAATTTAATATTTAATATTAATTCTTTAATTAATACTTTTTTTTCGTAATTGAATAGACTTTTGTTTTTATCAATTTTTACAATTTTTAAATTATTTCTTTTCATACCCTAAAGTCTTGATGAGATGTATTCTTTAATTAGCTTGTGATAATGCATAAAACAGTCTGCAAAATCAATTATATGTGCGTCTTTTAATGGTTCTTCCCAATTGGAACCAGCAATTTTACATTTTTTTCCATTAATTGTTTTTTTTTCAGAAACTACTATTCTCTTAAAGTTAGGAACATCATCCATCCAATCAGATGTTAATCCTTCATACGGATCCAAGGGATGAGTAAAAATTAAAACTGGCGCATTTCCTTTTTTAATTATATCAATCTGTTCTTGTCTCCATCCAGCCATACCAGGATATTTTTTATGAAATTTGTCCATAGCTTTTTGGTAACCAACTTTTTTTACTTTATATTTTTTTGACAAATTCCAAAAACATGCAGGCATTAATGATATACCTCCACCTACTTCATTCATATATTTTGCAGTTAACCTTAACGTTGCCCAGCCTCCACAAGAATGACCTGACATAAAAATTTGTTTTTTTGGAACACCTAAGTCAACAAATTTCTTAACAACCTTTAAATTTCCCTCAACTCTTCGATCCATTTTTGAAGTTCCTGGATAAGGTCCTTCCCATTTTTTCATCCACATTCCTACTTTTCCTAACTTGGCACCTAAATCACCCTCTAGTTGACCTTGGCAGTGTATATAAACCATAATTTCTTTACCATTTATTTTATCACCTGCAAGCTGAGCCCAATTTCTAAGTTCTGATCTCCAGAAGCAATGTTTTAATTTAACATCATTTCCGTCAGAACCATGATTATATATAATTATTATTTTATCTTCAGGATTATTAACTTCAAAATTTTCGTCAATTTTAATTTTATCTTTCCATTTGTTTGTAGGAATTACAAAACCATCAGTTTTTATAACCTCCTTTGGGTTTGCATATACATTGATACACGAAATTAAAATTAATAAAATAATAAGAAAAAATCTTTTCATTCTTTTCCTCGCATTATATCTGGCGTTTGCCAGTTTAAGCTTTGACCACTATCAATTGAAATTACTTGACCTGTTATAGAACTGGTTTTTATAAAAAAGTCAACAGCATTAGCAATCTCATTAACATTAACTTGTTGTTTTAATGGGGTGGCCAAAAATTGTTTCTTAAAATGTATTTTTGATTGCCTTTTATTCTTGATAGTTGGTCCTGGAGCTATTCCATTTACTCTGATTTTAGGTGCTAAGCTCATGGCTGAAGTTTTAGTTAAAGTATAAAGACCAGTTTTGCTTAATGTATAAGAAAAGAAAAATGGAGTAAGTTTAAATACCCTTTGATCAATTATATTAATAACATTGTTATTTTTACCTTTGATATTTTTTGCAAATTCCCTGGTTAAAATTGCTGGTGCTTTCAAATTTATATTTAAATGTTTGTTCCAACTTTCAGAAGAGAAATTTTCTAATTTATCATTTTCAAACATCGATGCGTTATTAATAAGACAGTCGAAATATTTTAAATTCTTTTTGGAACTTTTAATTATTTTTTTTATGTCCTCTTGTTTGTTTAAATTTCCTTTTACCAAGTGAATTTTTGTACCATTTTTCTCTAGTTCTTTTTTTAACGCTATTGCTTTTGTACGAGACTTATTAAAATGAATTACTATCTCAACTTTATTGCCAGATAGTTTTTTAGCTATAGCCGCGCCTATTCTGGTAGCTCCACCAGTAATTATTATCTTGCGTGCTTCCATTTTTTATCTCTTTTTTTAGTAACTCTAGTTCCAGGCATTCCTAATGTAGATCTTCCTTTTGGGTAAACTTTATTTTTAACATCATATTGTCTTATTTTAGGGTTCAATGTTATTTCTAATTCTGTACTCTGAAGTTTTCTGATTTCATCCCTTATTTTTGCAGCTTCTTCAAATTCTAGGTTAGATGCAGACTCTTTCATTTTTTTGTCTAATGCTTTTAAATGTTTCTTTAAGTTACCACCGATATTAGATCCTTCACTTATTTTTACGTAATCTTTTTCGTAAACACTTTCAAGAATATCTCCTATTTCTTTCTTTACAGACTTTGCGTCTATCTTATGCTTTTTATTATATTTTAATTGAATTTCTCTTCTTCTCTCAGTTTCTTTAATAGCCTTTTTAATACTTTTAGTTTCCTTATCGGCATAAAGTATTACCTTGCCGTCCACATTTCTTGCAGCTCTACCAATAGTTTGTATTAAGGAAGTTTCTGATCTTAAAAATCCCTCTTTGTCTGCGTCTAGTATTCCAACAAGAGCACATTCAGGTATATCTAAACCTTCTCTTAATAAGTTGATACCAACTAAAACATCAAAAACTCCCATTCTTAGATCTCTCATGATTTCAATTCTCTCCAAAGTATCAATATCGGAGTGCATGTATCTAACTTTAACACCATTTTCGTGCAGATACTCTGTTAAGTCTTCAGCCATTTTTTTTGTTAATGTTGTTACTAAAACTCTATAATTATTTTTTACAACTTCTTTACATTCATGCATCAAGTCATCCACTTGATTTTTTGCCGGACGAATTTCAACCAATGGATCAATTAAACCAGTTGGTCGTATAACTTGATCAACAAATTTACCTTTAGTTTGATCTAGCTCCCATGGTCCAGGTGTTGCTGATACAAAAATAGTTTGTGTTCGCATTAGATCCCACTCCTCAAATTTTAAAGGTCTATTATCCATACAAGATGGAAGTCTAAAACCATATTCTGCAAGCGTGCTCTTTCTTGATCTATCACCTTTAAACATTCCATTTAACTGTGGAACAGTAACATGAGACTCGTCAACAAATATAAGAGCATTATCAGGAAAATATTCAAACAAAGTGGGTGGGGGTTCTCCAGGTTTTCTTCCTGATAAAAATCTTGAATAGTTTTCAATACCCGCACATGATCCGGTAGCCTCTATCATTTCTAAATCAAATTTTGTTCTTTCCTCTAACCTTTGAGCTTCTAGTAATTTATTTTCAGATCTATGTTTTTTTAAAGTTAACTCTAACTCTTTTCTAATATTTATTACTGCTTGCTCTACTGTCGGTTTGGGAGTTATATAATGACTATTTGCGTAAACCTTCACTAAGTTTAATTCTCTAACTTGATCCCCAGTTAAAGGATCGAATTCCTCAATCTTTTCTAATTTATCCCCAAATAAACTTAATCTCCAAGCACGGTCCTCAAGATGCGAAGGAAAAATTTCCAGATATTCACCTCTTGCTCTAAACGTACCACGAAAGAAGTTTTGATCGTTTCTTTTGTACTGTAAAGCAACCAAAGATTTTATAATTTGTTCTCGATTGTAGTCATAGTTTTTTTGCAAAGTTAAAGTCATTTTGCTGTATGCTTCAACGGAGCCTAATCCATAAATACATGATACACTTGCAACAATTAAAACATCATCTCTCTCAAGAAGAGATCTGGTTGCAGAGTGTCTCATTCTATCAATTTGTTCGTTGATGGATGCTTCTTTTTCTATATATGTATCTGACCTTGGCACGTAAGCTTCTGGTGTGTAATAATCATAATATGATACAAAGTATTCGACAGCATTATCTGGAAAAAAAGCCTTCATCTCCCCATACAATTGTGCAGCTAAAGTTTTATTAGGAGCAAGAACCAGTGCTGGTCTATTTGTTTCTTCAATAATTTTAGCCATCGTAAATGTTTTTCCTGAGCCAGTCACCCCAAGAAGAACTTGATTGAATTCATTTTTTTTTGCGCCGGCTACTAATTTTTTAATTGCCTCAGGCTGATCTCCTGCTGGTTTAAAATCTGACTTTATTTTAAACTTTTTACCCCCCTCTAGTTTTCCACTGATTTGGGGAGATTTACTTTGAATATCTGTAATTAAATCTTGATAAGTATTTTGCATATATTAAACAAAGTAATAAAATAAAAATATATTTCAATGAGCATAATATCTAATAGTTTAAAGAGAATTAAACCCTCCCCAACAATCGCAGTTACTCAAAAAGCTAGGGAACTAAGAGCGGCTGGAAAAGATGTAATAGGTTTAGGTGCTGGAGAGCCTGATTTTGATACCCCAGATAACATTAAGAGTGCTGCAATAAATGCGATAAAGTCAGGAGATACAAAATATACCGCTGTTGATGGAACGCCCGCACTTAAAAAAGCAATTATTAAAAAATTTAAAAAAGAAAATAATCTTTCATATAATACAAATCAAATAACCGTTGGAACTGGTGGGAAACAAGTTTTATACAATGCATTCATGGCAACTCTCAACAAGGGAGATGAAGTAATTATTCCAGCTCCATACTGGGTTTCATACCCAGACATGGTTCTACTAGCAGGTGGAAAACCTAAATTTGTAAAATGCGATGAAAAAGATGGATTTAAGCTCACACCACAAAAATTAAAAAAGGCTATTTCGAAAAAGACTAAATGGCTAATTCTTAACTCACCTTCAAATCCAACTGGCTCTGGGTATACTAAAAACGAAATATTAAAATTATCAAAAATTCTTTTAAGAAATAACAAAATTTTCATTTTAAGTGATGATATATACGAGCATGTTCGATATGATAATTTTAAATTTTTTACAATTGCTCAAATTCCTAAACTTAAAAATAGGGTTTTAACAATGAACGGTGTTAGTAAATCATACGCCATGACAGGTTGGAGAATTGGATATGCAGCGGGTCCAGTAGAAATAATTAATGCTATTAGAAAAATTCAATCGCAATCAACCTCAAATCCGTCCTCAATAAGTCAGGCCGCATCTGTTGAAGCACTAAATGGAACTCAAAAATTTATTAGAACTAGGGCAAAATCTTTTAAAGAGCGAAGAGATTTTGTTGTAAAATCTTTAAATTCCATAAAAGGTATAAATTGCTTAAAACCAAATGGTGCGTTTTATGTCTTTCCGAATTGTAAAAAACTATTAGGAAAAAAAAATAATTTTAAAAAAGATAGTGATTTTGTTAAAAAATTATTGGAAAAAGCAAATGTTGCTGTTGTTCAAGGATCAGCGTTTGGTTTAGACGGATATTTTAGAATTTCATATGCTACATCAATGAAAAATTTAAAAGTTGCTTTAAAAAGAATTAAAGACTTTTGTGAAAAATTAAATTAAAAAATGAAAACAGCATTAGTTTTTGGGTCCTCAGGACTAGTCGGTAGTCATGTATTAGACTTATTAATCAAAAATAATAGTTATAATAAAATAAAGATATTTGTAAGATCTGTACCCTCAAACATAAATGAAAAAGTTGAGGTAATTGAGACTAATTTTATAAATCAAGACCTAATTAAATCTTATATTAATGGAGATGATTGTTTTTTTTGTATAGGAACTACAAAAAAAAATACACCTAATAAAATGGAGTACAGAAGAATAGAATATAATATTCCAATTGAAATTGCACAAATTGCTAAAAAAAATTTAGTTAAAAATTTCTCATATGTGTCATCTGGGTATGCTGACCCAAGCCATGCAAGCGCATATCTTAAAAATAAGGGAGAGGTTGAATTATTTTTACAAAATTTAAATTTCTCAAAATTAGCAATAATGAGACCATCTTTTTTATTAGGGAATAGAAAAGAATTCAGAATTGGGGAAACAATTGGTTCAATAGCTTTAAAAGCTCTATCACCTATACTACTAGGAAAAATTAAGAAAATTAGACCAATTAAAGCCGAGACAGTTGCAAAAGCAATGATTAAAGCTTTAAATTCAGATAATCATCAAAAAATTTTTGAGTCTGATCAAATAGAAGAGTTAGTATTAAACTAAGCCAAGTCTAACAACTGACTTTGCAGCTTCTGACATTGCACTTTCTGCAGATTTAAATTTCATTCCTAATAAATTCTCTGAGTAAGTAGTGTCTGTTTGCATAACAATTTGTAGATCAGGTATCATAGTTTTTGCACTTGAATCTACTAAGCTGATTAATTTAACCATAAAATTTGGCAACTCTCTTTTTGGAAGTTTTTTTGCGTAGTCTGGAAGAGCTTCTGCCATTATATTTGATAATTCAAGCAATGTTTTAACATCTCTTCCAACAATTATTCTTCGACCTCCAACTCCCGTTTTCCCCATGCAGACAACATGTGATTTAGCCACGTCCTCAACATGTGAAATTAATACTCCCCATTTTGGTGCTGCTGGAAATTTACCTTTTAAAAATTGTTTTACGTACTCTATTGATGTGCACTCTTTACTATCAAGCGCATCTCCAAAAACTCCTCCAGGATTAATAACAGTTAATTTGTCTTTTAAACCTTTGCTTTCCATAAATTCCCACGCTGCTTTTTCTGCAACTGTTTTTGACAAAAAATAATCACTAACACCTTTTTCCCAATTAATATCGGTCCAATCATTTTCACCGAAGGAGTATGGACTTGTTCGATTTGGTTTTCTGAACATTGCAACTATTGATGAGGTTAAAATTATCTGATCAACGCCTGCGTTAACACTTGCTTTTAAAACTCTCAAAGTTCCGTCTTTAGCTGCAGGCACTAACTTTTGTCTATCATTAGAAACCTTTATTGGAAATGGAGATGCTACGTGCATTGTATATCTGCATCCTTTTGCGGCCTCATCCCAACCTTCATCTTTTAACAAATCTAGTACAACAAAAGTTAAATTATCTAAGGGCGTGTTTTTGCTTTTTAGAGTTTCCTTTGTAGGCTCAATTAAATTTTCATTTCTAACAGTTCCAACAACATGATGACCCTCTTTAAGCAATTGAATAGCTATATGTTTGCCAATCCATCCACTAATACCTGTTAATAATACTTTACAAGACATTTATTTAATTATGTGAGAGGTGTTTTTCTGCTTCAAGTGCTGCCATGCAGCCCATTCCGGCAGCTGTTACAGCTTGCCTAAACACTTTATCCTTTACGTCTCCAGCAGCAAAAACTCCAGGAACGTTGGTTTCAGTGGAATCAGATTTTGTTACTAAATATCCCTCATTATCCATTTTAAGTTGGTCTTTAAATAATTGTGTTGCAGGATCATGACCAATTGCAATAAAAACACCATCTAAATTCATCTCAATTATTTCATTAGTTTTAACATTTTTTATTTTAATACCTTTAACGTTTTTAGGATTATCATCACCAATTACTTCTTCAACAACACTATCCCATATTATTTCTATTTTTTTATTTTCCATCAATTTAGTTTGTAATAATTTTTCAGCTCTTAATTTATCTCGTCTATGTATTAATTTTACTTTAGATGCAAATTTGGTTAAAAACATTGCCTCTTCGACAGCCGCATTTCCACCCCCAACAACTGCAACCTCTTTATCTTTAAAGAAAAAACCATCACATGTTGCACATGCCGATACACCAAATCCCCTAAATTCTTGCTCTGACTTTAAGTTAAGCCATCTTGCTTGTGCACCAGTAGATATAATTATTGAGTCTGCAGTATATTTTTGACCACCGTCACCTATCGCCTCAAAAGGTTTAGATTTCAAGTTTACAGATGAAATATGATCTTCAATCATCTCTGTACCAACTGCATGAGCTTGTTCTTTCATCTGCTCCATCAACCATGGTCCCTGTATAGCTTTTGCAAAACCTGGATAATTTTCTACATCAGTGGTTGTTGTAAGTTGCCCACCTGGTTCAGAACCGTAGACCAATATTGGTTTTAGCATTGCTCTTGCTGCGTAAACTGCTGCAGTATATCCAGCAGGACCTGATCCAATTATTAACACTTTTGTATGTTTAGTTGGTTTTTCTGACATACAAGTTTATATAG
Source organism: uncultured Pelagibacteraceae bacterium (assembly GCA_902529105.1). Taxonomy (GTDB): domain Bacteria; phylum Pseudomonadota; class Alphaproteobacteria; order Pelagibacterales; family Pelagibacteraceae; genus Pelagibacter. Next base: position 14,195 of record CABZUW010000006.1, read on the forward strand.
TGATAAATGAGTAAATTAAAAGGGTTATTATTAACCGAAGGATTACATGGAATGATTAGCCAAGTAGAGGGTTTGGCTAAAGCATTGGACTTAGAATATTTTCACGAGAAAATTGAATTGAATAATTTTTGGAAATTGATTCCCCCGTCTTTAACTCCTGTCAAAAAATATGTTTTTAAAAACAACATTAAGAAAGAATTTGATATAATTATATCTTGTGGAAGAAAAAGCGTTGTTCCATCAATTTATCTAAAAAAAAATTCAAATAAAAATATTATAAATATACATATACAAAATCCTAAAGTTTCCTTAAACAATTTTAATTATATAATCGCACCTGAGCACGACGGAATATCAGGTAAAAATGTCATTTCCTCTAAGGGCGCACTACATTACTTGACAATAGAAGAAATAGAAAAATCTAGAGATTACTTAGAAAATAAAACAAACAAAAAAAAAGATATTTTAACATTAATTTTGGGTGGACCTACAAAATATTATAATTATTCAACGCAAAATATTAAATCTATATTTTCTAATATAAAAAACTTAACAGAAAAGAATAATCTTCATCTAATTGTTATACCCTCGAACAGAACACCTATGGAAACAGTCTCATTAGCTAAGTCAGAGCTAATAAATGATACAACTATTATTGAAACTGTGGATAAGAAGGCATATTTATCAGCTTTATGTTTAGCTAAATATATTGTTGTTACATGTGACTCCAGTTCTATGATCTCTGAAGCTGCATTGACAGGAAAACCGGTTTATGTCGCAATGATAGAAACCAAAAGAAATGATAAAAGGTTCAAAGAATTTAGAAAACTATTTGAAAATATGAACATATTAAGAAAACTAGATGACAAATTAGAAACTTGGAGCTATGAAAAGCTAGATGAAGCAAATAGAGTATCAAAATTAATTAAATTAAAATAAATGTCTTTTTTAAATTCATTAACAAGTAATTCAAATAAATTCGACAAACCCTTTCCTCATTGGGAATTAAATAATCCATTATCAGAAGAGGCGATCAATGAGATTATAAAAGCAGATATTGCAAATCCAAATGAACACAAATTAGAATATGATGGGACAAGAGCAATTGATGGTGGAGAAGGTAAATTTAGAGAAGGAATTAGTACAGGTGGAAAAGCCTTAAAGTTTAGATGTTTTGTGACTAAAGAAAACTCAAAAGAATTTCCAGGACTTTCAAATTTTATTAATGAGTTACAGCAAAAGGAAACACACTCAAAAATATCAGAATTAATCAATAAAGATTTGTCAAACTCATTTGTTAGAGTTGAGGTTATCTGTGACAGAAAAGGCTTTTGGTTGAAACCTCATTGTGACATTAAAGAAAAATTACTTTCATGTTTGTTATTTGTGAACAATGAAAATGAAAGCGAAACTTTAGGCACAGATTTTTATGATGAAAATTTAAATAAAGTTAAAACGGTGCCTTACAAGCACAACTATGGTTATTTCTTCTCAAGTGGACCTAATACTTGGCATGGCATGGAAAAAAAAGAAATTGTAAAAGAAAGAAGGTGTCTGCAAGTAAACTATGTAACTTTTCAAACAGATTGGAAAGTTTTCTAACTTTTTAGTTATCTTGTAGAGAAGATACTCTTAGCTTTTTAGTCTTAAGGGCTTCTATCCCTTTAATGCAGGCATAAGCAGTAGACATATTTGTACAATAAGGGACCTTATTTATTAATGTTGCTCTTCTTAAGGCTTTGGCGTCACTTATTCTAGTTTCGCTGTTACCACCTCCCGTATTTATTACTAATGAAATTTTATTTGAATTTAATATATCGACAATATGTGGTTTGCCGCTACTCACTTTATTGATTGTTTTGCATTTCATACCATTTCTTTTCAAAGCTTCTGCGGTGCCTTTAGTTCCAGAAAGTGTGAAACCTATCTTTTTTAATTTTCTTGCGAGGTTGATAACTTCTTCCTTATGAGAATTTTTTACCGAAAGAAAAGCCATTCCTTTTATAGGTAGCAAATTAGAGGATGCTATTTGGCTTTTTGCAAAGGCCATTCCAAAATCGCGATCAAAACCCATTACTTCACCCGTAGATTTCATTTCTGGTCCAAGCAAAACATCGCTATCAGGAAACTTATTAAAAGGAAATACAGCTTCTTTGACGGCGAACACCTTATTAGTTTTATACTTAAGTTTATATTTTGAAAGCTTTTCTCCTGCCATAACCCTAGATGCAATTTTTGCTAAAGGCTCACCATTAGCCTTGGATACGAATGGAACAGTTCTACTTGCTCTAGGATTTACCTCAATAACGTATATTTGATCATTTTTAATTGCAAATTGTATATTTAGAAATCCTACAACTTTCAAAGATAGTGCTAATTTTCTTGTTTGAATTTTTATTTCTCTTAATAAATTTTCTTTAATAGATATTGGGGGTAAACAACAAGCAGAGTCTCCAGAGTGAATTCCAGCTTCTTCGATATGTTGCATAATACCTGCAACATAAACATCTTTTCCGTCAGAAATCGCATCAACATCCACCTCCATTGCATTGTCGATAAATTTGTCTATCAATATTGGATTTTCTTCAGAAGCTTTAAAAGCTTCTTTAATGAAGTTATCTAATTGTTTTTCTTCGTAAACTATTTCCATCGCTCTTCCACCTAGTACATAAGATGGTCTTACAATTAAAGGTAATCCAATTTTTTCCGAGATTTTCAAAGCCTCAGTATAATTATTTGCTATGCCACTTTCTGCTTGTTTTAAATTTAATTTGATTAATAATTCTCTAAATTGATCTCTATCTTCTGCAAGATCAATTGATTTATATTGTGTTCCTAAAATCGGTAGGGAATTATCACTTAAAAATTTAGCAAGTTTAATAGGAGTTTGACCTCCAAATTGTGCAATTATTCCGATTAAATTACCTTTTGATCTTTCTTTTAATATTATGTTTTCAACATATTCCTCAATTAATGGCTCAAAATATAATCTATCACTTGTATCGTAATCAGTTGAAACTGTCTCTGGATTACAGTTTATCATTATCGTTTCATAACCAGCCTCTTTAAGAGAGTAGCTAGCTTGACAACAACAATAATCAAATTCTATCCCTTGGCCAATACGATTTGGACCTCCTCCAATTATAATAATTTTTTTTTTATTCGATGGATCTGCCTCACATTCTGTTTTAAAAGAAAAATTTCTTTGATAAGTCGAATACATATATGGTGTGAAAGATTTAAATTCAGCAGCACAGGTGTCTACTTTCTTATAAACTGGAAAGACTTTTAAAGCTTTTCTTTTTGATTTAACAAAATTTTCTTTTATGCCTGTTAATTTCGATAATTTTTTATCAGAAAAACCAATAGATTTAATTCTATTAAATTCACTAAATGATTTTGGTAGTCCTCTTTTTTTTAAAATTTTTTCTTCATCAACTAATTCTTTTATTTGACTTAAAAACCAAGGATCAATTTTTGACAGCGACTGTATTTTGTTAATTGAAATGTTTTTTCTAAATGCCTCAGCAACTAATAGTAATTTATTTGGTATATTTTTTTTTAACTCTCTTAAAATATCTGTTTTTTTATAATTAAATATGTCATCTAATCCAGACAATCCTATCTCTAAAGAAACTAAAGCCTTTTGAAGAGATTCTTTAAAGTTTCTTCCGATAGCCATTGCTTCGCCTACAGATCTCATTGAAGTACCCAATATTGCTTTTGTTTCACTAAACTTTTCAAAAGTGAACCTTGGAATTTTTGTGACTACGTAATCTATCGTAGGCTCAAAAGAAGCTGGTGTAACTTTAGTAATTTCGTTGTTTAGTTCATCTAAAGTATAACCAACTGCCAACTTTGCAGCTATTTTTGCTATGGGAAATCCTGTGGCTTTTGAAGCCAAAGCGGAAGATCTAGAGACTCTTGGGTTCATTTCAATAATCACCATTCTCCCATTTTTTGGATTGATTGCGAATTGAACATTAGACCCACCTGTCTCAACACCGATTTTTCTAAGGCAAGCTATCGATGCATTTCTCATCACTTGATATTCTTTATCTGTTAAGGTTAAAGCAGGAGCAATTGTTACAGAGTCTCCAGTGTGTATACCCATCGGATCAACATTTTCTATTGAGCAAACAATTATACAATTATCCTTTCTGTCTCTGACTACTTCCATCTCGTATTCTTTCCAACCCTCAAGACATTCCTCAATTAAAACTTGATTTTGTGGGGACTCGTGCATTCCCTCTTTGACTATTTTAAAAAAATCTTTTTTATTTTTTGCTATTCCCCCTCCTAAACCTCCTAAAGTAAATGAGGGTCTTATAATTGCTGGGAGACCTATTTTTTTTAAGCACTTAGATGCATCAGATAATTTATTTATTATTTCTGATTTTGGCAGATCAATTCCAATCTCTGCCATATTTTTTCTAAACCTTTTTCTATCTTCTGCATTTGCTATTGCTTTTGACTTTGCTCCGATTAATTCAATTTTATACTTTTTAAGTAAACTTGTTTTTTCAGCTTTTATTGCTAAATTTAGAGCTGTTTGACCACCCATAGTAGGTAAAATTGCATTTGGTTTTTCTTTTTTTAATATTTCCTCAAGCACTTCAAGAGTGATGGGTTCTATATAAGTTTTGTCAGCAACTCCTGGATCTGTCATGATAGTTGCTGGATTTGAATTGATTAAAATTACTTTATAACCCTCGTCTTTTAAGGCTTTGCAGGCTTGTGTACCTGAATAATCAAATTCACATGCCTGACCAATAATTATTGGACCAGCCCCAATCACTAAAATTTTTTTAATGTCTTTTCTTTTTGGCATATTTTTGTACTTCTTTTATAAACTCACTAAATAAGTATCTGCTATCTTGTGGTCCAGGATTTGCCTCGGGATGATATTGCACTGAAAAAACAGGCTTGTTTATTAGTCTTAACCCTTCAATAGAATTATCAAATAAAGACTTATGAGTTATTTTTAAATTTCTTGGCAAGCTACTTTCTATCACCTCAAATCCATGATTTTGACTTGTTATTTCAACTTTTCCAGTTAAATAATTTTTTACAGGATGATTGGCACCTCTATGACCTAATTTCATTTTTCTTGTTTTTGCATTTAATGCTAACCCTAGTAGCTGATGTCCTAAACAAATACCAAAGATGGGAATATTTTTTTTTATTATTTCTCTAATAACCGGAATCGCATATTTGCCAGTAGCGGCAGGGTCACCAGGTCCATTAGATAAAAAAACACCATGTGGCTTTAATTCAATTATTTTTTTTGAGGATAAATTACATGAAACTACTTTTACTTCGCAGTCATAATCCGAAAAGTATCTTAGGATATTCTTCTTAATCCCAAAGTCAATTGCGACTACTCTTAATTTATTTTTCAAAGATTTTCTAAAACCAACACCTTTTTTCCAAGTTTTTAAACCTTTCCAAGTATAATTCTTTTTGGTTGTAACTTCTTTTGCAAGGTCTAAACCATTTAAACCATGCCATCTTATTGATCTATTTATTAACTTTTTGATATTGAAAATCCCGTTTTTACTAACAGATAGCGTCCCTTTAGGAGCACCCTTGTCCCTTATAAAATTTGTTAAGCTCCGAGTATCAACGCCTGTAAGACCCACAACTTTATTTTTTTTTAACCATAGGTCTAGATGTAGTAATGATCTATAATTTGATGGATTTGTAATCTCGGAGTTAAATATTACACCTCTAGTCCAGATTTTATCTGATTCCATGTCTTCTTTATTGGCCCCAACATTTCCGATATGAGGAAATGTAAAGTTTATAATTTGACCAGCGTAAGATGGGTCAGATATAATTTCTTGATATCCTGTTAAAGATGTGTTGAAACATACCTCCCCAGTTGTTGTACCATTATAACCGAGGCCAATTCCTTTAAAAATAGTCTTGTTATCAAGAACTAAAACGCCTTTTTTAAATTGATTGTTTTTATTGAAATAATCTTTTTGTTTTTTTTTCAATTACAACTCATGAGTTAAAGGTTATTACAATAAAACCTTAATTTTCGCAAGAGATGTATAACAATTTAAAAAAAAACAATTTTTGTTTTTGAATAATTTTAACTTTCGAATAAGTTAATGAAAAATTTATGTCACTAAGAGATAAAATTGAAAATGAATATAAAAATGCACTTAAATCAAAAAATAAGGCGGAGATATCAACTTATAGGTTAATTTTATCTGGCATTAAGGATTTAGATATTTTAAATCGATCTGGACCAAATAAAAAAGATACAGACGATTCTGATATTTCTAAATTGTTAAAAAAAATGATCAAACAAAGATCCGAATCAATTGATGTTTATAAAAAAAATAATAGGGAGGATTTGCTTGAAATTGAGCAACAGGAGGTAAATATACTCTCTACATATCTTCCGAAACAATTAACCGAAGATGAAATTAAAAAAATTTGTATAGAAACAATATCTAAATTGAAAGTAGAAAGCATCAAGGATATGGGAAGAGTAATGGGTGAGTTAAAAAAAACAAATTCGGAAAATATTGACTTTTCAATAGCAGGAAAAATTTTAAAGGAACTATTAATTATTAAATAATAATGAAGTATCCAAAAGAGTACTTAGATGAAATTAAAGCCAGAGTAAAAGTATCTAATTTAGTTTCAAAAACAGTCAATTTAAAAAAAAGGGGCAAGGAGTTTGTAGGATTATCACCTTTTAAGAATGAAAAAACACCATCATTTACTGTAAATGATGAAAAAGAATTTTATCATTGCTTTAGCACAGGCGAACATGGAAATATTTTTGATTTTTTAATGAAAACTCAGAATTTAAAGTTTGGTGAAGCAGTCAAGACCTTAGCTAGTTTAGCAGGTATGCAGCCATATTTATTTTCAAAAAAAGACGAAGAACGAGAGAAAAAATTTAATGATTATGTTTCTGTAATTTCTAAGTATGTGTATTTTAGTCACCAAATTTTACTTAAAAGTAATAATCAAAAGTTAAAAAACTATTTAAATAAAAGGAATTTAAACGAGCAAACAATTGAACAATTCAAATTAGGCTATGTTGAATTTGATACCAAATTATTTGAAGAGTTAAAAAAAGAATTTAGTGAAGATATTTTAAAAGAAAGTGGTCTTTTTTATTTTGATGAAAATAAAAAAATATTTGTAGACAGATTTAGAAATAGATTAATTTTTCCAATAAAAAATATAGTTGGTAAATTTATAGGTTTAGGTGGAAGAATAATTGAAGATAAGGATTACTTAGCAAAATATATTAATTCTCCAGAAACTCTTTTTTTTAAAAAGGGGTCAAATCTTTTTAATTTAGATAATGCTAGAAAATTATCAAATAAAATAAATTCTATTTATTTAGTTGAAGGATATATGGATGTAATTGGTCTTGTTAGAAACAATGTTGAGAATGTTGTTGCTAATTTAGGAACTGCTCTAACTGATAAACAAATAAATATTTTAACACAGTATTTTGATCATATAATTATTTGCTTTGATAGTGACACAAGCGGTAAAAATGCAGCATTAAGGGCAGCAGAAAATTCTGTAAAGGAATTACAACCCAACAAAAAAATATCTTTTTTATTTCTTCCAGATAATGAGGATCCAGATACATTCATAAACAAAAAAGGAAAAAAAGATTTTTTGAAATTTTCTGAAGAAAATGAAGTTTCAATATTTGATTTTATATTCAATAGCCTCAAACAAAAAGTTGATAATAATCCATCATCTCTCGCAATTTTTGAAAAAAACTTAAGAAATTCGGCAAATTCAATAAAAGATAATTTTGTTAAAAAATATGTATTGGAATATTATTTAGAGAGAATTTCTGAGCTGACACCTAATTTAAAAAAAGAGAAAAAATTTTATTTAAAAAGAAAAAAATCTTTAAATATTACTCAAAAACATTTTGAAAAAACAAAGTCTCTAACTTCGATTGAAATAAAAGAATTTTCAATTTTATGTTTAATACTTAAAAATTTAAAATTTTTTAACGAAAACGTCGAAATATTAAAAGATATAAAATTATTTACCCAAGAAAATATTCTAATATTTGAAAAAATTAAAAATTCTCTTGGTAAGCATGGAATTTTAAATTTTAAGGAGTTGAATTTAGATCCCGAGATTACTCAAAAAATTTTTGACTCATCATCAATTAAACATATTTTAAATAAAGTTGAATTAGGTGAGACAAAGATGCTAGAAATTTTTAACGAAATAAGAAGGGATATAAAAAATTACGAACTAGAGATGAGAATCGCAGAATTAGAGTCTAAATTTTCTAATGATTTTAATGAAAATACATTTAATGAACTAAAAGAGCTAAAAAAGTTGCAAAATATCAACTAAATAGGTCAAATTTTAAATAGATTTTTTTTTATTTAAGATTATATAGATCTTCCAGATAAAATTACCGTGGAAAGAATAATTACAAAATCATTTGCTAGATTGATGGGTAGAGGCACCCATAGAGGTTTTATAACTCATGAGGAGCTAAATAAATCATTAGGTAAAAGAAATCTTTCACAAGATAATCTGTGCCAAGCCTTTATTCATATTTTAGATGAAAATATTTCGTTGGTAGAAAAAAAATCTGATTTCAAAGTAATAAGAAAAAAAGATAACTCGTCAAAAGAGGAAGGCAAAAGTATAGAAAAAAGTGATGATCCTATTAGAATGTATTTAAGAGAAATGGGTGGGGTAGAATTACTATCTCGTGAAGGTGAGATAGCTATCGCTAAAAGAATAGAGGCAGGAAAAGATGTAATGCTCAATGCATTGTCCCAAAGTCCTCTAACTGCAAATCAATTTTTTGACTGGAATGAAAAACTACAAAAAAATGAGATAATGGTTCGAGAAATAATCGATATAGACACTAATTACATGGAAGATGATGAGAATAATTCTGAAAAGTCAAAAAAGAGTGATGAAAAAAACACCAGCGAAGGTAATGATCAAGAGTCAGAAAATAATGACGACGAATTCAATCCAACATTAGCAGCGATGGAAAATGAAATTAAACCCAAGGTACTTCAGACAGTTCACAATCTGACTAAAGAATATAATAAATTAATAAAATATCAAAAAGATAAATTAAGTTGTTTATTAAGTTCAACAACTTTTTCTACTTCAAAAGAGAAAAACTATAAAAGCATAGTTGACAGCATTTTACAAAATATAAAGTCTTTACAATTATCCCCATCAGTCTTAGAGGAGTTAGTTCAGAAACATTATGTTGAAAATAAGAAAATTTTATCTTTAGAGGGAAACCTATTAAGATTAGCCATTGACAACAAAATTTCTAGAGATGAATTTATTAAATTCTACATAGGTAACGAAATAAATCCAAACTTGAAAGGATTTTTAAACACGAACGAAATATGGAAAAAATTTTTCCAAAAAAATAAAGATGAGTTTAAAAACATCAGAGATAGACTGGTAGAAATAAGCAACAAACTTGGAATATCAGTAACTGACTTTAAGAAACTTGTAAGCAGAGTACAAAAAGGAGAAAAAGAGTCAAGAATAGCAAAAAAAGAGATGGTCGAGGCTAATCTAAGGTTGGTGATTTCAATCGCAAAAAAATATACTAACCGTGGTCTGCAATTTTTAGATTTAATTCAAGAGGGCAACATAGGCCTTATGAAAGCCGTTGATAAATTTGAGTATCGAAGAGGATATAAGTTCTCAACTTATGCCACATGGTGGATAAGGCAGGCCATCACAAGGTCGATTGCTGATCAAGCAAGAACTATTAGAATCCCAGTTCATATGATTGAAACTATAAATAAAATTGTTAGAACTCAAAGATTAATATTAAGTGAATTTGGAAGAGAAGCTACACCTGAAGAATTATCTAAAAAATTAAGGATGCCGCTGGAAAAAGTTAGAAAGGTTTTAAAAATATCTAAAGAACCAGTTTCATTAGAAAAACCAGTAGGAGATGAAGAGGATAGTAGTTTAGGAGATTTTATAGAAGACACAAAAGCACTTGCTCCACTTGAACAAGCTATTAAATCAAACCTAAGTGAAGCAACAACAAAAATTTTGTCTACACTCACACCAAGAGAGGAGAGAGTTTTAAGAATGAGGTTTGGTGTTGGAATGAACACTGATCATACTTTAGAAGAGGTTGGATTGCAGTTTTCCGTTACTAGAGAGAGAATTAGACAAATAGAGGCAAAGGCCTTAAGAAAGTTAAAACATCCTAGCAGATCCAAACAACTTAAAAGCTTTTTGGAAAGCTAATACATAAATTATATAAGTTCTTATTAATTAATGATCCGGATTTATATTACTAGATTAATAATTAATTTTTTTGATTATTTTCAGCAAAAAAAAATTTTCCTCTTTTTAAAAAAAAAGCTTAAAAAAAACGTTACTTTATTTGATGTAGGTGCCCATCATGGTGAAACAGTAAATTATTTTATAAAATATTTCAATTTTTCTAGCATTCATTCGTTCGAGGCTAGTAATAAAAATTTCAATATTTTGAAAAATAAAATTAAAAAAAATGAAGACTATAGAATTATTTTAAATAATTTTGGTCTTTCTGACATAAATCAAAATTTTAAAATCAAACAATTTCAGGAAACATCATCCACAACACTTAGCAAAATAAACCATGACTCTAAATATTTTAAAAAAAAAATTAAAGTTTTAGGATTAAAAGAAAGCCAAAAAATTTATGAAAATTCAGACGTAAAGCTGAAACAATTGGATAGTTATTGTGAAAATAAAAAAATAAACAAAATAGATCTACTTAAAATTGATACCGAAGGTCATGAATATTTTGTTATTAAAGGCTCCATAAACACTTTGAGAAAGATTAAATATATATACTTCGAACATCATTATGACGACATGCTAATTAAGGGCTATAAATATTCGGATATTCACGATCTACTAAAAAGGTACGATTTTGTTAAAATTTATAAGTCAAAAATGTTTTTTAGAAAAACTTTTGAATATATATATGAGAATTCAAAATTAGATTGATGAAATAACCTTTTTGTCGTACATTTATTTAAGGGCCGTTAGCTCATCGGTTAGAGTACTGCATTGACATTGCAGGGGTGGTTAGTTCGACTCTAACACGGCCCACCAAATTCAAAACACTTGATACAACTAAAAAAAAACAGTAAAACCATGTTCGATAAGGGCCTGTAGCTCAGTTGGTTAGAGCAGTACACTCATAATGTATTGGTCCCAGGTTCGAGTCCTGGCGGGCCCACAAAAATTAATAAAATTATAATTTTAAATTTCAATTTTTTTTTATAAAAAGATAATATAATATTACGTATGAATTTGAATATAAAGTTTAAATATTCTTATCTTGCATCGATATTAACATCATTTGTTATTTTATTTTATTTTGCTTACAAAGGTATAATTGCTTATTTGATTCACAAAGAATTGTATGGTGGCGGAGTAGATATTGTTATCACTTTGAGAGGCATAATATCATTAATTATGCTTTTTTTTATAGGTCTCCAAATTCAATTTTTAAAAATTAAAGACCTTAAAAGTCAAAAAAAAATCTTGTCAGGCATTTTTGTTGTTTGGACGTCTATTTTTTTTTCAACAATTATTGTATCAAGAGAAGAAATTTTATTTTTAATAATTACACTTTTGACTTCATTTTTAATACTTTTAAGTATATTAAACTTGAGAAAGCAGATAAAAGAGGAAAGAAATACTTTAACAGAAAAAGAGATTTATTTATTACAGCAGTTAGCAAAAAAAAAATAAAATTTATTTATTAATAAAATCCTCCAAAGTTTTAAATAATGCATTAATATCGTTATTATTATTTTGAATAACCGATTTAAATTCCTCTTTCTGTGTTCTGGCCAAACTTAATCCTTCAACAATTAAATCTCTGATAAGCGGCTTGTCCGGGTTTTTTGTATAAACTCGCCAATCTATTTTAACTTCGGGTCTCTTCTCAGTAGCAACTAAAACACTATTTACAATTGTATACTTTTCATTGACAACCTTTTCTGAGATTACATTAATTTTTGGGTCTGTATAAGTTACTAGTCTACTTGAGAAGCTTTTTAAAAAATATTTTCTAAATAAATCTGCATATCTATCTTGCTCATCAGAATTAATATTCTTTTTAAATTTACCTAAAGTATAAAACCCAATACCTTTAATATCTACGTTATTGTCAGCAATTTCATTGAGTTTAGATATTTTTTCATCATCAGTTGAATTACTTGAGAGAATACTCGAAGCTTCGTCAACTATTCCAACAATAAGTTCGCTTGGACTCTTTGCTTGAACAGTTGAATTAAATAAAAATAAACAAATAACAATTAAAATTTTAACTTTTATTTTTAACATTTAAGTATCAAAACTTAATTATCTATTTCTTCCCAATCACTGTCATCTAATGTTTCAACTATTTCATCTGAATTAAAAATTTTTTTCCTTCTATCTTGAATATATAAGCTTTTTACAGATGCATAGAAATCTAAAGAATTAGCCTCTAAGTTATCAAATGACTCTATATTTTTTGCTCTAAAATCTACTCCTGTTAAACCCCTCGAAGCATAATAATCAAAATCTGAAAAGTAATGCGTATCCTCATCTACAGTTACATTATACCAAGCGTTACCTCCAACATAATTTACTAGAGATGCAGATGCATCTCTTAAAGTTGAAGGACCTAATATGGGTAATACTATGTAGCAACCTTCTCCAAAACCCCACGTACCTAAAGTCTGACCCCAATCCTCTTTGACATAGTCATTCAATCCAATTTTGGTTGCAGGATCAAAGAAGCCTAAAATTCCAATTGTTGAGTTCAAAATAAACCTTGCGCTATTCTTACCTGCAACTTTTATATCACCTTGCAAAATATTATTAGGAATTGTTACAACTAATGAAATGTTATTTAGTGCATTACTAGTTCCATTTCTTACTGGTTTCGGAAGATATCTATATCCTTTCGCAATTGGCTCAATTATTAAAGTGTCAAGTGCTTGGTTAAATGCAAATATTCCTCTATTTAAACTTTCAAAACAATCTTTTACTTCTCCGTTGCTTTTTTTAGACATCTCGATTGTGCCATCGGAACTTGAGTGAGCATTAAAAGTTATTAAAAAACTTAAAAATAACAGAAGTAAATATTTTTTCATTCTTAGATTGTATATGAAGTCTTTTATCAATGTAAATGAGTAATTACTATGATAAAATCTAGTTAATGTGTTATGATTTTTCATTAAATTACTCACCTAATTTTTCTACCCCTAGGAGAAGTCTTAGACAAATAAAATTCATAATAATTCACTATACTGGCATGAAAAGCGAAAATAAGGCAATAAATCGACTAACTGATGTCAATTCAAAAGTAAGTTCTCACTTTTTTATAAAAAAAAATGGTGAAGTTATTCTGATGGTTCCATTAAAATATATAGCATGGCATGCCGGTAAGTCAAAATGGAAAAAATATAACCTATTAAATAAATATTCTGTTGGGATTGAAATTCAGAATCCTGGTCACACGTTTGAATACACTGCTTTTAATAAAAAACAGATTTTGAGTTTACTTAAATTATGTAAATTTTTGAAAAAAAAATTAAATATAAATAAAAAAAATATACTTGGTCATTCAGATGTCTCCTATACACGAAAAAAAGATCCAGGAGAAAAATTTCCTTGGGAGATATTTGCAAAAAAAAATTTATCTTTATGGCACAATATAAGCCAAACAAAGTTAGCTTTATCTAGGAAGAAAAAAGTTTCAAAAACTGAAAAAAATAATTTTTACTCAAATTTAAAAAAAATCGGGTATTTTGTAGATTCTAGTCCAAAAAATAAAAAATTTTTAACTTTAGCTTTCCAAAGAAAATATAGACCGAAGTTATTAAATGGTATAATTGATAAAGAATGCTTAATAATATCAAAAAACCTTAGTAAAATCTAAAAATTTAATAGTTGAAAGTTCTAAAATAATAAATAATTTAACTCTGTCAGGTAGACGACTTATCACTTTGAACTAAAGTTTAAAGAGGAAAGTCCGGGCTCTTTAAAGACACGGTGCCAGTTAACGACTGGCGGGGGCAACCCTAGGGATAGTGCCACAGAAAATAAACCGCCTTATCAAGGCAAGGGTGAAAAGGTGTGGTAAGAGCACACCGGTTGAATGGTAACATTCATCGCATGGAAAACCCCACCGAGAGCAAGACTGAATAGAGACGACATTGTTTTTTAACTAAAAGCAGTCTTTAGCTAGTCGTCTGGGTTAGTTGCTTGAGCCTTAAAGTGATTTAAGGCCTAGATAAATGGTAAGTTTAAACGACAGAACCCGGCTTACAGTCTACCTGACATAATTCCAAAAAATTTAATTTTACCTAAAATAATCTATCAATTCGAACCTAAATATAACTATTGACGTGTATCTTTAAAACCCATAATATCCCATAAAAACCCAAATTGGGAAAATATGAGATATGTTTTTATCGACTTACGAAAACAAATTAGACAAAAAAGGAAGAGTTTCTGTGCCTGCTTCTTATAGATCATATTTATCAAACTTAGGATATAACGGAGTAATTTGTTACCCCTCGTTTAATCATCAGTGTTTAGAGGCTTGGCCACAGGATAGAATTGAAAAAATTTCTAGTGCAATTGATAATCTTAATCCTTTTGAAGAAAAGAAAGATTATTTTGCCACATCTATATTATCAGAAAGTGTTAACTTACAGTTCGATAGCGAAGGTAGGATATTATTAACAAACAAGTTATTGAAGCATGCAAAAATAAAAAATAGTATGGTATTTGTTGGTCAGGGTAAAACATTTCAAATTTGGGAGCCAACTTTATTCGAGAAATTTAAGGTAACAGCAAGGAAGAAATCAAATATTAATCGTTCAAGCCTTAAATGGGAGCAAAAACTAAACAACTAAAGAGGGAAAAATGACAATTAACTTTAAAGCACCGGATATCAAAGAACTTAAACCTAGAATATTAGTTATGGGAGTTGGGGGAGCTGGAGGAAATGCAATCAATGGCATGATTGACCATGGTCTTCAAGGTGTAGAATTTATTGCAGTAAACACTGATGCACAAGATCTTAAATTAAGTAAAGCCAATGCAAAAGTTCAGATTGGTTTAAATTTGACTAAAGGTTTAGGTGCTGGAGCTAAATTAGATATCGGACAAGCAGCAGCTGATGAATCTTTAAACGAAATAATTAACATACTGCAGGGTGCAAATATGGTTTTTATAACTGCTGGAATGGGTGGTGGAACTGGAACAGGATCTGCTCATGTAATAGCACGAGCTGCTAAGGAATTAAATATTTTAACCGTTGGAGTTGTTACCTTACCTTTTTTATATGAAGGTCCATCAAGAATGAGAAGGGCACAATCAGGCTTAGAGGAATTGAGAAAACATGTTGATACTATTATAGTAGTTCCCAATCAAAACTTATTTAAAATTGCAAGCGAACAAACCACATTTGAAGAGTCATTTGAGCTTTCAAATGATGTACTTTTGCATGGAGTTCAAAGTATTACAGATTTAATGGTAAGACCTGGACTTATTAATCTTGATTTTGCAGATGTTGAAACAGTAATGAGCTCAATGGGTAAAGCTATGATGGGAACTGGCGAAGCAGAAGGAGAAGGAAGAGCTATTAAGGCAGCAGAGATGGCAATTAATAATCCTTTAATAGATGACTATACATTAAAGGGTGCAAAGGGTTTACTTGTTAACATAACCGGCGGAAAAGATCTTAAACTCTTTGAAGTTGACGAGGCAGTTAATAAAGTAAGAGCAGAAGTTGATCAAGAAGCTGAGCTGATTATCGGTGCAATAACTGATCCAAGTTTAGATGGAAAAATGAGAGTATCTATTGTAGCTACGGCCTTAGACGGTCAACAACCTGAAGCAAAATCTGTAATAAATATGGTACATCGTATCCATAACAGAAATCCAGGATATTCAGATTTTTCAAACTTAAGCAATTCAAATGCCTTTAATTTTCAAGCTCAAGCATCGCAAGCAACAGACGGTGCTACAGCTTTGAAAATTGAGGAAGAGGTAAAAACTGAAAGTGCAAACATTGCTAATAGCGAAATAGAGAAAGATTATTCAGCCATTGCATCATCCGAAATAATAAATGAAAAAATTGCAGATGATAATCATGAAAGCGCAAATCCTTTAATTTTGGAAACTGAACAAAAAGATGAATCAAACGGTCTTGAAAATTTTGGAATAGATGAAATTGAAGAAAGTACACCAGATTTATTTAATTCAGATGAAAATGTAGATGAAAAATTTACTTCTTTTGACAATACAGAAAAATCAAATGACGAGGAAGATGATTTAGAAATTCCAGCATTTTTGAGAAGACAAAAGAATTAATGTTCTTCAAAAAAATAAATGAATGCCACCATAAAATTGGAAAAAAGACATTTTCCAGTACTGCTTAATGAATTAGAAAGCATTATTTCCCCTCTTTATGGTGGCACCTTTATAGATTGTACATTTGGTCAAGGCGGTTATTCCCAAAAAATATTAGAAAATTCTGATAATGAAGTTATAGCATTAGATAGAGATAAAGAGGTGCTAAATAAGGTACTCTCTTTAAAAAAAAGATTTGGCTCCAAATTTAATTTTTACAATTTAAAATTTAGTGAAGTTATTTCTTTGTCACCAAAAATACAAAACTTAAAAGGTATAATTTTTGATTTAGGATATTCTTTAAATCAAATTAATGATCTCAAAAGAGGAATATCATTTAAAAGTAAATCTAAATTAAACATGAAAATGGGAATTAATGATTTCTCAGCAGAAGATGTAATTAATAAGCTCAATCAAGACAGTCTTGCAAAAATCATTAAAGGTTTTGGAGAAGAACAAAAAGCAAAATTAATAGCAAAAAATATAATACAACAAAGATCTAAGAAAAACATACTAACACACGATTTAGTATCAATTATAGATCGTGTTAAGAGTTATAAAAAGGGCAAGATACATAATGCAACAAAAACTTTTCAAGCTTTAAGAATTTTTGTTAATAAAGAAATAAGTGAATTAATTTATGGTCTAATAAATAGTTATAAACTATTACCTATTGGAGGAGTTATAGTTGTCGTTACTTTTCATTCTATCGAGGATAAAATTGTTAAATATTTCTTCAAAAATTATTCAGAGATAAAAAATAGTTCTAGATATTACCCTGAAAGCAATAATAAAAATAAATTATTATTTAAATTAATAAATAATAAACCTATTTATCCAAATCAGTCAGAAATAATTAAGAATCCACCATCTAGAAGTGCTAAACTTAGGTACGGTATTAAAATCGGTGGGTCGAGTGATTTTAAAGATTTCGTATCAAAATTTGAAAGTTTGTTGAAAATAGAAAATTTATCTAATGAATTATAAAAACATAATATTTTTTACTATTACTTTAATTTTAATATTTTCTACTACACTCATTAAAAATAAAACTAAAGATTTAGAGGAAAAAATTTACATAACTAAAGAAAGTATTAGCAAAAAAGAAACAGAGCACAAAAAAATGTTATTAGAATATAATTATCTTACTTCTCCTGTAAAATTAATGGAATATCATAAATTATACTTTGATGAGGATTTAATACCTCTTAAAATTGACGACCTAAAACAAATAAAACTTAATAAAAGCTCCTTTGAAATTAAGGAATTAGATAAATTTTAAGAAATGAAAAGTAAGAGATTAATTTTAGAAGAATATAATAGTAATTTTAATTATAAAATAAATAAATCAAATATATCTATATCATTCAATAGAGTTGCATTCATATATTTTGTATCTTTTTTTATTTTTTTAACATTTGCTTTAAAAATTATCTTTCTAACAAATCAAGATCTTCCTAAAAAAAAAATCTCTTTAAATAATTCTGATTTCAGATCATCAATTATTGATAGAAATGGTTATATAATTGCTGAATCAGTCATCACAAAAAAAATTGGTATAGATCCAAAAGAAATAATTGATGAAGATAAATTACTGATTAATTTAAAATTGATTTTTCCAAATAAGAATTTCGATGATTTTAAAAAAAAAATAAAAAAAACCAAATTTTTTTATATTGAAAAAAACATTTCTCAAAATCAATACAGGCAACTATTTCTGCTTGGAGATAAGTCAATTAAAGAAGAGCCTCAAATATCTAGGGTTTATCCCCAAGGAAGATTATTTAGTCATATATTAGGTCAAATTGATGACGATAACAAAGGTATTTCTGGTGTTGAAAAGTTTTTTGATTACGAATTAAGATCTTCTAAGGATCCATTACAACTTTCTTTAGATACTAATATTCAACATTTATTACGAGAAGAACTTTTATTTTCAGAAAAGATTTTTAACAATATTGGCAGTGCTGCAATCCTAATGGATATAAACAATGGTGAAATAATTTCAATGTTATCGATGCCAGATTTTGATCTAAATAAAAGAGAAAAAATTACTAACAAAAACTATATTAATAGATCCACAAAGGCAATTTATGAGCTTGGTTCAGTGTTTAAAACGATTACTTTTACTGCAGGTTTGAATGAGAATTTAATAGATGTTGACACAGAATTTAAAAATTTAGAAAAAAGAATTAGATGTGGAAAGAATATTATTTCAGAATATGATGAAGATATTCCAGAGAATATAACTGCGGAAGAAATATTAGTTAGATCTGGTAATATAGGAACAGTTCGTATTGCTCAAAAAATTGGTATAGAAAATTTTAAAAGTTTTTTAGATAAACTTGGTATAACTGAAAAAATCGATTTCGATATTGAAGAAGTTGGAAGTCCATTGCCATTAACTTGGGGCAAATGCAAGCTAGCTACAAGTTCTTTTGGCCATGGTATCACTACTACAGCTTTACAATTAGCTAAAGCTTACGCAATTATTTCTAATGGTGGATACTTGGTTAAACCTACTTTAATAAAAAGGGAAAATTTTGATAAATATAAGAATAATAAAATTCTTAATGAAGGCATCTCTTCACAAGTAAACTCTACACTAAGAAAAATTGTTTCATCTGAAGAGGGCACTGCTGGTTTTGCAAATGTTCAAGGTTACGACGTTGGAGGAAAAACAGGAACAGCACAAAAAACCTTAATGGGCAAATATTCGAAAGAAAGAGTCAATACATTTGTTGCAGTTTTTCCATCCAAAAAACCTCAATACGTTTTATTAGTTTTACTAGACGAACCGAAAGTAAATAAAGACTATGTTTATAATTATAGAGATGGTTCAGGATTTAAGTATAAAGGAAACAGGCGCAATACTGCAGGATGGACTTCAGTTGAAATTGCTGGCCGTATGATTGAAAAAATTGGGCCAATTTTAGCCACAAAATACTAAGAATTTATTTTAATGCAAATAGGCAAAGTAATAAAAAATTTAAATAGCAAATATAAATCTCATATTTTTTCTGACATTACATTTAATAGTAAAAAATGTAAAAAAAATGACATTTTTGTTTCCGTTCAGGGTAATAAAAAAAATGGTAATTTATATATTAATCAAGCAATTAAAAACGGGGCCAGAACAATTATTTCAAATTTAAAATTTCAAGGCATCAAAGACAAGACACTATTTGTTTACAGTAAATATCCAAGAAAAATCTTGGCAGAAATATCAAGTAAAATTTATTCAAAAAAACCAAATAATATTGTTGCAGTAACCGGGACTAATGGAAAATCGTCAGTAGCAAATTTTTACCAGCAAATTTGTGAATTAAATAATATTAAATCAGCCTCTATTGGCACCTTAGGTGTTAGAGGAAAATCAATTAATATAAAAACAATTAATACAACATTAGATCCAGTCAATTTAAATAAATTATTAGAAAAATTAAAAAAACGTAAAATTAATAATGTGATACTTGAGGCTTCTAGTCATGGACTACATCAGCAAAGATTAAATGGTATTAGATTTGATACGGGTATATTTACTAATTTTTCTAGGGATCACTTAGATTATCATAAATCATATAAAAAATATTTAGACTCGAAGCTTATATTATTTAGGAAACATTTAAAAAAAAACGGATTAGTAGTATTTGATAATGAAATCAGTGAAGCGGTTAAGTTAAAAAACATATGTAGAAACAAAAAATTAAAACAAGCTATGTTAGGTGATAACGAAGGATTTAAAATTTTATCTCACACGTTTATAAAAAATAACCAAATTGTAAAATTTAAATTTAATAATCAAGAATATTCTTTCGAAACGAAGCTGATTGGTAATGTGCAAATAAAAAACTTAATGATGGCAATAATAGCTGCGAGTAAATTAATTCCAGTTAAAAAAATTGTCGATAAAATCAAAAAAATTAAATCTGTTAATGGAAGATTTGAGATGATTGGACAAATAAAAAATAATTCGAGAGTAATTTTAGATTATTCACATACTCCAGAGGCCTTAAGAACTTGCATTAAAAATATAAGAAAACAGTTTTCTTTTAGTAGAATATTTTTAGTTTTTGGTTGTGGTGGAGATAGAGATAAAATTAAAAGATCAATTATGGGAAGAATAGCGAATGAATTCTGTGATAAAATTATTCTAACAGATGACAACCCTAGAAACGAAGATCCAAAAAAAATAAGAGATCAAATTAAAGTAAAAATAAATAAAAAAAAATTTATTGAAATATCCTCAAGAGAAAATGCTATAAAAAAATCAATTTTTGAACTCAAATCTGGCGACGTTTTAATAGTTGCAGGTAAGGGTCATGAGAATTATCAACAATATAAAAAAAAAATTAAATTTTCTGACAAATCAATAATTAAAAAATACATTATATTAAAAAATAATAAACTTTCTAGGGAATGGAAAACTAATATTTTAAAAGAAAGCCTAAAAAATCCAAAAGTTAGAAATAAATCAAATATTCAAAACGCATCAATTAATTCGAATAAAATTCCTAAAAATTCAATTTTTTTTGGGATTAAGGGAAAAAAACTTGACGGAAATAAATTTGCAAACGCGGCAATTAAAAATGGAGCAGTATTATCTATAGTAGATAAAAATTTTTCGAAAAAAAATAAAAGAAAAATTAAAGTAAAAAATAGCCTTAAAACTTTTTCAAAAGTTTCAAAAACAATAAGAGAAGTATCAAATATTCAGGCAATAGGTATTACGGGTAGTGCTGGAAAAACAAGTTTCAAAGATCTTCTAGGAAATTCACTTGCGCAACTAAGGCAAACAACTTATTCAAAAAGATCTTTTAACAATAAGTTCGGTGTGCCTTTATCTCTGTTTCAAATAAAAAAAAAACATGAATTTGGAGTATTTGAGATTGGTATGGATAAACGTGGAGAAATAGAAAACCTAACTAAATTAGTAAGACCAAATGTTGCAGTAATAACTAATATTTCTTATGCGCATATCAAAAATTTTAAAAATATAAATGATATTGCAAAAGCAAAAAGTGAGATAATTGACCAAATGAAAGATGATGGCATAATTGTCTTAAATAAAGATGATAGATTTTATAATTATTTCGCTAATAAAGCAAAAAAAAGAAATATAAAAATAATAACTTATAGTAAAAAGAAAAAATCAGATATTCAATTATATAAAATTAAATACAAAAAAAAGTTCTCTAAAATTTATGTAATTATGAATAAGCGTATTAGCAGATTTCAAATAAAAAGTAATTTGGTGCCATACATTGAAAATATTCTAGGAGTAATATCAGTTTTATCAATTTATTTTAATGTAGAAAAAATAAACCCAAGGATATTTTATAAATTTCAAATACCCACGGGCAGAGGTAAAATTTCAAAGGTAAAACTTAAAAATAACATAATAAATCTTATTGATGAAAGTTATAATTCTAATCCATTGTCATTAAGTTTTTCAATTAAAAAGTTTAGTAATATAAATGTAAAAAAATCAAAAAAAATACTAATACTTAGTGATATGATGGAACTGGGTAAATTTTCTAGAAAGCTTCATGTACAAGTCTCTAATGTGATAAATAAATCAAATATAGATAAAGTTCATGTATATGGTAAGCATATAAGGCATACATTAAACAAAATTCAAACACAAAAAAAAGGTAAAATTTTTAAAAATAAAAACGAAATTTTAGATTTTATACAAAATAAGTTAGGTAATAATAATTATTTGATGGTAAAAGGTTCACATTCTACAGGTTTAAATACAATTGTATCTAAACTGAAGAGTATTTAAAAATGTTATATAGTTTACTCATAAGTTTTGTTGATACATTTTCCTTTCTCAATGTATTTAAATATCTAACAGTTAGAACTGGTCTTTCTATGTTTACGTCTATGATAGTTGTTTTTATTGTAGGGACACCATTTATTAATTATTTTTCGAAAAAACAAATACACAATCCTATAAGACAAGATGGACCTGAGGAACATATAATAAAAAAAATTGGTACTCCTACAATGGGAGGACTATTGATCCTGCTTGGATTATTTTCTGGAATTTTATTGTGGGGTGATTTATCAAATCCATTCAACTGGTTTTTGATATTTATAGTGTTTTCTTTCGGAGCTTTAGGAGCATTTGACGATTTGAAAAAAATTAGAAGCAAAAGTGCGCATGGTTTGTCGTCTAAATTAAAATTAATTTTACAAATTATTTTAGGTTTGCTTGGAATAGTAATATTAACTTATCTTGCTGAACCGACTGATCTAAAAAATTTGTATATTCCTTTCTTTAAAAATGTTGTCATAAATCTTGGTTGGTTTTTTGTTCCTTTTTATTTGTTTGTAATTGTTGGCTCTTCAAATGCAGTAAATCTAACGGATGGTTTAGATGGTTTAGCTACTGTGCCGGTAATATTAGTTGCGTCATGCTTTGCATTTATAAGTTACGTAACTGGAAATATTGTATTTTCAGAGTATTTACAAATTCCCTATATTGAGGGTGTAGGTGAAGTGGCAGTATTTTGTGGAGCAATAATTGGAGCGTGCCTAGGATTTTTATGGTTTAACGCACCTCCAGCAAAGATATTCATGGGTGACACGGGATCCCTTGCACTTGGTGGTTCTTTGGGTGCTGTATCAATAATTACCAAACACGAAATAGTTTTAGCTATTACTGGAGGTTTATTTGTTTTTGAGGCTTTTTCAGTAATAGTACAAGTTATATCTTTTAAATTAACTGGTAAAAGAATTTTTAAAATGGCACCTATTCATCATCATTTTGAAAAAAAAGGATGGCATGAATCCACCGTCGTAATTCGTTTTTGGATAATTTCAATTATATTAGCAATGATAGGTCTTGCTACTTTGAAATTAAGATAATGCTAGAATTTAAAAATAAAAAAATTCTTGTTTATGGTTTCGGCAGAAGCGGCAAGTCATGTTTAAATTATTTAAAAAAAAATAATATTGTAAAAATATACGACGACAAATTAAAAAAATTACCAAAAAAATTCAAAATTTCGAAATTTAAATTAAAAAAAACAAAATTTGATTTTATTGTTTTAAGCCCGGGAATTAACAAAGATGTCTGCAATTTAAAAAAATTTCTATTAATAAATAAAAGTAAGATTATCAGTGATTTAGATATTTTTTATTTTAAAAATATACAAAATTTAAAAATATGCATAACAGGAACTAATGGCAAGTCTACTACCTCAAAAATAATACATAAAATTTTAAAAAATGCAGGTAATGATGCAAGACTTGTAGGAAACATAGGTAAACCAATTTTAAATGAAAAAAAAATTACAAAAAAAACAGTTTTTGTTGTTGAGATTTCATCTTATCAAATAGAATATTCAAAATATTTTAAAAGTGATATTGCGGCAATTTTAAACATATTTCCAGATCATTTAGATAGACATAAAACATTTTCAAATTACAGGAAAATAAAATTTAAACTGATCGAAAATTTAAGTCCTGGTGGCACTGGAATTATAGAGAAAAATATTTTTTCAAATAAAGACACAAAACAAATAAGAACTAAAACTAAGATTATTAAAATCAATAGTAGCTTAAAAAATAAAATTATTGATAAAAATAAAACTATAAGCGATGATATGGTTCAAAATTTTAACTTTGCTATTTATATATCTAAATTATTAAAGATTAAAAAAAAAATCATAAAAAAAACTATAAATAATTTTAAAGGATTACCATTTAGACAGGAAATTATATATCAAAATAAAAAAGTTATGATAATAAATGACTCCAAATCAACTAGTTTTTCATCATCTTTAAATATTTTAAAATCTTTTAAGAATATTCATTGGATATTAGGCGGTCTAGCAAAAAAAGGCGATAAATTAAATTTGTCAGATAAATTTCAAAAAAATATTAAATATTATATTTATGGAAGAGACAGATATTTTTTTATTAAACAATTAAATTATAAAAATAATATTTATAATTTTAAAAATTTAAATGATGCGTTAAAAAAAACAATTATAAATTGCTTGAAACAAAAAAAACGTCAAAATATTATTTTTAGCCCAGCCGCAGCCTCTTTTGATCAATTTAAAAATTTTGAAGATAGGGGAATTTATTTTAATAAATTAGTTAAAAAATTAAACTTGATAAAAAGAATTAATGTTAAAAAATAAATTATTTGAATCTTATTATGACTGGTGGAAAAATATTGATAAAATAATATTATTATTAATTTTAAGCTTATTTCTTTTAGGATTATTTTTTTCTTTTGTGTCTACATCTATTATTGCATCTGATAAATTGGGTACAAATTCATATTATTTTTTTTTAAAACATTTTGTATTTATATGTGTTGGAATATCATTACTTTTTTTAATTTCATTCATCGAAAGAGATAAATTGATTTATGTAAGTTTAATTTTATTCCTAATTTGTACATTCTTCCTAATTTTAGTTCCTTTTTTTGGAGTTGAGGTAAAAGGATCTAAAAGGTGGCTTAATTTTGGATTCTTACCAAGGTTTCAGCCAATCGAAATTTTAAAACCTTTTATAATTACTACCATTGGATTTTTGCTTTCGTTAAAAAATATTAAAAATTTATATGTCAGATTTATTTTAAGTTTTATAATTATTTTACCAATAATTTCACTATTAATGATTCAGCCTGACATTGGTCAGTCAATGTTAGTAATAATAGTTTGGTTGTCTTTAATTTTTATATCAGGGGTGAACTTATTTTTATTTTTTTCATTCTTTTTTATCTTGGGAGGTTTTGTTAGTTACTTAATAATTTATATACCAAAGTTTAGTTATATTAAACTTAGATTAATTTCATTTTTAAATCCTTCGTCGGGAAATAGTTATCAATCTGATAAAGCATCAGAGGCAATTATAAATGGAGGTTTGTTTGGAAAGGGAATAGGAGAAGGCACCTTAAATACGAAAGTTCCAGAAGCACATACTGATTATATAATATCTGTAATTTCTGAGGAATTTGGAGCTATTTCTATAATTTTAATTATGCTCATTTACCTTTTTCTATCTTTTAAGGTAATGAAAATAATTGATAAAGAGGATAACAATCTTATAAAATTAATTCTGTTAGGATGTGTAGTATTAATATTAATGCAAACATTTATTCATGTTGGAGTTAATATTAGAATATTGCCTACTACCGGTATGACCTTGCCATATTTAAGTAATGGTGGATCTTCAATTATAAGCACTGCTATTATATCAGGGATTATTTTAAATTTTACTAAAAGAAAAATTAAATATTAATGAAAAAAATATTAATAACAACAGGGGGTACAGGTGGACACGTCATGCCTGCATTAAATATTTTTGATCATTTAAATAAGAAATTCGACGTAAAAATTGTAACAGATATTAGAGGGAAAAAATTTATAAATAAAAATAAATATAGTTTTGATACTATTAAAATAAATCAAATATCAAAAAATATTTTTAAATTACCTTTTTCATTAGCACTTATGTTTATTTCAATTATAAAAGGATATTTATATTTAAAGAAAAACAAAATAAAGTTAGTTATAAGTACAGGTGGGTATATGTCTCTTCCATTTTGTTTGTCTGCGAAATTTTTAAATATTTCGATCATATTATTTGAGCCCAATATGGTTTTAGGGAGATCAAACAAGTACTTCTTAAAATTTGCTAATAAAATAATTTGTTACAATAAAAAAATTATGAATTTTCCAGATAAATATATAAATAAAATATTTTTAACAGAAACAATTTTAAAAAAAGATATATATGACATAAATATTCAAAATGGACATATCTCAGAAGTGCCTAAAATTTTAGTTATTGGAGGGAGCCAAGGGGCAATGTACTTTGATAAAACTATCCAAGAGATATTAATTGATTTAAATAAAATTAAAAAAATAAATATATATCAGCAGGTAAGCGATGAAAGTAAAATTGATGAAATAAAAAAAACTTATGCAAAAAATAATATTCCAAATTCACTATTTACATTTAAAAATGATATTTATGAATATATGTCAAAATGTGATTTAGCGATATCTAGATGTGGTGCCTCAACATTAAGTGAATTGGTAAAATTATGTATCCCGTTTATAGGAATACCGTTGCCATCTGCAAAAGATAATCATCAGTATTTTAACGTAAAATATTACGAGGAAAAAAACTGTTGTTGGCTTATTAATCAAGCGAATTTTGAAAAATTAAATTTAATAAGCCTTTTAAAAAAAATAATATCTAGTGGTGCAGTTTATCAAGACAAATATTCGAATTTGAAAAATATTTCTTATCAAAATAAGTGGGATGATATAAATAAAAAATTAATCAAATTAATCAATGAAAATTAAACTTGGAAATAAAGAGACTATACATTTTGTAGGAATTGGTGGCATTGGAATGAGTGGATTGGCTATAATAATGAAAGGTCTTGGTTTCAAAATTCAAGGAAGTGATTTATCATTTAGCAAAAATATAGAGAGGCTCAAAAATAATAGAATTAAAGTTTTTTTAGGTCATAGAGAAAAAAATATTTTAAATTCTACAATTTTAGTGATTTCCTCTGCAATCAAGAAGAATAATCCGGAATTAATTAAAGCTAAAAAAAAAAAATTACCTATCTATAAAAGAGGAGAAATGCTTGGACATATTGTGTCATTAATGAAGAATATAGTTGTTGCGGGATCTCACGGAAAAACGACAACTAC
Organism: uncultured Pelagibacteraceae bacterium; assembly: GCA_902529105.1. Taxonomy (GTDB): domain Bacteria; phylum Pseudomonadota; class Alphaproteobacteria; order Pelagibacterales; family Pelagibacteraceae; genus Pelagibacter. The sequence goes on from CABZUW010000006.1 coordinate 41,326, forward strand.
CTCTCTCATTTCATCAATTTTTTCATTTTCAAAAATCGATCCTACGGTAATTAATGGTGGTGTGTTAAATTCGTATGGTAATTCAGCTAAATTGGGAAAAAGTAATTGGTGTATTTTAGAGTCTGATGAGTCTGATGGGAGTTTTTTGAATATTCCAGTAACTTATTCTATTGTAACCAACATAGATTCCGAACATTTAGATTATCATAAATCCTTGGATAAACTTAAAGGAAGTTTTGTTAAATTTTTGGATAAGACGCCTTCTTTTGGCAAAAGCTTCATATGTATTGATGACCCAGCAATAAAAAGTATTTCAAATAAAATTAAAAATAAAAATTTTTTGACTTATGGATTAGACAGGAGTGCTACTTTTAGAATAGAGAATGTAATTAATAATAAAGATTACTCCCAATTTAACTTATCTATAAATTTACCAGGTCAAAAGAAAGATTATATAAAAAAATTACAATTACCGATTATTGGTTTACATAACATAAGGAATGCAGCAGCCTCTGCGGCAGTGTGTTATTTAATTGGTATTTCGAATAGTATGATTAAAAGTGGATTAAAAAATTTTCAAGGAGTGCAAAGGCGTTTTAATAATTTATTTAGTTATAGAAACATAAGCTTTATAGATGATTATGCTCATCACCCCTCTGAAATTAGTTGCGTTTTAACTAGTTTACGAGAAGTGTATAGGGAAAAAGAAATAGTTTGCATTTTTCAGCCTCATAGAGTCTCAAGACTAAATAATTTAAAGAAAGAATTTACAAAATGTTTTAAAAATTCCGATTACTTAATATTATGTCCAGTGTACAAGGCTGGTGAAAATATAAAATTAAATTTCACTTATAAAAATTTTGCTAAAGAAATAATAAAGAATTCTAAAGTAAATTTAGTAATCGTTAATGAAGAAAAAGATATATTAAAATATGTAAAGCAAAATATTTTTGGAGATAAAATTGTTATTGGTATGGGAGCTGGATCAATATCCAATTGGATGAGATCATTAGAGCATAAACTCAAATGAAATTAGAAGATTTAAAAAATTTTTCTGAAAAGAAAAGAAATACATTACATTTTGATTATAATATCAAAAATTTAAATTGGTTTAATATTGGTGGTAAATCAAAGCTTTTTTACAAACCAGATTCACTAAAGGATTTATCTGAATTTTTAAAGTTATATAATAAAAGAGGAAAAATATTTATTTTAGGCGCTGGATCAAATACATTATTTACTGACGAAGTTTATAATGGTGTTGTGGTAAAATTAGGAAATCGTTTTAATAACATCTCTAAATTAAACGATAATACAGTAATTGCAGGTAGTAATGTTCTAGATAAAAACCTATCAAATTATCTTGCAGAAAATGAAATTGGTGGTCTAGAATTTTTATCATGTATACCGGGCACTGTTGGAGGTGGAGTTAGGATGAATTCAGGATGTTATGGAAAAGAGTTTAAAGATTTTATTTTATCAATTCAAGTAATGGATTTTGAGGGAAAAGTTTATACTATCCCGTCCTCAAATATAAATTTTTTTTACAGAGGAACTGATTTAAAAAACGATTTGATTTTTTTAAGCGCATCTTTTAAAGGAAAAAAAAAAAAGAAAGAGCTAATATATGAAGAAATTGAAAGACTAAAAAATAAAAAAAAAATATCCCAACCATCAAGAGTTAAAACTGGGGGAAGTACATTTAAAAATCCAATAAATAGTAGCAAATTAAAGGTATGGGAATTAATTAAAAACTCTGTCCCAGCCAAGTGTGAATTTGGGGATGCAACAATTTCACATCAACACTTTAATTTTTTAGTAAACAAAAAAGATGCCAAATTCAGTGATATGATAAAATTAATTACTTTTATTAAAAAAAAAGTTTTTGAAAAATACAAAATAAAATTAAATTTAGAAATTGTCATCGCAGATTAAATGAAAAAAAAAGTCTTAATACTTGCTGGAGGATATTCAAAAGAAAGAGAGATTAGCATAAAAACTGGCAAAGAGGTTTATAAATCTATTAAAAATAAATATAATGTAAAGTTATTAGATCCATCTAAAGGTCTAATAAATGAATTAAGAAAAGAAAAACCAGATATAGTTTTTAATGCATTACATGGTACATACGGTGAAGATGGGTATGTGCAGACCATTCTCGAAAGTGAAAAAATTAAATATACGCACTCGGGCGTCTATTCATCATCATTAGCTATAGATAAGGAGGTTTCTAAAAAAATTTTCAAAAAAAATAAAATATTAACACCACCTAGCTTTAAAGTTACCAGTATTCACAAACGAATACAAAAAAAAATTATTAAAAAAATTAATAATTCATTTAAATTTCCCGTTGTTATTAAACCTTTAAACGAAGGTTCAAGTGTTGGAGTGTATATATGTAGTAATAAAAATTTTATTAAAAATCTGTATAAACTTAAAGACTACAATGAGATTTTAGTTGAAAAGTATATCCCAGGTAGAGAGATACAGGCAGCAGTGCTGGGGAAAAAAAAGTTGGGTGCAATTGAGTTGATACCAAGTAGAAAATTTTATGATTATAAAGCAAAATATCAAAAAAATGCGAAAACCAAACATGTGATGCCAGCACCTTTGTCTCAAATAAATTATGATAAAGTAAATGATATAGCCTTGAAGGCTCATAAGCTATTAAAGTGTAGAGGTGTTTCAAGATCTGATTTTAGGTTCAATAATAATAAATTTTATCTTCTAGAGCTGAATACACAACCAGGAATGACCTCTTTGTCATTAGTGCCTGAAATAGCTAAATTTAAAAATATCACTTTCTTTAAACTTATTGATTTTCTTATAAAAGATGCTTCGATCAATCGATAAAAAAATTAAAATTATTTTTTACATATTCTTAATCTTTTTTCTATCTACTTTTAACAATACAAATATTCATGAATTAAAAAAAAATTTTTTTTTAATTGAGAAAATAAAAATTAATGGACTTAATGAAAAATTAACACTTGATATAAATTATAAATTAGAAAAGTATTTAAGGAGTAATTTATTCTTATTAAATAAAAAATATTTACAAAATGATATGAACGAATTTCCATTTATTGAAAGTTATACAATTAAAAAAAAATACCCTTCACAAATAATATTGAATATTAAAGAAACAAAGTTAATTGCGAAAACTTTCGACAAAAACAAAATTCAATATGTAGGTGCTAATGGAAAAATGATTAGCGAAAACTATTATGAAAATAAAAAAAATCTTCCAAAGGTCTTTGGAAATTTTAAAACACCGGAATTATTAAGAGTTTTTTTGTTATTAGAAAATAATAATTTCATGTTAAGTGAGATAACTGATATTTATTATTTTAATAGTGGAAGATGGGATGTAAAGTTTAAAAACGACGTTTTGATTAAACTGCCTTTAACAAAATTAGATAATTCAATTAACATTGCAAAAAAATTTATCGAAAAAGAGAAAATCACTGGAAATATTATAATTGATTTAAGGGTTGCAAATCAAGTAATCATAAGCAATGAGTGAGAAAGATATCTTTTCTATAATTGATTATGGATCATCTAAATTAAGATTAGGAATTTTTGAAAATTATCCTCCATTTAATAAATTTTTAATAAATGAAAATATTAGCTGCGAGAAAATTAATTTAAATTATAAAATAATTGAAAATCAAAATATTAATAATTTAATATTAAATGCTGAAAAAGAAACAGATAGACATATAAAAAATATCAATGTTATGTTTGACCATTCTAAAATATTTTCACTAGATATTTGTTTAAAAAAAAAAATTGGAAAAATAAATATTCAGAAAGATCAAATAAATAAATTTTTAGCTGAAGCGAGAACATTAATTGACAATAACTATCCAAATTTCAAAACATTGCACTTGTTATTAAATAAAATTTATCTAGATGGAATAAATTATGATGAATATGTAGAGGATGACAAGATTTACAACGAAATTATCTTAGATATAAAATTTATTTTAGCTCCAAAAGATGCAATTTCGAATTTAAGAAATATATTTAAAAATTATCATATAATGATAAATCAGTTTCATTGCTCAAGTTATATAAAGACGCATAATTACAACAAAAATATAGAGAATTTCAAATTTAAAGTATTTCTAGACATTGGTGAATTTAAAACATCATTAGTTGTTTATGATGAAAAAAAATTAACTTATTTAAACAATATTTCCATAGGAAGTGCGCACATTACAAGTGATATTTCTAAAGTGTTAAAATACGATTTTAAAAAATCCGAAAATATCAAAAAATCTCTTAAACAGTCTAATTCTACATTTATCAATAATGAACAAACAAAAAATGTTTTGTTAGCAATAATTCATGCAAGAGTTGAAGAAATAATTGACCTGAGTTTTAAAAACTTTAATAATTTAAATTATTTGAAAAACTCTAGTTCGATATTAATTTTTACTGGTGATGGCTCTAAAATTTTAGATAAGAATTCGATATATCTTAAAGATGAATATAAATTTTTTAATGATATGACCTTTTTTGAGGAAAATACCGACTTAATATGTGGAGCGGGCTATTTGTTTCTTACCTCTGAAAAATCAGATGAAATTTTAATAGTACCAAAAACTTACAAAAAACAGGGTTTTTTTGAAAAACTTTTCTATTATTTCAGCAGATAATTGTATTTTACTGTAACATTTCTTGTTTTTTTAATTTTAATTGAGATTTGTATAGTTCATTGTGTCCATTTTAAATCAAAAAACAGTTAATTCAAAAGTAACTATTTCAGGTATTGGTTTACATTCAGGTAAAAATGTAAATTTAAATATTTTACCTGCAAATCCAAATGAGGGAATTAATTTTAAGAGATTAGACATTGTAAATGATGAGAAAATAGTATCTCCTTTATTTAATAACGTTTGTGACACAAATCTGTGCACAACTATAACTAATCATTCTGGAGTAAAAGTTTCTACAATTGAGCATTTAATGGCTGCTTTATATATTTTAGGAATAGATAATGTTTTAATTGAATTAGATAGTCAAGAGGTGCCAATTTTAGATGGTTCTTCTAAAGACTGGATAAGTATCATTAAAAAGGCCGGTATAAAAAATTCTAACTCACCGATAAAAGTTATTAAAATTAATAAAACAGTCGAAATTAAAAATAATGATAAGTTTATTAGGGTTGGTGTATCAAATATTAATCTAGATATAGATTTTGAGATTAAATATCCAAATACAATGATAGGAAGTCAAAGAAACAAGATCAGTGTATATAATGATAATTTAGAGGATATCTATAACTCAAGAACATTTTGTAAATATGAGGATATTGATAATTTAAAAAGACTTGGTCTAGCTAAAGGCGGAAGTTTAGATAATGCGTTAGTTGTAGATAAATTTAAATTATTAAATAAAGAGGGATTAAGAAATAATAAAGAATTTGTAAATCATAAAATTCTGGATTGCATAGGCGATATATACCTCTCAGGCTACAAAATTGTAGGATCTATAACTTGCTCTCAAGGCGGTCATAGCTTAACTCATCAGCTATTGGTAAAATTATTCAGTGATAAGAAAAATTATTCGGTGTTTGAACTAAAAGGTAAAAATTTACCTCATTCATTAATCGAAAAATATCAATTAAAATCTATAGCTTAATTTAGTATTTTTAAATATAAATTCCAAAATATTATATTATGAAGAAAATTTTCATTTTTTTTATCTTTTTTACATATCTAATAATCTCAGGGTGTGGACAAAAAAAAGTAGAGGTCAAGCCTTTAGAGGACACGAACATAGATAGTCAAATGATAAAAGCTTACAATGAAGGTTTAACAGCTTTAGATAATAAAGATTATATGTTAGCAGTTAAAAAATTTGGTGAAGCTGAAATCCTATATCCTCAATCAATTTGGGCACCTCGATCAGCATTAATGACAGCCTACTCATATTACGTTTATGAAAGATATTTTGATACAATATTTGAATTAGAACGATTTTTAAAAACTTATCCTGAACATAATAGACAAAATTATGCTTACTATCTACTTGGTCTAGCATACTACGAACAAATAGTAGATGAAAAGAAAGATCTCGAACCAATTATAAATTCAAAAAAATATTTTCAAATTATTATTAATGAATATCCGAGTAGTGAGTATGCTGCTGATGCAGAGTTTAAGTTAGACTTGATTAAAGAAATCTTAGCTGCTAAAGAAATGTATTTAGGGAGATACTATATAGAAAAAGAAAAATGGATACCTGCAATCAATAGGTACAAAACAATATTAGAAAATTATGATGACACAATTTATGTAGAGGAGGCCATACATAGACTTGTTGAAATACATTACAAGGTTGGATTGATCGATGAGTCAAAAAAATACGCTAATTTATTAGGTTATAATTATCAATCTGGAGAATGGTATGAAAAATCATATAAAATTTTTAATAAAAATTATGAAAAACCAAAAATTGAAACCGCTAAGAATAAAAAAACAATAATTCAAAGACTAAGATCGCTTATTAATTAAAGTATGAGTGAAAAGAAAATTAAGGGTCTATATCAAAAAAAAATTAAGTTATTACAAAAACATAATCTTTTATATTATGATAAGAGTAATCCAAAAATTTCTGATAAAGATTATGATAATTTAAAACAAGAAGTTATAAAATTAGAGAAACAGTATGATTTTTTAAGTAACAGTAACTCTCCTTCAAAAACTGTAGGTTTTAAACCATCTAGAAATTTTAAAAAGTCTGCACATAGAGAAAAAATGTTATCTTTGTCAAATGCATTTGATGAAGAAGATTTAATTAACTTTGAGAAAAAAATTTGCAATTATTTAAACGTAGATAAAAATAAGTCATTCGAATACAGTGTTGAGCCCAAAATAGATGGCATATCTGCATCTTTAACTTACAAAAATGGAAAATTATTATCCGGTTTGTCTAGAGGTGATGGAGAAATAGGAGAACTTATAACTGAAAATCTTAAAACCATTAACGATATACCTCAGAAAATAAAACATAAGGAATTTCCTGATGACATAGACATAAGAGGCGAAGTATTTATAACAAATAAAGACTTTGAAAAATTAAAAGATAAATTTGCTAACGCAAGAAATGCTGCTTCTGGATCTTTAAGACAAAAGGATCCAGGTCAAACAAAAAAAATTCCACTTAGATTTATTGCTTATAGCTTTGGATATTTTGACAATAATTTTTTTAAAAAACAGTCAGATTTTATTTTTGCATTATCGAAGTGGGGATTTAAAACTAGTCAATTAAATAAAGTAATTACTGGAGTCCAAGAGCTTACTAAAAATCATGAAAATTTCGAAAAAAAACGCTTCGATATAGAGTATGATACGGATGGATTAGTTTATAAAGTAAATGATCTAAAACTACAATCTAGACTTGGAAATGTTGCTAATGCTCCAAGATGGGCTATAGCACATAAATTTTCAGCGAAAAGTTCGACAACAATAATTGAAAAAATCGAAATTCAAGTCGGCAGAACCGGTGCACTCACACCTGTTGCAAAAGTAAAGCCTGTTAATATCGGAGGAGTAGTTGTCTCAAACGCATCTTTGCATAATGAGGATGAAATAAATCGAAAAGATATAAGGGTTGGAGATACTGTTAAGATCGAAAGAGCAGGAGATGTAATTCCACATGTAATTTCTGTTGATATAAATTTAAGACCCAAAAATTCCAAAAAATATATATTTCCAAATCTATGTCCATCTTGTGGAAGAAAAATTGTTAAAGAATTCAATACTCTTACAAAAAAGTTCGATGCAGTTAAAAGATGTCCAGCAGAAGGTTACGAATGTGATAAAATATCAGTCGAAAAAATTAAACATTTTATATCTAAGGATGCATTAAATATTGATGGTTTAGGAAAAAAAGTAGTTGAAAATTTTTGGGACTTAAAGATGATTAGAACACCTTTTGACATTTATAATTTAGACTACGATAAAATAAAAAATTTGGAAGGATGGGGAGATCTTTCTGTATCCAACTTAAAATTTTCAATTGAAAAGTCTAAAAATACAACAATCGATAAATTAATATATTCTTTAGGTATTAGACATATTGGACAAGAGTCTGCAAAATTAATCTCAAATACAATTAAAAATATAGATAACTTATTAAAAATAGATCAAACATATGATTTTGATATTTTTTTAAATACAGACGGAATAGGGGATACACAAATAAAATCTTTGAGGAGTTTTTTTTCAAATAAAGTTAATTTAGAGATCATAAGTAAACTTGCAAAAGTTATGAAAATCAAAAATTTAATAAAAAATAAAAATGGTAAACTTAAAAATAAATCATTTTTAATAACAGGAAAGTTAGAGGGCATAAGCAGAGCGGAGATTAAATCAATTATTGAGCAGAATGCAGGCAAAATTTTAAGTTCAGTAAATAGTAAATTAGATTATTTAATAATAGGAGATAATCCTACCAAAAACAAACTTATTAAAGCAAAAGAATTAAAAATAAAAGTTTTAGATCAAAATGAGTTTAATCGGTTGTTAAAATAAATTTTTTAACCAGATTTTTTCTTCAAAATTAAGATAATTTTTTAATTTCGAATAAACTTCTTTATGATAATCGATTAAATATTGCTTCTCTTCAATAGAGAGCAACTTAAAATCAATTAAATCCTTATCTATAGGTGCTAGAGTTAAATTTTCAAACTGTAATTTTTTTTTATTTTTCCTAACATAAATAAGATTTTCAATTCTTATTCCATATTTGTTTTTTTTATAATAACCAGGTTCATTACTTAAAATCATTCCATCTTCCAACTTCACAGTATTAAACTTAGATATGGCTTGAGGACCCTCGTGAACATTTAAGAAGTAACCTACGCCATGACCAGTTCCATGTGAATAATCTAATTTTTTTATTTTTAATGAATATCTAGCCAATTTATCAATTTCATTTCCTTGTTTTAATTTATTTAAATTTGCTTTTGCAACAGCAATATGTCCTTTTAAAACTCTAGTAAAGTTTTCTTTTATTTTGCGACTTTGATTACTAAAACAAATTGTTCTTGTAATATCTGTTGTGCCATACTTATATTGCCCACCTGAGTCACATAAATATAAATCTTTGAAATTTAAAATTTTATTAGAATTTTTTGTAGCCTTATAATGTATAATTGATCCATTAGAGCCACTTGCTGATATTGTTTCAAAGCTTGGATATAAATATTTACTACTTTTTTTTCTAAATTTTTCTAATTTTTTTTCTGCCTCTATCTCAGTTATTTTTTTTTTATTTTTATATTTAATCCAGTATAAAAATTTAGTGGTCGCAACTCCATCATCAATATGAATATTTTTGGTATTATTTATCTCTACTGAATTTTTTATGGATTTTAATTTATATATAGGATCCAGCGTCTTTGTAACTTTGAAATTATTTTTAATTAATTTTTCCTCTAAAACAGAGCATGTCGTCTCATCTATTTGAAATTTTTCTCCATCTAATTTTAAAAGTGATTTGTAAAAATGTTCTTTTTTTACGAATTTTAATTTTTTATATATTTTGATTTTTTTAATTTTCTTTAACTTTTTTACATCTGCAATTAAATAAATTTTACCTGTATTTTGCAAAATTAATTTACAGTTTGGAATTGGACTATTTGGATTATCATAACCTCTAATATTTAATAACCAAGCAACATTCTCAGGAGCACTTATAAATAGATTATTAATTTTTCTTTTTTTTAAATACTTAATTAATCTACTAACTTTAGATTGCCATCTTTCTCCTGTTATTTTTTCGTTTAAAGCAAAAAAAATATTTTTTGATCCTCTGTTATGTTCAATAGTGAATACACTCGTAAAATTTTCTTTAATTGGAATTAAAGAACAGTGTTCAGAAAAGTTTTTTCTTAAAAAATTGCTAGTAAATAAACTCGGATCAAATCCAAGTTTTAAAAATTTTGCAGAGTTTTTTAATACAAATTTTGGATTGTATTTTGGTACCTCAAAAATGTTAAAATTTGATCCGCTTTGCCTTTGTGCTTGTAGAGTATATCTACCATCTACGAATAAATAATTCTTATTTTTTAAAATTATTGCAAGACCAGCTGATCCAGTAAAGCCTGTTACAGCTTGCAGTCTATTAGGATTAGAATACTCTGAAAAATATTCATCATTTTTAGGAATTATATAACCATCAATATCATAAAAATTTATTAACCTTTTTACGATTTTGATGTGCATTTTATTTCAGTCTTTTTTGATATCTTAGCCATCCAGGGCTCTTAATTTCGCTTTCAAATTCAACGTCTTGATTAAATTCAAAATCTGCAACTTCATTTTCGTTTTGTATGTTTTTTTCAATATTTTCTTCTGGAAGTTCCTCAACAAATCTAGAGGCCATACTATCCATCCAATCGCCCTGATAAAATCTATTCATTGAGAATGAGACGTTAACTAATTTTTTTGCCCGTGTAATCCCAACGTAAGCCAATCTTCTTTCTTCCTCTAAACCTTTATCTCCTTTTTCCTCAATTGATTTTTGATGTGGAAACAAGCCTTCCTCCCATCCTGGTAAAAACACCACATCAAACTCAAGTCCTTTCGAAGCATGCATTGTCATTAAATTAACTTTCTGGCCTTCCCAATCTTGGTCAATAGATGTAGCTAAAGACACATGCTCTAAAAAGCTATCAAGATTGTCAAACTCCTTCATAGCATTTATTAATTCTTTAATATTCTCGACCCTATTTTCGTTTTCTAAATCTTTTTTATTTTTTAACATTGAGCTATATCCAGACTCGTCCATAATTGTTTGTAATAACTTCACATGGTTTGATCCGTTTAAATGGTCTTTTGACCATTTTTCTATTAACTTTATTATTGATGATAATCCAATTTTAGTTTTGGGCTTTATTTTATTTAATTCTAGTAATTTTTTTGATGACTCTATAAGAGAAATTCTATTTGATTTTGCGAAATTACTGATTGTATTTATAGTGGTATCACCAATTGACCTTTTTGGGACATTTACAATCCTTTCAAACGCAAGGTCATCTTTATGCTGATTTACAATTCGTAAATAGCTTAGACAATCTTTTATTTCTGCTCTCTCATAAAATTTTATACCTCCAATAATTCTATAAGGTATACCTATTTTTAGAAATCTTTCTTCGAACTCACGAGTCTGAAATATAGCTCTAACCAATATGGCCATATTATTATATCCAAATTCATTTTTTAGACTCTCTATTTTATCTCCGACATTTATTGCCTCATCTTTTCCACTTTTATAACAACTTAAGTTTATCAGATCACCTTTTTCTCCATCGGTATAGATCTTTTTTCCAACACGATTTCTATTATTTTCAATTAAAAAAGATGCTGTATTTAAAATATTTTGGGTTGATCTATAATTTTTTTCTAATCTAATTATTTTAGTATTTTCGTAATATTTATCAAATTCTAAAAAATTCTTAATTTCTGCACCTCTCCAACTGTAAATTGATTGATCATCATCACCAACACAACATAAGTTTTTATGATGCGAGCTTAAATAGTTTAACCATTTACTTTGAATTACATTAGTATCTTGATATTCATCAACTAAAATATACTTAAAATTGTTAGAATAAATTTTACATATATCTTCGTTATTTTCAAAAATTTTAACACAATGTAAAATTAAATCTCCAAAATCACACGCATTTAAATCAAGTAATTTTTGTTGATATATTTTATATACATTTAAAAATTGTTTTTCTAAGAATTCGGATTTTTTAATCTCTACATCTAAAGGATACCAACCTTTGTTTTTCCACTTATTAATTACTGATATAATATAATTTGGAGAAATTTTTTTAACATCTATGCTCTCAGATTTGCAAATATTCTTAATTAACCTTGTTTGATCATCCGCATCTAATATTGTAAAATTATAATTCAATCCAATTGCTTTAGCATGTTTTCTTAAAAGTTTTGCACTTATTGAATGGAAAGTTCCAAGCCAGGACAAGCCCGAGGAATTTTTATTTAATATTTCGGATACTCTATTTTGCATTTCTTTTGCAGCTTTATTGGTAAAGGTTACAGCTAGAATTTGATTGGGAAATGCTTTTTTTTCCTCTATTATATGTGCAATTTTAGATGTAAGAACTTTTGTCTTTCCGGATCCTGCACCAGCTACAATCAATAAAGGTCCATCTAAATATGAAACAGCTTCCCTTTGCTCGTTATTAAGACCATTTAGATATTCTTTATTTTTCATATTAATATATTTTTTATAGTATAAGTCTTAAAATTATATGAGAAAAATTTTCCACAAATTCAGTTCGTTTCAGCTGATTTTTATAATTTTTTTCAGTGTTTTCTTTTCATTTTTGATTATTTTATCAATACCATCCTTATTTGATTACTCAAAATTTATTAAAAAAATAGAAACACAAGTCGAATCGGATTTCGGTATAATACTTTCAAAAATCTCAAAGATAAAATATAGATTTGTTCCATCACCTCATTTAGTTATAGAAAAGTTTGATCTTAGTTTAGACAAAAAAAGGGACTCTATTATTGCTTCTCCAGAAAATTCAAAAATATATGTGCCATTTTTTAATTTATATAAAAAAAACGATTTGACTGTAGACAAGATTATTTTGAAAGATGTAAATTTTAATTTCAATAATGAAACTTTTCATCTTTTTATAAATCATTTAATGCAAAATCAAAATAAAGAAGTTATAATAAAAAAATCAAAATTTTTTTACACTAACTACAAAAATCAAGTTTCAACTATAGCAGTATTAAAAGATTTATCTTATTTTTCTAATAAAAAATCAAATCAAAAAAAACTGAAAATTTTGGGGAATTTATTTGATACAAATTTCAATTTTAATTGGGGTATGGACTTAAATAATAAACATCTTACAAATTTTGAATTAAAATTCAAAAAGCCAAATTTGAATTTTGAAAATAAATTAAATACTTCTGCCAAAAATAAGAAAATTGGTAGCTTAAGGACCACATTTTTAAATTATAAAATCGATACTGATTATTTTTATAACGACAAATTAATAAAGTTTATCCCTAAAAAAACTACTAATGAAATAGCTTCAATTGGTGGTGTAATTGAACTAAAACCTTTTTCACTAGACCTTGATGTAGGTATTTATGAACAAAATATTAATTCAATAATAAATAGTATTTTATATAATTATTATTTTAATAAAGAAAATATTCACAAAAATTTAAATGGCACTATTAGGCTTAATTTCGAGGATATCAAAAATGCGTATTTTAAATCTGGATATATCGAATTTGAAATGTCAGATACCAAAATAAATATTTTAAATAATAGTTTAAACATTAGAAATATTGGTAATATTAAAATGTTAAAAAGCTTTTTCTTTGAGCAAAAAGGTGAAATTTTTTTTACATCTCTAATTGAACTTAATGTATCAAATCAGGAAGAATTATTTAGAAGATTTTCAATCCCGATTAAAAATAGAAAAAAAGTAGAAAAAATTTTTTTAATTTTTGAAAAAAATATAGATAAAAATATATATTCTATTTCTGAATTTAGTTTCAATAAACCCTCTGAGTTCGATTTTAAGTTAAAAAATTTCAATTTATTAGATAGAAAAACTTTTGACAATTTTCAAAAATTTAGAAAAATTATAAAAGAAGAATTTGTCCTTAAAAATTAGGTTTAATTAATTTTTTTGGGTCAACAATATTATTATATTCTTTTTCTGAAATTAATCCTGATTTTATTGCTTCATCTTTTAATTTGGAGTTATTCTTTAATGCCTTTTTTGCAATTGTAGCTGCATTATCATAACCTATATAAGGCGCCAAAGCAGTCACCATCATTAAAGAATTGTCTAAATATTCTTTTATTTTAGTTTCATCGGCTTTAATTCCTCTTACGCAATATTTTGTAAAATTTTTAATACTATCGCTTAAAAGATCAATTGATTGTAATATATTCTCAGCAATGAGAGGTTTGAATACATTTAATTCAAAATGTCCGCTAGAACCAGCAATTGTTATACCACTGTGATTACCCATAACCTTTGCACAAACCATCGTTATAGCTTCTGATTGAGTTGGATTAACTTTTCCTGGCATTATTGAAGATCCAGGTTCGTTAGATGGTAAAATCAATTCCCCATATCCTGCTCTTGGCCCTGATCCTAAAAATCTTATATCATTCGCAATTTTTGTTAAAGATACGGCTAAAGTATTAAGAACTCCTGAAAAATTAACTATAGCATCATGTGTTGCCAATGCCGAAAACTTGTTCTTAGCAGGTTTAAAATTAATTTTTGAATGTTTTTTAATTTCTTTAATTATTTTTTTATCAAAATTTTTTTTGGTATTAATTCCAGTTCCAACAGCTGTTCCACCTTGAGCTAAGAAGTATATTTCTTCTAAAGAATTTTTAATTCTTGAGATGCCTTCCTCTACTTGATTGTTATATCCTGAAAATTCTTGACCTAAAGTAAGAGGAGTTGCATCTTGGAGATGAGTTCTTCCAATCTTTACAATATTCTTAAATTTAGAAACTTTTCTTTTTAGTTCTTTACTTAATAAAAGCAATGATGGTAACAGTTTATTTCTTGTCTCCATTGCCACTGCAATATGTATTGCTGAGGGAAATACATCATTTGTTGACTGAGATTTATTAACATGATCATTTGGATGCACAGGTTTTTTTGTACCTTTTTTACCACCCATTATTTCGATAGCTCTATTTGAAATTACCTCATTAACATTCATATTCGTTTGAGTGCCGGAACCTGTCTGCCAAACTTTTAGAGGAAAGTTATCTTCTAACTTACCAGAAATGATATCTTGAGAGGCTTTTATAATAGCATTAGCTATTTTTCCATCAATTAAACCATCTCTTTTGTGAACTATTGCTGCTGATTTTTTTATCAATGCGATAGATTTAATTAATACAGGTCTAACTTTAATTTCCCCAATATCGAAATATTTTTTAGATCTTTCTGTGGATGCCCCCCAATACTTATCCCCAGGGACATAAATCGAACCAATACTATCTTTTTCTTCTCTTTTTTTCACAATTTGAATCAAATATTATATTTTAATTTTATACAATAAATGTAATTAAATTAATAGCATAGGTAACACTAAACTAAGGAAGGATTATGACAAACTTTGAAAAGGTTGGTATTTTCATGAAAACTTTTGGTCAAGAGTTAAAAACCAAATCTGAGTTATCAACTGAAAAAATTAATAAGTTGAGAATAAGTTTAATTGAGGAAGAATTAGATGAATTGAAACTAGCAATTAAAGAGAACAATATAAAGGAAGTAGCTGATGCGTTAACTGATATATTATATGTAACATATGGTGCTGGTCATGCTTTCGGAATTAACCTTGATAAATGTTTTGAAGAAGTACAAAATTCGAATATGAGCAAACTCGGCGACGATGGAAAGCCAATTTATAATGAGCATGGAAAAGTTATGAAAGGTCCAAGTTATTTTAAACCTGACCTTAATAAATTTATAAACTAGTCAAATTTAAACCAATAAGGTTTTTTAATTTTGACTGAGGCACTTCCACATTTAAATATTTTTTCAAATTTGAAATTCTTGTCTTTAAATTTTACAATTGCGAAAGGAAATTTATTATTTATTAAGACCTTGCCTAATTCTGTATTTTCATGATGAATAATATTATCCTTACTTAAATCACCCTCAATTACCTCAACAGGAAAAAGTCTTTTAGACAGCTTATCTTTTAATTTTATTCTTGCGGTATTTTCTTGACCAACATAACAACCTTTTTTAAAATCAATACCATTTAGCTCATTTAAATTACATTCAATTCCAAATAAATTATTTTTTAATTTATCTGTATTAATTTGTGGAATTCCAAGTTTATTACTGACAGAATAGTATTCATCTAAATTTGAAGACTTAAGTTCTAATAATTTTAAAGATAAATGTAATTTTTCTAAATTTGTAATTAACCTTGCGCCTAAATCTTTGTGTCTTGGATCTAAATAAATTGGATCTTCCCTAAATTTAGTTGTGTACCCAAGTACATCCTTACTATTTTCTAAAGTTAAAAATTTTTCTCTACTTAAAACAGCAACTACGAATTCATTGCTTAAATTTAAAATTTCTACTTTTGATCTAAACTTATATGAATTGAGTTTTATGAATAACTCATCTATTACTTTTTTCTCACATTCAAGAAAATATCCTTTTTTATGTTTTGTAATTATAAATTCAAATAAATATTTTCCTTGAGGTGTTAAAAGGGAAGCAAAGCAACTATTTGTCTCGCTAACCTTTTTAATATCATTTGAAATCAGATTTTGTAAAAAAGTATCTTTATCTTCTCCATTAATATATAGGACACCTCTTTCTTCTAATATAAATACTTCATTTATTTTCATAATTGATTGTTTAATGAATATAATATAATTACTTTTTTACTAAATGTTAGATCTCATAGTAAAAAATGGCACGTGTTTTATTGATGGAAATCTGTCCAAACATGATATTGGCGTCCAAAATGGTAAAATTACACATATAGGGGATTTAACAAAAGAACAATCAAGTAATACAATAAATGCTGATGGAAAAATAGTCTTTCCTGGTTTAATGGATACTCAAGTTCATTTTAGAGAACCAGGATCTGTCGATGCAGAGGATTTACATTCAGGTAGTAGAGCAGCTATTGTCGGTGGTATCACTAGCGTTTTTGAAATGCCTAATACAAACCCACCCACAACGAATTTTGAGGAATTTAAAAAAAAGATAAATATTGGAAGGAGAATGTATTGTAACCATGCTTTCTATTTTGGTGCAACTGCCGAAAATTATGAAATTTTAGAAAAATTGAAAAATTTAGAAGGATGTTGTGGAATTAAATTATTTGCCGGTTCTTCTACTGGTAATTTGTTAGTTGATAAAGAGGAGGATATAGAAAAGGTTTTTAAGTACGCTTCAAAAGTGGTTGCTGTACACTCAGAAGATGAGGAAATACTCAAATTAAGAAAAAAATTAATCCAAAAGGGTGATGTAAAAACTCACCCAGTCTGGCGAAACGAGGAAGTGGCAATATCATCAACTAGAAAAATTGTAAAAATTGCAAAAAGATTAAATAAAAAAGCACACATTCTTCATGTTACAACAAAAGATGAGGTGGACTTTCTTTCACAAAATAAAGGAAATATTACTTTTGAAATTACACCTCAACATCTAACTATGTATGCTCCTGACTGCTATGATAAATTAGGATCTTATGCTCAAATGAACCCACCTATTCGCGATAAATCACATTATGACAGATTGTGGTATGCTGTAAGAAATGATTACAATGATACAATAGGTTCGGATCATGCTCCACACTTAAAAATTAACAAGGAGAAACAATACCCAGACTCTCCCTCGGGAATGCCAGGTGTGCAAACAATATTACCTGTCATGCTAAACCATATGAATGATGGAAAAATCAAGTTAAATCAAATTGTTAAATTCTTATGTGAGAACCCAGTTAAGATTTTTGGTATTAAAAATAAAGGTTATATAAAAAAGGATTTTGATGCAGACTTTACCATAGTGGATTTAAATAAAGAAATAGAAATTAAAAACGAAAATATCGAAAGTAAATGTGGATGGTCTCCATTTGATGGATATAAATTTAAAGGTACACCAATTTATACAATCATTGCTGGAGAAATAAAAATGCAAGATGGTAAAATAATTGGTGAACCAACTGGCAAACCTTTAGGTTTTAAATAGCTTTAGAAGAAAAAGAATTTACTAAAACGACACCAACTATAATCAAAAATAGTCCTAAAATAGCTTGCCAACTTAAAGTTTGCTTAAAAAAAATGTATCCCAAGATTGCTATAGTAAAAATTCCTAGACCACTCCATACACCATAAACAATAGCGATTGGCAACTTGTTTACTACAAAAGTTAAGAGGTAAAAAGCAGATAAATAAAATACTGCTAGAAAAAAAGTTGGTATTGGTTTAGTGAAGTTTTGACAAACCGGTAACAGCATTGTGCCACAAACCTCACAAATTATTGCGCCTGCTAGAAATAAATAAGTTTTTATCATTACTTAATAATTTTGTGGGTTATTAAATCATTTTTTATTTCATCTAATATTGCTGGATCATCTATAGTTGCTGGCATTTTATACTCTTCTTTATCAGCAATCTTTCTTACCGTTCCCCTCAAAACTTTTCCTGATCTAGTTTTTGGAAGTCTTTTAACTACAATTGCTGTTTTAAACGCTGCAACAGGTCCAACTTTATCTCTAACCATTTGAATACATTCTTTGGATATTGTTTCATTATCTTTATCTACTCCAGCTTTTAAAGCTATTAAACCAATAGGTAGTTGACCTTTAAGCTTATCTGCAATTCCTATTACAGCACATTCAGCTACAGACTGATGCTCAGATAATACTTCTTCAATTGCACCAGTTGATAATCTATGACCAGCTACATTAATAATATCATCTGTTCTTGACATTATCCATATGTAACCATCTTCATCTATATGTCCTGCATCATATGTTTGATAATATCCATCATAATTGGACATGTAAGTATTTTTATATCTTTCATCAGCATTCCATAAAGTTGGAAACGTTCCTGGAGGCAGAGGTAACTTTACAACAATGTCACCCATCTCATTCGGTTTTGCAATAGATTGATCTGGTTTTATAATTTTCACATCATAACCAGGTACAGCCTTGCAAGCTGAACCATATTTAGTTTTCATCATTTCAATACCTGTGCAGTTAGAACTAATGGCCCAACTTGTTTCTGTTTGCCACCAGTGATCAATTACAGGAACTTTTAATAATCCCTCCGCCCATTTGATGGTATCTGGATCCGCTCTCTCCCCAGCTAAAAATAAACTCTCAAAAGATCTAAGATCATATTTTGAAAAGAATTTGCCTTCAGGATCTTCTTTTTTTATAGCCCTGAAAGCTGTCGGTGCAGTAAAAAGTGATTTAACTTTATATTCGGAAATAATTTTCCAAAATGCGCCAGCATCAGGTGTGCCAACTGGTTTGCCTTCAAAAAGAACTGTTGTACATCCCTTAAACAAAGGAGCGTATACAATATAAGAATGACCAACTATCCAACCTATGTCACTAGCAGACCACCACACATCTCCCTCGTCTATATTATAAATATTCTTCATCGTCCATTTAAGAGCTACTATATGACCGCCTATGTCTCTCACTATTCCTTTAGGAACTCCAGTAGTGCCAGATGTATATAAAATATATGCATATTCGTTTGAATTCATCTCTATACAATCTACATCTTTAGAATTTGATAAAGCTTCGTCCCAGCTTATTTCGATTGGAGGATTTAACTCAACCTCATTCCCTTTTCTTTGAAAAAAAATTATTTTTTCTACTTTATGTGTCGCTAGTTTCATTGCCCCATCAACGAGAGGTTTGTACTCAACTGTTCTAGATGGCTCGAAACCACAAGAAGCTGTAATTAAAATTTTTGCTTTACTATCATCTATTCTGCTTGCAAGTTCATTTGAAGCAAATCCTCCGAAGACAACAGAGTGAATTGCTCCTATTCTACTACATGCAAGCATTGCTATTACTGCTTCAGGTATCATTGGCATGTAAATTATTACTCTGTCACCTTTGCTGACTCCTTGATTGACTAAAGCACCTGAGAATTTAGATACTTTTTCTTTTAATTCCTTATAAGTATGCTTTGATTTGTTTCCGGTAACAGGACTATCATAGATTAAGGCGGTTTTATCACCATTGCCCTTGTCAATGTGAACATCTAAAGCATTATAGCATGTATTTGTAATACCATCCTCGTACCACTTGTAAAAAGGATGATTTGATTTATTCAAAATTTTAGTAGGTTTTTTGAACCAAAAAATATCCTCTGAATTATTTTTCCAAAATTCCTCTGGGTTTTCTATTGACTTGTTGTAAATCTCCTGAAAATTCTTATTCATATTAAATTGATTCCCTACGACTAAAATATATTGATTTTATGTTACAGGTTGTATTTAATTTTAAAAAGTCAATAAAATCAATACTTATTAAGGGTAAAAAAGTCTTCAATAAACTAAATTAATTTGCTATTTAGCCACCATTATGGGTTTGTTGCGGAATAAACCCGTAGTTTAAATTTAAACTAATAAAAACTAACTAATGAGGGAGTTTTTTATGAAAACATTAAAAACGTTAGCATTTGCTGCGATAGCTCTAATTGGAGCATCTACAGGTGCTAATGCTGCTGAAGCCTTTTTAGCCACAGACGATTTCGTAGGTATTTCGTTTTGGTTAATTTCAATGGGTATGTTAGCAGCCACTGCGTTTTTCTTTATGGAGCAAGCTAATGTTAGCACTCAGTGGAGAAAATCGGTAAACGTAGCTGGACTAGTAACTGGTATAGCGTTCATTCACTATATGTACATGAGAGCGGTTTGGGTTGAAACAGGTGATACTCCAACTGTTTACAGATATATTGATTGGTTAATTACTGTACCTTTACAGCTAGTTGAGTTTTATTTAATTCTTGCAGCAGTAAGAAAAGTTCCAACTGGAATATTCTGGAGAATATTAATTGGTTCTATCGTCATGCTTGTAGGTGGATATGCAGGAGAAGCAGGATTCATTAACGCTATGCTTGGTTTCATTATCGGTATGGCTGGATGGATTTACATTCTTTATGAAATATTCTCTGGTGAAGCAGGTAAATCAATGGCTAAATCAGGTAACAAGTCTCTTGTTACTGCGTTCAGCGCATTGAGAATGATCGTTACTGTTGGTTGGGCTATCTACCCACTTGGATATGTATTTGGATATCTAACAGGTGGAATAGATGCAAACTCTTTGAACGTAATTTACAACTTAGCTGACTTTGTGAACAAGATCGCTTTTGGTCTAATCATTTGGTCATGTGCAGTTGCAAACTCTTCTAAGAGAGCTTAATTAAAAGATAACTAAACTTTTGAATAGGGCAAGTTTCGTACTTGCCCTATTTTTTTTTGCACCTATATAAAAAATTATGGCAAAGATCATTTACGTCGAGCATAATGGAAATTCACATACGGTTAATGTAGACAATGGTTTATCTGTCATGGAAGGTGCTGTTCAAAATAATATACCAGGAATAGATGGGGATTGTGGAGGCGGCATGTCGTGTGCAACTTGCCATGTTTATGTCAAAGAAGAGTGGTTTGATAAACTAGAAAAAAAATTAGATGGCGAAGAAGATATGTTAGATCAAGCTTACGAGCCAAAAAAAAATAGCAGGCTTAGTTGTCAAATAACAGTCTCTGAAGAACTAGATGGATTAATTGTAAATATGCCAGAGAAACAAGTATAATGATAAAAACAGATGCATTAATTATTGGAGCAGGTCCAACAGGATTATTCACAGCTCATCAACTTAAAATTATAGGATTAGATTGTGAGATTGTTGATAACCTTGATAAGGCAGGTGGTCAGTGTATTGAGCTTTATCCAGATAAACCTATATATGATATTCCAGCAATTCCCGAGTGCACTGGAGAAGAACTGACAAAAAATTTATTAGATCAATTAAAACCTTTTAATATTAATTTCCATTTAGGTGAAAGAGTTGATGAACTAAAAAAAAATGAGGTTAATTGGGAAGTTAAAACTAATAAAGGAAAAACCTTTTTAACGCCAAATGTAATTATAGCTGGTGGAGTAGGGTCTTTTGAACCAAGAAGATTTTCACCAAAGGAGTGTGAACAATTTGAAGATAAATCAATTTTTTATTCAATTAAAAATAAAAAAATATTTGAAGGTAAAACTGTTTCAATCTTTGGGGGAGGAGATAGCGCTCTTGATTGGGCTGTAGAATTATCAAAAAATTCAAAGGTAAATTTAATACATAGAAGAGATGAATTTAGAGGTGCACAGGCAACTTTAGATAAAGTGCATGAGCTTCAAAAATCTGGTAAAATCGAATTATTTACAAAATATCAGTTAAAAACCGTTAAAGGTAATGGTACTTTGGAAAGTATTGATATCGAACACGAAAATAAAGAAATAAAAAATCTTAAATCCGATTATGTTTTAGGATTTTTTGGATTAATTATGCAACTTGGTCCAATTGCCAACTGGGGACTGAATTTAAATAAGAAAACAGTAGAAGTTGATACAGAAAAATTCGAGACAAATCAAAAAGGAATTTACGCCATTGGAGACATTTGTAATTATCCTGGAAAGTTAAAGTTAATCTTATCAGGATTTCACGAAGGTGCGCTTGCTGCTCGTGCTTGTTTTAAGTTAGCTAGACCTAATGAAAAATATAGATTTGAATTTACAACATCATCAAAAACAATAAAGGAAAGACTGGGCGTAAAAAGTGATTGAATTATTTGCGTCTGATACACCAAACGGAAAAAAAATAAGTATAATGTTAGAGGAAATAGAATTTCCCTACAAGGTTACTGCTGTCGACCTAGGTAAAGGAGATCAATTTGATCCAAAATTCACAGAAATTAGTCCATTTAGCAA